>JBLHLC010000050.1:0-25984 GCA_047619685.1 Rhodothermales bacterium
GCCTATGTGACGGCAGATGTGAAATACCACCAGTTCTTTGACGCGCTGGATGCCACTGGCCAACCCAGGCTGGTCTACGTAGACGCCGGGCACTATGAATCGGAGGCGGTGACCGAGGATCTGCTCGTGTCCTTTCTGACCAGAGAGTTTCCTGGTATCGCCTGCCAGAAGACTATTCGGTCCACATCTCCCGTTCAAAGTTTCGTCCGAGACCACCAGAGGCCGTAGTCCGGGCCAATGACCGTTGGGTTGAGCTGAGCGCACGCGATATGCACAATGGAGCACTGAACTTTCTCAGACTCCCCCCGTTATTTTGCGCTACGAAATTGCGAATCTCCCTCAGTAACGAAGTTCGGGAATGCCTACAACAGCGCACGAGACATCTATCGGGGACCAACTCAAGGCCCTTGTCCGACTGCAAGCCTTTGACAGTAAGATTGACCAGGTCAAGAAGCTTCGAGGGGACCTCCCTGACGAGATTCGGGACATGGAGGACGAGAAGGTCGGGCTGACCACACGTCTTGAGAAGCTCGAAACAGAGCAGAAGGACCAGCTAGATTCCAGCCGGCAGGCGGCCGTGGACATCAAGGAAGCTGAGAACCTCATTCAGCGATATGAGGAGCAGCAGCTTCAGGTCCGCAACAACCGCGAGTACGATGCCCTGACAAAGGAAATCGAAGCTCAAAAGCAGCGTATCACCGACAACAACGGGCGAATCGTTGCTCTGGAGGCGCAGGCGCCAGAGCAGGTTCTTCTGGTCGCGGACGCCCGTCAGCGGCTCACCGACCTCGACGCTCTTCTTGATGCAAAGCGTGCCGAATTGCAGGAGGTCCTTGAGGACACTCGGCATGAGCAGCAGGGTCTGGAGAAGAAGCGGGACGGAGCGGAAGGGTCTGTTGAGAATCGCTATCTCAGAGCGTACAAGCGCCTTCGCACGCGTGTCAGAGATGGCCGTGCAGTTGTACCGCTCGAGCGCGGCGCCGCCGCCGGGTTTGCCGTACCCCCGCAGCGTCAGCATGAGATTCGCCAGGGTAACCGCGTTATCGTTTGTGAGCACACCGGACGCATCATCGTGGACGGCGAACTCTTCCGTTCAATCATGGACGAGGCCTAGCGGGCACTTCCCGCAGGGCAGGGCGTTTTCAGTTTCGTCGGTTAGATCGCCGCGCCGTGCCTCTTGGGGCATGGCGAGGAAAGTCCGAACACCACAGGGCACCGTGCTTCCTAACGGGAAGGCTTGGGCGTCGGCTCAAGACGGCAAGTGCAACAGAAAACAAACCAGCCGATGGCCTTCGGGCACAGGTGATGGGTGAAATGGTGGGGTAAGAGCCCACCGGCGTGCCGGGTGACCGGTGCGGCCAGGTAAACCACATGGGGTGCAAGGCCAAGCAGCGTCGGCTTCCGGTTCGCCGGAAATGAGTTGCCCGCTCAACGGCGCGGGTAGGCTGCTTGAGGCTGTCGGTGACGGCAGTCCCAGATAGATGGCGATCACGTCAGCGCGGACTCGCGAGCCCGTTGACGACAGAATTCGGCTTATCGACCGACGAATCGCGGCACTGGGGACGCTTCCGACGAGGCGTCCCCTTTCTTTTTGGCCCTTCGGCTTAGTTTCCTGAGCCGTCCGGCGGTGTCGTAGCCGGAGGTGTCGTTGCGGCGCCGTCAGCGGGGAGCGTCGTCGGAGGCGGCAATACCGCAGCCGGCGGGCTGTCCTGAACCTGCTGCTGAATCACACTCTGGCGCGTACCATCGTCGATCGCAAAGTTGGTCAGGATGCAGAGGACGATAAACGCCGTAGCCAACATCCAGGTGGCCTTTTCAAGAAAGTCGGGAGCCTGGCGATTGCCCAGGATCTGGGTAGTAGCCCCGCCTGCAGCAATACCGGCCAGGCCACCGCCTTTGCCACTCTGCAGGAGCACGGAGAAGGTCATCAGGATACCGATGATACCAATGAGGACGATCAGGGCAGTAAACAACATATCGGACTTTCTCTTCTGGAATTAGCCTATAAAGATAAGCGGGCCGCTCAACTTGCGGAATAGGCTCGACGTGTAGGCCGCGTGAAACCTAACGCAGGTGGGCGGCAGCCATCAGCAACCCTGATACCGTCTTCATGTCGTCCAGTTCGCCTCGGGCCGCCTTGTCTACGAGATCGGCCAACTGGTGAAACTCTACAGTCAGGAATTCCTCGGCGTCCAGGGCCTGCTTGGTCCGTTTCAGGCCCTTGGCCAGGAAGATGTGAATGACCTCATTGCTGTAGCCCACGGCATTGTACAACGCGCCCAGATGCGTCAGGTGGCTGGCGCGGTACCCCGTCTCTTCCTCCAGTTCGCGGACCGCCACTTCTTCCGGCTTTTCTCCATTCCCATCGAACTTGCCGGCTGGCAACTCCAGGAAGGTGCGGTCAGGGCCGTAACGAAACTGGCGCACCATTATCACCCTGCCGTCGTCCAGAATCGGCACCACCGCCGCTGCCCCCGGGTGGTCAATCCACTCCCGGACCGCTTCGTTTCCGTCGGGCAGGCGCACACGGTCGCGTTTGACGTGCAGGAGAATGCCTTTGAATATCTCTTCGGAATCCAGCTTCGTCTCGATCACCGGCGAACCTCCTGTGTGCTGCGGGTCAATTGGGTTGACCGATGGCAAATGCCGCCAGTGCAATAATGGATGCTGTTTCGGCTCGAAGACGGGCCCGGCCCAGCGAAGTAGTAAGAAAACCCGCAGCGTTTGCCGATGCAATTTCGTCGTCCGAGAACCCGCCCTCGGGTCCCACACAAATCAACACCTGGGGTGCAGTGACTCCACGCAATCGAGCCAGGATGGCCTGCTCGGGGGTCGCGCCCTCGTGGCAAACCAGATTCAACGAATCCGGCGATGCCCGCGTCAGGAAATCATCGAAACGGACGGGTGGGCCAACGGCCGTCAAATATGCAGAGCCACTTTGCTTCATGGCACCGATGAGAATGGCGCGGGCCCGGTCCTCTCGAAACTTGGAACGCTCAGACCGGCTCGTGAGCAAGGGCACAATTTCCTGTGCGCCCAACTCGGCTGCCTTTTCCAGCATGGTCTCGTATCGACTTGCGTTCTTGAGGAGCGCCGCCCCCACGGTCACGCGCATCCCCAAGGCCGGGGGCTCCAGTGTGCTGGACTCAATACGTGCGGTCACCTGGCGCTTGGAGACACCCTCAAGAACGGCGGTACTTCTTGTGCCCTCCCCGTCAACCAGAAAGACCTGCGCCCCCGCTCTCAGTCTGAGCACGCGGTCGGCGTGCCTGCCTTCTTCCAGGGGCAGGACTACCAGATTGCCTCCGGATGATGGGGGGACGTAGAAGGTGTGCTTGGGGTTCATAAGCCGAACGCCAGACCCAGATGAATCCGCCCGTTTCGAGGCCCCTCTTCGGTATTCATTGCGTATGAGACGTTGATGATTCCGGCGGCAGTCTGAAGCTGAATGCCAAGCCCGTATCCCGGATACCAGGCCGTCTTGTCTGTTTGCGGGATCAAGAGTCGCGGATTGGAAACGAGCCCCAAATCGAAGAACGCATAAGTATAGGACGTGGCATCCAGCAGACGCCTGACCTCCAGCAACGCCCGGCCAACCACCTGGCCGCGAAATCGATCCTCATCGTACCCGCGGAGACTCGTGGCTCCGCCGAGCCGAAAAAGATCGGACACGTCTACCACATCAGACACCAAGGCCCGGAAATCCAGTCCAGATGCCACCGACAGCGTCCTCCCCAGCGGTTGGTGCCAGCGCAGTGTCCCCTCCAGCCTGTCCTGGAGCACCCCACGCTCCACACGCAGCGTGTCCATCTCTTCCCCGGTCGCCGCGACAATCTCCCGGGCCACCCGGTTTTTCCTTCCCCGCAGTACCTGGATATCCACTTCGTAGCCCCGCCTGGGATTTACGCGGCTGTCCAGCGCCGAAAGTCTCAGCCCGAAGCCGGCCATCCGCGTGCGCGAGTCCGGAACGCGTTGACTCCCGTCGTCAAACCCAAGGCCCGCAGAGCCGGGACGCGTTGCGCTGCGAGTTGCCGAGGCCGTGACCGAAGCCGCGCCAAGTCTGAGCGAGGCGCCTATCCGATACTCCTGACTGCTGAACGTGGAGTCCTGTTGATACCCTGCAAACGCCACCTCGGCCCCGAGATTCTGGCCCAGCACGAACGGGTCTTCGGCCTCGGCCAACAAACTGCTTGATTGACCCGGAAGCCGGTCAAGGTCCACGGAAAGCCTCCGGCCTCCCCCGAATACGTTGCGCAGTTCAAGCGTTCCAGAGCCAACAATGGTGCCGGAGCCTGAACCCGTAGCTGGCAGATAGCCCAGGGCCAAATCGAAGGACCCTGGCGCTCTATCCGACACCCCTATCTGAATGATGGCCGTTGAGTCTCCGGCCGGAAGCAACAGCGGTATCTCCACACGGGAAAACAGGCCGGTATCCGTGAGTCTGGCTCGAAGTGCCGAGGCATCGAACGAACCCAGGATGACGCCCGGCCTCAGCCCTGTCACCCGCTCCAGGAAGCGCGTCGAAGCCCGGGTCTGCCCCGCGACCAGCAGTCCCAGAAGCGTCGCCTGGACGCCCTCGGTCACGGCCAGCCGAATCCCGATCGTGCCTGGCTCCACCAGGAACGAGTCCACTCGTATGGAGGCCCCAATACGCCCTCTGGACTCTATTTCCTCCAGAATATGTGCGGTAAGGCTGTCCATGGCGGCCGCGGTAACCCGTTGGCCGATCAGCCCGCCCGGGTCAACCGCATCTGATTGACCGGGCCCGGCAACCCAGACTCTGACAGGAATGAGATCACCCAGATCGACATAAGCCGCCCGACCTGTTTCCGTTACCACCGTCGAGTCCACGCGGGCCTGGTAATAGCCGCCACGCTGCAGGTGGGAGATGAGGTCGCTGAGGTTGCCAGGCGAGACACCTGCGGGCCAGGGCTGCACCCGCGCCGAGTCCGCGGCAGCGGCGGGGTCCGGCTGAACCACATACGTCCAGCCGGGCGGCGCCGAGCCCATTGGAAGCGTCTGGGCACCGGCTACCAGGGTACCCAGTCCACAGGCGTTGAGAACGCCGATAGCCACCAGGCAGATGTATATTGTGGAGCGATTTACGATTCTCATCGAATGCTCCGACTCCTGGCGCTGACGCCATCCCTCGTTATCTGGGGCCTCCTGATTTCCGCCCCCACTGCCCAAGATGTCTCGATGCCAGGCGCGGCATGGACGACGGAACTGGCGGCAGCCCTACCCACCTCGCTTGATACCACCCTGGTGGACACCACCGCAGCCGGCACTGTTCTCATCCGATCCCTGCCAGGACACCTGGGCGCAGATTCAGTCCTTTCGTACCGTGCCATGCGGGTGCCAGCATTTGGATGGATGAGGGACGGATCGTTCTTCTGGCGTACGCCCCAGGACGCCGAAGGTAATTACCGATTTGAGTTCGCGGCCCATACAGTTGCCGGACGGACTGAAACGGTTATTGCGCGCGTCTTTGTGACCCGTCCGGATCAGTAGGCGTGTCAGAACGCGGGCAGAGCAAGAAAGAGTTCCGGCAAAGGCTCCAAAAGTGGTTTTCCGAAGTCGCGAGAGATTTGCCCTGGCGTCGCTCCGATGACCCATACCGGGTCTGGGTGTCGGAAATCATGCTCCAGCAGACGCGCGTTGACCAGGCGATGCCGTACTACGAGCGGTTCGTGTCCGCATACCCGGACGTATCGGAGCTCGCAAAAGCTGACCTGGACGAGGTCCTCCTGAACTGGGAGGGTCTGGGCTATTACTCCAGGGCACGAAACCTGCACCGAGCCGCTCAGATGGTGGTCCGAGATCATGGAGGCCAGATCCCCACCTCCTACGAAGGCCTTCGCGGACTGCCCGGGATAGGCGACTACACAGCCTCGGCGGTCGGCTCGATCGTATTCGGTATTCCACAGGCCGTGCTTGATGGGAACGTGGTGCGGGTCTTGGCACGGTTCGACGCACTTGCCGCCGACGTCGGATCATCGCAGACCCGGTCTCTTCTGCGCGAAAGGGCCCAGGACCTGTTGGACCCAGACCGTCCTGGCGAGCACAACGAGGCGTTGATGGAGTTGGGCGCGATGGTCTGCACGCCAAAACAACCCGACTGCCCGCACTGTCCGGTCGCGCGCGGATGCGCCGCTCGCACGGAGGGCAGCCCGGAACGCTATCCAGTCAAGAAGCCGCGCAAGCCCGTGCCTGAATTTGAGATTGCGGTAGGCGTCGTCTGGAATGCCCAGGACCAGGTGCTCATTCAGAGACGGCCCGCAGATGGCTTGCTGGGGGGCCTCTGGGAATTTCCGGGGGGCAAATGCCACGAAGGCGAAGCCCCCTCCGAAGCGTGCAGCCGGGAGATTCGGGAAGAGCTTGGTATTGAAGTATCCGTCCACGAAGGATTTCCAATCATTCGGCATGCCTATTCGCACTTCCGGATACGACTCCATGCCTTCTCCTGCCGGATGGTTTCGGGTACGCCCGTTTCCGCCTCGAATGAACCCTGGAAGTGGGTCTCCCAGGCCGATCTTGATGCGTACGCGTTCCCAAGAGCGAATCGCAGACTTATTGAAGCATTGGCCGCGAATGGTGCCGGGTAGCGTTATCTTCCTTTTCTCACACCGACGCCGTGGACAATCTTTTTATTATCGCGATAGTTGCCTACTGGATTCTTCAAGCCATCGCCAGCAAGAAGAAGCGGGATCGAGAAAACCAGGAAGCGCTTGAGTCAGACGAGCCGCTGAATGAGTTTGACCAGGCGCTATCCGAGATTCGCGAAGCCCTTGGCGGCACCCCTGCGCCAGGTCCAGAGCCAGCCCCCGGGGCCGCGCCCAGAGCCGCGCCTCCTCCATCGGTGCCCAGCGGTGCAGGACCCTCCATTCCAGACCGGCGTGCGACCGCCCCTACGCGGATATCTACCGCTGCCAAAAGCGCCACGCGGGGTCCTTCTACTCTCGATTCTGCACCGGTTGCCGCTCCCAGAGCTCCCGCGAAAGCTCCCAAACCGAGCGACGAATTCCATCAGGTAAATCCGGGCGGGACGGACTGGCACAGCGACTTCAAGACCTTTGGCTCGGAATGGAAGTCGTCGGGTGCCCCATCGTCTGAATGGCGCACGCCCAAGGCCAAGCCCGCACCCGTCAAGCGAGTCGACGAGAACGCATTTGAGGCTTCAGGACCGGAATTCCGTGACGCACTGGTTGGCCATGATCATCAGGGCAGGCCCAAATCTATTCAGGCTCCGGCGCCATCATCCAGGCGTTTCTCTTCTCCGGAGGCGGTGAGGGAGGCCATCATTGCTCGGGAAGTCCTCGGACCGCCCAAGTCAAAGCGCGGCCCCGGCCGCTAGTCGCGAAACGCGAGGCCGGGGCGCTCTCCGATTACGACGCGTCTTCTTCCGGGCCGTTCTTGAATGCCGCGGCACCAATTGCGCCGCCAATTGCCCCAAACGCAGCGGTTGCGGCTATACCGATTGCGCCGTTCATACTCAGGATGGTTGTCTTGAGATAGAAGCCCAGCGAAAAAGGCGTGTTGAGTTGCTCTTCGAGCTGCTCAAGCTGCGCATCCTGCATGTTATCGCCGAATGTGTTCAGGCTCCATTCCGCGACGGCCAGGTCATGCCGAATCCCGAGAGACATAAGGACGAAGTTGAGGACAAACGCTATCGCAAATCCTGCCAGCGCCGCCTGAACACCCAACGAGGCTCCCTGGCTTCCGGAGAGCGTCAGCTCGTTGGTAGACGTGTAGTGCCAGACCGCGACCATCGCACCGGTCAATACGCCGGCACAGCAGAGGATGTTGATGAAACTGAGATACGAAGTGCTGAGGAGGCCGACCACGAGGCCTCCTAGGATGATCGACTGCTGTTTGCTAGGCATGACTGCGCAGATATTTGAAGGGGAATCTGTACATAATACGGCCATCCGTGAATGAATTTCCAGACCGCTCGTGTTATCGCGGATCCGGTCTTTCGCTCACATCGGGAGGATCGGACGGGTTCGGCGGGGAAGCCTGCTTTGTGGTTGCCTGCACGAGCGACACGACGAAAAAGAACCCCGCCACCAGGCCAAAAACCAGCCCCGTCAATACGCGCGATGCGGGCGTGTTTTCGAAGAAACCCAGGAAGTCTCCTCCCCAATCCACGGCAATGGGAAACAGAGAGGCAGCCAGTATCCAAGGCGCCATTTTTCTTGGCGGCATCCCTGCTCCACGAATCCCCAAGTAGGCCAATGCGGCCATGGGGATACCCCAGTAGATCCCGTAGCACCGGTGGCACACGGCCAGTTGGACACCGTTTATGCTCGGTGACCTGTCCGGGAGTTGATGGCAGACTGCGACGAACGCCTGCATGATCCAGGGCCGCGCGCCTTCCCCCACAAATGGCGGGAGCGAGGCGAGCGCAACGATGCCAAGCCCCGTTCCCAGGGCCAACATCCAACCTCTGCGTTCGCGTCCTGAAAGCGGCTTCACACCCTGTCTGTTTGGTCCAGGCTGCGTCAACGGTAACCCGAGCCGCGGGTTCGCACATCTTTCACGTGTCGCACGCGATCTCGGGGGTGAAGCGGCCATGGAGACATCAAGAGGGCGGAACCGCACGGGGGGCACCACGGTTTAGCACTCTCCTGCCGGGAGTGCCACGTCTATGCATTAGCACTCAGACCCGGCGAGTGCCAATACCGAATTTCCCATCCATCTAAATAGCGAGGGTACTTGCAATGGCAAGCATCAAGCCTCTAGCTGATCGCGTGGTTGTTAAGCCACAGGCGGCCGAAGAGAAGACCGCCAGCGGCCTTTTCATCCCCGATACAGCGAAAGAGAAGCCCCAGAAGGGCACCATCATTGCCGTCGGACCGGGTCGGTTCGAAAACGGTAACAAGATCGATATGACCGTCAAGGAGGGTGATACCGTCCTCTACGGAAAGTACTCCGGTACCGAGATCGAGTTGGACAACGACGACGTGCTCATCATGCGCGAGTCCGACATTCTCGGAATCGTCGGTTAAGGTCCTGGCTTAGGCCAATCGACCAATCCCACCCTACGAATTACGAAGACCAAAATTAATCATGGCTAAGCAGATTACGTTCGATGCTGACGCACGCAACGGCCTGAAGCGCGGAGTAGACGCGCTTGCCGACGCAGTGAAGGTCACGTTGGGTCCCAAGGGACGCAATGTTATCATCGAGAAAAAATTCGGCGCCCCCACGGTCACCAAGGACGGTGTTACGGTTGCCAAAGAAATTGAACTGGAAGACCGCATCGAGAATGTTGGCGCCCAGATGGTCAAGGAAGTTGCTTCCAAGACCAGTGATGTAGCCGGCGACGGTACGACGACTGCAACCGTGTTGGCCCAGGCCATCATGACCGCTGGTCTGAAGAACGTCACCGCCGGTGCCAACCCGATGGACCTCAAGCGGGGTATCGACGCCGCCGTGGCCCTGGTTGTAGCGAATCTGCGCGAGCAGAGCCGCGACATTGAGGGCAAGAGCGAGATCGCCCAGGTTGCATCCATCTCTGCCAACAACGACAACGCCATTGGCGACCTGATCGCTGAGGCCTTCGAGAAGGTCGGCAAGGAAGGTGTTATCACGGTTGAAGAAGCCAAGGGTACCGAAACGCAGCTCGAGGTTGTCGAGGGTATGCAGTTCGACCGCGGCTACCTCTCTCCTTACTTCGTCACCGATGCGGACAACATGGAGGCCATCCTTGAGGATGTCTACATCCTCATCCACGACAAGAAGATCTCCGCGATGAAGGACCTGCTCCCGGTCCTCGAGAAGGTTGCCCAGATGGGCCGCCCGCTTGCCATCATCTCTGAGGATGTCGAAGGCGAAGCGCTGGCTACCCTGGTGGTCAACAAGCTCCGTGGCACGCTCAAGGTTGCAGCCGTCAAGGCTCCAGGCTTCGGTGATCGCCGCAAGGCAATGCTGGAAGACATCGCCATCCTTACGGGTGGTACGGTTGTTTCCGAGGACAAGGGTTACCGCCTCGAGAACACCACGCTGGACTACCTCGGCCAGGCCAAGCGTATGGTCATGGACAAGGACACCACCATCATCGTTGATGGTGCCGGTGATGCCGCTCAGATCAAGGCTCGCGCCAACCAGATCAAGCAGCAGATTGATTCCACGACCAGCGACTACGATCGTGAGAAGCTCCAGGAGCGCCTTGCGAAGCTTGCAGGTGGTGTTGCCGTCCTGAAGATCGGTGCCTCCACGGAGCCCGAGATGAAGGAGAAGAAGGCACGTGTTGAGGATGCATTGCATGCAACCCGCGCTGCCATCGAGGAAGGCATTGTTGCAGGTGGTGGCGTTGCGCTGCTTCGTGCAATCGAGGCAATCACCGATGTCAAGTTCGAGAACGAAGACCAGAACATCGGCGCCGCCATCGTGCGCCGTGCGCTGGAAGAGCCCATGCGTCAGATCGTTGCTAACGCCGGTCTCGAGGGTTCGATCATCGTCCAGAAGGTCAAGGAGGGCAAGGGAGACTTCGGTTTCAATGCCCGCACCGACACCTACGGCAACCTCATTGAGGAAGGCGTGATTGACCCGACCAAGGTCACTCGCACAGCTCTTGAGAATGCAGCTTCTGTATCCGGTCTGCTTCTGACCACTGAAACGGTCATTTCTGACCGTCCTGAGAAGGATTCCGCACCGGCAATGTCGGGCGGCGGTGGAATGGGCGGCATGGGTGGCATGGACTTCTAGTCCATGCCCTCGGCAATCGCCGAGTCGCAGGTTTGAGAAGGGCGGGGCCGCTATGCGGCTCCGCCCTTCTTGTTTGGTGCAACCCGGGCCCGCCGGGCCTCCCCGGCCTCCGGACCATCCGGGGCCTGCCGCGCGATCCCGGGCCCGCCGGGACGAACGGCACCCCCGGAATTATGGATATTGCGGGGTCGATCTTCCGGTCGGGAAACGCGAACTTGATGGTCCGCTAAAATCCTCGGCTCCGGTCGGGGAGATCCTCCCGCTCGATAGCCCAAAGTTCGCGAATGCAAGTGGACACCATCGTCGCATATCTTGCCCTGGGCTCCAACTCGGGAGATCGAGCGAGCCTGCTGCAGGGTGCCGTGGACCAGCTTGAAGAGCACCAGTCCATCGAGGTGATCGCAGCGTCAGGTGTGTACGAGTCTGCCGCCCAAACCACGGGCGACACACAGCCGGCCTATTTGAATGCGGCGCTCCAGATTCGGACAAGCCTGGATCCTGGCCACCTACTTGCCGCATGTCTCGCAATCGAGGCATCCAATGGCCGCGTCAGGACAACGGGGGGTCGGTGGGAGCAGCGAACGCTCGACATTGATCTTCTGCTCTATGGGCACGATCAGATCGACCAAACTGGCCTGACCGTACCACATCCAAGGTTGGCTGACAGGCGATTCGTACTCCAGCCGTTGGCAGATCTGGCCCCGAACCTCTTTGTCCCCGGTTGGAACGCAAGCGTGAGCGCTCTCCTGACCGATTGCCCGGACAGGCACCCGGTGAATCGTGTGGAGATCCCGCTGAACGTACCTGATCGCACGGCACCACAGGCTGAGTTGTGGCCTGAGACCAAGCGTGGCGTCAGGGCCAGAATCGACACGCTGCCCAAGGACTTGCGTTATGTGGTCATTGAGGGAGTCATCGGGGCCGGAAAGACCTCCCTGGCCCGCCTCCTGGCCAAACGATTCCAGGCCCGCGAGGTCATGGAGGAGTTCGACGAAAACCCCTTTCTTTCGCGGTTCTACGCCGACAGGCCCCGCTGGGCCTTCCAGACTCAGCTTGCGTTCCTGGCCAGCCGGTTTCGGCAACAGCAGTCGCTGAGTCGCCCCGATCTCTTTCACGAGACGGTCGTCAGCGACTACATGTTCGACAAGGACAGGCTCTTTGCCCGCCTGAACCTCTCGGGAGACGAGCTCCAGCTCTACGACACCATGTTCGGCATCATGCAGGCCACCGTGCCTCAGCCTGACCTGATTGTCTATTTACAGGCCTCCACGGAGCGCCTCATGCGGATGATCGCGAGACGAGGCCGTTCGTACGAGCAGGACATGGACCGGGAATACATTGACTCGCTCAACAAAGCGTACGAGGATTTTTTCTTTCGCTACAACACTTCTCCCCTTCTCATCGTAAACACGGAGCAGATTGACTTCGTTCGTTCCAAAGAGGACCTGGAGGAGATCGTTCAGCAGGTGGCCCGGGTCGGTTATGCCGGTACCACTTATTTCAACCCTGCCCGCATCTAAGTCTGATGTTCAAGCTTGTTTTCCTGCTTTTTCTGGCCTGGTTGGCCTTCAAGATGATCCGCGCCGGCAAGTTCGTGCGTGGACTCATGAAGGGAGTCGAGGAAGTCATGGCTGCCGCGGCAGACGGATCTGGCGACATTGGCTCACAGTCTGGCAGGCGCCAGGCCGACCCGCGCCAGCGCGCCAGCGGCGAGGCCGCGGAGGTCGGCGAGGTTACCGTTCATCGGAAGACGTCTGCCCAATCCCGGGCAGATCGTGACGTGGAAGACGCGCACTTTCGGGACGTCTAGCAGAATTGTGGTCCTGGCGTTTAAGGCCCGGGGGGGGGGCCGGCGTGTCCGGCACCGGAGCGACGGCAGAGTCAGTTGGGCTGGCGTTTAGTTGACGCGACCGGGGTTATCCGCCGCACAGCCCTCAAACGGGTTGCGTACAATTGCCCGCCCTCTCGCTATTTTTCAAGTATATCGGGGATATCCCGTGCTCCGTGCAGCACGCGCAGAACCTCAATTCCGCCTTGGACAGCATTATAAAAGATCACATAGTGGCCAGTCGGAAAGCTCCTGAGTCCTGGTTCTAGCTCGCTCCGGTCTCTGCCCATCTCCGGGTTTTCAGCAAGGAGTGATAGTAGTCCGTCAAGCGCGTCGGACATCTTGTCCGCCTGCACCACGCTGTCTGTTGCTATGTAGTCCCAGATTTCAAACAAGTCTAGACGTGCTCGCGGAGATACTCTTACCGTCATGAGGCGCTGTTACCGACGCCTTTCTCATGACGCTCCCTTGCCTTCTCCTTGAAGTCATCAACGTCCCATGGTGCTGAGGGTCCACTATCTCTCCCCTCCTGGATGGCTTCGCGAAGCGCTGCGAGCTTGATTTGGCGAAGCTGCTCTCGCTCCTCAATAAGTCGGAGACCTTCGCGAACAACCTCGCTAGCCGAGTTGTAGCGACCCGACTTGACCAGGGTTTTCACCATTCCCTCGAGTGTTGAGGTCAGTGATACGTTCATTGCTTTTGCTCTTGTTATCACATGCGGACAGTATAGCAAACCACCCATGAGTGTCAATGTTCGACATTATGGGGACACCATACGCGGGCTAAGTCGGCGGAGCACTATAATTCAAGCCACCAACTCGGCCATGAAACGCTGGCCCAACTCTCGGGCGCGCTCCTGGGTTGAAGCCTCCGAGTACACGCGTATGATCGGCTCGGTGTTGGACTTGCGCATATGCACCCAGCCTTCCTCAAAGTCGATCTTGACACCGTCTATGGTGGAGATCTGTTCGCCCGCGTAGCGATCCAACATGCGGCCCAGGAGAGCGTCAGGATCCAGATCTCCGATCTGGGTCTTCTGCTTCACGATGTGATATGCGGGCAGGTCTGCCCGGACGTCCGTCATTGAGGCGCCCAGGTTGGCCAGGTGCTGGAGAACCATCGCCGTGCCCACAAGGCCATCACGGCCATAGTGCAGATCCGGCAGGATCACGCCGCCGTTGCCCTCACCCCCCAGGACCGCACCGACCTCCTGCATTTTCTTGACCACGTTGATCTCGCCGACTGCCGAGCGATGCACTGCCGCGCCGTAGCGAGCCGCCACGTCCTCGATAGCCCTGGAAGAGGACAGGTTGGTTGCAAACGGCCCGGTACGAAATCGCCATAGGAAGTCCGCCGCCACGACCTGCGTGAGTTCCTCGGAGAAGTACACGCCGCCGTCCTGTATCAAGGCGAGTCTGTCCGCATCCGGGTCTACCACGATGCCTATGTCGGCACCCGAGGTTCTGACGACCTCAATAGTATCTATCAGGTTTTCCGGCAGCGGCTCCGCGACGTGCGCAAATAACCCGGTGGGATCGCAGTTGACACGGACAATCTGCTCATCTCTTACGCCGATGGCCCGAAGGAGCGCGGGAATGGCTACCCCACCAATGGAATTGATGCCGTCCACAACCACTCTGAAGTCGCGATTCGCGATAGCACCCGGGTCAATAAACGGGAGGTCCAGGATGGCCTGGATGTGTTCATCCAGATACGTGCCCGATTCCAGGCTCCCAATCTTGTCCCACGGCACCGTCAGATCCGCCCCTTGCTCAGCCAGGTCGATGACCTCTCGTCCCTCCTCCGGAGACAGGAATTCACCCTTCCCGTTCAGCAGTTTGAGGGCATTCCATTCGGCAGGGTTGTGCGATGCAGAGAGCACAATCCCGCCCTGGCCGCGGTGCCCGATCACCGCCATCTCGACCGTCGGAGTGGTGGCCAGGCCGAGGTCTATCACCCGGCAGCCAACCGCCTGCAGCGTGGCACAGACCACCTGGCTGCAGATTTGGCCGGTCACGCGGGCATCCCTACCCACAATCACCAAGGGACGGTCGTTGCTGTTAGGTTGCCCGGCGCACCAGGCGCCAAAAGCTGAAGTGTATCGGACCAGTACCTCCGGGTCCAGGCCGCTCCCAAAGATGCCCCGGATCCCCGAAATCGAGACCATCAGTGTCTTTCTCATGTGCGCTAAATTGATTCTTGTCGCGAGTGCATCCGAAGATAGACGGCCCCCGTAGCATTGACTACCTTGTAACACTTCCTTCACCCAAGAGAGGGCACCATGAGCATACTAATGACCGTTCTGGTCGGCTTCCTTGCCGGCACAGCTGCCAAATACATCATGCCGGGCAAAGAGGGCGGTGGGTTCGTCCTTACGACCGTTCTTGGCGTTGGCGGCGCATTCGTCGGGTCCTTTTTGGGCGGACTGGTTGGGCTTTCGTCCAGCGGTATCATCGGCAACGTTGTGGCGGCCACTGTCGGCGCCGTCGTACTTCTATTTGCGTACAACAAGTTCAAAGGCTCCAAGGCCTAATTCCCCGGCGATCCGCCGGATGACCTAGTGGCGGATCAGAATACTGAGGCGGATCATCCGCAGATTTACAGGGAGTTCTGGGCAACGACGACCGCGCCTATTGGGGCGGTCGTCGTTGCTCATGGCTACGCTGAACACTGCGGTCGGTACGCGCATCTGGCGCGTGCCCTAAACGACGCGGGGTTTGCTGCTCTGCTCTACGATCATCGCGGGTTCGGCCAATCGGCCGGCCCGCCGGGATTTGTCGGAGCCATAGATGATTTGGCTGATGACCTGGGCGAGATGGTGATTACGGCTCGGGACCAGTGGCCGGGCATTCCTCTTTTCGTCTTCGGCCACAGCATGGGAGGCCTCGTTTCGACGTTGTACTCCATGCGCGAGGAGTCGTCCACAACCGCAGCGTCCGGGACCCGGAGCCTCCTCTCTCCGCCGCCGGGGATTGACGGACTGATTCTGAGCTCTCCCCTCCTCCGATCGCAGGAGGCCCCCGTACTTCAAAAGGTGGCGACTCTTCTGGGAACCCTGGCACCCAGACTCCCGACCATTACCATGGACCGATCGGCCATTTCCCGGATTGAATCCGTCGTGGACGATGCCAACGCGGATCCGCTAAACTACCACGGCCGCATGCCGGCCGGCACAGGAGCAGCGTTTATCAGGGGAATGCGACGCGTAGATGCGGAAGGCCACCTGTTGAGCCTTCCGGTTCTCATCTTTCACGGCACCGCCGATCGTCTTGCGGACCCCAACGGTAGCCGGGATCTGTATGACCGACTCACCACGAGCCACAAACAACTCAGCCTGTTTGAGGGCGTCTACCACGAAGCGCTGAACGACCTGAATCAGGACCGCGTGTTGAGCGGAATCGTGGAGTGGCTCGAGGACTGCGTCGCAGACTGACGCCCGCGCCTTCGGTCAGTTGCCCTCTACGGGCGGAGAGACCAGTTCAAAGACCACCGTTACGGTCGCCCGGACTTCGATTTCGCCAGACGCATAAGCCGCCGGCTCCGGAGCTGCATCCAATGAACGGGCGGAAACCGCCATCTCATCCATGCGATAGGTGGGCCTGGGTACGAAGACGTTTCCCTCGTTAATCTGCACGACCTGCCCGAGCCTGGCCCCCAGCGTCTCCGCCAACAGCTGGGCCTTTGCGCGGGCGTTGAGCGCGCCCAGACGCAGGGCCTCCCGCTTGGCGCCCTCCCGATCACGGATGTCGTAGGCAACTCCGCTGAGCCTGTTGGCACCGTTCTGGACGATGCGGGATATCAGCGTGGGCAGTTGGTCCAGGTCTTCAACTTTGACGCTGACATCTCTGACTGCCTCGAAGCCCTCTTCAATCCAGGTCTGCTGGCGCTGATCATATCGCCGCCGAGGTTGGATCCGGAGCTGCTCCATTTTGATCAGGCGCTCGTCGATGCCAAGCGCGCGGACCTGATTCATGGCGTCGGCCGAAGCTTTCGCGTTCTTGGCCCTGGCGTTTTCAGGATCCTTGTCCAACGTTGCAATCCCGAAGCTGACGATGGCGTGGTCGGGCTCCACACTCAGGACACCTTCGCCCTGAACTGTGACGAGACGCTGTGCCTGAGCCGTTCCTGGAGCGAGCGCGCTGAGCACCAGGAGGGACACCGCGAGTGCGAGAGTGGACACTATCGGCGTAGATATGCGGTAGGACGGGCTTTTCAGCATGACAATTTTTATTTGAGCGATTTGCACGTGATTCTGCAAACCCTGAGCCACTCCTGGGCGGAGCAGGTCGGACTCACGCTTCCGGCCGAGTGCTACGGATGAATCCGATCCAGGAGCCGCGGAAACGGAATCGCCTCCCTCAGATGGTGCAGCCCACAGATCCAGGCAACCGTCCGCTCCAGGCCGATTCCAAATCCCGAATGGGGGACGGATCCGAACTTGCGCAGATCGAAGTACCAGTCAAAAGCTTCTGCGGGGAGTCCGTGGGCCTCGACCTGGGCCTCCAGGAATGCCAGGTCAGTGGCACGTTCTCCGCCTCCCACAATTTCGCCATACCCCTCCGGGGCCAGCACGTCCATGCCCAGGGCCAGCCGGTCATCCTCCGGGTCGCGCTTCATGTAGAAGGCCTTGAACTGGTGCGGGAAGCGGTGGACAATGATGGGCTGGTCAAAGTGCCAGGTGATCACAGTCTCGTCGCTTCCTCCGAAATCAGTGCCCCACTCAAAGGTCCGAGCGGATTCCTTCCACTTGGGCAAGTTGCGAAGCTCTTCCTCGATCTCTGATTGGCGCTTCCGGATCTCGATCTCGCGGGCGTCCATCTTGCGCTTCTCCCACTTCTTGGCCTGCCCGTAGCGCGTCTTGTTCTCTGCCAGCTCTACGACAAGGTCCGCATCTTCCTGGGTGGTGGCCGCAATCCGCTCGTCCATCATCCGCGCCGTCTCATCCGAATGCAGGATGTCCACCGCCTGATCGTAGGTGACCCGAGGGAATTTCTTCTTCGCCCTTTCCAGTGGCGCCAGATCCCTCTCCAGAATCTCAAGCTCCTCGGCACACTGCTCCGTGACGTCCGTGACCAGGCGAATAAGAAGTGACTCTGCCACCTCCATATTCATTTCCAGGTCATAGAATGCCATTTCCGGCTCGATCATCCAGAATTCCGTCAGATGGCGACGTGTCTTGGATTTCTCCGCCCTGAACGTGGGTCCAAACGTGTAGATCTTGCCCATGGCCATTGCCATGGCCTCGCCGTGGAGCTGACCACTCTGTGTCAGGTAGGCGGGCTTGCCGAAGTAGTCGATCTTGAAGAGCGTCGAGGTGCCCTCGACCGCGTTCCCCGTCAGGATCGGGGCATCCATCTGAACGAAGCCGTCCTCCTGGAAGAACTGGTGTATCGAATAGATGATGCGATTCCTGATCCGCATGATCGCCCACTGCTTCCGGCTGCGAAGCCAGAGGTGGCGCTGGTTCATCAGGAACTCGACGCCATGCTCCTTGGGAGTGATGGGATACTCCTCGGCCTTGCTGATCAGCGTAACCGCGCAGGCATGAAGCTCATAGCCTCCAACTTGCCTCTCGTCCGCCCTCACTTCTCCGGAGATTGCCAGGGCACTCTCCTGAGTCGCCTCGACAGCGGCCTCCCAACTGGCGTCGTCCAGGTCTTCCTGGTTCACGACACACTGCGTGATACCGGAGCCGTCCCGCAGGATCAGGAAGAAGATCCCCTTCCCTGCCCGTTTGTTATAAAGCCAACCCTTGAGGGTGACGGTCTGGCCAACAAGCTCAGCCAGAGAAGAGATGTACGCGTGATCAACCGGCATGCTACTCTCCTGTCTCCCTGATCTCAGCTTGCCAATTGGCCAGTTTGCGCTCTCCAGAGACTGTAGAGTGCAAGAGTTCGAAGAACCCGTAGCCGTCCCGGTCGGCGAAGACGAAAATCGCCTGACCTTCTCCAGGGATGTTGTTGTACTGCCAGATCTCGTGCGGGCGAAGGCCCCGATCGAAAAGATGGGGATCTACGTTTGTCGGAGACCCAAAGCGGAGTAGCGTCCGACCTCGGTCCGTCTCCCACCCTTCATCAAAGGCCGTCGTGTACCGATCGTTGGCGTACTGCAGGCGCTGGTAGAACTCCTCCTGAAGCTCGTTCACCGGCGTGTTTGTGTTCGGATCCCGGGTCATCCAGAACTGCATGAGAAACCGGCGCCGCTCCTCAAGGTCCTCGATGGTCTTCATGCGGGACTTCTCGGTCGTGGTTGCAATGGACTGAATATGCGCCTGCATCTGGTCCACCTCCTCCACCGCCATGTTCGCGTACTGACTTGTCTCGAAGTCAGTCTCCAGACCCTGGGTGACTACCTGCTGGATGTGCGGGTTGTACACGAAGAACTTCCGGGAGCGCTCCACAACGGATTCGTTGTCAGAGTTCAGGACCGCTAACCGCAGGAAATACGATCCACTGGGTAGCAGAGACAGGTCGAAGTTGCCCACCACCACGTCCGGGTCACGAATGGGACGCAGGGCCCGACGCTGGAGGTTCTCGATGGGCTGGGGAAGATTGGCTCGGGCGATGTACGATAACATCGTGTAGTTCTCAGACTCCGCCGACAGCCTGTTCAGGTTATACGCCTCGGCATAGAAGAAGAGCTGATTCAGGCCGCTTCCAAACAGCTGATTGGCGTTGGGCTTGACGACGAGTCCGTTCTTGAAAAACGCCTCATCCCTGGATGAAGCCTGGCGCAACTCGGATGCCAGCGTGATATCTGACAACTCGACGAGATCGGAGTCCGAAAAATCGGGTACCACCATGTCTCGGCGGAGCATCAGTTGTGGCCTGTTCGCTCCTTCGGGGATGATGATCTGCATCTCGTACTCCCCGGGAGGCACGGCAGCGCGCACCTGATGGAGGAACTGCTGACCCTCCTGTAGCCCGCTGGTGTCCGCGATAACGAAAGTCAGGTCCAGTGAGTCTGACCAGACGGCCTCTATGGGAGAGCCTGGCAGAAGTGCGTCCGTCGAACGCTGAACAGAGATGTCGACGGGCAAAATCGCCGAGAAACCCAACTCTGAGCCCACAAACGGAAGAGTCTTGGCCTCGAAGGCCAAATACATCTCGATCATGGAGGCCGAATCGTCGTAGGCAAACGACGCATGATCCACATCGAGCTGTATGGGCAGGTCCTGCGCGGTTACGGCGGAGACACTCAGGACTCCGGCTAGCATGCAGACAAGAAAAGTGCGAACCATGTTGGTGCGGAATCTGGGCTTTCAGAATGAGGGCAATGGTGCCGAATGCGCGCGGGCGGGGTGGCCCAATCGTAATAATATACGCGGGATGAGTCCCATGGATTCTGGCGTGCCCGGACTGTAGAATGCCCGGTGCGAGCGGGTGCTCCGGGCTACAGAATGGCCCAGGCCAGAAGCGTTATCAAGGGCCAGCCCACCAACAAGTCCAGGGCAAGCGGACCTGGCAGGGTCTTCCGCCCGGGGTGTACAAGCATCGCGAACACCACCATACCCAAGGCTTCCACCGCCCACAGGTAGTTGCCGGTGGACACAACCATCACGCCGGCGACGACGACAGCGCCCAGAAGGAGTCCCACTGCAGCCCATCGGGCGCGAACGGCCCCAAGTGTGGCAGACACCGACCGTATGCCGATCCGCGCGTCGCCATCGATGTCGTGAATATCGGATACCAGCACATTGGCGCCCACTACCATCGCCCTGGCGGCGGCCACCGCCAGAAGGCTCATCCGCTCGTGCGCCAGAAGCAGTTCCGCGCTTTCTGGTGACAGCCGTAACATCATCGGCAGCACGGCCGAGCCAAGGCCCCAGGCCACCGCTATCAGCACAAGTTTAAGAACAGGTCGCGTCTTGCCGCGCCGGCCTCCTATGGAAGTGACATGGATGAGGGAGGCCAGTCCAAGGACTATTGCCGTCCACTGCACAGCGGTGGGCGAATTCCAGCAGGCGGAACCGGCCACAGCCAGACCCAGGGCGCCCGCGCCCCAACGATAACGGGGGTGCCGCGCGTGCCACTGAATACGCTCGGGCCGATTGGTCACATCTTCCGGAGAGAAGACCCAGGCTCGATCAATCAGGTAGACCAGAAAGGCGCCCGCCGCCGCCATAAGGACTGTTGGGGCATCAGGACGCCCCCCGATCAGAATAAAGGCCGAAGCGGATACGGCGGCCCCAATGACTGCAATGGGAAGTGCGGTGGCATCCAGCCAAACGGTCACCTGCGACGGCGTTTGCCGCGCCGCGCTCACGTCATTACTTGATCAGGGTCATGGTGCCCACCGCGACGTAGTGCTCATTGGCAGCGTGCGCTTCAACACGATAGATGTAGATCCCTGAGGCCAACTCGGTCGCGTCGAGCGGGATGGCCAGATTGGTACCTGCCGACATCGACTGCAACGGAACCGCCAAAACTTCGCGTCCAAGGAGATCCGTTACCCTGACTTCAACCTCTGCAGCCTCCGGCAGGTCGAACTGGACATTGGTCCGGGGATTAAACGGGTTCGGGTAATTCCCACGCAGGAGGAATGTCTTTGGCACCAGATCAGACGATGGCTCGATTGCGGTAACCACGATGCTCCCGCTCGTTGTGCCGTCTCCATTCACCCCGACCATTGTAAGTGGGTAGGTGGCAGAGGTCTTCTCTGAGGGCGACGAATCAGCCAAGAGACCTGTCAGCATCACCAGATGGGCCGCTCCCGGAGTCGTAAGACCAATCCTGAAGATATCCAATTGGGATCCCAAGGCGAGCCGAACACTGAAGTCATACGTCGAGGCAGCGTTGTTGACGTACGGCGTAAAGGCACCGAAAGTCAGATCGTGTCCCACCTCCACGTTGTCAGGGAGCGCAACCAGATCCACCGTCGGGGTGTCCGGTGAGCCATGGTAGAAGGCCACCTGGACTCCGGTTGTCAGCGAGGCCTCACGGGCAGGATCAATCAGGTGAAGCTGGTAACCCAGGGACCCCGTTCCGGAGATAACCGCGATGTAAGTCCCGTCTTCCTCCAAGGTCCCGGAGAGAGTGGCAACCGCCGCGCCAATGTTGGTTCCTCCAGGCGCAAGCGACACCTGGACCGGCCCGTCCTGAACGTCCTGAAACGGACCCGCGAACAAATAGGGTGCTCTCCGGGCCACCAGTTCGCCGTTGAGATAAATGTCCCCCGGGTTAACAGCGTCGTCCGGTGCGTTGAGCACTATCTGCAGGCGTGCGCTACCGGTAGGATTTACGGTAATTGTGGCGAAGGCGGTCTCGGACGGCGCCATACCGTCCGTGGCTTGGTAGCCAAAGCTGTCCTGGCCGAAGAAGTCCACATCAGGCTCGTAGAAGAAGCCGCCATCCGGGTTCAGCGAGATATTTCCATGACTGGCATCCACGACCAAGACCGCCGTTAGTGGGTCACCATCAACATCGGTGTCATTGGATAACACGCCCCCCGCCGCGTTCACGCTAAGAACGTCGTCTTCGTCCACCGTGTAGGTGTCCGGCACAGCGAGAGGCGCATCGTTCCCGGTGACAGTGACCGTTACGCTTGCGAGTTCGGAAGTCGACGTCCCGTCGCTCGCCCGGACAAAGAAGTCGTCCGTGCCACGGAAGCTGCTTGTTGCGGTGTACGTGGCCACATTGCCGGCCATGGTTACATCGCCGTTCTGAGGCGGCACTATCAGGGCAAACGTGAGCGCACTGCCCTCAACGTCGGCACCGACCAGGGTGACCTGCGCGGGTATCCCGGCGACGGCCTCCAAGGTCGCATTCTGGACGGTGGGCTTGTCGTTTACCGGTGTAATTACCAGCGTCACCATTGCAGCGGTGGAAACCGACTGAGCGTCCGCAGCCACATACGTAAAGGCGTCGGGGCCGAAGTAATTGGGATCCGGCGTATACGTGAACGACCCGTCGGGCAGAAGGGTAACCACGCCATGGTCCGGAGATGTCTCGAGGGCAGCCTGAATAGCGTGGCCGTTGGGATCAGAGTCGTTAGAAAGCACGCCCGGAGCCGGTACGGTCAGGATAGTGTCCTCTGGTCCCGCGTAGCCGTCGGGCTGCACCACCGGAGGCAAGTTCGGCGCGTTGACTGTGACCGCGACCGTGGCCGGCACCGAGGTGTTGACCCCGTCGCTGGCCGCGTATGTGAACAGATCCGTCCCTTGGAAGCCGTTGTTCGGCGTGTATAGGACGGTGGCTCCGGAAACCGGCGACAGCGTACCGCTGGCCGGAGGAATCACGATCGAATATGTTAATGGTTTTTCCTCTGGGTCCGTAGCTGCCAGGGTGATCAACACGGCCGTGTTGGCCTCTGCGGTCACGACAAGTTCCGTCGCCACGGGTGTGTGGTTCGATACTGTGATGGATACCGTACCCGTTGCCGTCCCACCGTTGCCGTCCGACGCGGTATAGGTGAAGGAGTCGGTGGACGTAGCCGATCCGTCGTGTGTATAGGTGAACAGACCCGTCGACTCCAGGCTCACCGTACCGTTGGACGGACCGTCCGCGATAGCGGCCGTCAGAGCGTCTCCGTTGGGGTCAGTGTCATTCGCGAGGACGTTGCCTGAGACCGTGCCTCCCAGAATCACAGAGAATGCGTCCGATACTACCGCCGGAGCACCGTTCACCACCACCGTGACTGTTGCGACATTCGAGTCATTCAGCCCATCACTGGCCTTGTAGGTAAACGTATCCGTCCCGAAAAAGCCGCCGTTAGGCGTGTAGGTAACCGCAGTGCCGGCCACCGCGGATAACGTCCCGTTGGTTGGAGTCGACACGATCGAGTAGACCAGCGGCAACCCCTCGCTGTCCGTCGCGGAAAGGGTCACCGTGACCGAGGCTCCCGCAGGCGTAAGGGCAGACAGATTGCTGGCTGTCGGCGCCTGGTTCAAAACAGTGATGGTGACCGTACCTGTGGCCGTTCCGCCGTTGACGTCCGTAACTGTGTAGGTGAACGAATCACTGGCGGTGGCCGATCCGCTGTGGGTATACGTGAGGGCGCCGTCGCTTGCCAGCGTTGCCGTACCGTTGACCGGGTTGGTGGCCAACGCCACCGTCAGGGCATCGCCGTTCGGGTCCGAATCGTTGCTCAGGACATTACCTGCCACGCTGCCGCCGACCCCGACGCTAAACGCGTCCCCATTCGCAATTGGGACTCCGTTAACCACGATGACAACCGTTGCGATGTTGGAATCAGTGGTGCCGTCGTTGGCCTTATAGGTGAACGTGTCGCTTCCAGAAAAGCCGGGGTTGGGCGTGTAGGTGACGAAGTTGCCCACCACTGGAGACAGAAACCCATTCGTGACTGTGGTTACGACCAAATAGGTGAGCGACGACCCCTCGGGGTCCGTGGCCGAAAGCCCGATGGGTACAGACCGGCTTTCGGTGGTCGATATGGACAGATCGAGCGCGGTCGGGGCCTGATTCTGGACGGCGATGGTGACTGTACCCGTGGCCGTTCCACCGTTGCCATCGTTGGCCGTGTACGTGAACGAATCGGATGTGGCGGCCGAGCCGTTGTGGGTATACGTGTAGGCGCCGTTGCTGGAGACGGTCGCCGTTCCACTGGAGGGATTCGAGGCCAGCGTGGCTGTCAGCGCATCGCCATCGGGGTCGGTGTCATTCGTCAGGACATTGCCGGACGTGCTGCCGCCAAAGAGGACCGTGCCGGTATCCGCATTCGCTACGGGGGCTCCATTCACCATGACCGAAGCCGTGGCGGTGTTGGAATCGTTAAGCCCGTCGTTGGCCTTGTAGGTGAATGTGTCCGTACCAGAGAAGCCTGCGGAAGGCGTGTAGGTGACCGAATTACCCGAGACCGCCGACAGCGTACCGTTGGACGGAGTCGTTACGATCGAGTAGGCCAACGCCTGGCTTTCCGGGTCCGACGCCGAAAACGTCACGACCACAGCCGTGGCCGTCCCGGTCGACGCCGACACGCTCACAGCGGTTGGCGCCTGATTCTGTGTTGTTATGCTGACCGTGCCTGTAGCTGTTCCGCCGTTGCCGTCGGAAACGGTGTAGGTGAACGAGTCGCTGGTCGTAGCCGAGCCGTTGTGCGTGTACGTATAGGCACCGTCGGTGCCCAGGGTGACGGCGCCGTTAGCTGGGTTTGAAGCCAGCGTGGCGGTCAGCGCATCGCCGTCCGGGTCTGTGTCATTTGTGAGCACATTGCCCGTCGTCACGCCACCTACCACAACCAGGCCCGCGTCTGCGTTCGCGACCGGGGTCCCGTTGACCACGATGGTCGCCGTGGCGGTGTTGGAGTTGTTCAGTCCGTCGCTGGCTCTGTACGTGAACGTGTCCGTTCCCGAAAAGCCTGCACCAGGCGTGTAGGTCACCGAAGCGCCGCTAACTGCCGACAGTGTCCCGTTCGATGGATTCGCTACGATCGCGTAGGTCAGCGGCAGCCCTTCAGGGTCCGTAGCCGAGAACGTAACTGCAACGGCCGTTTCCTGGCCCGTTGCGGCAGAGACAGCGACGGCCGTTGGCGCCTGATTTGTTACCGTGATGCTGACCGTACCCGCCGCAGTCCCGCCATTGCCGTCAGAAACGGTGTAGGTGAAAGAGTCCGACGTCGTGGCCGAGCCATTGTGGGTGTACGTGTAGTCCCCGTTGGCAGCTACAGTTGCCGCTCCGTTTGCCGGGTTCGTTGCCAAGGCGGCCGTCAGGGCATCTGAGTTCGGGTCCGTGTCATTGGTCAGAACGTTGCCGGAGGTAGTCCCGCCTACCACGACCGTGCCCGAATCGCCAGTCGCTACCGGTGGTCCGTTGACGACCACCGTTGCCGTCGCCGTGTTGGAATCATTGATTCCGTCGTTCGCCTTGAAAGTGAATGTGTCAGGGCCAGAGAAACCAGCGCTCGGCGTGTAGATGACTGTCGCTCCCGTTACGGCGGACAGCGTCCCGTTGGACGGGGTCGATACGATCGAATAGGTCAGCGGCAGCCCTTCAGGATCTGTGGCCGCAAGGGTGACCGTGACAGCGGTGGCCGTAGCTGTAGCAGTCGAAACATCGGTGGCGGTGGGCGCCTGGTTGGTCACGGTTATGCTGACAATACCGGTCGCGGTGCCCCCATTGCCGTCGGACACCGTGTAAGTAAACGAGTCAGTCGTCGTGGCGGAGCCGTCGTGCGTGTAGGTGTAGGCACCGTTCGTGGCGACAGTTGCGGTGCCGTTGGACGCGTTCGAGGCCAGTGCGGCGGTAAGCGCATCGCCGTCCGCGTCCGTGTCATTCGTGAGCACATTCCCCGTCGTAGCGCCGCCTGCCACGACCACGCCCGCGTCCGCGTTCGCGACCGGAGGTCGATTCACCACGATGCTTGCCGTGGCGGTGTTGGAATCGTTAAGCCCGTCGTTGGCCTTGTAGGTGAATGTGTCCGTACCAGAGAAGCCTGCGGAAGGCGTGTAGGTGACCGAATTACCCGAGACCGCCGACAGCGTACCGTTGG
>JBLHLC010000051.1:0-22917 GCA_047619685.1 Rhodothermales bacterium
ATCAGATCCCTGGTTCGTTCCATCAGATCCCTGGTTCGTTCCATCAGATCCCTGGTTCGTTCCATCAGATCCCTGGTTCGTTCCATCAGATCCCTGGTTCGTTCCATCGGATCCTTGGTTCGTTCCATCAGATCCCTGGTTCGTTCCGTCTCCGACCCAAACGACATCATCGCCTGCTCCGACGAACGCGTCCGGGCTGCAACCGATCATTGGGGTGGCGACGAAGAAGACGAGGGCGAGAAGTGTAAGCTGGCGTGTCATGGGTTTGTGGGTCTAAGGGGAACCGGATAGTGGCTTCACCTAGAGAAACGGGAAACCCTCCGCCAGCACGACACGCAAATCGGAAAAAAGTAGAGATCCCCAGGAATAGAGGCCCCAAACCCCTCAGGCGTAACGAAATCGCATAAAAAAAGGGCCAAGGCCCCCGAATCACCACCTCACAAAGCCCCGAGAACTACGCGCCCTTCGATTGCGCAGACGTAAAGCAGTCTAGATCCACTTCGTCTTTGTAATTCCAGCACCACGTTTTCTGACATGGGAAGATGTTCTCATACAGGGCGCGGCCCACGATCACGGAGTCGATCTTGCTGGTCTGCATCTCCTGCAACGCAAGGAGGTCGTGGAAACTGCCAACGCCGCCGGATGCGGTGATCCGACATCGGCCAAGGCGCGAGCCCAGGCGCTGGTAGGCGTCTAGGTTGGGACCGTCCATGGTGCCATCGCGAGATATATCGGTATAGACTATCCGGCGGCAGCCTCGGGCTTCCATGTCCAACGCCATTTCTATGGCATCGAGTCCACTGGCTTCGGTCCATCCCTGGACTTTGACCTCACCATGCTTGGCGTCGATCCCGACCACGATTTTGGATGCGCCGTGCTTCTCGATGGCGAGGGAGACCAGGTCAGGGTCTCGGACGGCGCTGGTCCCGATGATGACGCGGTGCACGCCGCATTCCAGCGCGCCGTCTACATCTTCCATTGTGCGGATGCCGCCGCCTACCTGCACCGGAATGTCCAGGCTCTGGGTGATCTCCCGGATTATATCCCGGTTGTCCTTTCCCTTTCCCAGGGCAGCATCCAGATCGACAACGTGGAGGACTTTGGCGTTCTGGACGCGCCAGAGCTTGGCCATTTTGACGGGATCGTCGAAATAGACGGTCTCGTCCTCGTAGAGTCCTTGACGGAGCCGGACACAGTGTCCGTCGCGCAAATCTATGGCGGGTATTACCAGAAACATTTGGCCGTCCAAAGCCTCGGGTCGGTCTGCGTTCCCTAGTTACCCAACTCCTTGCTACGCGCGGTGGCCGTTGCGACCGCGTCAATAAGCATGGTCCTCAGGCCGTGGCTCTCCAGATCTGCGACTGCGGCGATGGCGGTCCCGCCCGGAGTGGTGACCTCGTCGCGCAGGATGGCAGGGTGTTTTCCACTGTCAATCACCAGTTTGGCCGCCCCGTACACGGTCTGGGCAGCCAATCTGATAGCCTGCGCCCGCGGGATGCCTTGCTTGACTCCGCCATCGGTCAGGGCCTCGATAAACATGTAGACGTACGCGGGCCCGCTTCCTGAAAGGCCCGTAACAGCATCCATGAGATACTCGGGTACGGTCTCCACGATTCCGACGCTTTCAAAAAGCGCGCGCGCCATGCCGAAGTGGTTCTCATCGGCAAAGGTGCCGGCGGACAGGGCAGTGGCCCCCTTATCCACGATCATGGGGGTATTGGGCATGGCCCTTATCACAGGCAGATTACCTCGCAGCGCCTCTTCGATGGACGATGTGGTGAGTCCGGCCAACACTGAAACGACCAGTGTGCCTTCCGACAACTCCGTCCGGATCTCCTCCAGGACGGCGGAGGCGCTTTGCGGTTTAACGGCCAGGACGACAATAGTGGCACCGCGAACGGCCTGCCGGTTGTCCAAAGATGTCTGTATTCCCGGAAACTGCTCTACGAGCGATGCCAGGGCATCGGGATTGCGCCGCGAGGCCCGGATGCGAGCCGGCTCGAGGTCATGCCCTTTGAGCATGCCGCCGATGAGGGCTCGGCCTATGTTGCCGGCGCCGATGATGGCTACGTGGTGGTCGTGGAGCATGAGCGTATCGCAGATGAACGGTTGAAGACCCAAAATCCGATCCCCAGTTGAAGATCCACAGATCGTGGCATCAATAAGCCGGGAATCGCGTTCTTCGATGCGAAAGCGGAGGGATCGTTTCTGCGACCCGCATCCAATCACTGAATAGCTCGCCCATGTCCTCTCTTCCTGCCTCGAATCAAGGTGCCTCGAGCCGCACGCTGGTCACGGCCGCTTTGCCGTATGCCAACGGCCCGATCCACATTGGGCACCTGGCCGGGGCCTACCTGCCCGCGGACATCTTTTGCCGTTATCAGCGGATTGCTGGCCACGACATCGTCTTCGTATGCGGCTCCGATGAGATGGGCGTTGCCATCATGGTGCGTGCCCGAAAGGAAGGAGTAGAGGCACAGGAGATAGTCGATCGCTACCATCCGGTCATTGCGGAGTCTTTCGCACGATTCGGCATGAGCTTCGACCACTACGGTCGGACTACATCTCCCAAGCATGCAGAGACGAGCAGGGATTTCTTCCGGACGCTGGCCAGCAAAGACACGTTTGTCACGAAGACCGAAAAGCAGCTTTTTGACCCGGAAGCAGGCATTTTTCTGGCGGATCGTTTCGTTGTTGGCACATGCCCGAGCTGCGGAAACCCGGACGCCTATGGCGATCAGTGTGAGAAGTGTGGAACGGCGCTGAGCCCGATGGAGCTCATCGACCCGCGTTCGACGTTGTCGGACGCACGGCCTGAGTTGCGAGAGACCACGCACTGGTACTTGCCCCTCGGCGATTTTCAGGATCGTCTCGAAGCGTGGATCGCTACGAAGCCAGACTGGAAGCCCAACGTCCTAGGTCAGGTCAAGAGTTGGCTCGCGGACGGTCTGCGAGATCGGGCGATAACCCGCGATGTGCCCTGGGGGGTGCCCGTTCCCGAGGATGTCGCCAAGGCGGTGGGCGTGGACGCGGAGGGTAAGGTGATCTACGTCTGGTTTGATGCGCCCATCGGGTACATCTCGGCCACAAGGGAGTGGGCCGAAGCCAAGGGAGACCCGGAGCTCTGGCGCAAATACTGGCAGAAAGGAGACGGCGAAGAGCCCAGGCTCCTCCATTTCATCGGGAAAGACAACATTGTTTTTCACTGCCTGATGTTTCCGGCCATGCTCATGGCGCACGAGGACTACGTCCTGCCAGAGAACGTGCCGGCAAACGAGTTCCTGAATCTTGAGGGAGACAAGCTTTCAACCAGTCGCAACTGGGCGGTTTGGCTGCATGAGTACCTGGAGGACTTCCAGCCGGACCTCTTGCGGTATGCGCTCGCCACGACGCTGCCCGAGACCAAGGACGCGGACTTCTCCTGGAAAGACTTCCAGGGTAGGGTCAACAGCGAACTGGCCGACGTGCTGGGCAACTTCGTGCATCGGGCTCTCACTTTCGCCAACCGATTCTTTGACGGCGTCGTCCCGCCTCTGACCAACCCTTCAGATCTGGATCGGGAAACGCTGGCGGCTCTCGCGGGCTTTCCGAAGCGAATAGGGGACGCGTACGACGCGTTCCGATTCCGCGAAGGCGTGTTCGAATCCATGGCGCTGGCCCGCATGGGCAATAAGTACTTCAACGACACAGAGCCGTGGAAGACGCGCAACACCAACCCGGAGGCGTGCGCAAACACGATTCACATCTCGCTTCAGCTCTGCGCCTCGCTCGCGGTACTGCTTGAGCCGGTGCTTCCCCACACGGCGAAGGCAATGTGCCAGGTATTGAACCTTTCCAGTGTGCGCACGGGAATGCCCGGGGCCCAGGGGGAAATTGGCTGGGTAGAAGCGGGGAGTCCCCTGCTACGGGAAGGGGCAGCGGTCAACAAGCCAGAAATTCTGTTCACCAAGATCGAGGACGAAGTCATAGAAGCACAGATCGCAAAACTGCGCGCAACAGCCCCGGCGGCGGACGACGAAGCAGCAGACTCTGACCTGCCATTCGAGGGCAGCAAGGGCGATATTGCCTTCGATGATTTTCTGAAATTGGATTTACGTGCGGGCGTCATTCTATCCGCCGAGCCGGTTCCAAAGTCCAACAAACTCCTGAAACTGCAGGTAGACCTGGGATTCGAAACGCGTCAGATCCTGTCGGGCGTGGCGAAGCACTGGTCGCCAGAAGAATTGGTGGGCAAACACGTGTCCGTGGTGGCCAATCTGGCGCCGAGGACCATGATGGGCCTTGAGAGTCAGGGTATGGTCCTGATGGCGGAAGACCGCGATGGGAAATTGCATCTCGTAGAGTCTACCGGGGAGCCCGGCGGAGTCATTCGATAACAGAATCTGACCCAGGTAGCAAATGGACCACTCAGCATCCCGGGCCCAATCGGCCGATCACGGCCCTCCGCCACACCGCGGACCATTGAATGAGGCGGCCCAAAAGGAATTGACGTCCTCAGAGGCGCTTGCGCTCCTTGTGGCCGGGAATGAACGCTTTCTGACCGGGGTGCCCATAAAACGGAATCACGCGCTGAGTATCCAGGCAACAGCTGAGGGACAGTTTCCCTATGCGGTGGTGTTGGGCTGCATCGACTCCAGGGTGCCACACGAGCTCATCTTCGATGCGGGGATCGGGGACCTGTTCAGCGTCCGCATCGCGGGAAATTTCATCAACGACGACATTCTGGGGTCGCTGGAGTTTGCGACGGCTATTTCGGGAGCCAAGTTGATCGTTGTTCTTGGCCATTCAGAATGCGGGGCGGTAAAAGGGGCCTGCGACGACGTACGACTGGGGCACTTGACCGGACTGCTGAAGAACCTCGCGCCGGCGGTCGCCTCGACCAGCGTCCGGGGCAAGCGAGACTCCAGCAACGCCGAATTTGTGCAGGCGGTCGCCTTCGCCAACGTTCGACAGTCGGTCAAGGACATTGCGGCCAAGAGTCCCGTGATCAACGAACTCGTCAAGACGGGCCGGGCCACGATTGTCGGCGGCATGCATGACCTAGCCACCGGGCAGGTGGACTTCCTGGTGGATCCGGACCGGGACTAGTTTCCCAGTTCTTCGAACGTGTCGTTCATGATGGGGTACCGCCTCCAGTCGCGGTGGTCAAAATGCCACCACTCCTGCTGGTAGACGTCGAAACCCTCCGCCTCCATCAGGCTGCGGAGTAACTCGCGATGCCAGCGCTGTCGTGATGTACCACCCACGTAGTCCGAGTAGGATCTCTCGGAGAACTCGTCGTAGCCGCCCGGCATGGCAATTGGCTCTCCGGTCTTGAGGTCATACAGGGTCAGATCGACCGCAGCACCACGATTGTGACGTGAGCCGTTGGCGGGGTTCGCGACAAACTCCTTCTTGTCTTGGGGCGTGGCATCCCAGAACATCTTGGTCACAAACCACGGCCGGTAGGCGTCGTGAATCAGTAGTCCATACCCGTATTCTGCCAGGGCCAGATGCACACGGGCCACAGCCTGGGCCGCTGGTCTTTGAAGGAAGGCGTGCGGCTCCGTGTAGAAGACGCTCTGCATGAAGTTATTGGTGCTCGCGTACCGGATGTCGTAGCGGATGCCGGGCTCAAGTTCGTTCAGTTCGACCAGGTCGCTCGCAAGGAAGTCTCCGCTTTCCGCGGGCGGAGTCGCGGCCAAGGCCGCCGGTCGCAACTGGTCCATGCTCCGGACGGGGTCAATGGTATAGGTCTCGCCGGCCTCGGCACCGCGGCGTCGCTCAAAGCGCACGCCAGCAGCGACGGCGGCCAGTACGTCACCCGAGGCGGCACGCTCAAATACGATCTGTTCGCCATGATAGAGGCCTCCGTCTTCTGGGAAGTCGAATCGGTCGGGCGAGACTTCGGTCAGGGGATCCATTTCCGTCCACTCTATCAGCGCGTGGAGCAGGCCGTTCTTCTCGTAGATGAACAGGACATTGTGATCCCATCCGTACTCACCGACCAAATCCTGGAAGGCGGGCTTGGGAGCGGGAGGCATCGCTCCCGGCCACTCGCTGGTTCGTGTCAGTATGGTTCCGTCGCGCGCCAGGAGATTGTCGTCTTGAAGGAGGAGGAAACCGCCGAAACCATGACGGTCGTCAAATACCAAGGTGTCGCCAATGGCACCGAGCAAATAGCGTTCCCGGCCAATCTCGGCCCAAACCCCACCAATGCGGCGATCGACGATGGTAAGGGTTCGCTGGCCGTCAGGGAACAGGAAAACGCCTTCGGCGGCCCCGGCAAGGTCGGCCGGCACAGGCCCGGAGGTGACGGCATCCGGGAGGGGTTGGCCTTCGCGATGGGCCAGCATGAGGCGTAGCGCGTAGTCGCTGATCCGCCGGACCACCGTGTTGGCGACGTCCATCGTGGTTACGGCTACCACGCCGAGCTTCTCTTCAGGAAGCATTCCGAGTTGGGTGGCGAAACCGTAAATGGCGCCACCGTGTCCCGCGTATTCGTGTCCGTCCATCGTCCCGAGCGAGAACCCGATCCCAAAACCTGAACCCTCCTCAAACTGGTGGCTGAGCATCTCGGCAAGCGTCTCCGGAGAGATCCCAAGCGCCGGGTCTGCCACGAAAATCGCGCTCATGAATCGCCCAAGGTCGGTCACCGGGGCATACATGCTACCGGCCGGCGACATCCCGAGTTCGAATGTCGGTGCCGGGAAGTCCCGCCCGTCGTAGCTCCACATGCGCGCTTCGGCAAGGCGGGCGGAGGTGGCGGAGTTTGGCGCAAAGGCACTGGCCGTCATGCCCAGGGGCTGGAGAACGGCACGTTGGACGTAGTCTGTAAAAGGCGTTTCCTGCGTTGTTTCGAGGACGTAACCCACCGTCGCGATGCCGGCGTTGGAGTACTTGACCCGGCTCTCGGCAGGGTATATACGAGGCGTACCGCGCAGGCTCTGGATGGTGGCCGCAAGGGTGGGCGCGTCATCTGCAAAATAATTACCCACAGCTGGCTCCCGGACGATGCCGGCGCGGTGGGACATCAGCTGCCTCAGGGTCGGGGCGTCGGCAGGCAGGTCCTGGGCAATCTGGAAATCTGGCAGATAGTCGGTCACGGGTGCGTCCAGGTCAAGCACGCCGCGTTCCACCAACTGCATTACGGCCAGGTCGGTGAACAGTTTGGAAACTGACCCTACCCGGTAAATGGTCGAAGCGTCGGCGGGGACACCTGGCCGCGCCCCGCCAAACCCTGTCGCCCAGACCATCTGTTGGTCGTCCACCAGGGCAATTGAAAGGGCTGGCAGTCCTTTGGACTCCATCTCATGCTGGATGAAGGCACTCAGCTTCTGGATAACCGGGGCCAAGTCGGCCGACGGGGTGACGTCTGCCGAATCGGGTGTGGCAGCGCAGCCCAGTAGAAACGAAAGCAGTAAGACGGATCTGGTCATGGCACGGCGGGGGGATCGATGCGCCCAATATGCAAAAAGCCCCGGCCGCTAGCCAGCGACCGGGGCTTTCCAGTGGGTGTTGGGCCCTGCTACACGTTGATGGCCATGCCGTAGGCCGCCTTGGTAGCCTCCATTATAGCTTCCGAAAGCGTCGGGTGCGGGTGCACGGATTCCATGATCTCATGAGCCGTGGTCTCCAGGGTTCGCGCGGTCACGACTTCTGCAATCAGCTCGGTCGCATCATACCCGATGATGTGGCAGCCCAGAAGTTCGCCGTATTTGGCGTCGTAGATGATCTTGACAAACCCGTCGGTGTGACCGGAAGCTGAAGCCTTGCCGGACGCGGCAAAGGGAAATTTACCCACCTTGATGTCATGGCCAGCTTCCAATGCCTTGGCCTCGGTAAGCCCCACGGACGCAATCTGCGGCTGGCAGTAGGTACAGCCGGGGATGTTGTCCGTCTGGAATTCGTGCACATCCAGGCCGGCGATCTTTTCGACACAGTTGATGCCTTCGTGCGATGCCTTGTGAGCCAGCCACGGCGGTCCAGCTACGTCTCCGATTGCGTAGACGCCGGGCACGTTGGTGCGGCCAAAGCCGTCCGTGACGATGGATCCGCGATCCGTCTTGATGCCAAGCTTCTCCAGGCCGAGGTTTTCCACGTTGCCCACGATGCCAACCGCCGAGAGAACCTGATCGGTCTCAATGACCTCCTGACCTTTGGCCGTCTTCAGCGTGACCTTCAGCGTCTTGCCGCTGGTATCCACGCTCTGGACCTGGGTCGAGGTCATCACCTTCAGACCCATCTTGCGGAAGGTGCGGCCGAGTTCCTTGGAGACTTCCGCGTCCTCGATGGGGACGAGACGATCCATGTGCTCGACAACGGTGACTTCCGTCCCCATGTTGTGGTAGAAATAGGCAAACTCGACGCCGATTGCTCCCGCCCCGACAACAACCAGCCGCTTGGGCTGCGTCTTCTGGAGCATGGCCTCCTTGTAGGACAGAATCTTGGTGCCATCCACTGGAAGCGGCGGAATCTCCCGCGCTCTGGCGCCGGTTGCCAGAATGATGTGCTTTCCGGTGATGCTGGACTTCTCACCAATCTTCTTGCCGTCCATGTCTGTGGACGGCTCGATATCCACTTTGCCGTTTCCGGCCAGCGTGGCGTGCCCCAGAACAACGTCAATCTTGTTCTTCTTCATGAGGAACGTGACGCCCTTGTTCATCTTGCTGGCAACCCCGCGACTACGGTCTATGACCTTGCCGAAGTCCGCCTCGACCTTGCCAGACAGCCCGTAGGCCTCCAGGTGCCTGCCGTTCTCCATCATCTCGGCGCTCTTCAGGAGAGCCTTGGTCGGAATGCAGCCGATGTTCAGGCAGACGCCGCCGAGCTTGTTCTTTTCCACGACAGCGGTCTTCAGACCAAGCTGTGATGAGCGGATAGCCGCTTCGTAGCCGCCTGGGCCGGTGCCGATGACGATGACGTCGTAGGTAGATGCCATGATCTATTTCAAGGTTTGAGTCAGTCAGATAATACCGCTGGCGGGCCCGCGAGTTCGTGAATGGCGTGCTGAAAACTCCAGCCGTATTCTGAGGATCGTACACGTCCTTGGCCATGCCTTTCCGCACAAGCCGCCTCGCTGCCTTATGACCATGAAGTATATCCTCGCCCTGGATCAGGGCACGACAAGTTCGCGAGCGCTGGTCTTCGACACGCAAGGGAATATTCGGGCGAAGGCGCAGCGGGAGTTCGAACAGATTTTTCCGAAGCCCGGATGGGTCGAGCACAACGCCACCGAGATCTGGGAGACCCAGTATGCGGTGACTGTGGAGGCTTTGGCCGCGGCAGGTTTGGCAGCCTCTGACATCGCAGCCATCGGGATTACAAACCAGCGGGAGACCACGGTGGTCTGGGACCGCAAGACCGGTCAACCCGTCCACAATGCCATTGTCTGGCAGGACAGGCGGACCGCGGATTTCTGTGGGGGCCTGAAGAGCCAGGGACACGAGGACCTGTTTCGGGATCGCACCGGCCTTGTGCTGGACCCCTATTTCTCGGGGACGAAGGTCCGCTGGATCCTGGAGAACGTAGCCGGTGCAAGGGCGCGGGCCGTGGCGGGAGAGTTGGCCTTCGGGACGATTGACAGTTGGCTCATCTGGAACCTGACAGGGGGGAGGACGCACGTCACGGACGTTACAAATGCGTCTCGCACGCTTCTCTACAACATCAAGACGCTGTCCTGGGACCCGGAATTGCTGGGTATTCTGGACGTGCCCGCGTCGGTCTTGCCGGAAGTTCGCTCATCCAGCGAAGTCTACGCAGAGACGGACGCCGGCCTGTTCGGCTCAAGCATTCCCATTGCAGGGATTGCGGGAGATCAGCAGTCGGCCCTGTTCGGCCAACAGTGCACGGAGCCCGGAATGGTGAAAAACACCTACGGCACGGGCTGTTTCATGCTGATGAACACCGGGGAGAACCCGGTGGCGTCCGACAACAATCTGCTGACTACCATCGCCTGGCAGATCAACGGCGTGACCAACTATGCGCTGGAAGGGAGCGTCTTCGTGGCCGGCGCCGTGGTCCAGTGGCTGAGGGATGGGCTGGGGCTGATCAAGGAGGCATCCGAGGTCGAGGCGCTTGCCGCCACCGTCGATGGCAATGACGGCGTGTACCTCGTCCCCGCATTTACCGGATTGGGCGCCCCTCACTGGGACCCCTACGCACGAGGCACGATCGTTGGGATCACCCGCGGGACGACAGCCGGCCACTTTGCGCGGGCCGCGCTGGAGAGCATCGCCTACCAAACCGCAGACGTGATCAAGGCCATGGAGGCGGATTCAGGCGTTTCGGTCAAACAACTCCGGGTGGATGGCGGCGCGACCGCCAACGACTTCTTGATGGGGTTTCAGGCCGATGTCCTGGGAGTGACTGTCGTCCGGCCCACGGTGCTGGAGACCACGGCCCTTGGAGCCGCCTATCTGGCCGGATTGGCGGTGGGATGTTGGGAGAGTGCAGACGAGCTTTCGGAGCAGTGGCAGGTGGGAAAAGAGTTTGAGCCGGAAATGCCGGCGGCGGCCGTCCAGAAGTTGGTTGACGGCTGGACCAAGGCCCTCGGACGGTCCCGCGGCTGGGAGGAAGAAGGGGCATGATTGGGGTTCCCAGAACCGCGGCTGTGGCATTTTGCCTTCTCGCCATGGCCGCCTGTCACTCCGGGATGGCAGGATTGCCCACGGCGTCCGTGGAGTTGCAGGGACACCGGGGCGCGCGCGGGCTCATGCCAGAGAACACGATTCCCGCCTTTATCCGGGCCCTGGAAGCCGGCGCGGACACCATGGAGATGGATGCCGTGATCACTGCAGACGAAAAGGTGGTGGTTTCGCATGAGCCTTTCTTCTCGGCCAGGATCTGCTCCAAGCCGGACGGCTCAGCCGTCACTGAACAGGAGGAGCATGATCTGAATATCTACACGATGGCCTCCGACGAGGTCGCACTGTTCGAGTGCGGAAGCCGGGGGAATCCGACGTTCCCACGTCAGCAAAGGGCGCCGGTGGCCAAGCCGCTTCTGGTAGACGCGATTCGGGCAATCGAGCAGTGGGCCAAGGACCACGGTCGCCAAACGGTGAAATACAACATTGAGATAAAGTCACGGCCAGCCTGGGACGGTATATATCACCCTTCGCCAGAACGGTATGCGGAGTTGCTGCACCGTGTGGTGACTGGGGAAGGCATCAGGGACCGGACAACCATCCAGTCGTTCGATCCCCGGGCACTGGAAGCCATGCACGTACGCGACGCCGGACAGACATTGTCCTATCTGGTTGACAACATTGCGAGTGTGGCCACCAACCTGGCGCAGTTGTCCTTTTCTCCAGCCACCTACAGTCCGAGCCATCGCCGGGTGAATTCAGCGATGGTGCTGCAGCTCCATGAGGCAGGCATGCGCGTGATCCCATGGACGGTGAACGACGAGGCTACCATGCGGCGTCTCATTGATCTGGGCGTGGATGGCCTGATTACCGACTATCCAGACCTCGGAAGGAAAGTGATTGACGAGGCCGCCGGCCTCAATAAGCCTGTGCGAAAACCATGACTCCTTTTGTTGCAGAAATTGTCGGCACCGGTCTGCTGATCCTACTTGGGAATGGCGTTGTCGCCAACGTGGTCCTCAAGGAGACCTATGGTCACAACGGCGGCTGGATTGTCATCACGGTGGGGTGGGGCCTGGCGGTTTTTGTGGGTGTGTTCACTGCCGCGGCGGTCAGCGGGGCGCATCTGAATCCGGCTGTGACTCTGGGGCTGGCGTTGGCGGGCAAATTTGCCTGGGCGCAGGTGCCTGCCTACATCGCGGCGCAAATGTTGGGCGCGGCTCTGGGCGCCACACTGGTTTGGGTGCACTATCGCCCCCATTTTGCGGCGACGGAGAGCGCCGATGCGAAATTGGCTGTGTTCTCAACCGCACCGGCCATCCCGAACACCCTGAATAACCTGATTTCGGAGATTATCGGCACCTTCGTGCTGGTATTTGGGGTGCTCTACATCGCCTCGCCGGAGGTTGGCCTCGGTGCGCTGGACGCCTTGCCAGTGGGGCTCCTGGTGCTGGTAATTGGCCTCGGGCTCGGGGGTACCACGGGTTACGCGATCAACCCGGCCAGGGATCTGGGGCCGCGCATCATGCACGCGCTGCTGCCGATTCATGGAAAGGGTGACAGCGACTGGGGCTACGCCTGGATTCCGGTAGTCGGACCCATGATGGGCGGGGCGTTGGCTGCGGGCGTCTTCCTGCTGCTCAACGGGTAGTCTCGGGGACCGGGGGCTTATTCAACAGCCCCCTACGTCTTGCCGCGATAGGCCTCGTCTACGTCTGCAATCTTGCCGACGCGCTTGGCATGGCGCCCGCCTTCGAAGTCCGTTTCAAGAAAGACCCGGACGATGGCCTTGCAGATCTCGATGCCCAGCGTGCGGCTTCCCAGCGTGACGACATTGGCATCGTTGTGGGCGCGCGCGTTCCAGGCGGTGAACTCGTTGTACGGCGAGGCAGCCCTTATGCGGTATACCTTGTTGCAGACCATCGCCGAGCCGAGTCCGGCGCCGTCGATCATGATGCCCAACCTGGCGCGGCCGTCTGCCACCATTCTGGCTGTGCTGTAGGCGAAATCGGGGTAGTCGCAGGCCGCGTCCGAGTGGGTGCCCACATCATGGACTGACCAGCCGAGTTGCTCCACGAAAGGGATGATCTCGGCCTTGAGTGCAAATCCGCCGTGATCGCTGCCGATGGCCACCGCGCGGGGGCCGGACGGCGGGGGAGGCGGGGCGTCGGGATGATCGGCCGCGCTACGGAACTCCACGCCCAGTTCGCGAGCAGCATCACGAGCAAGGGGCGTGATGAGCGCCTTGTCGGGTATTGCTATAAAGCCCTGACCGCTTCGGTGTGCGTCACGGACTTTCTGCTCTGATATGACTGCGCGTCTGGCCATGTGTCGAAGCTACGGCGGGCAGAGGGGGGAGGAAAGCCTACCGGGCACGGGCCAACCGCAAGGGCGAGTATGAGTCGGGCGAGGTGCGGATCTCGCGAGTACTATCGAAGCCAGCGCGCCGGATCGACAAACCCGTCCTTCGACAAGCCAAAGAAGTATCCTGATCCGTACGGTTCTGAATTGGTACCTGCCTTTCCGACAAGCTGCCCTGCCGTCAACCGCTGCTGTGCGGTAACCAGCACGGTGGACAGGTTGCCGTAGACTGTGACATAGTCTCCATGCGAAACCATGATGTACTTCCCGTAGACGGGCATCACATCAATTCCAATGACACGGCCTTCGAAGACGGCTCGCACATCGGCACCAGGAGAGGTAGCAACGACAATGCCTTGATTGGTTGTCCGAGTCCCGTACTCCGCGTTCACCTGGACTCCAAAGCGCTCCACCAGGGTGCCTTTGGCAGGCCACGGTAGCCGTCCCAGATTGGTTTCGAAAGATCCGGTAAGCGCGGCGTATTCCGCAGCGTCGTAGCTGGAAGGCGCCGCGGAGTCCGTGCGCCGCCGCTCAGCGGCAAGTAACGCTGTAAGCTGATTGGTCAAGGCCTCTTCGGCCGCACGTCGCTTTTCAAGCTGTTGCTCCAGTTCCCCTGATTTCTTGCGGAGGTCAGCGACCACACGTTGCCTGTTGTTTTTCAGGTCGAAGAGTTGCTCCTGCTCTCGAACAGATTGTCCAAGGGTGACCTCCGTGTGCGCCAGTGTCTCCAGCAGCGCGGCTCGCCGCGCTTCCAGGGCTGTCGTCGAGGAGCGCATTTTCTCCACCCGATCTCGACGGGCATCGCTGAAACGGGTCAGGTAATTCACCCGCACCAACATCTGATTGATGGAACCCGCCGAAAAGATGAGGGCGAGGTCGTTCAGCCTGCCGTACTTGTAGGCGTGGGTTGCCCGCGCAAGGTATTCCTCTTTGAGCGCCTCAATTTGCCTGGATAAGACTCGCACCTGAGAAAAAACAGAGTCTCGCTCCACTCTCAGCTGCACGATCCGGTTTTCAAACGTCCGGACCACTTCCTTGCGCACCGCGATGTCCCGGTCAAGCCGGTTCAACATCTGAAGGGAAGCAGTTTCCGCGGCCTTGTTCCTATCGAGCTGCTTCTCGTCGTCTGAGATCCTGGACCGGAGGTCATCCAGGTTGGTCTGGAACGCCAGTCGGCGGTCGGTGGCGTCGGACCGGTCTGCCTGGGCGTGTAGGTATCCGGGAGTCGCGACGACCAAGAGCAGCAGAGCGAGCCAAAAACGCCTTTTCACGATTAGTAGACGGGGATTCGTTGGGTATCGGAGCGTAATCCGAGATCGAACGAAAGGTCGTCGGGTTGTGGGGTGATCCTGCGAATCGAGATGCTGGCCCGGACATCTTTGTCCAGCCTGGAGGTCACGATTCGGCGGGGCACGTACAGTCCGTCGATCTGTTCAAAGTCGGTGAACCTCCGTCTTTCAACAATCATGCCCGCAGAGTCGCGCAGGTCCGAGGCCACGATGCGCCATCGGCCAGGATCCACAATGACACTGCGGAGCCCGTCGCGGGAAGTCAGCGTGTAGAAACTGCTGTCAGCCTCCATGTCCCAGGACTCGCCCGAGAGGTCGTCGTACCCGAAGACGGACGCTGCCACGTCCGAGCGCCAGAAGCCGACCGGTAGCATGTCATCCGCCACCTCACGCAGGCCGAAATAGAGGGTCTTCTTGAGGCGGTCGAATACAAACATGGAGTCCGCGGTGACGAGCGCCCTGGACACCTCAATCCCGAGCGGAGCCCGAAATCTGATCAGTACCGAATCGGCCCGGCGGTAGCTGATCCTTGCATTCAGCGTTCCCCGATCCCCGGGCATGCTGTATGCGACGGCCATGTCGCCCGAGAAGCTGCCCCATAGCGAATCGGGCGTGGGGAGTCGTGCTATGACTTCGTCCAAACTGTGGTGCGGAAACCCCTCGCTGGGTGGTACCACGGGCACTCTGCGCGAGGCAGCGCACCCCGCAAGGCCTATCAGAAGGCCGACTGCCGCGAGTCTGGTCATACTATTGCAGCCTCGAAAGCACGACGGGGCTTTCGGGTGCCGAGGCAAGAGCGGTCCTCCAGGCATCCAGAGCGCGCTGTCGCCGCCCCGCCGCCTCCCAGAGGTCACCCAGGACGAGCCATTCAAGCGCCGATCCCGGGGAAGACTTCAAGTCATGGTCCAGGTCAGCCGCGGCCGGTGCGGCGCTTTCGGCCCGGGACATGATGAGTGCGGCCCCCAAGCGGGCGGACGGACCCGTGAGAAGAGCGCCCCTGGTATCGGCGCCGGAAATCGCAGCCCAGGCCATTCCGGGGCCTTCCGTCGGAACCTCAATAGACGCAGTGTCGGCGCCCTGAAGCCATTCAATAACCCCTCGTCCTGCCAAGACGGTCTGCGTCCAGTCCGCGTCGTCACGAAGTGATTCCTGCCCTGTCAGGACACCCATTGCTTGAGCCGGATCGAGGCGATGCAGGTATACCTCGACAGCCTGAAGAACGACCTCGGCATTACCGGGAAAAAAGAGCAGTCCGTCTTCCACCAGGCGAAGCGCGGTATCCAGATCTCGCACAGCCAGATTCAGATCCACGGCGCGCAGGCGGCGCCCGAGATTCCTGAGGTCCTCCTCAGCTTCGACCGCCGCGACGGCAGCGGACTCCGGGGTCGGCCCGGCCGCGTCCAACGGCTTCGGAAGCTGGTCCGGTGCCAGGGCTTGAAGCGCAGCGAGAGTTTCCTGGTCTTCTGGTTCAATCTCCAGGGCCCGAAGAAACGCTGAGACCGCTTCCTGGTCCCGGCCGAGCCGGACGAGGATCTCCGCGCGCATCCGTTGTCTGGACGCCGTCTGCTCAATGGTGATGAGTTGCCCGACGGTCGCCAACGCATCGTCCAGTTCCCCCAGCGTCATTTGAACTTCCAGGACATCAACAAGCACGTCCTCGGGCAGGGGGCCTAGCGCAGCGGCCTCGAGGAACGCCTCCAGGGCCGCGGATCGTTGTTCGAGGCCGGCCAGGAGTCTGGCGCGCGCAATCCTGGCGCCCAAATCTCCCGGAATCAGTGCCACGAGGGTGCTGTACGCCTCCAGGCTACCGACAGCGTCGCCCGTCGACTCCCGTAGTTCTGCAACAAGCCGAACATTTTCAGGTCGGTCCGGGGCCAGGGATACCGCCCTCTCCGCGTAGAAACTGGCCTGAACGACATCCTCCTTGGCGACGTAGATCTGGGCCAGGGCTGCCTGGAGGGTGGGGTCATCCGGCCGAAAACGAAGCGCTTGGTCGTAGAACTCCAGAGCACCGTCCAAATCACCCAAAAAGGCTCGGGTCATTCCGCGAACCAGGAGCCGGGAAGCCGCGATCTCGGGATCAACCGCGCCCTGTGCCGAGGCGTCTCCGCTGCCGGCCAGAACGAGAAGCAAAGCCGGAAGGAATCGGTGGAGTCGCGTTCGCATGTGTCAAAAACGTGAGGCTGCGGCGCAAGTTTCTGGCGGCGGCAATGCAGAAGTCCCCGTCCCGAGCCGTTTATTTCGTTGAACGGGACTTTGACCGCACCTTAAGCCTGAACTCTCATAGCGAGAGTCACCATTTCGCCCCAAACCACTTGTCATGGGAGAGCATAACGTCGAGCACAACGTTGACCCAGCGGCCACCCGTCGCTTCACCCGGCAAGTCATCCAGGACGTGCGCGCGCTGGAACACATGCTGTCAAAGGGCATGTTCGAGACGGGAGTCAGCAAGATTGGTGCGGAGCAGGAGCTGTTCCTTGTTGACCCGAGCGGTCAGCCCGCCAATCTGGTCGAGGAGCTTCTGGCCCTAACCGATGATGAGCGGATAGTCACCGAGTTGACCAGGTTCAATCTTGAGGTGAATCTGGAGCCTCACCTTTTGGGCGGATCGTGCCTGAACAAGATGGAGGCCGAGATCAATGAACTTCTCGGCGTGGTCCGTGGCCTGGCGGGACAGGTCGGTGCGAGAGTAGTGATGACGGGCATTCTGCCGACGCTTCACCTTTCTGACCTGGGCCTGGAGAACATGTCTCCGATGCCCCGCTATTACGCGCTGAACGACGCCATCTCGGGGCTGCGATCGGGTCCGGCGCAGTACGCCATCCGGGGAACGGACGAACTCTTCTTCCAGCATGACAACATCATGGTGGAGGGGTGTAATACGTCGTTTCAAACCCACTATCAGGTTGATCCCGAAGACTTTGCGCACGCCTACAACGTGGCGCAGCTCATTGCAGCCCCGGTTCTGGCAGCCTCGGTTAACTCGCCGACGCTCTTCGGCAAGCGCCTGTGGCAGGAAACCCGCATCGCGCTGTTCCAGCAGGCGGTGGACACGCGCTCCAGCAACCTGTATCTCAGGGAGATGAGTCCCAGGGTGCACTTTGGTTCGTGCTGGGTGAATGAATCGGTAACCGAACTCTATAAGGAGGACATCGCGCGGTTCCGGGTCATCATGACCAGCGATTTTGACGATCCGTTCGAGACGCTCCGAAATGGACAGATCCCCAAACTCAAGGCTCTAGGCGTTCACAACGGAACCGTCTACAGATGGAACAGGGCGATTTACGGGGTAGCCAACGGCAAACCACACCTTCGAATTGAGAACCGGATTCTGCCATCGGGGCCGAGTGTGATAGACGAGGTTGCCAATTCAGCCTTTTGGTTTGGGCTGGTTCTGGGCCTGACCAAGAGTGTCCCGGACATCCGACCACTCATGGAGTTCGACGAGGCGCAGTCCAATTTTGTGGCTGCCGCGCGGCTCGGTCTGGGCTCTCAGTTACTGTGGATTGACGGCGGCCGCTACCCGGCGCCGGACTTGATTTGCGACATCCTGATTCCCATCGCCCGGGAAGGCCTGCGGGGCGCAGGGGTGGATGGGGCTGACATCGATCGCTACCTGGACGTGCTGGAGGCCCGTGTCTCGTCCGGAAAGAACGGAGCTCACTGGCAGTTGGCATCGCTGGCGGCGATGAAGCGAGAAGGAGGCACGCGTTCGGAGCGTCTTGACGCGTTGGTTTCGGCCACCATTGCCCGCCAGGAGACGGGCGCACCGGGACATGAGTGGGCGCTTGCCTCGCTCGGGGAAAGCACCACCCTGAAGAGGCTCAGGGAGACCCGTGTGGAACACTACATGTCTACCGATCTGTTCACGGTCCACGAAGACGAGTCGGTGGAGTTTGTGGCAGTGCTCATGGACTGGCGCAACATCCGGCACGTCGTGGTGGAGAACAAGCAGCACGCCCTCGTCGGCCTGGTAACCCACGGCCAGATCCTTCGATATCTGTCCAACAAGGACGGTGGGGCCGGGGCCTACGAAGACGTCACCGTTCGCGACATCATGATCACGAACCCGGTGTTTGTGGAGCCGACGACCTCGACAATAAAGGCAATAAACCTCATGCGCGAGCGCAAGGTGGGGGCCCTGCCCGTCGTCCGAGACGGTCAGTTGGTGGGGATCATCACGGAGTCTGATTTCTCCCGCATAGCCGGCAAGCTTCTGGATGAGAGGCTGGGAGGCAACTAGTAAGGCCTCGTGTCGGGGCCGCGTGATGAGGGCCTGGGCTGAGGGCTGAGGCCTTGTGTCGGGGCCGCGACTACTGCGCCCGATTCACGGTCCAGTCATAGTTGAACTTGGCGCCCTCTTTGGCAATCGCCGCGGATGCCCGGCCGGTCAGGAGGGATTCCAGCTCCTCGTATTGCGGCCGGTCCGGAGACATATGAGAAAGGAGAAAGTCGCCCGCGGGCATTCCTGCTCTGTCGAAGTCGGCGGCAAACCACTCCAGGAGGGCCGAGGCTACCAGGCGTCCAGCTTCCACCCGAAAGTGGTTCGGGCTGTTGACGAAGGCTCGCATGGCTCTGTCCAGTTGCGCATCCAGAGAAGCTTCGTTAAACGCTACGGGCCAAAGCCGGGGACAGGAGACCGCTGCACAGTTCAGTGCGACATGAATGCGAGGGTCAAACGTGGCTGGACGCAGCGCGGCAAACGCGGCGTCACCCTCGCGCAAAATGGCGTGCTCGATCTGGTCAAGCGTGAGCATCTGGCCAGCCACCTTGACCGGCCTTTTGAAGAACGTCGCGCCCCGATCAAGCCCCATGACGCTCCTGCGGCCCGGCTTTTTCGAGACTGCGTTAAGCATGTGGACATTGTAGGCATTCAGCCAGAAAGCGAGCTTTGCTCCGTCGCTCTCGGCCAGCCTGAAGTCGAACAGTTCAACCCCGGCCACCACCTCCGGCCACGCTGGGTGGGCAGCCAGGATGTCGTAGTGCACCAGGCCCTCGACAGTCAGTGACTCCTGAAGGACAGAGGAAAACAGCGTGGCGTAGTCCTGGCGGGAGGGACTTTGCAGGAGAAGGGCAAGCAGGAAGTAGATCATGCGGTGTTGGATGACAGAGGAGGATATTAGTTACACCAAACACCCCCGCGATTATTACTGATGGGTTTTCAGAGCATCCGAGCGTACCATTGCGTGCAACTAGCAGAGAAAAGACATGAGACCCTCCCTGATCCTAGCAGTCCTCGTAGCGGCCGGTTGCGCCCAGCCGCAAGCGGAAGAAGTATACCCGCATCGAATAGTATTCCAGTCCAATCGCACGGGCAACACCGAGGTTTGGGCGATGGGGGTGGACGGTTCGGGTGTCGAGAATATCTCGAACCATGACTCCCTGGACTACCACCCCATGGGCTCACCCGATGGGACACGAATCGCGTTCTTGACGCGGCGTGATGGCACGCTCGAAATCTATACCATGGCCAGAGACGGATCTGACGCCAGGCGCTTGACCCACGGTGCCGACTCGGATATCGACCCCACGTGGAATGGGGCTGGCACTCGCATTGCCTTTGATTCCAATCGGGACGGAGATGTCGACGTGTACACGATGGCGGCTGACGGTTCAGACGTGGTGCAGGTCACCAACCACGACTCCACGGATTCGCATCCCTGGTATTCTCCGGACGGGCAGAGCATCGCATGGTATTCCAATCGCGATGGCAACTACGAGATTTACGCTTCCATCAATGGAGCCGACGCCGTTCGTCTGACAAATCATCCTGACACAGACCAGTTTCCATCGTATTCGCCAGACGGGACTCAGCTGGTCTTCGCTTCCTATCGCGATGGGGACGGGGACCTGTTCCTGATGAACGCAGACGGATCTGGAGTGCACAGAATCTTGGTCCATGAAGGAGAAGACCTGGCCCCGGCTTGGTCTCCCGATGGTGAGTGGATCACCTTTGTTACAAGGCGGCCGCCGGACCAGGGCAGCGACATGGATATCTACGTTGTCCGGCCGGACGGAACGGGACTCACCAATTTGACCAATGACCTGGAGCATTCAGACAGCAACCCCAGGTGGCTCCCGGGAAGCTGAATCCCCGGCCTTATTTCCAACGCTACCACCAACACCTCCCACAAATGCGTATCTCGTTGCTCCTCTTAGCATTCATCCTGGCCGCCGCTCCGGCGGCAGCCCAAACTGTTGTGATTCGGGCCGGTCACCTGGTTGATGTCGTAAACGGACGAATTGTCGACAACCAGTCCATTCTGGTTGAAGACGGAAAGATCACGGCGGTTGGCGCCAGTGTCCGCGCCCCTGCCGGGGCAGAAGTCATCGATCTCAGTGACTCCTATGTCATGCCGGGCCTGATCGACTCACACACCCATCTCGCCCTGATGGAGATGGACGGGTCGGACATCGATGACCACGGTTCCTACTACTACGCCTCGCTGATCGAGGATACGCCCATGCGCGTGGCCCAGGGTACCATGATGGTGCGGGCGATGCTGGAAGCGGGCTTTGTTTGGGTTCGCGACACCGGCAACAACGGCCTGTACGGGGACGTGACCTTGCGACGCGCCATCCAGGGTGGATGGATTCCAGGCCCGAACATGGTGACTGCGGGGCGGATGATTGCGCCCTTCGGTGGGCAGTTTCAGATGAACCCGGAGAAGCCGGCTCTGGGAGAACCTGAGTATTTCTACGCCGATTCCCACGAGGAAATCATCCGCGCGGTCCGTGAGAACGTGCACTACGGCGCCACGTTTATAAAGCTGATCATCGACAATCAGCCCTACTACTACTCCGTCGAGGACGTCCAGGTGGCGGTGAAGGAAGCACACGCCATGGGCGTCAAAGTCATGGCCCACGCGGGCACCCCTGAAGGTATTCAGATAGCCGTGGACGGCGGCGTCGACTCCATCGAGCACGGCTGGGCTCCGACAGAGGAAAGCTGGGCGGAAATGGTGAAACGCGGCACCTACCTGGTCGGCACGGACTTCCCGGCATCCAGACTGGGTGAGGCACGGTACCAGGCCAACATCAAGCGTAACCAGCGGGCCTACGAGTTGGGCGTGAACATGGCGTTTGGGTCTGACATGGTTTACTACGAGGAAGGGAAAACCCGAGGCGAGCAAACCATCAGCTTCCTGGACAGCTACATCGATGCGGGTCTGCCGAACGCGCACATTTTGCGGATGGCCACCATGAACGGGGCCGATCTTCTGGGAGCCAATTCGGGTCGTACGGAGGTGGGGTACAACGCGGACATTATCGCGATGGCCGAGAACCCGCTGGCCGATATTCACGCGCTCTACGGTGTCGCCTTCGTCATGAAGGATGGCGTGGTCTACAAGCGCGATGGCCAATTCCGTTTCGACATCCCGACCAAGCTGAACAACCCGCGCCGCAAGCAGCCGCGGGGGAATATGTTGCTACAGAATAGATGAGTGATTTTTCGGGTCAATCGGTCCTGGTGACCGGTGCCTCCAGGGGTATCGGCAGGGCCGTGGCCCGCTTGTTTGCGGCTTTGGGGGCCCGCGTCGCTGTCGGATATCTGGCAGGACGCGCGGCCGCCGAGGTCACGCTTGCCGGGCTCAGCGGCTCCGGGCACATCCTCGTACGCGGCGACGTGGGCAGTCCGAATGGGCCGGCCGAAATTGTACGGGCCGCCGTGCAAGGCCTGGGCGGCCTGGACGTGGTGGTCAACAATGCGGCCGTGCGTGGGCATCACCCCATCGCCACGACCGACCTGGAGACTTGGCGGGCGGACTGGACGCGCATTCTGGCTGGCAACCTCAGTGGGCCTGCGGAGATCTGTTTTCATGCGGCGCGGCATATGATTGAGGCCAGCCGTGGCGGTGCTATCATCAATGTGTCCTCACGGGGTGCCTTTCGTGGCGAACCCAACATGCCGGCCTACGGCGCCTCCAAGGCCGGGTTGAACTCGTTGACGCAGTCCCTGGCCTTGGCGCTGGGCCCGCATGGCATCCTGGTGGCCGCCGTGGCCCCTGGATTTGTGCAGACGGAAGGGACGGCGGACAGGTTGGCGGGCCCGGAAGGAGAGGGCATCCGGGCGCAGAGCCCGCTCGGAAGAGTGGCGACTGCGGAGGAGGTCGCGGAGGCCATCCTTTACCTGGCGGGCGCCCCTTTCACGACAGGCGCTATCCTGGACGTGAACGGCGCCTCCTACCTCCGGACCTGACATGCTCGCGAGTCCCTTCGCGCCTTTTCTGGAACGTCAGGGTTTTGTGCTTCTTGACGGAGGGCTGGGGACGGCTCTTTCCGAGGCCGGCGCCGACCTGAATGACCCATTGTGGTCGGCGAGGGTCCTGATAGATGGCCTGCCGATCCTGCACGGCGTCCATCGGGCGTTCCTGGAGGCTGGCGCCGATGTGATTGCCACGTGCACCTACCAGGCGTCCCTCCCGGGGATCGAGGCGCGTGGGTATTCTGCGGACGACGCCCGGAGATTGATGCGGGGTGCAGTTGACGTGGCTATTCAGGCCCGCGACGGGTTTGATCAGGGTTCCGATCGGATCCGGCCCCTCGTGGCCCTCAGCATCGGACCCTACGGAGCATTTCTGGCCGACGGGTCTGAATACACCGGGCGCTACGACCTTTCCGAGTCTGCGATCTATGACTTTCATCGGGACAGGTGGCATCTGCTGGCCGGAGCCGGAGCCGGAGCCGGGGCCGGAGCCGGG
>JBLHLC010000052.1:0-22723 GCA_047619685.1 Rhodothermales bacterium
CCACCCGAGAACCGGGGCGCGCATCATGCGAAATGCCACTTTTAGACTCCCCGGCATGTCGTTCAGCGACATGGTCTTGATCATCGCATCCATGAAGGCGATCCCCTTGACGCTGCCGGCGTGCTTACGGGCCCAGCGAAAACCAAGGCCCGAGCCCCAGTCGTGGATCACGAGGGTCAGGTTCGAATCAATTCCGAGTGCGTCCATGAACCCGCACAGGTAGCGGTAGTGATCGTCGTAGCGGTGTTCAATGTCCGGGTGCTCGGACTTTCCCATCCCGATGAGGTCAACCGCAATGCATCGACCCTGCTGGCTCAGGTGCGGGATGATGTTGCGCCACAGATAGGAAGACGTAGGATTCCCGTGCAGAAACAGGATCGGGTCACCCTCCCCTTTATCGACGTAGTGCATTTTCGAGCCGACCCCGTCGACGTACCTGGATTCGAAGGGAAAGGCGTCCGAGGGCTGCGTGCCTTTCATGCGGGCCGGAACGGACGAAATCTCGACCTTGGTCTCGTGCGATGCGTTGGTATTCAAGGCGGGCTCTTTGTTAGAATTGTAACATCTAATACATATAATGTAGCATATGTTACATTCAATCTCAAGCCCGAATTGAACTTGCCAAACAAGGTGGAGACCACGCTGCCCGAGGAGCCGGTGGTGGTCCAGGCCGACCCGGACGCCCTTGAACAGGTTGTGCTCAACCTTCTGTCCAACGCCTTCAAGTACTCGGGGGCATCTCGCTACGTCGCCGTTGGGGTGGGACGAAACGGATCGACGGCGTCGCTGACGATCGAGGATCGCGGCGTGGGAATCGCCGCTGAAGATCTCCCGCAACTCTTCGAGCCCTATTTCCGGGCCAAGCAGGAGAGCGGCCCACGCGTCGCGGGCACCGGCCTTGGACTTTCGATTGTCAAGCACACCGTCGATGCGCACGGAGGTACCATTGTCGTTGACAGTCAACTGCTCGTGGGAGACGGGACGTTCGATTACGAACTGTTTGGGTGCGACCGATCTAGCAATACCGTGTACTACACCCGCAAGCTAGACGACAATCGCTCTCTCTTCGCAGTCCAGCTCAAAGCCGACGGCTCGCCTGGTGCCCCTGCTTTCGTCCGTGAGCTTCCGTCGGATGCAGATCCTATAGTGGCCACCAACGGGAGCATCGCATACACCCTCAACAGGAGGCCAGATCGTGTCGGTGTGGTCGCTTCCATCGATCCTGAGGGCGGGCGGTTGCTGAACTTCGAGATGGAAGACCCAGACCCCACCGCCTGGCAATTCATGGACAATGGGTATCTGGCCCGCATCGACTGGGAGCGAGGCCTCACGATTATTCAGGCACCCAACGGCACCCGAACGCGGCTGGAGTTCACTGAGGGATGGAAAGCCACTCCCGTGTCATCCTATGGCGACTTTCTGGTCCTCTCGGGCAACGCCGATGGACACCGCACGGCACCTGGCTGGTCGATCCCGCTTCGGGAGAGATCATAGAGCACATAGAGGGACGTTCATTCAGTTGGCTCCGCGAAGACGGCAAAATCGCTTATGGTGAAGGGGGCGCCTGTGTCCACGAATTCAGGCTGCCGGAGGAGTTGGGGACCGAGCTTTTTGCGGTCAGGAGCACCGCCTTAAGGATATCCGCGTCTCACCGGATGGGCAGTTTATTGCCAGCTTGGAGGGCGGTCGAGAGGAAGGCGGGTACCAATTCTACCTCTACCAACGCGGTGCCGGCAAACCGACTCTCATCCACGAGTCAGATTCCGGTAACATCCGCTGGGGATGGTCCGGAGGCAAGCTCTATATCAAGGTCCGACTGAACCTCGTTCGGTACGATCCGGTCAGCGGGACGTTGACAGAGCTGTCCACCTTCCGCGACCTCGAGGAGGCAGGATTCGACATATACTCCACGCCATTCAAGGTCTCACCCGACGGCCGCACGCTTCGTTCGTCACTCGCTCTCGGACGTGAGGACACCGAAATCGAGGTGTATGTGATTGAGAATCCTCTGGCAGGGCGCGACTGACGCATCGACCATAGAACCCTCGCCCTACCCAGCATCCCGCGGAGGAACAACCTCCGCCACGGGAATGGCGATTCCGGCAACCATCTCCGCCTGAACCACGTCGCCGCTCGTGTAGACCGTTCGCGACCGATAGGAGCCTTCCCTCGGATCCCGGAAAGCCTCCACTGCCCGTCCCGTTAGGTCGACTACCCAGTACTCGGGGACACCCGCTGTGGCATACAGCCGGGCTTTGATCGTTCGATCAGATGCGATCGAGGATTCGGCGACCTCAACGACCAGCAGTACATCTTGGCCACGCACTGGCTTGTCCCATGCGCTGAATGCAACCGGAATCAGCATCAGATCCGGAACCACCTGGGTATGCACTCCGATATCGAGTCCGTTCTGGACATCAACCAGAACGGCCTCCGGTACCTGCGCCAGAAAGATGCGCGCCAACCTGCGCACCGAAGTGCTGTGCCAATTCCCGATCGGACTCATCGCCACAACCTGGCCGTCAACGAGCTCCACCCGATCCTCGGGATCCAGAATTCCCGCGGATCCCATCGCGAGGTAATCCTCGATGGTGAAGCGGTGTGGCTTAAGATCGGGCGTCGGAGCTGACACGACTGATTGCATTCGGGTACTGGATTTGTCACGCGGCGGTGGGCGGTGGGTTTCTAGACCCATAGAGTTCCACGCACGAGTAGCCGCAACGCGTTTCGGCAACCCCACGTGAGATGCTGGAGACGGCGCGATGTTGCGGCGCCCGTAGTCGGATGCTCTATCGGGCAAACCTCTGTCCGATGCCGCGCATCAGCTACTTCTACGGGATCTCGATCTATATGTATTTCCACGATCATGCGCCTCCACATTTTCATGCTCGCTACGGTGGGGACGAAGTCAAAATCGCAATCGAGACCGGCGAAGTATTGGCCGGGGGACTACCAAGGCGGGCAACGCGACTGGTCAAGATGTGGCGTCAGTCCCATTCGAAGGAGCTTCTGGAACGGTGGGATCAGGCACGCATTGGAGCAGACATCAAGCCAGTCACCCCCCTCCCATGAGTGTCGATCATACGTACCGGCCAATTCTGCACATTGTCGAGGCCGAGCCGACGGCCGACCACTGCCTTCGTCTCAAGTTTGACGACGGAGTCCAGAAACAGGTCAATGTCTATCCAAAACTGCGTGGTCCAGTCTTCGAGCCGCTGAAGGACCCGGCGTATTTCCGGAACGTCCGAGTCGACCCCGAAGCCGGCACGGTGGTCTGGCCCAACGGCGCCGACTTCGCCCCCGAGGCACTTTGGGATCTGCCGGCCATCGAGGAGAACGGAGTAACGCGAGGATAGACACGGCGGCCAGTCCCCGGGCGCTTCAGCCGATCCCCATAGACGGAACCTCGCCCTCCTCGCACCTCTCCAACACCCGAACGGTGACATCAGGCGGCGTACCGAGCCGAAAGGGCGCCCCCGCCGGCCAGACTGCTGCCGCTTGTCCCGTTGAGCCTCCGCTTACCGCCTTCTGGCTCCGTCTGTAGAGAAGGCATGTCCGGTGGCGGCGGGCCAATGGTATAGTCTGTCGAATCCACCTGACAGAGAACCTCCATGTTGACCCTCGTTTTTGCTCTCTCCCTCTTTGGAACGTCCCAGGCGGCTGGACAGCCAGCCCACGACGACATCGTGGATGTTGCCGTCGGTGCCGGTCAATTCAATACGCTTGTTGCGGCCGTGAAAGCGGCGGGCCTCGTTGAGACGCTCAGGGGCGACGGCCCTTTCACTGTCTTCGCACCGACGGATGAAGCGTTTTCAAAGCTTCCCCGCGGAACCGTGGAGCAGCTACTCTTGCCCGAGAACAGGGCCGACCTGGTGGCGCTTCTCACTTTCCACGTTGTCTCCGGGAGGATTCCGTCCGACAAATTGCTGAGCACCACATCGGCCAAGACAGTTAACGGCAAGTCTCTGCCAATCGGACTGCGTATCGGAAATGCGTCGGTCATCCAGGCGGACGTGTCCGCTTCGAACGGCGTCATTCACGTGATCGATTCCGTTCTGATGCCCGAAATGCCCACATCCACGACCGCGGCTGCGCGCGACCTGATCCGGACGGCCATCGACCGCGGAGCGCCGCTGTTCAACATGGGACAGACTGCGGCCTGCGCCGCCGTGTACGAGGTGACCGTGAAGGCGCTGCTTCAGTTGGATGCCGATCTACCGGATTCGGCAGAGAGACCCCTGCGAAGGGCACTCAATCGGGTCCAGACAACACATGACGCGACTGATCGGGCATGGATGCTCCGAGAGGGACTTGATGCGGCCTTTGCGGCATTGTCTCCGCGCCGCATGATGACGACAGCGGCCGGCCACTGACCGTAATTCGGTTCATCAAGGCGTGATGCGGCGGCTCCGGTCGGCGCATCGCGCCTTTCTGTATCATTGAACTTCCCTGAAACGGATTGCCCGCCGAGGCCCGATGAACGCAACACTTTCCCTGCCCTCACCCGCGCTTGAGTCCGCACTGCCGCGCCGGACGGTGTGGACCATTCTTGCTCTTGTTTGGACCGTACCAGGGCTCGCGGCCCTGAGCTACTACTATCTCAACCAGACGGTCTCCGGCCAACCAATTTCGTGGTCGTTCGCGTTTGTGAGCACGCTGCCGAACTGGTACCTGTGGGCGGCAATGACACCGGCCATCGTCTGGCTGGGCAAGCGATATCGCATCGAACGCGACAATTGGAAGACCACACTCCTGACCATCCATTTGCCGGCGATGGTCCTGATGATGCTGGTCCACTCGCTCGCGAACCTGCTGCTGTTTTATGCAGCCGGGATGCCCGGGCACGAAACGCTCAGCGGCGGCCTCTACCGCGTCCACTTTACCACCAGGGTCCATGCAAACCTGCTCACCTACTGGACCGTGCTCGGCGTGTTCTACGCCTATGATTACTACCGGCAGTTGCGGTTGCGCGAGCAGCAGTCGTCCGAATTGCAGATCCGGCTGATCCAGGCGAATCTCCGCGCCCTCAAGATGCAGCTGCAACCGCACTTTCTGTTTAATACCCTGAACTCCGTTGCTGCCCTGGTACGGAAGAAGGAGAACAACACAGCAATCCGGATGCTGGTTCAGCTAAGCGATTTCCTTCGCCTGGCACTCGAGAACAAGGGACGTCAGGAGATACCGCTTCGACAGGAGCTCGACTTCCTGGAACGTTATCTCAACATCGAGAAAATCCGTTTTCAAGAGCGGCTTACTGTCACGATTACTGCCGATCCCTCGGTACAGGACCTGTTTGTGCCCAACATGATTCTGCAGCCTCTGGTGGAGAATGCGATTCACCACGGGATTGCCCCCAAGGCGGACGCTGGTCGCATTGAGATTAGTGCGCGCATCGACGGCGGGCGACTCGTCATGCAGGTGCTGGATGATGGCCCGGGCATGGTGCCGTCAAAATCCGGACGGACGGGCGTCGGTCTTGTTAACATCCGAGAGCGGCTGAAGAACCTCTATGGAACGGACTACACCTTCACGTTGCAGGACGCGGGCGGGGACGGGTTGCTGGCCGAGGTGTCCATTCCCGTCGCGTCCGTTCCGGTAATGAAAACGAGTGAGGAGGAATAATGCCAATCCGTGTTCTGATCGTCGATGACGAAGCCTTGGCACGTGATACGATTCGCCTGCTGTTGGAGAACCACCCGCAATACGAGGTTGTGGGAGAGTGCCGCAACGGCGACGAGGCGGTGGAATCGATTGCCACACAGAGGCCGGACCTGGTCTTTCTGGATATCCAGATGCCGGGACGAAACGGGTTCGAGGTGGTTGAGGCGGTCGGCGTGGATCGGATGCCTGTAGTGGTCTTCGCGACGGCTTATGACGAGTATGCTCTTCGCGCGTTTGACGCGCGTGCGCTCGACTACCTGCTGAAGCCGTTTGACGACGAGCGGTTTGAGCGGGCTCTCGACCGTGCTCGCGAACAGATTCGACAGCGCAAACTGGGAGTATTGGGCAACGAGTTGGCTGCCCTGGCCGCTGATCAGGACGCCAAACCGGCACCCCTGAAGGCGGATGATGTGACTCTCAAACCGGAGACCACTGCCGATCAAATAATGGTCAAGGACCGGAATTCCATCGTTTTCGTGAAGGTCGACGAGATCGACTGGGTCGAGGCAGCCGGCGACTACGTGGCGCTGCATGTTGGCAAGAAGAGTCATCTGCTCCGCGAGACCATGGCGAGGATGGAGAAGCGTCTCGGGGAGCGACGGTTCGTCCGGATTCACCGCTCGACTATTGTACAGCTGGATCGCGTTCAAGAATTGCGGCCTTATTTCCACGGGGACTACATCGTGTACCTGAAGGACGGCCGCGAACTGCGCCTGAGTCGCCGCTACTGGAATCGGGTCGAACGCCTCCTCAGCACCGGATCCTGAGCCGCTCGTCGCAGGAGATGGCCTTCTGGCGCAGTGGCCGGGCCGTTGCTCGCAGTTGGGTGTCCGCCATCGGGGATCGACCGTAATGTGGGGTCAACGAAATGACAAGCGGCCTGCGGGCCGTCCCCCGAAGAAACCAACACAGGTCCAATCTCATGAAGTCCCTTCTGAATAGCACTCTCATCCTTCTCGTGCTCGTCGCCACCGCGGCGTTCACGTTCGTTACTCCGCAGTCCTCCGAGGACGATATCGTCGACGTCGCCGTGAAGGCCGGCATGTTCAACACGCTGGCTGCCGCATTGGACGCCGGTGACTTGATTTCCACGCTGAAGGGCGACGGTCCCTTCACTGTATTCGCGCCCACTGACGAGGCCTTCGCCAAGCTGCCCGCCGGCACGGTCGAGGATCTGCTGAAGCCGGAGAACAAGGATAAGCTAGTGGCCATCCTGACCTTCCACGTGGTCGCAGGCAAGATCATGTCGTCTGATCTGCTCTCCACGACATCTGCGATGACCGTCAACGGACAAAGCGCGCCAATTGGCCTGCGGGTCGGTAACGCCAACGTGATCCAGGCGGACATCATCGCATCGAACGGCGTGATCCACGTGATCGACACCGTCTTGATTCCTTAGGCTCCCGTCCTGATTCGGACGCATATCGGGGAGGGCGGACGCAGGTTCGCCCTCCCCGATCGCGTACCGGTATTCCGGCTTCCGACCGCTGGAGAAGCATCCTGGGCGATCATTCTCACCCGGCTTCAAAGGACGGGACCTCGCCCTCTTCGCACCTCTCCAGTACCAGAACCGTAACCTCGGGCGGCGTACCGAGCCGAAAGGGCAACCCCCAATAGTTAGTCCCTGGATTGATGTAGAGTAGTGAATCGTTCTCTCGATGGCTTCCCATCGAGTGCTTCGCGAAAGGGGCTGCAGCGTTCCAGTTCCACCGAGGAATGGCCAGTTGCCCGTAGTGGGTATGACCGCTCAGCGTCAGCTCAACTCCTCGCTCGGCAAAGGCGCTCCAGAGCGCAGGATTGTGGGCCAGCAAGAGCACGGTGTCCCCAGGCGGGATCCCCCGCAGGGTGGCATCCACCTCTTGCGCGGCCGAGGCCCCTCCGTCTCGATGCCACATTTGACCCGCGGGGTCGCCAACACCGGCCAGCCAAATCGAATCTCCGCCGCGTTCCACCTGGACAGCCTCATTGACCAGCACCGTCATCCCCATCGCGGATAGGCCCTCCCGAACCGAGTTCCAGCCCGCGTAAACGTCGTGATTACCCGCAATCGCGAAGACACCAAGCGGGGCCTTCAGCCCGCCGAATGCTGACCCAAACGATTCGGTGTCCCTCGCATAGTCATCGACCTGATCCCCCGTGATGACGATCATGTCCGGCCGGGCGTCACCGATGGCGCTGGCGATCCGGCTCAGGAACGCCTTGGGCGTGTGCGGGCCCACGTGGAGGTCGGACACCTGAAAGACTCTCGTTCCGCGGAAGCCGTCCGGCAGGCCACTCACCCTGACTGAGAGTTCTTTCACGACGAGGGATCTGCTCCCAAAATACCCTGCGATGGCAGCCACGGCGATGATGCCCGCGCCCCCGGAAGCAGCGTCGCCAGGGACAGGGCAACTGCGGTGGCCCACCCGCCAGGTAGAACCGGCGCGAGGGCGCCCAAGACCACGAGGCTGGAGCCTCCGAGCCAGATGGCGACGAAGGTCAGGACCGGGCGAATCGGTATCCGGCTAGCAGGGTCTGTTTCCACAAGCAGGGGACGGTCTGGGTTGCGGGAAGAAGGCCTGAGTCAAACTACCCCGGAAGATCAATAACAAACTCCGCGCCCCCTTCAGGTCCATCCCCCACCGAGAGCATGCCAGTGTGCCCGTCAGTAATGATGTCGTGGGCCAGACTCAGCCCCAGGCCGGTGCCTTCACCCGTCGCCTTGGTGGTGAAGAAGGGCTCGAAGATCTTCTGCAGCATGGCCTTGGGAACGCCCGGACCGTTGTCAGAAACGCGGATCTGAATGCGCCCGAACTCCCGCCGAGTGGTCAGCGTGACCCGAGGCTCCTTGACCCGGGCGGATCCCGCCCACATCACGCCGCTCTCATCCCGGTGTAACGTGGTGACGCCGTCGATTCCTGAGCCGGTCGCATCCAACTCTAGCGGAATCCGCCTGAACTGGCCGGTGGCCGGATCGAAATTCAGCAGGTCAACCGATGCGAGCCACAATGATCCATCTCTGTCCGCAAGAACATCTCGTACTGTGCTCCCCAAGCTGTCCTGGTCCGGCAGGTAGGTCTCGAATGTCATGGTCGAGGGGTCCAGCCGGCTCAAGCCTCGACTCGTCCCGATCCAGAGGAAGCCGCCGCGGCCCTCCGCAATCGAGAGCACGTGATCGCTAGCGATGGACTCCGAGCTTTCTGGATCGTGCACGAATCGCTCGAACGTCGCCAGATCCCTGTTGAACCTATTCAGTCCACCGTTTTCCGTCCCAATCCAGAGTTGCCGCTTGCTATCCTCAAAAATGTCAAGCACGTGGCCCGCACCCAGACTAAGGCTGTCCGAAAGGCTGTGTACTCACTCTGTGTACTCACTCCCGTCGAACCGGAACACACCTCCGCCGCTCCACTGTCCGAACCACATAAAGCCCTCGTGGTCCTGAAGGATGGTCGTGGCCTGATTGATCTGCTCCGCATTCTGGTGCTGGAACTGGATCGGCCCGGGATGGCGAATAGCGCCAGGGTCCGGCTGGGAGTAGGCCGACGAGACGAGCAGGGTCAGCGCGACCGCGAGAAGGGTTGACTTCATGAGGCAAATCGGAGAGACAACCATAATACGACGTCTTGCCAGCGGCCGGCTCATCGGGGCCCGGCAGGCCGCATCGGAATTAGTACCCCACCGGCCGATCCTCCACGTAAAACCCCGGATCGACCGCGAACACAGACGCACCCGAAGTCTCCACCTCCATGACCCGCCAACGCTCCGTAGGCTGAATCCAGACCTCATCGCCCAGACCCACCAAAACCTTGAGCGGCCCAGCTAACTGCGCATGACTCAGATTTCGATCCGAGACCACCACCAGCGGGCCATCGACAGGCTGTCGGAGGCCTATAGGGATGACCCGGCCTACCTGGGTCTGATCATTGGGGGCTCCGTCGCCAAGGGATGCGCACGCAATGATTCCGACGTGGAGTTCCTCATCATCGCAACCAATGAAGCCTTCAGGCGACGGCAAGGTCATCGATCTGGCGGAAAGGGGCAACGAGCCTTCCCGGGCTGCTTTCGAGGGCGCTCGTCGCGTTCTCCCACGGTGTTGATCTCCAAGGGCTTCTGCAGCGCATCCACACTTACCCGGAAGAGGGGCACGCCGAGCGTATCAAGGCCTTCTACTGCATGGCGCCGAATGGGGCGAACGCCACTGCGCTGTTCGAGTCCGTCCGCTCGTTTCAAGACTGGGGCATCACAGACCTTGAGGCCTATACCTGGTTCTTGACCGAAGTCGAATGGAGCTGGATGTCTGGCAGCACGCCCATGGAAGACTGGTAGGCCATGGTAGTGAGCCAGGGCAGCAACCAGTCCCATCGTCCAAACAAACAATTCCCCCTTGAGTCCATGAGAAAGAGATACCAATACAAATTCGTCCGAATCGGTGAAGGCTGGGTTTCGGCCAAGCGGGTTGCCATGCAAGAGTACCAACAGGTCGTAGAGGACCATGCACAGATGGCTGGAGGCTGGTGCAGGTCTTTGCTCCAGGGACGGGCGGATATGGATCTGCCAAGTTCTTTGAGGTCATCCTTGAGAGAGAGGTAGAGAGTTGACCGTGGGGCTCGAGTCGCTACCGGACCCCAGCCGCCTCGAGGTCTAGCAAATAGATCCGCGCCAGCCCTGAAACCCAGCCTGAGACTCCTGGAAGGCCATGTAGCGCCCGTCCGGGCTCATGACGCCGTTGTTGGCCTTCCACGCCCCAACGTCAGCGAAACTTGTCAGTCGCAAGGCCGCACTCGACCCATCGAGCTTGAGGCGGTAGAGATCCAGATGGGACACGCCGCGTCCGTCATCCATTCCGACCGAAGCTTCCGATATTCGGTGCGGCATCTCTGTTATTATGCACTATGACTATCCGGAAGACGAAACGGTGGGACCTCGAGTTCGACTCGGTACGCGGGCGGGTGCCTTCCTGTCACGTAATCGAGACCAAGCGGTGGGATCGCGAGGCCATGCCGTCGGTCTCTTGGCCGTAATCCTGGCGTGCGCTTGCGGCAACCAAGTCAGAATCCGCTGACTCAGCGAGTGAGGTATCTGGACAAGTTGATTGACGAGTTGGCCAAGGGGCGGAAAATCGAGAAAATTCTCAGCAATATGCCATGACCACCAAAATACTGAACCTGGGCGAAATCACCGATCTACTTGCCAGAACGCCGGAGGTGCTCGACGCCCTTCTCGGAGGCACAACGGGCTTCTGGCATAACGTAGCGGAGGGTCCGGAAACCTGGAGTGCTTTCGATGTACTTGGGCATCTGATACACGGGGAGGAGACCGACTGGATACCACGGGCACGAATCATTCTGTCCACCGGAGTCGCTCAGTCTTTTGAGCCCTTCGACCGCTTTGCGCAGTTTGAGCGTTTCAAGGGGCGAACTCTGAACGATCTGCTGGGACAATTCCGGACCTGCCGCGCCGACAACCTCGAGATCCTGAAGGGGTGGGATCTTCAGGCGGAGCACTTCGCCCGTGAGGGCGTCCATCCGGCGTTCGGTACGGTTACTCTCGGTCAGCTCCTGGCCACCTGGGCCGTGCATGACCTGAATCATCTGGCCCAGATCGCACGCGTGATGACCGGCTCAGTCGTGGATCAGGTTGGCCCGTGGCAGTCCTACCTCAGCATTGTGCAGGCCCGCGCCGATTTTCGATAGGTGTCTCAGATGAAACTGAGCTCGGCCGACTCCGATAGTGGGCCACCCAAAGTACCGCCTATCGGAGCGCCCTCGTTTCCAAGAAGACAGACATGTTGTGGCCTACCGACACCTGGCCGGCCTCCAGCCCGGAAGAGCAGGGGATCAATTCCGCCGTTTTGGACACTTTGGTCCAGGAAATGAGAACTGGCGAGCATGGATCGATCGACGCGTTCATGACGATCAGGAATGGATATGTGCGGGCAGTTCCTTTTCGTTGTCCCCGAACTGGACCTGGTAGTGGTATTCAACAGTTGGAATTTGTTCGGCCGCCCCAACAAGTCGACGATTGGTGCATTTCTGAACGTGATATTGCCTGCGGTTCAATCAAGTCCTGATGTCGCGGCAGAATCAATCAGGAGGTCCACGCGGGACACGTCCTTGAATGCGCAAGAGGCCTCGTGCAACCGTAGGCAGCTTCTGAGCGTGTGTACGTGTTGGCCAGCGTTAATCCTGAGGCCGGTCTCCGAAATCCTCGCATGCGTGTCCTCACCAAGTCGAAAATCACCTACAGCTTGACGCTGGGACTGATGCTCGGCCTCGGAGTGGGCGCGATCTCGGCGTTGGGTACGAGCGCGGGTTGGCTTCCGGGACTCGCGATCCTTGTCGGATTCCTTCTCATCGCTATGCGAAAGCCGCTGAGACGATGGCGCGCCACCCGAGGCCCGTTTCCAGAATGGGCCTCCGATTGGCTGGAGGAACACGTCGGGGTATATCCGCACCTCGCTGGCGAAGCCCGCCGCCGTTTCGACACCGATGTTCAGATCATCTTGGACGAGTGGAGATTCGAGGGCTCGGGACAGGTGAAGGTCACTGAAAAGAGGCGATTAAGGGTCGCAGCCGGCGCCGCATTGCTCTTGCACGGACATCCCGAGTGGGAGCTGCCCTACCGCCATACCGTCTTGTTCTATTCCGAGCAGTTTGACGACGACTACGTGATCGAAAGCGAAGGAGAGTTTGACGGGATGGCGCACCAGCAGGGCCCAATCATTCTGTCTGTGAAGGCGCTGGACGAGTGCTGGCAGGGAGACCCCGGCGCTGGAAACGTAGTCCTCCACGAACTGGCTCATCTGCTCGACTATAAGACCGAGTTCGCGGATGGCGTGCCGTCGCTCGTCGATGCCCGATCAGCGGTTGCTTGGCAGGCCTTGGTGCATCGGGAAATGGAGCGTATCAAGCGCGGACGCTCCATTCTCCCCGACTACGGATCCACCGAGCCGGCGGAGTTATTCGCCTGCGCTGTTGAGAGCTTCTTTGAGGAATCTGACCTACTCGAAAGAAGGCACCCTGAACTTTTTGCGGCGCTCAAGGCGCTGTTCAACATGGATCCGAGGACAGGAACGATGAGTGCCGCAGCAGAATTCCGAAACCGTTAGCCTGCCGGCGGATGTGCCAACCCCTGACCGGGTTGCCGCAGAACGCCAGATTGGCGTCGCCCATGCTGCAGGCTCGCTCTCGCAATATCGGCTTCCGGTCACTACTGTGGGAGGGACCAGTTCGCGAAACAAACACCCGGTAAGACCCCATGATTGGCATGTTTTCAAGAGCCCGCATCAGCACGCCTACAGCCGCGAAACCGGGAGCGAGCCTTCCTTCCGGATTCTGGCTCCTTATCCTCGTGGGACTTCTGGGAGCGTCCATGGGGGCAGGGGGGTGTGCCTCGGACCGCGGCGACCTTGGCGAGGGCCCAGGGGTCCTCACCGGTGACTGGGACTACTACCGGATGTTGGGGGGCGAATCCCGGGCAGGATTCGAGGCAAAGCGCCGATTCGGCTTCGCTCACTTCGAGGGTGATGATGCTGAGGCGGCATGGCTCCACCGCAGAGCCGGGGGAAATCTCGAGGTGATCGACGGATTGAGCCTGCAGGGAGACTCCCTGTTCCTGGACTTCGCCTCGGGACGGTCCGTTCGGGCGCTGGTGGGCAACGACACGATCGTCGGCCACATTTTTCAGGATGGAGATCCCATTCAGCGCATGTGGCTGGTACGTCGGGACACGGACCCGGTGTACGAGCCGTACTTCCCGATCTGGGCTGGCCCGGTTTCCGATTCGACCTTCGCCGTCGAAATCGATCCCGCCGTGCCAATGCAGGCGCGGGACGGGACAACGCTCATGAGTTTCGTGGGGCGCCCGGTTGGCGTTGGCCCCTTTGGTGTGGTTCTGGAGCGCACCCCTTACCTCCGGTTCGACAGGAGGAACGCAGAATTCTGGGCATCACGGGGGTTCATCTACGTGAAGCAGGACGTCCGGGGGCGGGGCGGCTCGGACGGGATCCTCGACATGAACGACATGCAGGAGCAGGACGGCTATGACGCCGTGGAGTGGGCCGCAGCTCTTCCGGGCAGCAACGGGAAAGTCGGCATGATCGGCCGCTCGAATCCGGGACTCTACGCGTGGTACGCCGCAATCGCCGCCCCACCGCACCTCGCAGCCATCGCGCCCGCGGTGGCCACGGCCGATCCGGTGCGCCTCGTTCCGTACATCGACATGATCTTCTCCCCCACGATCGTGCCGTGGCTCTGCCTCACGCAGGTGAGGGAGACCCTTTCCGACATGAGCGATCTGGATTTGATGCCGGCGTTCAACCACCTCCCGGTTATCGAAGCGGCGGAGATCGCGGGTTGCCCGCGGCCGCAGTTCTGGGACGACTGGTTCGACCACCAACAGCTCGACGACTACTGGCGGGCTCTTTCCATCGAAGCCCGACTTGATCGGGTCCAGGTTCCGGTCCTCGGAATCGCCGGTTGGCACGACGACGCGCGCGGCACCACCCGCAACTTTGAGGCGCTGTCCCGAGTCCCCGGCCATCCGTTCCAGCGGCTTTTCATGGACCCCAGTTCGCACAAGGGCATCGACTATGTCAACGGCGATTTCGGACCCCAGGCCCGCATAGATCACCGCGCGCTCCAACTCCGCTGGTTCGACCACTACCTGAAGGGGCTGGACAACGGCGTGGATTCGGAGCCTCCGGTGGATGTGTTCATCATGGGCGACAACGAGTGGCGCCAGGAATCCGAGTGGCCGCTGGCCCGGACCGAGTACACGAACTTCTACCTCCATTCCGGGGGCAGCGCCCAAGGCGTCGCGGGAGACGGCACGCTCGGCACCGCGCCTCCTGAAACCGACGAGCCGGAGGACACCTACACTTACGACCCCGGCACGCCTACCCCCTACCTGGTCGACGCCCGGGAACTGGAGCTCGGTTTGAACGAGGACTACGCCGATGTCCACAGCACCCGGTCGGATATTGCCGTGTACACCTCGGCTCCTCTGGCGGAAGCGATGGAGATCACCGGCCCCATGACCGCTACCCTGTACGCCGCGACGGACGCCCTCGATACGGATTGGTACGTGATGCTCCTGGACGTCTATCCGGACGGAAGGGCCCAGAGAATCCAGGAAGCGGCCTCCAGGGCGCGTTTTCGGGATGGCTTCGACAAGCCCTCGCTACTGGTGCCGGGCACCGTGTACGAGTACGAAATGGACATGTGGTTCACGGGAATCGTCATCCCCGCGGGACACAGCTTGCGGGTGGTGGTCTCCTCGGCCCTCTTCCCCAAGTACGATCGAAACCTGAACACGGGCGGCGACAACGAGAGGGATACGGTCTTCGTGCCAGCGCACCAGCGAGTGTTGCACACACCACGCTATCCCTCGCACGTCACACTTCCCCTCATCCCAAGGCGATAAGCCTGCGATGCCAAAGAAGCGATCGGCGCTCGATAAAGGGGAGCGCGTACAGGCCCAAGAGATGACGGGCGTCAAGACCTCGGTCATCTATGAAGCAATCCGCGCGGAGGGCGACCATGAGTTGTCCCGCTCGTTTGGCGCGCTCTGGTGGTCAGGCGTCATCGCCGGCGTTGCCATAAGTGTGTCCGTGGTCTGCATGGGCTTTCTCCAGACAGTGCTGCCCGACGCGCCCTGGACCCCGGCCGTTGTCAGCTTGGGGTATCCGGTCGGATTTCTGATCGTCATCCTCGGCCGGATGCAGTTATTTACGGAAAACACAGTCACACCCATTCTCTCGCTGTTCCACCAGCCAACTGGTCGCAACTTCTTTCGGACCGTGCGTCTCTGGGGGATTGTCTTCAGTGCGAATATGGTGGGCTGCCTGCTGGCCGCCGCCCTACTTGTGTTTGGGCATATCGTCCCCGCGCCCCACATGGAAAGCATTCTGACGATCTCGCAGCACTACGCGAGCGCCACCGCCGCCCAACACTTGACCTGGGGTATGCCCGCCGGATTTCTGATCGCCTCGATCGTGTGGATCTTGCCGCGGATGGACACGGGTGGAGAAGTTCTGGCGATCCTGATATTGACCTACATGATCGGGCTCGGCGGCCTGTCCCACGTGGTAGCAGGTTCCACCGAGCTCTTCGTGTTGGTCTTACACGGCGACCTCGGTGCATTCGCTGCCGTCGGTAAGGCCATCCTGCCCGCCTTTCTCGGCAACGCCATCGGAGGTACGGGGATGTTTGCCGTCCTCACCTATGCGCAGGTCCGAGACGAGGTCTGAACGTCCCCGGACCGCTTGGGACAGCAAGATCGTCAGCCAGAAGTTTGACGCGAGAAGCGCACGTTACCCTTCCCATCATCCACCGGCGATAACCGCAGAGGCCTTATGAAAATCTCTCACGCATGTTTGATAACGCTCTTAGGCCTGTTCGTCCTCGAATCGAATGCGCAAACCGTCGTCCTGCGGGCAGGGAATCTCGTTGATCCCGCGACGGGAACCGTATCCAGGAACCAGACAATCCTGATAGAAGGCGGGGACATTGCAGCGATTGGAAGCAACGTTGATGTCCCGGCTGGCGCGGAGGTCATCGACTTGTCCAATTCGTGGGTCTTCCCCGGGCTCATGGATGCGCACACACACCTTCTCCTGACCGCGTACGACTCGAGGCGCGGGCTGGAATGGTTCTATGTCAACGAAAGCACGGGCCTTCGCACGCTGTTGGGAGCACGGAATGCACGGGCATTGCTCGAGGCTGGGTTCACGACGGTGAAAGACATCGGCAACGCCGCCAACTACGGTGATGTCGATTTGCGTCGCGCCATTGAACGCGGGTGGGTCGTCGGGCCAACCATGCTGACCGTCGGGAAGATTATCGCACCGTTCGGAGGACAGTCCAGCGGGGTCTCACCGGAGCAGGGTCTGCTCTGGCAGTATGAGTACATCGATGCAGATTCACCGGATGAAGTGCGCAGAGCCGTCCGACAGAACATCTTCTACGGTGCGAACACGATCAAACTGGTCGCCGACAACGGCCGCTACCACTACTCACAGGCAGAGATCGAAGCGGCAGTCGAGGAGGCTCACATAGCCGGCTACACGGTCGCGGTGCATGCCAGCGGCGGAGAGGCAGCGCGGAACGCCATTCTCGCAGGGGCGGAATCCATCGAACACGGAACGAACCTCTCGGACGAGCTCCTGCGACTCATGAAAGAAAGGGGGACATTTCTTGTGGGCACGGATTTCCCCGAAGCGCACTTGAGGGCAATGAGTCCCGATCCCACGCAGGACAAGACACCCCAGGCAGAGCGGATCATCGACCGACTTCGCCGCGCATACGGAATAGGCGTAAAAATGGCCTTCGGATCCGATGTCGTCATCGAGGTCGAAGGCAGGGACCGCGGAGAGCTCATGATGGAGTATCTGGACGTCTGGCTCGCCGCGGGCATTCCGCCGGCAGAGATATTGAAAAGCCTGACCAGCCACCCCGCAGAGCTGATGCAAATCGCAAACCGTCGTGGCAGTATCAAGCCGGGACTTGCCGCCGACATCATAGCGACGCCGGAGAACCCACTTCAGGACATCCATGCGCTCGAAAGCGTCTCGTTCGTGATGAAGGACGGTGTGGTTGTCAAACACAGTAATTGAACCTTGAGCCGTTCCAGCGGGAGGAGCCAGAGGGCGAAACACACACCCTGTAAAACCCCATGATTGGCATCTTTTCAAGAACCCGCATCAGCACGCCTACAGCCGCGAGACCGGGGACGAGCGTTCCTCGCACGTTATGAGTGGTCTATCCTAAAGCCGATCTGTCGCTTCAGCGGGACTGGGCTTGGGCCAAGGAGCCGTCTCACGGCAGATACGAGGGCTCGGATCTCCGAATAGTGAGTCGACAGACGCTTCTCGACCGCCTCTAATCGCCGCCCGAGAGTTTCGCTCTCCATGAGCACCTGGCGCAACCGGACGAACGCTCGGACAACGAAGACACTCATCTGGACCGCCACATCACTCTTGAGTACTGAGGCTACCATGATGGCGCCATGCTCGGTGAAGGCTCGTGGCATCGCCGGAGAGTACTTGAGATTGGATAGGTGGTCGCAATTTGCGACTACCTCCTCCTTCTCTCTCCGAGTCAGCCTGAAGACGAAATCCTCCGGAAAGCGATCGCTATTCCGCGTCACCTGCTCGTTCAGTCGCTTCGTGCTCACACCATAGAGTTCAGCCAAGTCCGCGTCGATCAGGACCTTCGCGCCTCGAATGAGAAGTATTCGTGACTCTACCTTTCGGACGCTGTCTGCGAATCGTTTCGTCATGGTCTCTGCCTCGTTCAAAAGAGATAGAGGTGCATGGCGCACGACTCATAACAAGCACATGGCCAGGGACCTACCTGACGGCAGCGGAGGAGCCAGATCGAGGGAGCCTAGCCTGCCAACAGCAACACAATCAAGGCTACCAGAGCCAACTTGCAGGCACCTATCGGCCTACTGCTTCAACACGGCGCCCGCCAACTGCGCGACTGCCGCCAGGGTCGTCTGTGCTGCGTTCAGCCCAAGCCGGAAGTCATCGTCGGAGTACGTCGAATACAGATCCGTCGGCTGGTGCCAGTGCGGATTCCATCCTGCCCCCGTTTGCATTCCCCTTTCGTTCTCCCGCAGGCTGATGGCCGGGACGAGGTCCATGAACGGAGTCGAATCCGTATTGGTCATGTGTGACCCGACGGCCGCCGGATAGTCCGTGGCGTATTTCTCATTTGCGTCGCGAAAGAGGAATGCCATCTTCATGGCCTCGTCGGCGAAGACGGCGGTGGACTGGAACTCAATATTGACGTCCGCCTCGGGCCGCTGCTCCGGTGCCAGGGTCCCGTCAGCCCGTGGCATGCCGTGGTCCCACATCATCATGTCGTGCTGCACCATCCCTACCCACTTAGGCTCCGGATACAATCCCGACCCCGCAGGCTCCTCGATGCCCTGCAGTGCCGCCCGTTGCTCCACGTATGCGCGTGCCCCGTTCAGACCAGTCTCCTCGTTGTTCCAGAGCGCGAACCGAATGGACTGCTGGGTCTCGACATCCGGGCTGTTGAAGATCCGCGCCAGCTCCAGGACCAGAGCAGTACCCGACCCATTGTCATTTGCCGCCTCGCCCCAACCGATGCCATCCATGTGTGCCCCGATGATGTACATCTCATCAGGCCTGGTCGTGCCGATCTTGGTGCAGTACACCTCCTGGCGTTCTCCCGGAGAACTGGGTTGGGCGTTCAACTCACGGAGCGCCGCGTCAGGCTGCGCTTCGGCGTCGGAGTTCACGCCGGTCCGGGCCGTGATCCCCCGGTAGCGTGAACCACCTGGACCGTTCCGGATCTCCCCGCTGGCAATGACGGGATCCCGGGCGGGTCTTGCGGTGCGAGGCGTCCGCGGCGCTCTGGGAGGTGGTGGATTGTATTCGTATACGACCCGCTCGGTGGTGGTACATCCGAAACTCTGCAATTGCGCCTCGATCCAATCTATGGCGGCCCGATTCCGGTCCGTGCCCTGCCGCCGATCGCCAAACCCGGTTAACGATTTGATCGTGGCCTTGTAGGACTCCAGGTTGAGCCTTCCGACCAACTCAGCGGTCGGGTCAGCTTGCTGAGCGTCCGAGTCCGCAGGATTCTGGGCCGAGGCCGACTGCCTCAGGGTCACGGCGCAGAGCGCCAGGCTGCAGAGCAGAACGAAGAAACGATTGCCGTCCATGGGAGCCTCCGGAAGTTGGATGGATGCTGGTTGACCGGCCCAGGGTCGGTCCGCTCACCAGCGTAGACTAGCGGAGACCCGCCGAACCTGCAACCCTCCGTTGTCGGAGCCTTGAGCGAGCCCGGGGCCCGCTACTCCCCCCAGAACTCGTGCTTTACCCAATCCACTTCCATAACCCACTCCCCAGTCATCGGAGCATCAGTGATCTTGGCGTAGTTCAGAATCGCAAACAGCGGCTCTGGGTAGAGTCCGCCAAGGCTGTCGTTCCGAGCTGCTTCAACGCCGTCCAGCAGGTAGACGATGTCCTCGCCAGACCATTCGACCGCGTATTCGTGGTACTCCTCGAGTGTAGCCTCCAGGCCCATCTGGTAGGTCCACCAGTCCCCTTGGCAGTCCGGGAGCCCCTTGATGGTGCGGGCCACGTAGTGGTCCTTGCCGCTGGCCCCATGGTGCTCAAAGATGTCGATCTCCCCTGAGCCGGTCATCGGCCAGCAGATGTTTTCGTCCGCCTCCTCAACCGGGGGTTCGTTGTTTCGGGCTCCGAGCAACCACCAGGCTGGAAACATGCCGTCCACGCCGCTATCGGAGATCTTGAGCCTGGCCGTCCAGCGACCCTGGACAAATTCCTTCCGATTCTTGGAGGCCAGACGCCCGGCCACGTATTTGGTGTCCGGGTGCTTTTCGCCTTGCTTGGACATATTGTCGCAATCGATTTCTTCGTCGAGGGCGACCACTTTCAGCTTGAGGGTGCCGTCTGAGACCACGCGCGTGTCGTACTGACCGTCGCGGACGTAGCACTGGTGCTCGTTGTTGACCCAGAGAATCTGGTCCTGCCAGTTCTCGGCATCGAAAGTCTCGAAATCATCGAAGAAGTCGGTCTGCCAGCCGGGTTCTGAAACCGCGCCGGGGCCGCAGGCGGCCAGGAGAAACGAGACGAAGAGGGCTGGAGCAAGGTGCTTCATGACCGATTCCTTTGGTTCAGATGATTGTTTGCCTTCCGAACAAAGTAAGAAAGGGATAGCGTCTCTGACCATTCGCCACCGTGAACGGACCGGCGATGGCTCTTGGACAGCGATGCATCTCGGTTGGGATCATCAATCCAGATCTCCTCCAGCACCGGGGAGTAGTAAATCTGGCCGACGCGCATTCCTGAGGGGCCGCCCAGGGATTCCCATGTTGAACTCTCCTGGGCGAGAGCTGCGGGTGCAACAACAAGGGCGATCGCTGCACATATAGACAGGACCCTTCGTTTCATGGCGCCACCCTCATTTTGAACATTCGGCTGCGACCGCGCCGGCACGGACGATCAGAAAGTGAATCCCGCGCCCAGTTGGAAGTAATCCTGCTCGCTCGAATATCCCACCGACCCAGACACAACGAAGGCGTCAAACATGGTCATCCATGCCCCAAATCCATAACCCTGGTGCCAGTCCCGGGACGACTCACCATCGGTCCAAACGCGCCCGTTGTCCATGAACCCAAGCACCCCGTACGAGCCATTTCCGACTATTGAGGTGAAGTGACCCACGCGAGTTCTGAACTCTGCATTCCCGTAGAAACTCGTGCGACCGGCAAATCGCGTACTGGTCCAGCCACGCAGGTTCCGAATACCACCCAGGCTGCTGGCGTCAAAGAAGGGGAAGTCACCAATCCGGTGCTCCGTTCCGACACGGAACGCGAGCGTAGTTCGAGACTCGACCGACCGCGTGACATAGAACGAGAATGTGGACATCAGGCGGGTGTAATCCAACGACGCGTCGTTCAGTCCCAAATGGACTGCGAGGCTGCTCTCCCAATGGAAACCGTGCCGGGGCATGACCTTGCTGTCGCGAAGATCGAAATCGAGCGAGGTTGTGAAGCCGGCGAATAGCTGATCCTCGAACGTGGACGCAGAAATGCCCGGCTGCGGAATACCCACGAATCCGTTTTCGTCCTGCCGCACGCGCGTCCGCGACATGAACGGCGAAAACGTGACCGTCGAGCCCAGCGCCATCTGCCTTCGCAGGCCGACCTGAAGCGAGAGACGTGACAGCTGCGCCTCATAGAATTCTTCCGTCTCGTCGGTATTCAAGGACTCGTTTCCGAGACCAAAGAAGTTGTAGATGTTGTTGGGCGACCGCAGTCCGGCATCAAGCAACACGTCCCAGTTGCCCAAGAGATGGGTGAATTCACTTCCATAGAGCACGTTGTACGCGTCCGTACGCATCGCATAGTTGGCAACGAGGGTGTGACTGGCGGCAAACGGGTGCCTGCGAAAGCGGTGCGTGAAGAACGTGGCGCCGCCCCCCAGGAAAACGCCGTCATCCTCGTTGGCGCCCATGAACACTCTCGGGACGCTCTTGACGATGGCGTAGTCGAGCGGATCGTACCGGTTCACCCGCGAATCGTCCGATAGCCGCATCCGCGTGGCCCTACCGGGACTCGCCGTGATACCGCCTTCCACGTCCATGACGTACACCCGGCCATGACGACCCGGCCCTGATGAGCGGTCCTCGAACGTGTCGTCGCCGGTACCACCAATGACATAGACGTCGAGTCCCCGCCCGACACCGTCGACATAAAACCGGTCCTGCCCCCCGAAGCCGTAGAGGCGCAGCTCCTTCGAACGTCCACTGTCAAACGTACGCCGGTACAACTCCTTGTCGCGCTTGCCTTTTTTACTCGTCTTGTAGACAACCACCTGCGTCTGATTGGCAGCCGGACGACTGATGACAAATTCCTCGTGTTTGTTGGAGCCGACAATGTCAACGTATCGATCCAGGATCCGGGAATAGGTCTCCGCGGCACTCGTCAAGTCATCACGCCGCGAACGCAATGTCTCATCAAGCTCAGAACGGTACCGCTCCTGAATCTCCGGGGGCCATTGGTCGAAGGCGGATGAGATGACAACATCCGTCAGCTGCACCTTCATCGAGTCGGCAATCTCCTTCCAGTCCTGTGGCGTCATCGCGGCCGTCAGCCGACGATCCTGGATCAGACCATTCTCCACCAGGCCTCGAACTATCCCGTACTTGGGCTTGAAACTCTGAAATTTGGGAATGACATAACGCGACTGCATGATCCGTGGAAACAGTCCGTCCAACTTGTTGAACGCGAAATCTCGGTCTCGCGGAATCGGCCGATAGATCTTGCCTTTACCATCCTCCGGCTCGAAGACTGCCCACCGAAACTGGTCCATGTGCCTATCCCAGTCGCTGAGAAGGATGTCGAAGAGGCGGCCCCTTGCAAACATGCGCTGATCCACCCGGTGATCATTGTCCTTTGTGATCTCCTTGAACATGTCGGGCGCACCAATCACTTCATCCGAGAAGCCAAACGTGGGAGAGTCGGACATATCGTCGTCAGGCCGCTCCTCAAACAGGGCAAGGCGTCCGCCCACATCGTCCAC
>JBLHLC010000053.1:0-22258 GCA_047619685.1 Rhodothermales bacterium
GTTAGCGGAACCAGTTCGATAAGTACATTCGGAAGGCCCAGTTCGGTGCCGTCCTGATCCCATATGCCATCGTTATCGGCATCGTTGAACTTGAAGCCCTCGATTGTGCCGGTGGTGGGCACCTCAGGCTTGCATTTGCCCTTGGCCCCAGCGTTGTAGATGGCCAGCAGTTCGCTCGTACTCAAGTCACGGTTGAATATCTCAACCTCGTCGATTTGGCCTACGAACGGGTTGCTGTCCTGGTTCGGGCTCCATCCGCCGATGATCAGCGGTGACGTATTCGCCATGGTACCGCCGGCAGGCACGGTGGCTCCATCGACGACCGTGGTCACTCCGTCGATCGTGATCGACATGCTCTGCGGCGAACTTGCGCCTACGATGATTCCGACGAAATGCCAATCAGAATCCTGCGGATATGGTTCGGTTGTAGTGGAGGTCACCAAGGCCGAGGTGCGAGCGTCAAAAACCACCAAGCCGTTGGCGAGGTACACTCGGTACCCGTGAAGTGTGGAGAGATCCTGCTTGCTAAGGATGTTATACAATCCGGCCGGATTGTCGGTCCTCATCCAGAAGTCAATCGCGAAGCCCTGGTTCGGGCCGAAATCCAACGATGAGTGATGGGGTACCGAAACTGTCTGTCCCATCCCTGTCGTGAACGCGTCTGCCACTTTTCCTGGCGACTGGTACGACCCTGCGAACGTCCCGTGATTCCCGGTCCCGGAAATGTCCTGCGCATTTTGGTCTCCCGTCCACCAACCGACCATGTCGGGCGGCACCGCGTCAAGACATTCGCCAATCGGGGAAACCGGTTGCGTGGTGCCAGAAAGGACTACGTTGCGGTGGGTTGCAAAGGTGGGAAACTTGTTCCCGGTAGGGTTATTGCTGAACGGGAAGATCCTGACTGACCACGTCGCGGACGACGCGCCCGTGGAGGGACCAGTCGAGGAGTATGACAGCATCGAGTCTCTCGGGTAGTATTGGGTGGAGGCCAGCTGCTGACTGTTCGCCCAATGATCCGGCGATATCCAAACTTCTGAACCGATCAGGTTTCCCCACGAAAAGTCATACCCGTACTCGAAGTCGACCTGGTTCAGGACAATCTCTTCCCCGGCATTTGCAGAAATATTGAACTCGAGATATCTATCGTATTTGACCCCCGCGACGGGCCAGCCATTAGTCCCCGTATTCACAAGTTGACCGAATGAATTGTAGCCCTGGATTACGAGGGGGAAAAGCGTCCCGGGACTCACCAGTTCGTCCGAAACAGTAACGTTACCGGTCCCGGACCCAGCCAGCTGTGGCGGATTCAGCAGTGGCCATGTTGCCGTAAACGCTTGCCCATCTGCGCCAATGGTGACAAAAATCAGGACGGCCCAGATACAGATTAGACGATTCATGGCGTGCACAAATTGGGATGTTCTCCCATAGGTACGCCCTGCCGAAACGCGGCAACGTAGCCCGAAGTGCACCACGGTCAACCCAAATGACCACTCCTCGCTAGAACCTTTGGCCCATAGGGCGAGGGCCCGGTCGCCGACTCCCGGGACTCGCGTCAGTCGTCAAATGGCTGGCTGAAGGCTGGGCATGGGGAACTCCACCTCAATTCGCGTACCCTTCCCGGGCCCCGAGTCGATGCGACAGACACCCCCCTGCATCTCGGCCCGCTCTTTAATTCCCACTAGCCCGAAATGGCTGTCGCGAACAAAAGTGAGCCAGTCCCCAGGCAAATCGAACCCGTGTCCGTCGTCTGTGATGAGCAGCCGACACACCGCGCGGTCGCGGGTGAGCCCGACCGAGACCTGCGACGCTTCGGCATGCTGGATGACGTTGCTCAACGCCTCCTGGACGATTCGGTAACACGCATGCCCGGTCGCCTCTTCGAGTTCGGAACACTTGGGATCGAACGTAAGCGAGATCGTCAGCCCCGGGTACCTCCTTGACAGCGCTCGAACGCGCGCTCGCAGCGCTCCCTCCAGTCCGAGATTAGCGACGAGGGCCGGTCGCAGGTGCTCGCAGATGGCGCGCAGCTCCGAGGCGAGTTCCTGCACGTCGCGGCGGCTGGCCGCCAGCCCGTCCGGCGACGCCTCCTCCAACCTGTGGTTCACGCTGTAGAGGGTCTGGATGGGCCCGTCGTGAATCTCACGCGCAAGCCTGCCACGTTCCTGCTCCTCCCGATCGGCAAGCAGGCGCTTAAGCTCTACCTCTCGGCGTGCAATCTCGAGCGCCCGCCTTCCTCGGCGACGCTGCACCGAAACAACACCCCAGACGAAGGCACCGAAGGTGAGGGCGACACAGAGGAACCGGAACCAGGCTGTTTGCCAGACCGCAGGCACGATCGAAACGATGAGGCGGGTCGTCTTTCTACTCGTGGCTGAGCCCGGTCCGGCGGCCTGGACTTCAAAAGTGTACGACCCCGGAGGCAGACGGGTATACGACACCTCGGGCCGGGAGGCGTCATTCAGGCGCCAGTCCTCGTCGTATCCGGCAAGCCGGTAGCGGAACCCGACATCGTCCGGGTGCAGCAAGTCGGGCGCGGAGAAACGGAGTCCCAGGGAGTTCTGTGTGTGCGCCAGCCTCAGCGTGTCCCCGTCCGTAACGATCCCGGGATACGGCCGGTCGAGCACTCTGATGCTCGATATGTTGACCTGGAAGTCAGGCGCACTCAGTGCGACGGAGTCTGGGTGGAACTCCGTCAGGCCGGTTGGACCCCCAAACCACATTTTCCCGGAGACCTGCCCCTTGTGATAGGCCAAAAGGTCGAAATCGTCGGCGTGCAGCCCGTCGTGACGTGTGAAGGATTCCACGAACCCCGTCAACGGATCGAACCGCGCGAGTCCGTTTGTTGTGCTCATCCAAAGCAGTCCCTTATCGTCCACGAGGATACCATAGATGCCATTGCTCGGCATCCCTTCCGTCATCGTATACCAGGTAAAGAGACCGGTCTTCACGTCATACCGGTTGAGGCCGCCTCCGATCGTACCCACCCAAAGCGCATCGGGAGTGAGTGGGGACTCGGCTAGGCTCCAGACCGCCGGGTAGCTGAGTCCTCGGCCCCTAGACCCCGTTTCTCCTATAGCCTCCAACTTGCCATCGTCCGCGTCCATGGCCCACAAACCCAAGTCGTTGCCTGCCCAGAAGCTGCCTCGACGGTCGTGAAGCAACAAGTTGACGAGTCTGGCGACGGGTCGGGAAGTCGCAGGCGAAAAGAGCTTGAAAGCCTCGAGCGAGTCAACCCTAAAGACATGTCGTCCGGTGGCCATCCACGTCCTACCCAACCTATCTCGTCCGATGTAGGAGATAGAAGTCCTGTCGAGCGCACTTCGGTCAGATCCGGTCAAATCGGCAATCAGGTGAAAGGGTCTTACAAGGTGATTAACTTCCCCTGACGCCTCGTCGAGTTGGTATAACCCGCCCCGGCCTGTCCCGAACCAGATGACTCCTGGGGTCGCCTCCATGAGAGACCAGATCCTCCTCTGCGCGCCTGGAGCGACGCCCGGAACGTCTGCCAGATTGATCGACTCGAATGGTGCGGAGCCCCTGGAGCGTTTGTAGAGACCCTTGGAGGTGCCAACCCAGAGCGCTCCGTCGCTAGTCTCCAGAATTGCGTTAACCCTCGGGTCGCCCAGGGACGTAGGGTCACCGAGGCGATGCCGGATAGCCTGAAATGCAGCTCTCGCAGGAATGAAGACCGTAATCCCGTCATCGGTGCCAACCCAGATTGCACCGTCTCGACTGCGCGCGATGGTGTTGGCCCGGTCGTTGGACAGGGTCTTGTTGTCGGCGAGGCTTCGCGTGAGGTGGGTGATCAGTCGCCCGTCCGGCTCAAAAAGAAAGACGCCACTCAGTGTGGCCAGCCAGATCTGGTCATGGTCGTCTACCAGGAGGTCCTTGGGCTCTGAAGCATCCAGGGTAATAGACCATGTCGATGCGCCACCCCAACGATCCACTCGGATTTTTTCGTGGCCAGAAGGGGTGCCCAAGGATGCGCTGATAATCGCCGATCCGTCCGATGCGAATCCAATGGCGGCGAGCGCGCCTGTGTTCGGCAGGCCTCGTTCTATGGAGCACTCAGCGGTGACGGGATCCAGTCGCCCCAGATAGGGCACAGCACCAACTTCCGAACGACAGGCAAGGTGAACGCGGCCATCCGGACCGACACCGATCCTATAAGTGGGCAGCCATCCACTTTTGCCGGCGTAGGTTACGGGAACGGGTTGCAACTCCGAGGCACCGGGGGGCAATTTGAAAAGCCCGCGCTCCGTCGTCATTATCCAGAGGGTTCCATCCGGAGTTTCGGCAATGTCCGATATTGGCTCGAAAATGGGTTGTGGTGTAGCCCCGGGCCCGAATGGGACCGGGCGGAAGCTCTCGGTCGCTCGATCAAACCGGACGAGACTCCGACTGGTCCCGATCCACAACCTGCCATCCGAACTCTCAAAAAGGGCCGAGACCTTTGAGTCCGGTAGCGAGAGAGAGTCAGCTGGTTCGTGGATATAGACCACGAAACGGTGGCCGTCGTAACGATTTAATCCCTCCCGCGTTGCGAACCACATGTGACCCTGCCGATCCTCTAGTATGTCATTTACCATCCGGTGCGAGAGGCCCTGTTCAACACCGATACGTTTGACATCGAAAGTCGGCGGTGCGGGCTGGGCCCACACGCCGGAAGGCCATAGCCCAAGCAGAACCCATAACGCAGCCAGGCCCAGCAGTGGCCGCAGGCGACGACTAAAGATGATTGGGGGGTGGGACATCTGGGCTTGAGGAAGTCGCGGTCGGAGGAAGATTGGTACCTGGGTACACCGCATGCGAACTCTGACTGCCGGAATTTCGGTATTGTCCATCCAACAGTCCCTTTCCCGGTGGCAAATGCGGCATGGCCGCGTTGGTGGCGTCTGACCAACCCGGTTGTTCAAGGGCTGACAAAACGCCGACGCCGCACCGCGCAAAATACACCATGAAGCCCATACGAGTCGTACTGGCCGATGACCATCCTGCCTTTCGCGAGGGGATAGCCGGACGTCTGAACCGCGAACCCGGTATGGAGGTTATAGGGGAGGCTTCCAACGGCGAGGGAGCGCTTGAGCTTACACGGGCGCAGGATCCTGACGTTCTCGTTCTCGATCTTGAGATGCCGGGCATAAACGGGGTCGAGGTGACACGCCGTCTTTTCCAGGAGCAAGCGCGCACTCAGGTGCTGGTGCTGAGTGCCTATGAGGATGAAGACTACATATTTTCGGTATTGGACGCGGGGGCAGCGGGATACCTGTCGAAGCAGGAGCCGCTGGCGACCATCGTCGAGGCGGTCCGGGGGATCGCCGCAGGCGAGTCTGGTTGGCTCAGCCGCCGGATCGCGGCCCTTTTCGTAAAGAGTAGCCGCGCCGGACAGAGGACGAACAGCGGGCTGCTGCGCGCCCTGAGCGGGCGCGAGTGCGAGGTCCTTCAGCGCATCGCGGCCGGTGATTCGAACCAGGAGATTGGCGACAAACTGTTCATCTCCGAAAGCACCGTCAAGAAACACGCCAACAGCATCTACGAGAAGCTTGATGTGGCCACGCGCGCCCAGACGATCGCGTGGGCGTGGCGAAATGGAGTAGCAGAAGAGTAGACGGCTTTCCCTCTACAGCAAGGACCAGAGGACTTATCGGACCGCAACGGGCATGGCCCGGACCTGGCCTTCCACCACCACGAAGTACATTCCGGCCGCGAGTTGCCCGGAGTCCAGTTTTAGATCCCCGGTCCCCGTGACGACCTGCCGGGTCCTGCCGAGCAAGTCGACCAGCCGGACGTGCACGGTTCTGCCCGAGTTGCACCGAATCCGTACCTGGATGTGCCCCTCATTCGCTTGGACCGAAAGACACTCCTGCTCACCGCCCAGGTTGGCGCCGGCAGGCTCCAGAGAAACGCCCGTCCCGGTGGCATCTGCGTACCAGGTGTCCATGTACTGGACAACGGCGCCCCCCACGTCTCGCGCAAGGGTTTCGAGATTGCCGTCGGAATTCCGGGCCCCGGTATAGTGCGACTCAAACTGGATGGCATCGACAGTTCCGCCAAACTGCGAGCCATGACGCGCCGTGATATACCCGCCGGAAAAATACGCGTCTCCTGGGACTGGCGCGGGATCGGACATTGAGGGGACCGCCGGCACACCGGAGCGCACCAGCATCTCACCCATGCTGTCTGGACCCGTCAGCAGCGTGGAAAGGCTGGCGGACCGGGCGCTCAGTGCGGCGACACTGGACCGCTCGCTCCTGGCGTCCAAATCCGCATCGGGTAATCGAAGCTGCGCAGCAGACATCAGGTACCCCAGTTCAAAGCGCAACACGCTGTGCCCATGTCCGTGGAGGTCAATCAGAAGGCCTCCTCCAAAACGGAGTTCAATGTCTGCGGCGGCTGCGTCGAGAGCCGCGTGGTATTCAGTCCAGACAGCAGCCGCGCCAGGATCGCCATCGGCGGCCTCCGCCACGTCCCGGTTCGGATCCAGCTTGGTCCGCGAGAGCAGGTTGATAACCACATACGGCCGGCGACCCGTTCGAGCGAATATCTCGTCACTCAGTAGCCGCGCCCACTCCTGCGTTCGCGTATCACGTATGGTGACACAGGCCGAGCAGGTTCTATCCTTGATGCTGCCAGGAGTCAGATAGCCGCCGTGCGGGGCCGAGAGTATGAGGGGGTAGTCTCCCTGGACATATTCGAGGTAAGGCTGCCCGGAGACGACCAGCGAAACGCAACAACTCGCCAGAACCAGCAGGAAGGTCCGTTTCAATCGTCGCATTTCCCCGCCCGCCCGATGGCCCTTAGCCAGGCTCCAGACCGGCGTCCATGGTAATCTCCGCATTCAGCACACGAGAGACGGGACAGCCCGCCTTGGCGTTTCCGGCGGCCGTGTCAAACGCTTCCCGGCTCGCGCCTGGGACGACGGCCACTACGTCCAGGTGCACCTTGGTGATGGTGAAGCCCTCGTCGGTTTTTTCGAGCGTCACCGCAGCACTCGTCTTGATTGACGTCGGATTGAATCCGGCTGCGGTCAGCTGCCCGGACAGCGCCATCGAGAAACAGCCCGCATGAGCCGCCGCAATGAGTTCTTCCGGATTCGTGCCGATGCCATCTTCGAAGCGCGTGCTGAACGAATACTGGGTAGCGCTCAGAACGCCGCTGGCCGAGGTTATGGTGCCGTTTCCTTCTTTCAGGGTGCCGTTCCACTCGGCCGATGCTTTGCGCTTCATAATTGATAGTCAGTTTTTTGTGTGACGGCGGGGCGGCCTGAGGCCCAGTAAGGGCCGGGTTTGAAGCCTTTAAGGTTACGCCGTTTACGTGGCAAGCGCTCAGGGCGGGAAGCCGTCACGATTCCCGTCCTTGAAAATACGAAACGAATCTCGGATCGACTTGTCGATCTGAGACACATTCCCATTGGACGCATAGGTGGGGTCGAGTCCGGCACCGTGATTGTCCCCAAACCAACGGCCCATGTCGAGTTGCAGCGTGACGTAGAGCGTAGACGAAACATCTCCCACCACGAGCACTTCGGGGAAATTCACAAGCTGATGGAAGGTCTAGGCCGAGCGGCAGGCAAACGGAACGCCGTTGTAGAGCCCCTCGATGATCGACGAGTACCGATTGCCGCCCGATGTGAAGTCAGGGTCTGACGGAGTCTCGTTTCCGCCCATCTTGTGCACGAGAAAGGACACCTTGTCATAATTCCCAAGTGTCACTTCCGAAACGCCGATCTCGCTGGCAGCGCCGCTGAGGGCCAGGATGGCCGATTGCCTCACTTTGCTCGAGTAGCGGCCTAGAACCAGTAGTAGAAGCCCACTCCGCCCCCGATTGTCGCATCCGTATCGGGAATCACCGAAATGCGCGGCGTCAACCGGAGCATGAACTCAAACGGATCTGAGCGGAATGAGATACCCGCCGACGCGCTGAACCCGAATACCGCTTCGTTTTCTCCAGCCTGGCGATCCCGGAATCCGAGGAAGAGACCAGGACCATAGAAGAAGGTTGTGCGCCGGTCCGTTCCGATGGGTTTGTCGAACAGGATATGGCCGTTGACAAAGAAGAAGTCGTCCAGATCCCAGGCCGCAACGAAGTCATATGTGCTCTGGCCGTCACTTTTGAGGCGCAAGCCGATTCCGCTCGGTGAGCCAAATTGTGCCCCGAGCGCGATGCCTGATGACGAGCGCTGCGCCATCGCCGGCGTAGCGGTCATCACTATTAAACAAGTGAGGGCACCCAGAATATATTTTGTCATTTTGATTGGGGTGTATTTCGGCAGCCGTGTTTAGGGCGTCAGGCTCGGCAACAACTTAGGGTAAGGTGGTTCAGGTTGAATACATGTTGGGGCCGGCAGCGGGAGCTGCGCTGATGTCGGTCAGCACCGTTGTAGTTGCCATTAACGCGCGACTGCTCCGGCTGAACTGAACGCACTTGTAGGTCGGTTTCAGGTGCCCTGGCCCACTATTGAAACGGGCAGACAGCGCGGTAGCCTCATGCGACCCGCGGCAGGTTCACGGTAAACCGGCTCCCACGACCCGGCCCTTCGCTCGCAGCGCTCACCGTTCCTCCGAGGGCCTGAACTACGGCCTGGACGATCGACAACCCGATCCCGCTCCCGGGCTGGTGCTGAATGAGCCGGTTGTCAGACCGAAAAAACCTATCGAATAGCCGGTCCGCTTCATCGGACTCGAATCCATACCCGCTGTCGCTCACTTCGAGAGTCGCTCTCTCGGGGCTTCCATGTACGCTGACACCTACCCCGTTTCCGCTCGGTGTGTATTTCAGCGCGTTGTCCAACAAGTTGTCAATCACCTTCCCGAAGGCCACAGCATCGCCCATGACGAAAACGTCCGGTTCGGTCGAAAGCCGCAATTCTACGCCGTGGACCTCCGCCCGATCATGGAAATGCTCCACGTGTTGTCGGCAGAGTTGAGCCAGATCGATACGCGACACCGGAAGATCGCGCAGGCGCTCCGCTTTCGATAGTTCGCCGAGTGCCCTGACGATTCCTTTCATCCGATCCACCTCCTCGAGTGCCGCCGAAATCCCCGACTCCATGGCCTCTGGCGTCCGGACCTGCACCGCCAGTTCGAGTTCGCCGCGCATCACGGCCAGCGGCGTCACCAGTTCGTGCGCCGCCGACGACGAGAAACGTCGCTCCCGGAGGAAGGACGCCTCCAGCCGTTCGAGCAGTCGGTTGATCGTATCGGCCAGGGCGGAGAGCTCATCCTTGACCCCGAATTCAGCCGGAACCCGGGCACTGAGATCCGAGGCTTCAATTTCGTTTGCCGCCGATGTAATTCGCGAAACCGGAGCCAGGGCACGGCGCGCGAGCAAGTAGCCACCACCTATTGCGAGAACCAGACTGACCAGGATCGCGAACGAGAAGGTCTGTCTTAGTCGATACAAGTCCTGATGAAGCGACCACTCGTACCCGGTGACCTCGAGCCATCCGGCCAACCGATTCTGATAGACGAGCGGCAGGTAGTGCGTGCGAACCGGTTCGCCCTCCCACTCCCGACTCGCTTGCGATGCACCGGGATGATCCGGGAGCTGAAGCGCCAGCTCCGCATGGTGCTCGAAGTTCGGACTCTGGTACCGAACGATTCCGCGGCTGTCAATCAGACGAACATAGGTCCCATATACGCCGTCGGTTTGGTACGCGACGGAACGCAAGCCCTCCAGATGCTCAAATACCGGGTTCCCCGTCTCGTCAAAGGCGACCAGCGGCATCAGTATCCGATGTTCGTGGTTCAGGTGCTGATCGAAATCGCGGTGCCTGCCGGTGTGGAGGTACGTATAGGATATGCCCGCGAAAACGGACAACAGAAGCAACATGGTCGTCCCGTACCCGATGGCCAGCCGGGAGGAGATCGACCATCTGCCAGATCGCGCCGCTTGCAGCCACGTGGGGTTCTCCATTCAGGCGACCTCCACGACGCGAAGTCGATATCCGACGCCACGAACCGTAACAATTTCGACCCCGGCTGGTGTCCCGGTGCTCGGAGGACCGTCTTTCAGCTTGTGCCGGAGGCCCGAAAACGTCACATCGATGACGTTGTCCGACACGTAGAGTGCGCTTCCCCAAACGCGCTCGGCCAGCGCGGTTCGCGAATGGACGGTATCGGGGTGGCGCATCATCACCTCCAGCACGGCGTACTCCTTGGGGCGCAGCAACAAGGGCTCCGATCCGAGCGTCACCTGGCGACGATCCGTGTCCATCACCATCGCGCCGAACCGGAGGATCTGATCGTCTTCGATCCGCCGCGGTCTTCGAAGCAGCGCGCGTAGACGGGCATGCAATTCCTCAAAGGAAAACGGCTTCGCCAGATAGTCGTCGGCACCCGCATCGAGCCCGGCCACCCGATGGTCTACGTCGTCCAGCGCGGTGAGCATCAGGATGGGCGCCTCGTATCCGGCCGCCCTCAGATTCTCGATGATCACCCGACCGTTGCGGCTTGGTAGACCCCAATCGACAACCAGGGCATCGTGGCTGTTCATTCGGGCGTGCTCTTCACCCTCTGCACCGTCGACCATCAGGTCTACCGTGTACCCACCTGCTTCGAGGCCACGCTTCAGTAGCGGCCCAAGCCTCTGGTCGTCTTCAATTACGAGTATCCACATGGTAGCCCGCGAGTGCGATGACACGTCCGGCGAACGGATTCGGCCGCAGATATCGGTATAGCGCCCCGCCTCGATCGCGTTCCGTCGCCTCCGCCGACCTTAACGAGAATTAAGGTCTCTTTCAGCGCGTATTAAGGTAGGTCTTTGCATCTTCCTATCTGTCATTCGGCATGACCGACCCCACGACCAAATCTCATGCGAATCCCTCGTTTAAAACTTCTGCTGGCTTTTGCTGTCTGCGCCGCGACGGCCTCACCACCGGCTGCGGCCCAATCCGTGCCAGGCGACAGCCTGACGGCCTCGTCCCTTAGCGTCTTACTCGCAGCCGTCCGCAGCAACAACCCCATGCTTCAGGCGGCCCGGGTGAATGCGGCGGCCCTCGGACAGCGGGAAGAGCAGGTTTCGACGCTGCCAGACCCCACGATCATGTTCACCTACCAGCCGTTTCCTGTTCTGACGGCTCGTGGCACCCAGCGAACGCAATTCCGCGTGGAGCAGGCGATACCCTACCCGGGGAAACTCGGGCTGCGCGGTTCTCTCGCGGCGCTCGCCTCTGATGTCGCTTCGTTCGATGCCGCGACGGCCGAGGAGGAGCTCGTCGTGGCGACCAAGCAGACCTACTACGACCTGTACCGCGTCGGCCGACAGCAGTCGTTGATACGATCATTCCAGCTGCAGATTGCCGAATTCGAAGCCGTCGCGACGACGCAGTACACGGTGGGGCAGGGTATGCAGCAGGCGATTCTGAAGGCCCAGCTTGAACGCAACACCCTCGACAACCAGGCCTTCGTGCTGACCCGGACCCGCCGGACGCTCCTGGAAAGGCTCTCGAGGCTAACCAATCGGCGCGTGACGGATGATTCAGCCGACAGCGCAGCCGTCGACCTGCCGCAACCCCCGGCCATGCCCCCGCCCGACCTGCTCGCTCTCGCCCTCGCAACCCGGCCGGAGGCTGGCGCGGTAGGCGCGGCCGGTGACCGGGCGGACGTGGACATTGCGCTCGCCGAGATGGAATACTATCCGGATTTCGGGGTCAATCTCACCTATTTCGACATCGGGGCGGCCGACGCGCCGCCCACGGCAAATGGCCAGAATGCCCTCGCCATTGGAGTCGCCGTCCGCGTGCCACTTCAGCGAGGGCGGCTCAAGGCACGCCTTGAGGAAGCCCGTCTCGAGCGCCAGAAAATCGCGTATCGGCAGGAGGCCATCGAAACAGCGTTTGAGACGGAGATCCTGGACCTCAGCCAACAACTCACAAGCGATCAAGATCAGCTGACGCTTTTCAAGGACGCACTGATTCCACAGGCGACTACGACCCTCGAAGCAACGCTGAGCGCGTACACCACCGGGCGGACCGATTTTCTCAATCTGCTAGACGCCGAACGCATGCTTTTCAATCTCCGCTGGGGCTACGAAGAGGTCTATGCACGCTACCTGAAAACCACCGCTGCACTCGAACGCGCGCTCGGAGTCTCGTGGCTATCAGAATTAATCCGCTAACATGAATACCAAGAAGCTCGTTTTTCGAATCGTCGTGCTGGCGGTTCTCCTCGTCGCAGTTGGAGGCACTGGCTACTGGATCGGACATCGAACGGCCGATTCGGCCGCGGCATCTGGTCCCGCCGAGAGGATCGTCAAATACTGGCAGGCACCCATGGATCCGGCGGAGATCTATGACCAGCCGGGCAAGTCCAAAATGGGCATGGACCTCGTGCCGGTGTACGAGGATCAGGAAAAGTCCGTAGAAGCTCCTTCAGAGCCAGAAATCCTCTACTGGCAGGCCCCGATGAACCCGTCCGAGATCTACGATGCCCCTGGTAAATCTGCGATGGGCATGGATCTGGTGCCGGTCTATGATGACGCCTCCAATCTCGGATCAGGCGGAACGATTTTGATCGACCCTGCGACGGAGCAAAACATGGGTGTTCGGACGGCGCCGGTTAGACGCATGGATCTTTCCCGCGAAATCCGAACCTTCGGTGACGTGTCCTACAACGAAGAAGGACTCCACGTCATCAACGCGAAAATCTCGGGCTGGATCGAAAAACTCTTCGTCAACTACGTGGGTGAAACGGTACGCAAGGGCGAGCCGCTCCTTGAGATCTACTCGCCCGAACTCGTGTCTACGCAGGAGGAATACCTCTTGGCCGTGCGGGGATTGCAGGCGCTGGGCCCTCAGGCTTCCGAATCCGTGCGCCAGGATGCCGCCCGACTCGTGGACGCCGCCAGTCAGCGCCTGGAGTACTGGGACATCCCTCAGACAACCATTGAGCACCTCAAACGGACGGGAGAAGCGCAAAAGACCACCCAACTCAACGCACCGGCATCGGGGGTGGTCATCGACCGCATGGTCGTCCCGGGCGCCTATATCAAGCCCGGTATGGACCTCTTCCGGATCGCCGACCTGAGCACCGTTTGGGTTCACGCGAGTTTCTACGACAACGAGTTACCCTGGATCGCGGTGGGGCAAAGCGTGTCGATGGAATTGTCCTATCTGCCGGGCAAGACCTATCAGGGCCACATCGATTACATCTATCCGTTCCTGCGCGAAAAGGCTCGAGATGTACACGTCAGGCTGGTCTTTAACAATTCGGCCGATTTCGATTTAAAGCCGGGCATGTACGCGAATTTGCGACTCGACGGCAAGCCCATCCCGAACGCCGTTGTCATCCCCACCGAGGCGATTATCCGTTCTGGCGAGCGATCTGTGGCGTTTGTCTCGCATGGTGGGGGGCGATTTGAGCCCCGTGAAATCCTCACCGGCGAACAAGGCGGTCCCGGCAACAATCTGGTTCGGGTGCTGGACGGACTGCTCGAAAACGAGCAAGTTGTGGTATCGGCTCAGTTCATGATCGATAGCGAGAGCCGGCTTCAGGAAGCCATCGAGAAAATGCTTGCTGGTCGAAACGCAGCCCCTTCTGGTGAGGCAGGCAAACAGCCGCCCCCAACGGACCACTCCCAGATGGATCACTCCCAGATGGACTCCCCCAGCGTTGTGGCGCCCGCCATGCCGGACACCTCGCACTCAGGCCATCGCCCGTGATCGCCGGACTGACGCACCTTCGACAGGACTCCCATGCTTGAACGCATCATCGAGGCATCGATCAAGAACCGACTGCTGGTCATCTTCTTCAGCGTTCTGGTGGCACTCGGCGGGCTATATGCCCTCCTGAATACTCCGATCGACGCGATTCCGGATCTGAGTGACGTTCAGGTCATCGTGTTCACCGAATTCCAGGGGCAGGCCCCGCAGGTCGTCGAAGATCAGGTCACGTATCCGTTGACCACGGCCATGCTTTCGGTGCCCTTCGCGAAAGTGGTCCGCGGCTATTCCTTCTTCGGATACTCGTTCGTCTACATCATTTTTGAGGACGGCACCGATATGTACTGGGCGCGAAGCCGCGTCCTCGAGTATCTCAATTATGTCTCCGGGCGACTGCCAGAGGGGGTAAATCCCTCGCTTGGCCCCGATGCGACGGGCGTCGGCTGGGCCTACGAGTACGTCCTCGAAAGCAACAACGACCACGACCTGCAGGAGCTGCGCTCTCTCCAGGATTGGTACCTGCGCTACGAGCTGACCAGTGTCCCCGGCGTTAGCGAGGTCGCCTCGATCGGTGGTTTCGTGAAGCAGTATCAGGTCGAGGTCGACCCCAATAAGCTGAACGCCTACAACATCCCCATTTCGCGCGTTCGGACGGCTATTCAGCGGAGCAACAACGACGTTGGCGGGCGCATGGTCGAAATGGGCGAGACCGAATTCATGGTCCGCGGCCTGGGCTATTTCAAGTCGATCGATGACATTCGAAAGGTGCCCGTCGGCGTGGATGCCAATGGAACGCCCATCCTGGTCAGCAACGTCGCGAACGTCCAGATCGGGCCCGAACTGCGGCGTGGAATAGCCGAATGGAACGGCGAAGGCGAGATCGTTGGGGGCATCGTCGTAATCCGGTACGGTGCCAATGCGCTTGAGACCATTCACCTCATAAAGGAGAAGCTGGCGCAGCTCCAGAAGGGACTTCCCGAGGGCGTGACCATTCGCGCGGCCTACGACAGATCCACCCTGATAGAGCGCGCCATCGAAAACCTGAAGGGCAAGCTGCTGGAGGAGAGCATCGTGGTGGCCCTGGTGACGTTCATCTTCCTGATGCATTTCAGGAGTGCGTTTGTGGCCCTCTTCACCCTGCCCATGGGCATCCTGATGGCCTTCCTGGTGATGTACTTCCAGGGTTTGAGCGCCAACATCATGTCGCTGAGCGGCATTGCCATCGCCATCGGTGCGATGGTCGATGCTGCGATCGTCATGATCGAGAATATGCACAAGCACCTCGAGCGCGACGCTGGGAAGAAGGACCACTGGCAGATCGTCCTGGACGCTTCCAAGGAGGTGGGGCCTGCCCTCTTCTATTCCCTGCTCATCATCACGCTCTCGTTCCTGCCGGTTTTCACCCTTCAGGCACAGGAAGGCAGGCTGTTTCAGCCGCTGGCCTTTACGAAGACCTACGCAATGGCGGCGTCCGCACTGCTGGCGCTTACGCTCGTTCCGGTCCTGATGGGGTACTTCATCCGCGGGAAGATCATGCCCGAGAAGAAGAACCCGATCAACCGGTTTCTCATCTGGGTCTACCATCCAATCATCCGGTTCGTCCTTCGTTTTCGCTGGTCCACGATTGTGGTCGCCACCCTCGTCCTGGCCGCCACCATCTACCCGCTCCAGCGACTGGGATCGGAGTTCATGCCTCCACTCAACGAGGGGGACCTGCTCTACATGCCCACAACGGACCCCGGACTGAGTATCACCAAGGCCAGAGAACTACTCCAGCAGACCGACAAGATCATCAAGCAATTCCCGGAAGTGGAGTCCGTATTCGGGAAGGTGGGGCGCGCAGAAACCGCCACGGATCCGGCACCGCTGTCCATGATCGAATCCACCATCCAGCTCAAGCCCGAGTCTGAATGGCGGCCAGGTATGACCCAGGACAAGCTGGTGGAAGAGATGGACGCGGCCATCCAGTTTGCCGGGTTGACCAATGCCTGGACCATGCCGATCAAGACCCGCATTGACATGCTCTCCACCGGCATCAAGACCCCGGTCGGCATCAAACTCATGGGGCCCGACCTCCAGGTACTCTCGGATCTCGCTCAGGAGGTTGCGGGCGTCGTTCGAACGGTGGACGGCACGCTCTCTGCCTTCCCCGACAAATCGGTGGGTGGACACTTCCTGGACTACCATATCAAGCGCGAGGAGGCCTCACGGTATGGGTTGACCGTCGGCGATATTCAGGATGTCATCATGTCCGCAATCGGCGGAATGAACGTCACGCACACCGTCGAGGGACTCGCCCGGTATCCGGTAAACGTTCGGTACAGCCGTGAGCTGCGCGATAATATGCCCGCCTTGCAGCGCGTGCTCATTCCTACGCCGACCGGGGCCCAGATCCCGCTCAGTTTCGTGGCCGATTTTGAACTGGTCCAGGGGCCACCCGTGATCAAGAGCGAAAACTCTCGGCGCTCGGCATGGATCTACGTCGATCTCCGGGGAATTGATGTCGGCACGTACGTCGCCAACGCCCGCGCGGAAGTCGAGGCCAGAATCAACCTGCCCGAAGGATACAGCCTGGTCTGGAGCGGGCAGTACGAGTACATGGAACGGGCTCGTCAGCGGCTCCAGATCGTTATCCCGATTACGCTGGTCATCATCTTCCTGCTCCTGTACTTCAACTTCGGCAACGCCACCGAGAGCATGATTGTTATGCTCACGCTGCCCTTCTCCCTGGTCGGAGGTATCTGGCTGTTGTTCCTACTGGGATACAATTTGAGCGTAGCCGTTGGCGTTGGGTTCATTGCGCTGGCAGGCGTCGCCACCGAGACTGGCGTGATCATGCTGATCTACCTGGACCATGCGTACAAGGACCGCGTGCTCGCCGGGAAAATGAACACCCTGGCCGATCTCTATGCCGCCGTGATGCATGGCGCCGTCGAGCGAGTGCGACCAAAAATGATGACTGTCGTGGCCATCATGGCCGGCCTCTTGCCCATCATGTGGGGGCACGGCACCGGGTCCGAGGTCATGCGACGCATCGCAGCGCCCATGATCGGCGGAATGGTTTCGTCCACCATCCTCACACTGGTGGTCCTTCCGGTGATCTACTATATGTGGAAAATGAGGGGGTTGAATACGGACGAGGTCCTGACAGACAGCGGATCGACCGCGGGGTGACCTCGAGCTAACGCAACAGCGTCATCGTTCTAGCCAGAGACGCGCCTCCCGCCTGCAACCGGTAGATGTAGACCCCGGAGGCCAGGCCGCTAGCATCCATGGCCACCTCGTGGCGGCCGCAGAGCTCCGTACATCCGAGGGAGGCGGAATATTTCACCCGGGAAGGGATTCCTTGGGATCGTGGAGACTACAGGGAATTGCCGATGACGGGTCCCATCCGTTGCGAATCCCGGAGGGCCCCAAAGCCTGTGGCAAGACCGAGACCGGGATGCAGCAGGCTCGCAGCACCGTGCGACTCGATGCCGATGAGGCAGCTAGGCAGGCCGCCCGAGTAGCACCCGAAATTGTATTGGCGGGAGAAGTCCCGCGGCTCATTGACGAGTGGCAGATCGAGCCCAGTATCTGGAACCACGTTCGGCGGGCCATTGACGAGAGGAAGGCCAGAGGGCTCTTCATCCTGGCCGGATCGGCCGTTCCCGCCGACGATATCGTGAGGCATACCGGAGCGGGTCGCATCTCGCGGCTCAGGATGCGGACCATGTCGCTCTATGAATCGGGTTGGTCTTCGGGGCATATATCATTTAGCCAGATCTTCAGGGGCGAGTCGATCCAGGCGACCGACCATAGCGTCCCAATTGGCGACGTCCTCTCCTGGATATGCCGTGGCGGCTGGCCTGCCACAATCGGGGAAGAAGACACGGACGCCTTTCAATACGTCCGGGATTACCTCGATGAAATCCGTCGCGCCGACATCCGCCGGGTGGACGGCGTGGACCGTGATCCGGTTCGGGTGGAACGAGTCATCCGCTCCTACGCAAGACACATAGCCACGTATGCTTCGGTCGCAACCATCTCGGCCGACGCTGCCGGCGCCGATGTGGAGCCGCACCCCGAAACCGTATCAGATTACCTTCAAGCGCTTGATCGTCTGATGATCACGGAAGACCAGCCGGCATGGGCGCCCCATTTACGATCGCGATCCCGACTTCGATCGGCACCAAAACGGCATTTCGTAGATCCTTCCCTTGCGGTTGCTGCAATGCGCGCCACGCCCCAGAGTCTGCTCGCCGACCTGCGCCTCGCAGGTTTCCTCTTCGAATCGCTGGTGGTGAGAGACCTGCGGATATTCGCCCAAGCAACGGATGCCCGTGTTCTTCAGTACCGCGACAACACCGGGCTCGAAGTAGATGCGGTTGTCGAACACGCCGACGGAAGGTGGGCCGCCTTCGAGGTTAAACTCGGCTCATCCTACATCGAGGAAGCCGCCGACACGCTACTGCGGTTCGCTGACCGGATTGACACGTCGCGTGTCGGGCTCCCGACTGCTCTGGCGGTGGTAGTCCCGGGAGGGTACGGATATCGCCGCCCCGATGGCGTGTCGGTCTTGCCTTTGGCGGCCATGGGCCCGTAGAGACGGACGCCGGGTCGGAACCGCCAGGCGTACCGCTGATTGAATATGGAACTTTCAATCAGCGAAACCAGGGCGCATGGGACTGCGTGCAGGTGTTCGCCACGTGGGCTGGCGGGACCTCCCGGATGCGTTTTAATCGAGGGCGGACGGCCGCCTTCAGTGCCACTCGCGGAGAACAACATTTTCGGGAATGCGATTGAGCAGCGACCTCTCTGCCACCAGCGAGGCTCGTTTTTCGGCGCCTTCCTGATAGTAGGAATGGAACTCAACGTAGAGCACAAGCCGGTAAGGCAAGCCTGAGGCTTTCGAAAAGATGCGCTCAAGGACTTCGAGCTCGGCCCCTTCTATGTCCATCTTTATCACCAGGTGGCCGTAGCTCGCCATCTCGTCAATAAGCACACCCACGTCCAGACCCTGGACTTCGAAGGAGTGTAGTCCGGCCGTGTCCGACACCATATGGCTGGAGCCGAGTGAGGTCGGGTCGTCCGCCAGGGGCGGGATGGAAAGCCGAAGTTTCTCGTTCGAGATCCAAACGGCGTTGGGGAGAACTTTGGCCCCGGCCCCACGCGCACGTAGCTCCGTCGCAGCCCGTTCCAGGGATGCGTGGCAGGCCGGATTTGGCTCCACCAGAACGTAGTCGTATCGATCCGGGGGGTAAAGTTTTGTGAAGTACCGAATCCCTTGCCCATAATTGCTCCCAAAGTCCAGAAAGGCCCCTTTCCCGGGCGGATCATGGTCGAACCGACGAACAATCGGATACAGAAGAGGCCAGAGACGCCTCCGAACCAGGAATAGGGCCTTCCTTGGGTCCGTGACAAGCCAGTACACGGCCTTGCCAGTTAGTTCAATCGTTCTGCGCATCATATGAGACCGGACTGGTGCTTTTCGTGACGACTAGTTGCTTCGCGAAGACCAGTGCACAGCCGAAACCTTCCACCCACCTTCAGCATGCTCCAACACCATCAATTCGGCAGAGGTGATGTCGACCTCGCGGTCGCGGAAGCTTCCTGAAAGACGCGAGGTAGATACCGACCAGGCGGAAGCTCCAGACAAATGAACGTCTGCCGTCAATGGCGCCCTCGTCATGGCCGACAGGAACGCGCCGTCACTTTTGAAATGGTGAGACAGGTAGCCCTCTCTGGTCTCCACACCCCCGCTCTCAACGATCTGTACGTCCTCGGCGAGCAAGCCTGATGCTGTAGTGGAATCCTGGGCCACAATGGCGGCTCTGAACGCTTCCACGACGTCGCTAACGCCTGCCTCTGACATATCCATCCCTGCATGTAGTGCTTCTTCGTGGTCCATTTCGTCTGCGTGCGGGACCTCGCTTGATGGTTGAGCACAGGCAGCGAGGACAACTATTAGCAGAAGGTGGGTTACTGTTTTCATGGGGGTCGAGGGGAGGAGGATGGCGCGTTGCGCAGGGGCGCGCCCTCCATGGGTGGTAGGTGTCAGGGATTGCGTCAGCGGAGCAGAGTGGGCAAGACCAATCCGCCAATCATGGGCGGCGAAGCACGCGCGACAAAAATGTGCGGCAAGGCCTTAAAGGAGCCTGAAGTCTGCCTTAAATTATTTTAAGGAAATATGGGTGAGCCGTCTGAACGGACGCCGGGTCGGAACCGCCAGGCGTCCCGCTGATTGAAAAATTAACTTTCAATCAGCGAGCCTAAGGCGCATGCGGGTTTCAAGGACGCTAATCAATACGGTCCGCCAGCTGGTGACCCAGTACCCCGTTCTGGCCGTCACCGGGCCCCGGCAATCGGGAAAGACTACGCTAGTGCGGGAGACTTTTCCGGATCGCCCGTACATCTCGCTCGAGGATCTCGACGAGCGGGCATTTGCGGATGAGGACCCCAGAGGCTTCATGGATCGCTTTCCCGATGGCGCCGTGTTCGACGAGGCCCAGCAGGCGCCCGGCTTGTTTTCCTACCTGCAGACCAAGGTGGACCAAGACGGGCGAATGGGACTGTAAGTGCTCACCGGATCCCATCGCTTTGGTCTTCTGACAGGTATATCACAGAGCCTTGCCGGGCGGGCCGCCACGGTTTCCTTGCTCCCGTTCTCGCTGGGAGAGCTGAAAAGTGCCAGTCTGGCTCCGACCAACCTCAACGAGTTGTTGCTGCGGGGGCTATACCCACCCGTTCACGACCGCGGTCTGGAAGCATCCACCTGGTATGGCAACTACATACGAACCTATGTGGAACGAGACGTACGTGAGCTGGTCAACATCCGCGATCTCGGGACCTTTCAGCGCTTCGTCGCTCTATGCGCCGGCAGGACCGGCCAACTTCTAAACCTATCCGCCCTGGCGGGAGATGCCGGGGTAAGCCACACGACCGCACGAGGCTGGATCTCGGTTCTCGAGGCCGGATACCTTATCCACCTCGCGCGTCCCCACCACCGCAATTTCAACAAGCGGCTGGTGAAGACGCCGATGTTGTACTTCCTGGAATACCGGCCTGGCCTGTCGGCTTCTTCGGATCGAAACGCCCTCCCAACTAGATACCCATCCACTTCGGGGAGCGCTCTTCCAGACGTGGGTGGCCTCAGAGCTACTCAAGGCACGCGTTCACCGGGGTCTGGACGGCAATCTGCACTTCTGGCGGGATCGTAGCGGACACGAAATTGATCTGCTGATCGGCCCAGACGAGGCGCTTGTGCCCATCGAGGTCAAGTCCGGGAGTACGATTCCGTCCGACGCGAGACGAGCAATCCGCGGGTGGACAGACTTGGCCGGCGACTCGGCCGGAACCGGAATGTTCGTCTACGGCGGCGACGAGTCGTTCACGCGTGCAGGTGTTCGCCACGTGGGCTGGCGGGACCTCCCGGATGCGTTTTAGTTGAGGGGCCAAGGCTCAACCCCCTACTCGTAATCGTGCTCAAAGTACTCGATCCCGCGTGACCCCTCCTTGCCTTCCTTCTTCTCCTTGATGCGCTGAGCCAGCCGCTCGGAGAACACCGTGGCCGCATCATACCCGTAGTGACCGAGGATGTGATTCATGGCGATCACCTCACACAGCACGGTGACGTTCTTCCCCGTCGTGATGGGCAACTCCACGAGAGGAATGTGCACTCCCATCAGATCGTAGAGCTTGTCTACCATACCCAACCGGGTGTACTCGATATCTGGATCCCAGGGATGTAAATGGACCACCAACTCAACCCGCTTCTGGAATCGGATGGCCCTCACCCCGAACATGGCGCGCACGTCGATGAGTCCGAGGCCACGGATCTCCATGAAATGCTGGACGAGACTCGTGCCCGCTCCCATCAGCACCTGCTCCTCCTTGCGCGTCACGATCACGACATCGTCGGCCACAAGGCGGTGACCACGCTCCACGAGGTCCAGGGCCACTTCGCTCTTGCCGATACCTGCGGCACCCGTAATCAGCAACCCGATTCCGTACACGTCCACCAGGGCACCATGCACGGACTGCTGAAGGGCAAACTGATCACTCAGGAAGTCCCTCAGAATCGCCATGAAGTGCGTGCTCGGCAAGGGCGTCGCAAACACCGGGATTCCGGCTTCTGTAGCCATCGACGTCAACTGGGCATCAAGTCTGTTGTTTTCCGTGAGGATCAAACACGGGATCCCAAAGCCGAGCAGATTCCTGAATGACTTCTTGCGCTTGGCAGGCGTCAGGTTGCGAAGGTACTGGTTCTCGGTATTGCCCAGAATCTGGATTCGCTTATACGTGAAGAGCTCCAGATAGCCTGCCAGTGCCAGACCCGGCCGGTGTAGGCTAGACTCTGTAACCAGGCGCTCTGTCCCGGAAACGCTATTCAACAGGACCAACTCAGTCCGAACAGTCCGAGTCAGTTGATCGAAAAGAAAATCTACCGTGATTGATTCTTTCTTGAACGGCTGTCTGTTTGGCATAATGAACTAGAAGCCTGTTGAATAAGTGGAGTATGCCAGGCTACGAGCGCCGGGATGCCAGATGCAAGGCGTCCTGACGAGTAATGGCACCGCCATTGCGAGGAGGGGCAACGCAGGAGATGGCGTTCCGCCG
>JBLHLC010000054.1:0-21344 GCA_047619685.1 Rhodothermales bacterium
ACTGCATGCTGTAGATCGCCCGTCCCTGGGTGATCGAGCGCATATCAGTCGAATATCCAAACATGCTTGATAGTGGCACGAATGCCTTGATAACCTGCGCATCCTGGCGCTGGACCATGTTGTCGATACGTCCTCGACGGCTGTTCAGGTCCCCGATGACATCGCCCATGTACTCCTCGGGAGTCACGACCTCGACGGCCATGATGGGCTCCATGATCTGCGGCTTGGCCTTGCGAGAGGCCTCCCGGAAAGCTGCCCTGCCGGCGATCTCAAATGCCATCTGATCCGAGTCAACCGCGTGGAACTTACCGTCGTAGAGGCGCGCCCGAACGCCTTCCACCACGTAGCCCGCGAGGGGGCCCTGGTTCATTGCCGCCTTGATGCCCTTCTCGACAGGTGTGATGAACTCGCGCGGAATGGATCCGCCCTTGATCTCATCGATGAACTCAAGCCCGACGAAGCCTTCCTCGGCAGGACCGATCTCAAGCCAAATCTCGGCAAACTGTCCACGGCCACCGGTCTGCTTCTTGTGCTGGTAGCGGAGGTCCACGGCCTGCGTCAGTGCTTCTCTATAAGCAACCTGAGGCTTGCCAACGTTGGCTTCCACCTTGAATTCGCGCTTGAGTCGATCCACAATGATCTCAAGGTGCAACTCGCCCATCCCGGCGATAATGGTCTGACCGGTTTCATGGTCGACCGAAACCTTGAAGGTCGGATCCTCTTCTGCCAGCTTCTGGAGACCAACGCCAAGCTTGTCGTTGTCGGCCTTGGTCTTGGGCTCGATGGCGATCCGGATAACCGGCTCGGGGAATTCCATCTGCTCAAGAACGATCTGGTGGTTGGGATCGCAGAGCGTGTCTCCCGTATACACCTCCTTCAGCCCAACCGCAGCCGCGATATCGCCAGCGCTGATGGACTCGACGTCCTCACGACTGTTGGCGTGCATGAAGAGGATGCGTCCGATCCGCTCTTTCTTCCCCGTCGACGAATTAATGACGGCGGTACCCTTGTCGAGCGTCCCTGAATACACACGAATGAACGTGATCTTACCGACGTACGGGTCTGTCGCAATCTTGAAGGCAATCGCGCTGAAGGGCTCGGATGGATCCGCGCTGCGCACCTCCTCAACCCCCGTCTTGGGCTGAACGCCGCGAATCGAGGCCACGTCCACCGGACTGGGGAGGTAGTCGATGACGCCATCCAGCATCCGCTGGACGCCCTTGTTCTTGAAGGCCGAGCCGCAAAACACGGGAGTAATCTCCATGTTTAGCGTGGCTTCGCGGACAACCGCCTTGAGTTCGTCAGAGGTGATCTCCTCGCCCTCCAGGTACTTCATCAGCAGGTCGTCGTGGCGGTCGGCCACGGCCTCAAGGAGATTAATGCGCCAATGACGGGCATCCTTCTGCAGATCTGCGGGGATGTCGATCTCGTCCCAGGTAGCACCCTGAGTCTCGTCATGCCACACGATGGCCTTGTTCTCGATCAAGTCGATCACGCCGCGGAACATCGCGCCCTCGCCAATCGGCACCTGCACGGGAACCGGGTTGGCCTTCAGACGCTCGCGCATCTGGTTGATGGCAGCCTCGAAGTCTGCACCGGTGCGATCCATCTTGTTGACGAACGCGATGCGGGGGACCTTGTACTTGTTGGCCTGGCGCCAAACCGTCTCAGACTGGGGCTCTACGCCGCCAACAGCGCAGAAGAGCGCAACGGCTCCATCCAGAACACGCAACGAGCGCTCAACCTCAACGGTGAAGTCAACGTGGCCCGGCGTGTCAATAATGTTGATGCGGTAGTCCTTCCAGAACGCCTGGGTAGCCGCAGAAGTGATCGTGATACCACGCTCCTTCTCCTGCTCCATCCAGTCCATGGTGGCGCCGCCTTCGTGCACTTCCCCCATGCGATGAAGCCGACCCGTGTAATACAGGATGCGCTCCGTCGTGGTCGTCTTACCAGCATCGATGTGGGCCATGATGCCAATGTTGCGCGTGCGCTCCAGGGCTACAGAACCGTTATTCGATGACATCTATCTCTACCTGATATTTGGCTGTGTAAGAACCCGCGGGTTCCCTTAGAAGCGGAAGTGAGCGAAAGCCTTATTGGCTTCAGCCATCCTGTGCGTGTCGTCCTTTTTCTTCATGGCCCCACCTTCACCCTTGGCAGCGGCTATGAGCTCGGCCGCCAGACGGTTCGCCATACTCTTGTCGTTGCGCGCCTTGGCGTACTGGAGAATCCAGCGGAATGCCAATGCGGTGCGACGATCAGGGCGGACCTCAATCGGCACCTGGTACGTGGCGCCACCAACCCGGCGGCTGCGCACTTCTACCAGAGGAGCTACGTTGTTCACCGCCTTGCGGAAAACTTCGACGCCGGGTTCCGTGGTACGATCTTCAATAAGGTCGAACGCCTGATAGATGAGGTGGCGAGCCACACTCTTCTTTCCGCTGTCCATGACCGAGTTCACAAAACGCGAAACCAGAATGTCGCCATACACTGGGTCGGCAATCGGTGTCCGGCGTTCCGCTTTTTTCTTACGCATAGTCTACTCTCGTTCGCTGTGGCCCGGGCCCGCGAGGAACTTGTTGACTGATTACGGGCGCTTGGCGCCGTACTTGGAACGTGACTGCTTCCTGTCTGCGACACCAGAGGTGTCCAGCGCGCCACGAATGATGTGGTACTTCACACCGGGAAGGTCCTTGACGCGACCGCCACGAACCAGCACAATGGAGTGCTCCTGAAGGTTGTGACCCTCACCCGGGATATAGGCGATAATCTCGAACCCGTTTGTGAGGCGAACCTTTGCCACCTTACGAAGGGCTGAGTTCGGCTTTTTAGGTGTCGTCGTGTATACACGAGTGCATACGCCGCGACGCTGCGGGCATGACGCCAACGCCGGCGACTTGGTGTTCTTGACCTTGTCGTGGCGTCCCTTGCGGACAAGCTGCTGGATTGTAGGCACGAAATGTTTCTGACTTTCGGCTCCGAAGAACCGACTTGGATTGTAGACCGCGACACCGGGCCGCGACTTGTTTCAGCCTGATAATATAGGGGCATTTGAGACCGTTACGCGGGAGGCTCCGTGAAGAAACCCAACATGGCCGCCCCCGAAGGGCCCATTCGGCCGAATTCGGCACTTTAGACTGCCCGGCGTCTTTCGGTACTGATATACCGGTCTGTATCAGTTATCAAAAACGACCTGAGAGAGTGAGCCGGTCTCCTTGAGTGCACTCGGGCTCGCCCCCCCCCGCGAAGACACTCACTTGGCGGCAGAGGCGTCCGTTACATCGGCCGCGGCCGTATCGTCGGCATCGTCAGTCGGAGTCGTCTCTTCGGCCCCCTCGGCCTTAGCTGCGGCAGCTGCCGCTGTCGCTTCAGCCGCGGCAGCGGTGGCCCCGTTCGTATGGTAGTGGTCCAACTCTACGTAGTTGCCGTGGGGACGCTCTCCAAGGATCTCGACGAGATCGCGCGGACCCAGGATTTCCTTTTGGAGAAGCACCTCTGCCATCTTGTCCAGCAAGTCCCGCTTCTCGAGCAGCAACGCCTTGGCTGCGACTCGGACCTCGGCGATAATGCTCTTGACCTCCTCATCAATAGCGAGCGCGGTGGCGTCAGAGTAGGGCTTTGTGAAGACTGGACTGTCGGCGTTCCCGGACAGATTGAAGGACACCCAACCAACCCGCTCGGACATTCCGTAGTCCGCCACCATGGCGTATGCCATTTTGGTGATGCGCTCCAAGTCATTCTGTGCGCCCGTAGAAATAGCCCCAAAGACAATTTCTTCAGCGACGCGGCCTCCGACTGCCATTGTCATGCGATCGACCAACGCCTCCCTGGAGTACAGGTAGCGCTCGTCAGGCAGGTACTGGGCATACCCCAGGGCCGCCAGTCCACGCGGCACAATGGAGACCTTGACCACCGGGTCCGTGTTCTCCAGAAACCAGCCCGTAATCGCGTGCCCTGCCTCGTGGTAGGCTACGATCTTGCGTTCCTCCGGCGAGATGATCTTGTTCTTCTTCTCCAAGCCGGCGATCACGCGATCATTGGCTTTCTCGAAGTCCTCCATCTCGATGCACTCCTTGTCCAGCCTGGCTGCAAGAAGTGCGGCCTCATTGCAGACGTTGGCAATCTCGGCCCCCGCAAAACCCGGCGTCTGGCTGGCCAGCACCTGCAGGTTGACGTTGTCGCCAAGAATCAGGTCACGGGTGTGCACCTTGAAAATCTCGGCGCGCTCGCGGCGGTCAGGCTTGTCAATGAGGATCTGCCGATCGAAACGACCGGGACGCAATAGCGCGGTGTCCAGCACGTCGGGGCGGTTGGTGGCCGCCATAATGATCACACCCTTGTCGGTATTGAACCCGTCCATTTCAACCAGAATCTGGTTGAGGGTGTTCTCGCGCTCATCATTCGCGCCCATCATCATCCCGCGACCGCGGGTGCGCCCAATCGCATCAATCTCATCTATAAAGATGATGCAGGGAGCCTTTTCCTTGGCCTGCTTGAACAGGTCTCTAACACGGGCAGCACCGACACCCACGAACATCTCGACAAAGTCAGAACCGGACAGCGAGAAGAACGGAGTACCCGCCTCTCCTGCCACCGCCTTGGCCAGCAGTGTCTTTCCCGTCCCCGGAGGGCCAACCAACAGGACGCCCTTGGGGAGTTTGCCGCCCAACTTGGTGAACTTCTCTGGCGTCTGGAGAAACTCCACGACTTCGGCCACTTCTTCCTTGGCCTCTTCGAGACCCGCAACGTCCGCAAAGGTGATCTTCTGATCCGCCATCGCGTCGAAGAGCACGGCCTTGTTCTTGCCGATGTTCAGGACCTGCGAGTTCGGGTTCATGCGGCGAAGCATGAATATCCACAGGCCGATGATGATCGCCAGAGGGAACAACCAGTAGAGCAGGCCCCCCAGGAAATTCTCCTCCTGGTCGGCAGAAAACGAGACCTCCTGTCCGTTGCTGGCCTGAGCACTCTCGTTGTGCGCCATCAGGTACGCGACGAGTTCGTGATCCGCAGGTTTGACCGTCACGAAGCCATTCTCCGACTCCGTTTCTGACGGACCAAAGAGATTCTGCGGCGGCGGCCCAACCTTGACCCGACCCTGCGAGACGGCTTCCGGCGTGTAGGTACCGTCCACCCGTTTGTCGTTGACTACAACGACATCGGCAACGTAGCCATCACGGACGTACTGCAGGAAGGTTGAGTATTCGACCTCGTTGGGGACCTGTGCGCCCACAAAAAGGAAGATGTGGACCATGATCGCCATGAAGAGCGCGAGGTAGATCCAGAGCGCCATTTTGGGGCGCCCTCCTGACCCCAGGCCTCCTGGAGATGATCCTCGATCCGACTTACTATTCTGGTCCTGCTGACCCATATCCTGCCTTTTTCCTGACGCGACTATTGCTCCCTTCTGAAGCCCGGGCCGTACCATGCCGCCCTGTGTTGGTTCCTACGCGCAGGTGTGATCCGGGATGCGCCGAGTCCGTCTAAAGGCATAATCTTTACCGAATGCGAAGCACTCTACCCTTACTTTTCATCGGCCTTGCCGTCTTGCTGATCGCCTGTTCCGCGGGGCCTCTGGTCACGCCGTCGGACCACGCCACCGTACTCGCCGAGCACACACTGCGCGAGGTAAACCCTTCCGAACCCGGCACGTGGTCCGTAAAAACGCTGTATTACGGATCCGGCACTGACCGCAGGCGGAGTGTCTTCAGAGACTCTGTTGCGATTGTGACCGATAGCGTGGACGCATCAAAATTGGTCAGCCTGGGCGAGTCTGCCAAGAGTCGCAATCGGTATTGGGGATTCGCGCCCGAGGCCTTCCCGCTGAACGGCCGCGTCTGGTACCCCGATGGAGATGGGCCCTTCCCCTTGGTCCTGATTGCCCACGGGAATCACAACATGAAGGACTTTTCCGATCCGGGATACGGGTACCTGGGCGAACTGCTCGCGTCCCAGGGATACATCTTCGTCTCGGTGGACATGAACTTCGTCAACGGCGGTATACGCGGCGAAAACGATGCGCGCGGATGGCTCTTCCTCAAACATCTTGAAGCGTGGAGAACCTTCAACCAAACCCCTGACGGACCGCTCTACAAGAAGGCGGATCTGGAGGAGGTGGCACTTATCGGGCACTCCCGGGGCGGTGAGGCTGTCGCCCACGCGGCTGCCTTCAACAAGCTTGGTAGATATCCTGATGACGGCACCCTCAGCTTCGATTTCGGATTCGGGATTCGCTCCATCATTGCCATCGCGCCGGTTGACGGCCAGTACCTCCCTACGGGACGGTCTGTCCCCCTGACTGACGTGAACTACCTGGTCTTCCACGGCTCCCACGATGGCGACGTCAGCAGTTTTCATGGTCTGAGGCAATACCAGCGTGTCTCTTTTTCTCCGGGCTCAGACTACTTCAAGTCGGCCGTTTATATGTATCGGGCCAACCACGGACAGTGGAATACGGTCTGGAACAACAAAGACAATGGACCCCGGAGTGGCCGAATCCTTCGCCTTGATTCGTTGGTACCAGCGGAGGAGCAGCGACAATTTGCGAAGGTCTATATCCCCGCCTTCCTCGATGCGACGCTTAAGAAGAACGATCGCTACCTGTCGCTTTTTCCCGATCACAGAACCGCGTCTGACTGGCTTCCGAGGACGATGTATCTGGCCAGATACCAACACGCCTCGTTCCGGCCGTTGGCCGACTTCGAGGGTGATATTGATCTGGAGACCGGGTCCGAGACGGGCGTGCGGCTGGCTGGCGACTCCCTGAAGACCTGGAAGGAAAACGAACTCGTCCTGCGCTCCCGGAACAGAGCGAATACCTCGGCCTCCCAGCAGAATCAGGCCGCCTGGCTTTCGTGGGAACGCGACTCCACCAACACGATTCCGCAGTTCAGAATTACGCTGCCGGACTCGCTGACCGATTCATGGGACGTAGGTCCAACTTCGACCGTCGAACTGCTTCTTTCTCCTGCCGAGCCAGGTGCTTCGGAGGACTCTCTGGCCGTTCCGGGTGCCTCGGTGGACCTGAGCATTCAACTCTCCGACCGGGCCGGGCATTCCGCACGTGTCCGTCTGAGTGGCTATGGACCGATCCGAGAGCCTCTGGACATACAGATCCTTCGGAGAAACCGGGACGCCGAGCGGTTCGAGAACACCTGGGAGAACGTGCTGCAGGGATTCTCGATTCCAGTGGCAGACTTTGTGGCCGTGGAGCCGGCGCTGGACCTCAACACGCTGCTGGAGATCGCGCTGGTGTTCGACCTCAGTCCCAAGGGTCAGGTTGTGATCGACGACATCGGCCTCGCCAACCCTCCGGAAGGCTTCCTGCGCCATCGCATTCCGATGAAGCAGTAACCCGGACTATCTCCAGATTAATCCGATGCGGTGGGTCGGATTTGAAGGATCTGACGAGGCGTATTCAATCGTCAGGCCGTCAAGCGAAATCGAGCCGCCCACCGACAGAACGGCATTCGAACTGGCGGGTCGATCCCGGACGCCTCCAAGCAACCGGAACGTCCTCCCGCTCACCGGCCAGTACGCCAACTCAAGGCCGCCGCCCCCTGTCCAGCCTGCCTGCCCGTGGCCGACATGGGCGGCAGCGGCCAGGTCGAGGGGTCCAACCTGCACGGTCTCCAGAGCCAATTGGGCGCGGTAGGTCGGGTCGTTGACGATGGAGGCATTGCCTGCCGAAACGTCGGAGCCCAGGTCCGTCACCGAGGCACCCAGCCGGAGCCTCCCGAGGTCACGCATCACCCCGGCACTGAAACTTGCGGCACGGGCATGATGGCTATCCTGGGCCCGCTCCACCAGAGACACCTGAACGCCTACATCAAAACCAAAAACCTCGCGAGACAGGGCTCCCGAAGCTCGAAGATCCGCGGAGATCTGGTCCAGGTGGGCCGGACTCCCGAATCCCAGAAACGTCTGGATCCCCAAGACAAAGCCATTGCCGGCCACCGACAAGAACGCTCCGGTTTGGCGGGGTTCATCCATTCGAATACTGGCTTCGCCACCGGAGGCTCTACCCGCGACGGCAGGATTAATGAAGGCCTCCCCCGGACTGCCGAGGCCGATTGCTCCGCCCATGGCTGCACTTCGCACCGTCGGGGCATGGACGGCCTGCGCCTGCACCACCCGACAGGGAGCGGATGCGGCCACAAGAACGGCCGCCAGAAGGAGCCAGTTGCCGACAGGTATCAGGGAGCCTCCGAGTCTTGGATGTTTAGTCACGGGGCAGGATATGGAGGAGCCATGCATCCGACGGGAGATCCGAACCCATATTGCCAGCGAATTGCAAGGCCTCAGCCCTGGTTTCAAACCGGCCCAGCGTCACGAGAACCCCATCGCGATCCTTCCAGGAGCCCGTCCATATTTCCGGGGCATCGTACTCGAAAAACATCTGGGCAAGGTTGCTTTGCACCACGTCCGCAGAGCTCATGTCCGGGAGTTCGGATAATACCAGTGTCCATCCCGTCCAGGCTTCGGTCTCATCCTCTTCTTCTTCGGAGGTGCCCGGCTGCTCCATCGAGGATGATTCAACTTCCTCAAGCACCTCGGCGACCTTGTTGACCGCGTCTCGGGCACCGGCCATGCCTATGGGCTGCCCTCGGCGAACGACTGCAGCCGCAGAGTCACTCGGTGCAACGTCTGGCACAAATTGAACTGGGTCACGGCCTTTCGAGGGCACGTCGATTGCGCCTTCAGAGGGAGCCTCCGTGGATAACGAGTCTACCGGCGTCGACTCCAGAGCCCCGGCGGACAGCGAGTCTACCGGTGTCGACTCCAGATCTCCGGCGGACAGCGAGTCTACCGGTGTCGACTCCAGATCTCCGGCGAACAGCGAGTCCACCGAGGCCGTGGCCAGCGAGTCGGACGCCAGAAGCAGCGAAGGGTCATTGAGAGCTTCGTCGACCACGCCGCCAGCTGCACTGCTGTCGGCGCCAGCGACGAGGTCATCGTCACCCACTGCCAGGGCAGCCAGAGAGTCTGCGACCGCGGCCTCTGCCTCCAGCACCGCCAGCGAATCGGTCCGCGCGGCCTCCAGCACCATCCGGAGTGTGTCCCGTCTCGCGGTCTCCTCCGCTTTCATGGCGTCCAGCGCCGCGATGACCTGCCCGGCGGCCGACGCGTACGGGGTGGCAGCAAACCTTGAGCGGATAGTTGTCAGCAGTCCCGACAGTGTCAGTTCGTTCCACGGCCGGGCTTCTACCGTCGGTTCAATTACCACCGCCACATCTGCTACAGCCACCACGGAGCCGAGTGAATCTGCAACTGCTATAGCCGCCGTTGAATCCGCTTCAACACCCAAACCGGTAGCCACACCCACGCCGACAGAGTCCGCGGGCGCCACCGGCACCTGCACCGAGTCGGCTGTGGAAGAATCGACAGTCTCCAGCGCCTCTTCGGCAGGGACGACACGTGTGGAATCAGGAGCCTGGACAACCGCGAGAGAGTCCGTCGCTTGCGAGTCCGAAGCCGCCATCGCAGCCCCCAGCGAGTCCGAAGCCGCCATCGCAGCCCCCAGCGAGTCCGAAGCCGCCATCGCAGCCCCTAGCGAGTCCGAAGCCGCCATCGCAGCCCCCAGCGAGTCCGAAGCCGCGAGGGTATCTGCTGGACTCGCCTCGGGAAGCGGCGGCGTGATTACCCCGGCCGAAACAAGGAGCGAGTCTGACACCCCGATGGGCATCGGCGCCGTCACGGAGATCGAGTCCCGGTCTGCCCACTCCATGAAAACTGTTGCGGCAGCGAATAATGCCTTGGGCACCAGGTCCGTGGAGGCGAACTCACCGGCAAGCGTGAACATCCCATTCATGGCCTCCTCGAGCCGTCCACTCTGCCAGGTATCAAAGTGAAACGCGTAGGTCGTTGCGGCCTGTTCCAGCGAATCTGGACCCGCCGAATCTGAGTCTTCTATACCAAGGAGGGTCCTGATTCTGGCCGCGAATTCAGTGTCAGGATACTCAACAAGCATTTGCTGGTAGATGCCGCTTGCGGATAAGGTGTCGCCCAGGGCCCGCTGGATCTCCGCGAGCGCGAAGAGCGCGCGTCGGGCCACCGGCTCCTCTGGCGTGTCCTCCAGGACCATCCTATACCATGCCGCTGCGGAATCGGGGCGGTTTATCCCCAGGAAAAGCGATGTGCCCAGGTCATATCTGGAGCGGGCCAGTTCGGAGCGCATTTCGACCTGCGCCAGGGAGTCCCGCGGAACTCCCGAGGTGTCGATTTCTGGTAGTTGATCGGGCGCGAGTTCACTCTCAGAGTCCTCCAGATCTTCCTCCTCGACGAACTCCGCCCCAGCGACGGCCTCCAGACGCCTCCAGTTGTTGACCAGCGGGCGGTCCCCCCATTTGCGCGAAAACGAGAGTTGGCCCTCCTGCATCATCACGGGATCGTCGTGAAACAGAAAACCCGATGCGCCGCCCTGTGCGTTCCGGTTGGGAAGTATTTTGCCCTCGGGAAGTCCCCGGTTGTCAAGGGGGGATACGCTGGCTGACTGTTGGAAACTCCTGGCAATCTGGCGCTCCTCCTGCAGGCGCTTGCGTTCGGCGAGTTCTTCTGCCCTCAGCTGCCGAAGCTCCAGAACTTTGGCAGCAAATGTGGAGTCATCCATTTCGCCAAGCCACAACAGCGAGTCAAGGCGATAAACCTGGCTGTAGGCCGTCGCATAGGCACCAAAGCTGTCCTTGAGTTCCTGCGCGTCCCGAATGGCCTCCGGACCAAACGTCAGGGGATCAACAGGAGCTCCCAGCGAACCGCCAGTACTTCGCAACGTCGCCGAGGCCGTGTCAAAATGGGCAGCCGCAGAGACGTAGTCGCTGTCCAGGTCCCTGAATAACTTGGCCAGCGAATAGTGAATCTGTCCTTTCAGGCGCGCCGCGTCTGCCTTGAATATTGGGTCGTAAAGAAGCTCGTCGTACAGACTGAAGGCTTCGTCGGCCCGGCCCTGTGCCCTGAGAATATCCCCACGCACCAAAGCAAGCTCAGACCGGTAGGCAAAGTGTTTGTCGTCCCTCTCCATTTTCCGAAGGGCCTTCAGCGCCGCCGGCCCATCCACATACTGTCCCTCCACGCGTACGGCGCTGTACATGGCCGCATACGAAAGTTCGTATTCGGGACGATAGTCCAGCGTCCGGCGGTAGGCCTCCACAGCCTCCGGATACCGCTCCAACTTTTCGAGAACCTGTCCGAGCAGAAAGGCCGCTCGCGCCGCGATTTCGTTGTCTTTGACCACAGCAAGGCCCTTTTCCAGGTCTTCTGCTGCCAGTTCCAGGTTTCCCTCCTTCACTCTGAGTTCCCCCAGCGCCAGGTGCAGCGAAGCTACCCATCGACGATCAGATACCTCCCCGCCAAGCGCGACAGCGATTGCGTCCTCTCCCCTCTTGAAATCCCCGCTGGCGATGTACGTGCGCGCCAACCAGAACCTGGCCTCGTCCTGAAGGCCCGTCTCGCGATCAATGGCCTCGCCGAATTTTTGCTGGGCGCCGATGAAGTTGTCCTCGTAGAAGTAGGACTTGCCGATCAGAAGCAGGGCGTCATCCACCCACTTGGATTGGGGATGCTCCCTGAGCACATCGGCGCTCTTGAGAACGGCCTCCTCAAAATCGCGTCCACCGCCGGCAGGGCCGGAGCGCACGAACACACCCATAAACTTGGTGCGTTCGATCTGGTCCTGCCGCCGCTCCCGATTCTTGACGCCGGCGCGATACGAGCGCTTGGCGTTGTAGAACGTGTTGTAGTAGGCCGTGAAATTGTCATACCGCTTCCCCACGAAGGAAGTGGACTTGCAGCCGACCAGAAAGGTGGGCGCAGCCAGCAGCAGGAATAACCCGACCGATATGCCGAGGAAACGCGATCTCATGAAAACACCGTTGTTCAGATCGTAGCGTTCTCTCGTGGGCGTTCCGCTTTATTGCTGTTAAACACGTGTGACGTGAACCATATTGGTCCGTCCGCGCGCTGGTAAGGGCATTCCAGCCGTTAGAACAACCAGATCCCCCGACCGAACAAGGTTGTTCTTCAGGAGAGTCTCGTGCACCAACGAGATGCCCTTATCAGTATCGGTCTGAAAAGGAATCGCAAAACCCTTTGTTCCCCAGGACAGTGCAAGTTGCCCTACGACACGCTCATCGTCGGTGAATGCGTACACAGGAACCTTGGGGCGATGCCTGGCAATACTCCGCGCCGTAGTCCCCGTTGCGGTCAGGCTGGCGATGGCTACCGCTCCGACCTGGCGGGCCAGGAGGTAGGCGGTTTTGGATACGGCCTCGGTTACCTCATGGCTGTGAGAACCGTCAGGCTGGCTCTCACCATTGTCCCAAAAGTGCTTCTCAGCCTCCATTACGATGCGAACCATGGACCGGACCACGTTCACCGGGTCGTGACCAACGGCGGTCTCGCCCGACAACATGACGGCATCGGTCCCGTCCAGGACCGCATTGGCCACATCGGAAACCTCTGCACGCGTCGGCCTCGGATTCGTGATCATGCTCTCAAGCATTTGGGTGGCCGTGATCACGGGCTTCGCCGCCTCCCGGCACTTCCGAATAATCCTCTTTTGTATACCCGGGAGCTGCGAGAGTGCCATTTCAATGCCCAGGTCCCCGCGAGCCACCATCATCCCGTCCGCCTTTGACAGGATTTGGTCCACCCGGGTAACGGCCTCCGGCTTTTCAATCTTGGCAATGATGGCCACACGCTGACCGGACTCCCGAACGCGCCAAATCAGATCGGTGACATCTGATTCATCCCTGACAAAGGACAGCGCAATGATGTCCACACCCATCGACAACCCAAAGGTCAGGTCCTCAAGGTCCTTCTCGGTCAGCGACGGGGTCGATGTCTTGATGTTGGGAAGATTCACTCCCTTCCGGGAACGCAGGGGCCCCCCGACCACAACCTCCGTGACCACTTCCCGCTCACGAACTTCCGTGATGATCAACTCCAGAGCGCCGTCGTCCAGAAGGATGGAAGCTCCCTTCTGCACGTCCTCCACCAGGGTGGGGTAGTTGACATACACACGCTTGTTACCCGATGAAGCGATCGGATCCGTGGTCAGAATCAGTTCCTCCCCGCGCACTATGTCGACGCAATCATTCTCCATCTCACCCACACGGATCTTGGGTCCCTGGAGATCCTGAAGAATGGGGACTACACGGCCATGATCTGCGGCCGCTTTGCGGACGAGCTTTATCACCTCGCGATGATGTGCGTGGGTGCCGTGCGAAAAATTCAGCCGCGCCACGTCCATTCCCGCTTCCACGAGTCCCTGGATGGTCTTCTCATCAGACGACGCGGGTCCGAGGGTACAAACAATTTTCGTGCGGCGTTCCATAGGTATCGATAGGGGGTGTACTGATCCGGCAACTTTGCCAGCCTGAAAGTTACGACAAGACGAAGGGTCGATTAGACCTTTCTCAGGCTGGTCTCCCGGCCGAGTGAATCCTCTACGATGCGATCGAAGTCGGACAACCACCCAGCGCGCTCTGACTCCGAAATCATGGCCACCTCGAAGCCCGCTCGGGCGACCTTCGCAAGCCGTCTCTTGTCGAAACCACAGGCTCCCGCCAGCATGGTGTACTCGTCCAGAAGCGTGTTGCCGAAGCTGATGGGATCATCCGTACTGACGGTACATCGAACGCCGGCGTCCATGAGACGACCGATGGGATGGTCGCTATAGCTCGGGACCACGCCCAGCTTCACGTTGCTGATGGGACATACGTCCAGCGTGACGTCTTTATCGACCAGAAGGGAGACCGTATCAGGATCTTCGATGGCCCGTACGCCGTGTTGCACGCGCCGAACACCCAGTTCGTTGACGACACGTCGCACGAATTCGGGCCCACAAAACTCGCCCGAATGCGCTTTCGTGGCTTTCCCGGCCTCACGCGCTCGGCGCCAGAGATCGACCGCCCAGTCTCCCAGAGGCATGGTCTCGGTGCCGTGGAGGTCGATGCCATCAATGGCGTCGCCCGCCAGACAATCGTCAATCCACTTCTGGGTACCCTTATGGTATCCATCATGATGGATTCCGAGAAAAATGCGCAGGTGAAGCCCCTTCGGCGCGGCTGCCCGGATGGACTCGGCGACTTCCCGGGCATCCATGTCGTGCGCCTCCATCATGCCGGAGGCGAAGCTGGTCTCGACATAGTGGACGTTCTGACGGTAGATCAGGCCGTCAAATATCTTGGCTGCGGCCTCCTGGTAGCGCTTTGGCGACGTGTACCAATGACCGGCCATCGCCAACAGGTCATGCTCGAAGTCGGCAAAGGAATCGAAGCGGTAGGACTGGTCCCAAGACGCTGGCGCGGACGGGTACCGGGTGCCCGCTACCTGCTGGAGGAACTCCAGGGGCAGAGCGCCTTCGATGTGCAGGTGCGTCTCCGTCTTGGGGAGATTGCGGATAAACCGCTCAGTGTCAGGATCAATGTCGAACTTCATGCGCGGCAGGATTGCACCGGAAGGTAGCAACCGACTCCGGCCGAAACTGCCCTCAACAGAATCACCTGCGTCATCTTGGTGCTAAATTGCGGTTCGTATTGGCGCCCACGGCCGACTTGGACACGCCTAGATTCAATGACCTTCCGACCTTCGTCAGGCGGGCCACTCGCGTTGCTCCTCGGTTTTCTCTTTCTGTGCACCGGATGCGGGGCAGGGCCAATTACGTTCGACGGCTCGGCCTACCCTCGCAGGAGCGGTGAAACCCGGGCGCTGGTGCTCTGGGTCCGGTTTGCAGACGACGTGAAGAGCGCCGATGCGCCAGTCACCGCCGCGGCCCGGGCCTGGGCGCAGCCGGACCGACTACCCGGACAGGCCAGCAGTCTGGTTTCAGCCTCATCTCGTCATCCCACGGGACTGACCGAATACTTTCAGTCCCAATCCGGGGGACGGTTCAGCCTCACCGGAGCCTCGTTTCCCGTTGTACTGGTGTCGGAAGAGAACGAGGTTGCGTACAAGAAGAGCGACGGGACACTGGATCAGGGAAAATTGACGCGCGAACTCCTGAGGAAGGTGGACGCGAGCGGACGCCTCCATCTGGATGACTTCGATGCGGACAGGGACGGATTCGTCGATTATGTCTTCGTGATCATCCGCGCCATGAAGAGCACGCGGCTCTACCCCACGCACGCGTCGGGTGTCTCTGATCTTGGGTACACGTCAGAGGGCCCCGAATTTGGGCGACGCTCACGGCTCCAGGTCAGCCGGCACGCAAGCGGCTCCTATGTCCGCTACGACAACGCGGGCAACATTTTTCCCGAGACGGATCTGGTTCGGCTTCTGGCCCACGAAATCGGGCACGACATCTGGACTGAAAACGTGCACCTCCTCCCCGTCGCACCGTTGCCAGGCATTCCTTCGTTTCCCGACTACCAGATTGGCTCTGCCCTGATGAGCGGACGATCTGACGCGCGAGGGGATGAAACCATATCAGCGGCCGAGCGGGACTGGGCGGGGTGGATCACGTGCACCGCGTTGGCCAGGGACACCACCTTCGTCGTTCGCGATCTCTACAGTTCTCAAGCCGACAACTGTTTTACGATGGACGTTCCCCAGCCGGGGGCATACACGTCTGCCCGCACGCTGTACCTCTCCCACCGGGCCAGAATTGGCCCCTTTGACCGTCTCCTGACCGAGCACGCCAAGCAGGCTCGCAGGGATCAGGGCCTGATGGATACGGGTTTACTGGTCATGGCAGCAGAAACAGGAGGCCGTCTGGGCCCCGTACCCGCAGACGGGAAGTTGACGCTATCCGCGACCGCGGAGGCGTATGCCGGAGACCTTTTCCGGTCGGGTGATCGCCTTACGCCTTGAACCAGGCCGAACAACGGAATTCGCGTGGCCTACCGAGCGGATGACAGGCTCGACACCACCTTCCGGGATGGCGATGACATCCCTGTCCTCCCCCGGCTGGTCTTTCGCGGATCGTCCCGGGCCTCCGGAGCGGTTGAAGTCATGGGAAGCGCCTCTTTCGACGAACTCAGGCCGGGTGGCGATGCGCTACTTACCGTAATTGGCGGGCTGGCCGCCGGGCGCCTGATTCTCGAACCCGGCGCGATCCTCCATATTGCGGGTGTCGTCCGGGTGGATTCCGCGGTCGTGAAGCCCAACTCACGGGTGGTATTGGGACCCGCAGGGCGGTTGGCCGGATCGGCGGCTAGCATCCTGAGGTTGGCCGCGACCGGTGAGGGGAGGTAAATGACCGTTTGGTACCCCGGTTAGGCGTCGCAAGATGGGGCGAAGTACTTATCTTGCATGAACGCCCCAAGCACCAACCCAAAGTCCATGCTTCGCCTCATTGTAATCCTTCTCATTGGGAGTCTTTCGCCCGGTTGCGATTCCGGCGACGACAGCGAGCTCGGCAATCACAATCAAGACACCACGTACCGGATTCGCTACATAGTGGACGGCGATGTCGGGAGAACCGAGAGCATCGAATACCTGAACGCGGCGGCTGACACGGTCTTGTCTGAATTGGCGCACGTCCCTTTCAGAGAAGACGTACTCTTGAACGGTGGACAGACCGCTCTGCTACGAGTCAACGCAAACGCCTTCAATGCTTTTCAGCCATTGCCCAACTATGAAGCGACCATGATTGCCTCGATTCTGATAGATGACGTTCTGGTTGCGTCGGACACCGTTCGTGGCACCCGGCCTGCTGCCTTGCAGCTGAGCGTAAGCATGAAACTCCCCCGGTGATCCCGGGTCGTCTGGAGACGTTTGGGCTGACTGTGGGGCTCCTGCGGGAAAACTCACGTGAGTCCGGCGAAGAACTGGCCAGGGTTGTGGCCGTGAATCGGCAAAACTGCAATCTGGAGACGGAAAGTGGCCCCGCCCTGGGCGAACTGACACGCAAGCTCCGATTTGGCGCTGCGTCAGAAATGGACCTGCCTGCCGTGGGCGACTGGGTTTCGGTCCGATTGTCGGATGACTTTGCAGTCATCACCGGCGTGCTTCCCAGGACATCGGTTCTGCGCCGCCGTCGTCCCGGCTCGGAGGCCGACTACCAGATGGTGGCGGCCAACGTGGATACCGCGTTTGTGGTCCACGGATGCAACCTGCCCGTCAACCCACGCCGCCTGGAGCGGTTTGCCGCCATGGTTCGTGACGGCGGCGGCGAGGCCGTGGTACTGCTGACAAAGGCGGACCTCCTGGACGAAGACGCCCGGGCCTCGGCACTGGAGGCCTCGCGCCATGTAGGCGAGACCATTGTGGTCAATGCCGTGGATTCCGAGGGGGTAGCAGACCTCCTGCCCCATCTGCAGGCCGGAAAAACCTACGCCATGCGGGGACCCTCCGGGGCCGGGAAAACCACGCTCCTCAATCGGCTACTGGGCCAGAAGGCCTTCGCCACCCAAGCTGTTCGGGATACCGACGGCAAGGGCAAACACACCACGACCCGCCGGCACCTCGTCGCTCTACCCGGGGGCGCGCTTCTGGTTGACACGCCCGGCATGAGAGAATTGGGCATGGCCGACATGCAGGCCGGCATCGGGGAGACGTTTGCCGATATCGAGAAGCTAGCCGAGAAGTGTCGGTATCGGGATTGCTCTCATCAGGAGGAGGCTGGATGTTCGGTTGAGGCGGCGGTTGAGAGCGGCCAATTGAACGCAGCCTTTTTGGCGAGCTACCTCAAGCCGGAAGGCGAGGCGGCCCACTACGAACGCTCGACAGCGGAGCGACGGCAACGCGACAAGAAGTTCGGAAAGCTCTACAAGACCATCATCCAGGGCAAAAAGGACAGGCGGTAAGGCATGGAATAGGTGGCTGTGGCGGTTGCCGCCCTGGATTGGTCACTTCATCAGGAGCATCCGTCCAAAGGCCTGTTGAACGCCCTTCGCGCCTTTTGCCTGCACCCGGTACAGGTAGACCCCAGAGGCAAGCCCAGATGCGTCCAGTCGAAGCGAAACCGATCCCGACCCGTGCGACGACGGCGGAAGCAAGAGCACCTCGCGACCGAGAATATCAAACACATGAACGCTTACCTCGGCCGCATCTGGCAGGTCGATCAGGAGCGTTGTTGCGGGATTGAAGGGGTTCGGGTAGTTCCCGCGCAACGCGAACGTCTCGGGCGTTTCTGACGCGTCGGGTTGGACGTCGGTGGTCGTGCCGGAAGAAAGCGTGACATTGCTGCTGGCATCGCCAGCCGTTACATCCACCGCAGCAGCCCCCGAGAGCTGACCAGAGTCGCCGCTGAATCCCGGCTGATATCCGTCCTTGGTCACCATCACGCGATAACGTCCCGGGACCACGCCGACAAACAGGTAGGTGCCGTCGGCTGTGGTGACGGTCGACGCCACAGCGGTACCAGCCTCATCCATCAGGAAGACGACCGCATCGGCCAGGGGCGCTCCGGCCTCGTCGACCACCTGCCCGTGGACACTTGATCCGTTCTCGCGACTCAGGCCGTCTGCGCCCATGATCATGGACGGGGCAAGCGCGAAGTCTATTCCCGGGGTTGGAAGGCCGCCTTGGACCTGAACGAAGGTCGCACCTGAGGCGTCGAATGCATCGTCGAAGAACTCGGGCATGAACCCTGGCGAAAACGCGCGAACGCTGTACTCTCCATCGGGCAGGCCGGTCACCGCATAGTGGCCGTCGCGTGCGGTCACCGTGGTGTAGAACCGCTCGGACTCGGGCCACACCTGGATCGCCACCGTCGGTCGGACCTCCACCACAGCCAAGCGCGGCGCCACATCTGTGCGCGACGAGTCCGCCCAATAGACGTTTCCGTCCACAAGCACCCGGCCCTCAATGCGTCCGTCGCCATCGTTTCGGCGGGCTACTGCAAAAGAGGCTTCTTGCGCCGCGCCGCCCTCCACGCGCACCGGCGTTGCCAGATCACTGACCCAGCCACCGCCGAAGTAGTTGAAGCCGGCGCCCGTATGGGCCGAAATCGTATAAGAACCAAGCGATAATCGCTCGAGACGGTACTGTCCTATGGAGTCGGTAACGGCGAAGGGCTCCGTGTACAGCGTCGGCGCCCCCGTGATGCTCGCGGTTTGCGCCCGGGCGCGGACGAAAGCGCCGGGAATGGGCGCCCCGGTCTCCTGATCAGTGACCACACCGTGGATGCCGCCATAGAGAAAATTCAGTTCAACCACCAGATCAACGTCCGACCGCTCCTCATCCGCTACCAGGACGATCGGCGTCGCCTGCTCGTGGGTGGCCGACGTTTCGTACCAGATCTGCCCAAAACGATCGCCATCTCCATAGGCCGCCCCAAGTGTATAGGTACCGGGAGGAATCTGGGGAAACGCGTATGCGCCCGTGCTGTCCGTCATCGCCCAGGCCTGTACGGGAGAATTGCCGAAAGCTCCCGACGGATCCACGGCCGATTCAATCCAGACCCGAGCCCCGGCCAGGGCTGCGCCGTCGGTAGAGGACACGGCCCCCGAGAGCGAAGCGGACCCGGGGCTCTGAGGCAGCACAATATCAATTCCGTCAGTCGGCACGTCTCGCAGCACGGTCACCGGGAGCGCCTCTGGAGCGGTTACCCCACCGGGGAACCACCGCTCGATGTAGTTCCAAACGCCGCGAGCGCCAGCCGAGACGTAATAGTCTCCTGCCTGAAGAAAAGGAAACTCGAAGCGGCCGTGTGGCCCAGAGACCGTCATCTCCACGACCGGGCAGAGGGCCAACGGACCAGGGACACAGCCCAAATACGCCTGTACGAAAGCGGATTCTACACCGGCGCCGTCTGCAGTGGTCACAAAACCCGACATCATTCCAAACCCGCCGGAAACCGGGAAGGTGAAGTCCACAGCCGGGGTCTCCTCCCCCGGGGTAACGGGTACTGGCGTCGCGTCGCTAGGGGCCGAAACGCCGTCGTACCACACCACCGTCAGCCAGCCAGAAAAATGCACCGCGCGGACCAGATACTCTCCGGCAGCCAACCCATCAAGACGGTACAGCCCGTCCGGTCCCGAAACCGTTCCTGCCGGCGATCCGACCGTACTGGGAGGCAAGGGCCGTCCTGGGCTTACGGTTCCGTCTGCCCCAATGCCTCCAAAGAGGGAGTCTGCCGCCACTCCCAGGGAATCCGAACTCAAATCGAACGCCTCCAGAAAGACGCCTTCCAGCGGCTCACCGTCCCGGTCCAGGATGCGGCCTGCTATCGAGCCAGCCCTTTCCAGTGCGAAATCAACGGCGCCCGTCTCTTGGTCCGGGAGTAAGATCACGGGCGCGGCGTCCGCAGGTCGGGCGGTGTGATCGAAGAACTGCTCCTGGTATCCAGGTGCGCCGCTACTGACTCGATAGCTGCCCTCCGCGACGTCAGCGATCTGGTATTCGCCGTTCGTATTTGTGCGCGCCGAGAACGTGTACCCGTGACCAGAGGGACGATGTGATTGGCGCGAGGCGACCACCCAGGCGCCCTCTATCGGGAGGCCGTCGTCCGCCGAGGTCACGACCCCGGACAACGCGGAGGTCCCAACCCCGAAGGAAACGAGGTCAAAATCCACCCCCGCCGTGACCGCGCTGTCTGCAACCGTGACCACGGACGCGTTCCCCTGAGAATCCGCATGATCGAAGAACTGCACCTCGAACTCGGGCGATCGGGCCAGGACGATGTACTCACCGGCCTCCAGCCCGTCGAACACGTAGCCCCCCTCCGGCTCGGGTATCGCGAAATACGTCGAAGCCGCCCCTCCCGCGCTGGAGTCCGCAGGGAAAGCCATGATCATCACAGTCGGAATGAGCTCCGGAACCGTGGCGCGTACCGTCCCGGAAATGGAGCCCGAGCCGGTCACACCACCGGATGCATCCTGAGCCACTGCAGGTGTCCAGGCACTACAACAAACAGCAAAAAGGAGAACGACCAGCGTCCGGAGCGAGCTATTCATGGGGGTCACCTGGGCATTCAGAGAAGATATCTGGTGGTTAGACACCCGATCCGCCCGATTGCTTCCCAAACAAGCACCCCGAAACGAAAACCCGGCTCCGGCGAACATTCATTTTTCGATCCGAGCAGCGCGCCGTATTATTTATGTCTGCGCTAGTCGCACGTGTGCCCGTGGCTCAGCTGGATAGAGCGCCTGGCTACGGACCAGGAGGTCGGGGGTTCGAATCCTCCCGGGCACGCAAAAAAATGGCTCGGTCCCTTTAGGGATCGGGCCATTTTTTTGTGGGCGCGGGAGGGTTCGAACCACCGAAGGGGGTTTGTGACGAGGCGCGCTGAAAGCGGGCCGACTCACGGAGCGACTGAATAGGAGCGGAGTAATCCTCCCGGGCACGCGGATGCGGGTTGGCGCTGCGGCGTTTCTCGCGCCCGCCCGAGGATTTGAACCCTCGAAGGGGGTTTGTGACGAGGCGCGCTGAAAGCGGGCCGACTCACGGAGCGACTGCAT
>JBLHLC010000055.1:0-20994 GCA_047619685.1 Rhodothermales bacterium
AGGGCGTCGAGATGGTTATGCCAGGCGACAACACGCAGTTCAAGGTGAAGCTGATCGTACCGGTTGCCATGGAGCAGGGACTTCGCTTTGCCATCCGCGAAGGCGGTCGCACCGTTGGTGCAGGCGTAGTCTCAAAAATCCTCGACTGATTGATTTCGAGCCAGATTCCGCCAGGTGGGCGTTGGACTGCGGACTCGGAATCCTCGACGTGCGGGAGCACGCCTCCGGGTCCTCGCCTTGTCCGCCTTCACCTGACGAAATCTGATCTCGAAATCTCGAGAGTAATCCGGGTGGGCCCCCGTTCTTTTTGGGCGTGGGGCTTTGCCTCGAAATAGAATTGAACGAAACGCGGCGTTCTCTGTATGAGGCGCCAAACACGGGCGTAGCTCAATTGGCAGAGCAGCGGTCTCCAAAACCGCAGGCTGCAGGTTCGAGTCCTGCCGCCCGTGCAGACTGAAAGGAGTTTAGAATGAATAAGATTACAGGATACCTGGAAGACGTAAACAAGGAGATGCGTAAGGTGAGTTGGCCGACCCAGGCCGAACTCATCAGAAACACGATCATCACCCTTGTGGCGACTGTCATTATCTCGTTGGTCATCTTCGGCGCGGACCGTGTGATCAGCATGATTCTGGACGTTATCTACGGCGGCTGACGGAGAACACCATGGCAAAGGTCATCGAAAACGTTCGCAAGTGGTACGTCCTTAGAACGTTCTCCGGGCACGAGAAAAAGGTCAAGGAGTACCTGGAAGCAGAGCTCGCTGAGCTCGGGATGACCGATAAGCTAGACGAGATCATGATTCCGACCGAGACGGTCTTCGAAATGCGCGCGGGCAAGAAGCGCACGCGCGAGAAGACTTTTTTCCCCGGATATCTTCTGATCCACGCCATTCTCGACAAGGAAGTCAAGCACGTGATCTCCGGCGTCCCTTCGGTTGTTGGATTCCTCACGACCGCTGATGTGCCATCCCCACTTCGACCGGATGAAGTGAATCGGATAATGGGCAAGATCGACGAGGTCCGCGAGGCCGGCGAGCAGCCCGAGATTCCGTTCAAGTCTGGAGATGCCGTCAAGGTGGTCGACGGACCGTTCAACAACTTCAACGGCATGGTCGAAGAAGTCTACCCTGACAAGATGAAGGTCAAGGTGATGGTCGCCATCTTTGGCCGAAAGACCCCACTGGAGTTGGATTATCTCCAGGTCGAGCACGAAGAGTAGTTCGGGGCCAGCCTCATCTCGCGTACCACAGCACCGCGAAGAAGTGGCAGGTGGAGCCAGCCAGAACGAACAGGTGCCAAATGAAATGGCTGTGCCTGGTGTCTCTCACGTAGAAGATCACTCCGGCTGAGTAGAACAGTCCGCCGGCAGCTAGCCAGATCAGTCCTTCGAGCGGCGAGCGCAGGTAAAGCGGCCTGATCGCGATGATGGCGAGCCACCCCATCACCAGGTACATCGTGGTTGAGAGGCGCGGAAAACGCATCCCGATGGTGAACTTGGCCGCCACCCCCAGGAGCGCAGCGGCCCAGACGATAGAGAATAGCGCCCAGCCCCAGGCTCCCTCCAGGACGCCCAGCGTGAAAGGGGTGTAGGAACCTGCAATCAGGACATAGATAGCCGCGTGGTCCACCTTTTGGAGCCGGTCCTTGCCAGGACCCGGATGGAGGGCGTGATACCAGGAGGAGGCCAGGTACAGCAGGATCAGCGAGGCGCCGAAAATGCTGCTTGCCACTACGTCGGCCGCACCGCCACCGCGCGCGGCGCTGTAAATCAGGATAGGTGTCGCGGCAAGCGCGGCCAAGAAGCCCAGTCCGTGGCTGAGGAAATTGAGGGCTTCCCCCTGGGGTATAGTGCGGGCTCTTGCGATCATATTATCAAGGCTGTCGGATTCCAAAATAAGGCCTATGTCAATGCAGACCGCCCCGAGACTGGGCATTCGGGAAAACCTCACTCAGTTCTCACTGCTGGTGCTGGTCAACGCTTTCGTCGGAGCGATGGTTGGCATGGAGCGGAGCATCCTGCCTGCGATTGCCGAGGAGGAATTTCTACTGGCGGCCCGAACGGCAGTCCTGTCCTTCATCGTGGTCTTTGGGATTTCGAAGGCCCTTACGAACTACTTGGCGGGCCGCCTTTCCGATGCTTACGGCCGCAGAATGGTCCTCATAGCTGGTTGGATTGTTGCCGCACCTGTGCCGTTTGCGCTCATGTGGGCGCCCAGTTGGAACTGGATCATCGGGGCGAATGTGCTTCTGGGAGTGAGTCAGGGACTCACGTGGTCCACAACTGTCATCATGAAAATCGACCTGGCCGGGCCCGCCAGGAGAGGTCTTGCCATGGGTCTGAACGAGTTTGCCGGCTATTTCGCCGTCGCGCTATCGGCCTTGGCAACAGGATACATAGCCAGTCGATGGGGGCTCAGGCCAGAACCCTTCTACCTGGGAATAGGGTTTGTTGCGGTCGGCCTGACGCTCTCTGTTTGGTTGGTCCGGGAAACGCGACACCACGTTGCGACAGAGACGAGTCTGTCGGGGTCGCTCGGCCCGGCCCCTGACGCGCGCACGGTCTTCCTTGAAACCTCCTTCCGCAATCCCAACCTTTCGTCAGTCAGCCAAGCCGGATTGGTCAACAATCTCAACGATGGCCTGGCCTGGGGACTTTTTCCGCTCTTCTATGCGGGAGCCGGGATGTCGCTGTCTCAGATCGGCTGGCTCGCGGCCATCTACCCGGCCGTCTGGGGGATGGGACAACTCTTCACCGGTGCGCTCTCGGACAGGATCGGCAGGAAGGGACTCATCGTTGCGGGCATGTGGGTTCAGGCTGTGGCGATTGGTCTTATCACGGTCTCAGATGGTTTTACGAGTTTTGCCGGCGCAGCCGCGGTCCTGGGAGCAGGAACGGCCATGGTCTACCCGACGCTGCTCGCGGCCATCGGTGATGTGGCCGCACCAGTCTGGCGGGCCTCAGCCGTTGGGGTCTATCGTCTCTGGCGGGATCTGGGGTATGCGCTGGGTGCGCTCGCGGCCGGAATCATTGCGGACTTTGCTGGACTTGAAGCCTCAATGTTGGCCATCGCGGGCCTGACGTTTGCGTCGGGCGTCCTGGTGGCAATACGAATGCGGGAGACGTATCCCGCGAGCAAGGAATTGGACTGAAAGGCAGCCTCCACCCTGGCTGCCGGAAGACAAGCGCCAAAGACAGTCCCGAGTCCAGGGCCGTCAGAATTGGTTCATGCCTCCCCGTTCAGCCGGACAAACCCCAAGGGTACTTAAGGAGCCCCAGAGGTGCTTCTTCGTCGCCGTCAGTCGCCGTCAGTCGCCGACATTGCCCATTGCGCTCGCGATTGTGGACTTGCGTGCTGGTCGTGATCCCGGTCATTTATTACCTCTGGAGCGTGCGTCCGCTTCGCAACGCGCCATCCACAAGCACTCCCCACTCCCAATGAAAACGACAACGAACCTCCTGCTGGTGGTTGTCTTGGCACGCCTGTGCTGATCAGTCAGCCGAAGCCCCTCACACGGACGAAATGGACCACGATGCAGGCATGCACTCCGGGGTTCGAAGATGTCAGAAGCGGCCGTCGGCGAAGCTGTCGAGGCGGTGGGGGCGGATGGAAGGTCAATGCCGTGCACTGGTCTTCGGGGAGTAACTAAAGGTTGCAAAACAGCCCGTCGCTCCCAATGTGAGGATTCGTCCAAGGCCAACCGGACCGTGATATTCCGCCAGGGCCTCGGGAACCGGAGTATGCCCCTCATGTTTTATCGGGCTCGCTCCAAGTAACTCATTCTTATGCGGGAGCTACGGCCTATGTGCCTAGCGCCAGAACCGCGATGTCTCTATGGCAAAGAAGATAGACAGCTTTATCAAGCTGCAGGTCAAGGCCGGTCAGGCCAACCCCGCCCCGCCAATTGGCCCGGCACTGGGTCAAAAAGGCGTAAACATCATGGAATTCTGTAAGCAGTTCAACGCTGCTACACAGGACCGGATGGGACTGATCCTCCCCGTGGTAATCACGGTTTTCGCCGACAAATCTTTCACTTTCATAATAAAGAGCCCTCCGGCCGCCGTTCTGTTGAAGAAGGCGGCCAAGATCGAAAAGGGGGCTGGTGATCCACTGCGGGACAAGGTCGGGACGGTGTCCTGGGACCAGTGCCGCGAGATTGCCGAGCAAAAAATGGAAGACCTGAATGCATATGATCTCGATCATGGCGCACGGATGATCGCCGGAACGGCGCGATCAATGGGTCTCAAGGTGTCGGGCGCTCCGGTAGCCTGATTCGGTTTCGGATGCCGTTGGCGTCCGGATCTGTACGTATCAACAGCGGGAGCGGCGCATTGCCGCGCATGAACCGCACAGATAACGAAGCAATGGGAAAATTGGGCAAGCGCTTCAAGCGGGTCCACGACCTTGTGGCCGCAGGCGAAGCGCCGTTCGGACTCACAGAGGCATGCACTCTTCTTAAGGAGACGGCATCCGCCAATTTTGATGAGTCTGTCGATTGCGATCTGCGCCTGGGCGTGGATCCACGCCATGCAGAGCAAATGGTCCGCGGCGTGGTTGCACTTCCGCACGGAACGGGCAAAAAGGTTCGGGTAATTGTGCTGGCCAATGAGGCCAAGCATGCCGAGGCACTCGAAGCCGGCGCAGACGAAGTAGGTCTCGATGATCTTGTGGACAAGATCCAGAAGGGATGGACCGATTTCGACGTGATGATCGCTACACCGGATGTGATGGCCAAGGTGGGTCGTCTTGGACGTGTGCTCGGTCCGCGCGGGCTGATGCCGAATCCGAAGAGTGGTACGGTGACCATGGATGTCGCCGCCGCCGTCAAGGACGTCAAGGCCGGAAAAATTGATTTCCGCGTAGACAAGTTCGGAAATCTGCACTCCGCTCTGGGCAAGGCTTCTTTCGAGGCAATCCAAATCCAAGAGAACCTGGAGGCATTCCTCAAGGAGGTCTTGAGACTCCGTCCGTCGTCCGCCAAGGGTACCTACGTCAGGTCGATCACGATTTCGACGACCATGGGTCCTGGCATTCCGATCGACCGCAACGAAGTCCTGAACGCGCTCCGCTAGCGCCCCACCACGAGGTATTATTATGTCGATGACTCGCGCACAGAAGGCGGAGATGATCAAGTCGCTCGCAGAGCAACTTGAGCGAAACCCCGTCATTTATTTGACTGACTATGTTGGTCTGACCGTTGAGCAGGCCAATGACCTGCGGTCTGCATTTCGTAAATCCGGCGTTGAGTTTCGTGTTGTAAAGAACACGTTGCTCAAGCTCGCGATGGCCCAGTTGGGCGGCTATGAGGAGCTCTATGACTCCCTCAACGGCCCGACGGCCGTGGCGTTCAGTTCGGAGCCCAGTGTCCCTGGCCGGGTCCTGAGGGATTACCTCAAGGCGTCGAAGCTGGAAGTTCCGTCGCTCAAGGCGGCCCATGTGGATGGCGCCGTGTACGGCGCGGGCTCTCTGGAGACCTTGGCCGAGCTCAAGTCCAAGGACGAGTTGCTTGGCGACGTTCTGGGACTCCTGCTATCGCCCATGACAACTGTTATCGGTGCCGTCTTGGCGCCGGGATCCACTCTTGCAGGCGCGATCAAGGAGATGGCCAACAAGGAGGAAGCCCCGGCTTCAGAATAAATTGGCTTCGGCCAACTCATACCTACACCTCAACCAGAAATGCAGTGCAGCCTGCTCCCGGATAGTCCCGGGCAGACACAGACCACTGCAGGCAAAAAGGAAATAACATGGCAGACATTAAAGCAATCGCAGAACAGCTCGTCAATCTGACGATCAAGGAAGCACAGGAACTCGCTAACGTCCTCGAAGCGGACTACGGCATCAAGCCAGCTGCGACCGCTGTAGCCGTTGCCGGCCCTGCGGCCGCGAGCGAAGCCGCCGCGGAAGAGCAGACTGAGTTTGACGTGATCCTGAAGGGTATTGGCCCGAACAAGATCAAGGTTATCAAGGAGGTCCGCGCCATCACCGGCCTGGGTCTCAAAGAAGCCAAGGAGCTTGTTGACGGTGCACCCAATATGGTCAAGGAGCAGGTCTCCCGCGACGAAGCTGATGCCGTCAAGGCTCAGCTCGAAGAGGTCGGTGCTGAGATCGAGCTGAAGTAAGAATGGTGTGTCGTATATCGACACGCGCGCATTGAGCCGGATAGGCCGGCCCCGGTTTCGGGGTCGGCCTTCGGCGCTTTCCACGGGTAACCGCTCGAAAGCAACTAGAAACACGGGATGCGGGGTAGCGTTAGCTATCTGTTTGCCGCCCGTCGAATCCGCGATCTCCGGATCGCACAACGAGGGACCAGCCTAGCCTATGTCGGTCTTAAAAGGAGAGGCGAACCGCCAATCGTTCGGTCGCATTCGTCCGGTTAAAGATTACCCGGATTTTCTGGACGTCCAGCTCAAGTCGTACTCCGACTTTGTTCAGGACTTAGTTCCGCCGGAAGAGCGCGAGCCCATTGGGCTTCAGCAGGTCTTTCTGGAGCATTTCCCAATTCAGGATAGCCGGGAGCGCTACACCCTGGAGTTTATCCACTTCAATCTGGATGCCCCAAAGCATTCGACGACGGAGTGTATTGCCCAGGGTCTGAGCTTTTCGGTACCCCTGAAGGCCAAGCTACGTCTTTCCAGTAAGGAAGACGAAGACGAAGACGAAGCCGAAGAGGCCATTGAGCAGGAGGTGTACCTCGGTAACCTTCCGTTCATGACCGAGCGTGGAACGTTCATCATCAATGGCGCCGAGCGCGTTGTGGTGTCCCAGCTCCATCGCAGTCCCGGCGTATTCTTCGGCCAGAGCGTGCACCCGAACGGTACGGAGCTGTTTTCGGCCCGTGTTATTCCGTTTCGTGGCTCCTGGATAGAGTTCTCGACTGACGTTTCGAACGTCATGTGGGCTTACATCGATCGCAAGAAGAAGCTTCCGGTTACGACGCTCCTTCGGGCCCTGGATTCGCCGTCGCTGAAATTTGAGTCGTCCACGGACGAGCAAATCGTCCAGCTGTTTGATCTGGCTGACACAGTCGCGATCAAGACAAAGAAGGCGTTCAAGAACGTTGTCGGGCGGCGTCTGGCATCCACGATTTCGATCGAGCGCATCACGGAAGTTGTCGACGAGGACAGCGGAGAGATTCTCGACGAGAGCAGGGAGCGCGTCGTCATCCTGCCTGCCCAGCACGAACTGGCAGAGGAAGACTTCGACATCCTCAAAGAGGCAGAGATCGCGAAGATCTTCCTGACTCGCGAGGCAAGCGACGACGACGACACTCTCGACAAGACGACGCTTCTCAATACGCTCAAGAAGGACCCGACGCACTCGCGCGAAGAGGCTCTGGAGTACCTTTATTTCCAGCTTCGCGGTACGGAGGCTCCGGATATCGCGACCGCGGAAGGCGTTCTGGATCGGCTCTTCTTCAGTGACAAGCGCTACGACTTGGGTGAAGTCGGGCGGTACAGGATCAACCGTCGTCTGCGGATGGATGTTGACCTGCACCAGCTGACGCTAACTCGCCTGGACATCAGCGCCATCATCAACGAGCTGATCTCGCTTCAGAACGGCAAGTCCAACGTCGATGACATTGACCACCTGTCGAACCGCCGCGTTCGCAGTGTGGGCGAGCAGCTTGCTGCCCAGTTCTCCCTTGGTCTGGCCCGCATGGCCAGGACCATCAAGGAGCGCATGAATCTGCGCGACGCAGAGAAGTTTACTCCCCAGGATCTGGTAAATGCCCGGACCGTGTCGAGCGTGATCAACACGTTCTTCGGCACGAACCAGCTGAGCCAGTTCATGGATCAGACCAACCCGCTCGCCGAGTTGACGCACAAGCGTCGTATGTCTGCGCTTGGTCCGGGAGGTCTGACGCGTGAGCGTGCAGGTTTTGAGGTACGTGATGTGCATTACACGCACTATGGACGCCTCTGCCCGATCGAGACTCCGGAAGGCCCGAACATTGGACTGATCTCATCGCTATGTGTGCACGCACAGGTAAACTCGTACGGGTTTATCGAGACGCCCTACCGGGTGGTCAAGAACAGCGTGGTCACCGACGAGATTCGGTACCTCACGGCTGAGGAGGAAGACCAGACGATCATCGCCCAGGCCAACGCGCCGATCGATGAGAAGGGGAACTACATCAACAAGTATGTCCGCTGTCGTCATCAGGGAGACTTCCCGTCTGTTGAGCCAAAGGATGTCCAGTACATGGACATTGCGCCCAACCAGATTGTGTCTCCTGCAGCCAGTCTGATTCCGTTCCTGGAGCATGATGATGCCAACCGTGCACTCATGGGCTCCAACATGCAGCGCCAGGCCGTTCCGCTTCTGCGGGCCGAGGCGCCTTTGTGTGGGACCGGGCTTGAAGGCCGGGTTGCGCGCGACTCTCGCGCCGTGTTACTGGCCGAGGACGGTGGTGTTATCGAATACGTGGATGCCACCAAGGTGGTCGTCCGGTACGATGAGAACGCCGATGAGGCCGCGCTGACGTTTGACGATCCGGTCAAGGACTACCACCTGACCAAATGGCGCCGAACGAACCAGGACACCTGTATCAACCAGCATCCGATCGTCAAGGTTGGGCAGCGCGTTGAGAAGGGCACCGTTCTGACAGACGGATTCTCCACGGACCGTGGGGAATTGGCACTCGGAAAGAACGTGTTGGTGGCCTTCATGCCATGGCGCGGGTACAACTTCGAGGATGCCATCATCATGTCCGAGCGACTCGTGTCTGACGACGTCTACACGTCGGTCCACATTGAGGAGTTCGAGCTTCAGGTTCGCGACACCAAACGTGGCGAAGAGGAGCTGACCCGAGAGATTCCGAACGTGTCCGAGGAGGCCACCAAGGACCTCGACGAGCGTGGCATCATCCGAATTGGAGCAGAGGTCAAGGCTGGCGACATCATCGTCGGCAAGATCACGCCCAAGGGTGAGACGGATCCGACGCCGGAAGAGAAGCTCCTCAGGGCCATCTTCGGCGACAAGGCCGGAGACGTCAAGGATGCATCGCTCAAGGCGCCTCCTGGCATGAAGGGTGTTGTCATTGACACCAAGCTCTTCAGTCGTCGCAAGCTGGATCCGGCATCCAAGAAGCAGGAGCAGCAGCGTCTCTCGGAGATCGAACACGAACTCTCCCACAACATGGGTGAGCTCAATGAGACCTTCTGGAAGAAGTTCTTCTCGCTCGTTTTGGGTCGCAAGGCAGTAGCCTACGTAGATCGTGACGGCCGTACCGTCGTCCCCGAGGCCGCCAAGGTCTCGAAGGAGATGTTTGATGGCGTAGATCCGCTCACGCTGGATCCTCGCAATCCCATCTCTGCCGACGCCAAGCTCAACGCGAAGGTCAAACGCCTTCTGCGCAACTACGAGCGACGCCATCGGGACGTTCAGGGTATCGCCAAGCGCGACAAGCACCAGGTCCAGATGGGCGACGAGTTGCCTCCGGGCATCGTCCAGCTTGCCAAGGTCTATGTGGCCAAAAAGCGCAAGATCCAGGTTGGTGACAAGATGGCCGGCCGCCACGGTAACAAGGGAGTTATCGCCCGAATCGTTCCCCAGGAGGACATGCCGTTCCTCGAAGACGGAACGCCGGTCGATATCATCCTGAACCCGCTGGGCGTGCCTTCCCGAATGAACCTGGGGCAGATCTACGAGACGCTTCTGGGTTGGGCAGGCAAGGTGCTGGGCACCAACTTCGCAACACCGATCTTTGACGGTGCTACGGAGAAGGACGTGGCCGACGCCATGGAAAGGGCCGGGCTTCCCGAGAACGGGCGCACCCAGCTCTACGACGGTCGCTCTGGCGAGGCTTTCGACCAGAGCACGACGGTTGGCTACATCTACATGATCAAGCTGAGCCATCTGGTCGAAGACAAGATCCATGCTCGGTCCATCGGGCCATATTCGCTCATCACCCAGCAGCCGCTTGGTGGTAAAGCACAGTTCGGTGGCCAGCGTCTAGGAGAGATGGAGGTGTGGGCGCTTTATGCGTACGGCGCATCCAGTGTGCTCCAGGAGATGCTGACCTATAAGTCTGATGACGTGCAGGGCCGATCCAAGGCCTACGAAAGCATCGTCAAGGGCGAGAACATGCCGGAAGCCGGTATCCCGGAAAGCTTCAACGTCCTGGTACGTGAGCTTCAGGGGCTTGGCTTGGAAGTGAAGTTGGAGTAGCGAAACGCAGATCACGTTTCGTTGACCACACTATAGAGACATATATATATGCCTTACGGGAAGACCCAGAAGATCAAGAAGAATTTCAGCACGCTGTCGGTCAGTTTGGCCTCGCCTGAATCCATTCTTGAGCGGTCGTACGGTGAAGTGCTCAAGCCTGAGACGATCAATTATCGGTCGTTCAAGCCTGAGAAAGAAGGACTCTTCTGCGAGAAGATCTTCGGTCCGGTGAAGGACTGGGAATGTCATTGTGGCAAATACAAGCGTATTCGCTACAAGGGCATTATCTGCGATCGCTGCGGCGTCGAGGTAACCCAGAAATCGGTACGTCGTGAGCGGATGGGACACATCACGCTTTCGGTGCCGGTTGTACACATCTGGTACTTCAAGACGCTGCCGAACAAGATTGGGCACCTTCTTGGAATCCGCTCCAAGGACCTGGAGAAGATCATCTACTACGAGAACTACGTGGTGGTGCAGCCTGGCTGTGCATCTACGCTCGGAGTGGAGGACAAGCAGCTCTTGTCCGAGGATGAGTACTTCAACATCCTTTACCAGATTCGCGAGGACAACAACCGGCTCGATGACGATGACCCGGAGAAGTTCATTGCGATGATCGGTGGCGAGTCCATCGAGGTCATGCTTCGCCGGATCGATCTGCCGCTGACTTCGCAGCAGCTTCGCTTCCAGATCAAGACGGAGACCAGTCAGCAGCGAAAGGCCGAAGCGCTGAAGCGCCTTACGGTTTGTGAGGCCTTCCGCGAAGCCCAGCGTCGCACAGAGAACCGTCCGGAGTGGATGGTTATGCGTGTGATTCCGGTCATCCCGCCAGAACTGCGCCCATTGGTACCGTTGGAAGGAGGTCGTTTTGCGACGTCTGATCTCAATGATCTGTACCGTCGGGTTATCATCCGAAACAATCGCCTGAAGCGCCTGATAGACATCAAGGCCCCTGAGGTGATTCTGAGGAACGAGAAGCGGATGCTGCAGGAAGCAGTGGATTCGCTCTTCGACAACTCGCGAAAGGCAAATGCCGTCCGCAGCGACTCGAACAGGGCCCTGAAGTCCCTGTCCGACATGCTCAAGGGCAAGCAGGGCCGTTTTCGGCAGAACCTGCTCGGAAAGCGCGTCGATTATTCCGGCCGTTCGGTTATCGTCGTCGGTCCGGAGCTTGAACTCCACCAGTGTGGTCTCCCCAAGGAGATGGCGGTTGAGTTGTTCAAGCCGTTCATCATCCGGAAGCTCATCGAGCGCGGAATTGTCAAGACGGTCAAGAGCGCCAAGAAGGTCGTCGATCGTAGAACGTCCGACGTCTGGGACATTCTTGAGAAGGTGATCAAAGGCCGGCCGGTTCTGTTGAACCGCGCGCCGACGCTTCACCGTCTCGGAATCCAGGCGTTTCAGCCCGTTCTAATCGAAGGCAAGGCGATCCAGCTTCACCCGCTGGTGTGTACGGCGTTCAATGCCGACTTCGATGGTGACCAGATGGCGGTCCACGTGCCGCTGTCCGTGGATGCGTGTATGGAAGCCATGCTTCTCATGCTTTCCAGCCACAACATTCTCAGCCCGGCCCATGGTGGCCCGGTGACGGTGCCGACGCAGGACATGGTCCTGGGCCTGTACTACATCACCAAGTCTCGCCGCGGTGAGAAGGGTGAGGGGATGCGCTTTGGTTCCATGATCGAGGCCCGCCAGGCCTTCGACCAGAACATGGCCGCTCTGCACGCCCACGTAGAAGTACGTGTGGATGGTGTCATGATCGAGACCACGATGGGCCGGATCCTCTTCAACGAGGTCGTCCCCCAGGGAGTGGGCTATATCAACGAGGTCCTGACCAAGAAGAACCTTCGCGGTATCATCGCACGTGTTCTCAAGGCCTCCGGATTCCCGAAGACTGCCAAGTTCCTCGACGCCATCAAGCGCCTTGGGTTCGAGCAGGCAACCAAGGGCGGCCTGACGTTCAACCTCTCCGACATCGTCGTTCCAGACGAGAAAGAAGTGCTCATCACCACCGCGCAGGCGGAGGTGGAGAAGGCCCGGGCCAACTACGGGATGGGCTTCATCACGGAGAACGAGCGTTACAACCAGGTGATCGATATCTGGACCCACACCAATAATCAGGTGTCAGAGGTTCTGTTCGATACGCTTCGTCGGGATGATGATGGCTTCAATGCCATCTACATGATGGCCGACTCCGGTGCTCGTGGTTCCAAGGAGCAGATTCGCCAATTGGGTGGAATGCGTGGTCTGATGGCCAAGCCGCAGAAGAGCCTGGTTGGCTCCGCCGGCGAGATCATCGAGAACCCGATTCTGTCCAACTTCAAGGAGGGTCTAACCGTCCTTGAGTACTTCATCTCTACTCACGGCGCTAGAAAGGGTCTTGCCGACACGGCCCTGAAAACGGCCGACGCCGGTTACCTGACCAGACGCCTCGTGGATGTCGCGCAGGACGGCACTGTAAATCAGTCCGACTGCGGTACCCTTCGTGGTATCCGGATTTCGGCATTGAAGGACAACGAGGATATTGTCGAGCCCCTGGCTGACCGAATCCTGGGTCGCGTATCCGTGCACGATGTTGAGGATCCGCTCACCGGCGACCTCATCGTCGAGGCCAACGGGATGATCGACGAGGAGAAGGCTCGACTGATTTCCGAAACCTCACTTGAGGAAGTCGAAATTCGGTCCGTGCTCACCTGCGAGGCGCGTCGTGGTGTCTGTGCACTCTGCTACGGACGAAACCTTGCTTCCGGCCGGATGGTCGAGTCAGGAGAGTCCGTGGGTGTGATTGCAGCACAGTCCATCGGCGAGCCTGGCACGCAGCTGACGCTCCGTACCTTCCACATCGGTGGAACGGCCAGCCGCATTTCGGCAGAAAGCACCATCGTTTCCAAGTTTGGTGGGGTCATTGAAAGCGTGAACCTTCGAGTCGTGGATTACGAAGGTGAAGAGGGGACCAAGTCGGTCACGCTTTCTCGCCAGGGTGAGGTTCGAGTGATGGACCCGCAGCAGCCGGGTCGACAGCTCATTTCCTACCTGATTCCCTACGGCGCAGAAGTGCTTGTCCCAGATGGGTCTACCGTAGAGAAGGGCGATGTTATTGCCGCGTGGGATCCGTACAACTCCGTCATCCTCGCGGAAGGCGGCGGTAAGGTTCGGTTCCAGGATATCATCGAAGGCACTACGTTCCGCGAAGAGTCCGATGAGCAGACCGGTTTCAAGGAGAAGGTCGTCATCGACAGCCGCGAGCGTTCGCTGACGCCGGCCATCGTGATTGAGCTCAAGGACGCCAAGCGGGAATACCCGCTGCCGATCCGGGCTCGTATTCAGGTGGTAGGCGGTGAGAAGGTGAGCGCGGGTCAGGTGCTCGTCAAGATCCCTCGCCAGTCTGCGAAGACCAGAGACATTACAGGAGGTCTGCCGCGAGTCACTGAGCTCTTCGAAGCCCGCGTGCCGGTCGATCCAGCCGTCGTTTCGGAGATCGATGGCGTTGTCTCTTTCGGAGGCAGAAAGCGCGGCTCGCAGGAGGTCATTGTCACGTCTCGCGACGGAACGGAATCCCGCACGTACCTGGTCTCAATGACCAAGCACTTGCTGGTCCACGAGAACGACTTCGTGCGTGCCGGAAATCCGCTGTCTGACGGCCAGGTTTCGCCTCAGGATATCCTGAGCATTCTGGGCCCAAGAGCAGTTCAGGAGTATCTGGTCAACGAAATCCAGGAGGTCTATCGACTCCAGGGTGTGACCATCAACGACAAGCACATTGAGTGCATCGTCCGCCAGATGATGCAGAAGGTGTCGGTTGTTGATCCGGGAGACACCGTTCTCCTGGAAGATCACAACGTGGACCGCTTCGTGCTCGAGGAAATGAACGACGACCTCTACGACAAATTTGTCGTGGTCGATCCGGGTGATACCACCATGGCTATTGGTGATATCATGGATCGCAGGCGTCTGCGTGAGGTCAACTCCGAAATGAAGCGTCGGGATCTGAAGCCGGCTCTGATGCGCGAAACGCATCCGGCAGTCGCTCAGCCTGTGCTTCTTGGAATTACCCAGGCTGCCCTCTCCACCGATTCATTCATCTCGGCCGCCTCCTTCCAGGAGACGACCAAGGTGCTGACATCGGCGGCCATTCACGCCACTTCGGATCCGCTCTTTGGACTGAAGGAAAACGTGATCGTGGGCCATCTGATTCCTGCGGGTACCGGGCAGCGTCACTTCCGCGACATCGTGGTAGGCTCCAAGGCAGAGCTGGCTGAGATGACAGCACTTGGTAGTGGCGGCGACGCTTCAGCAGAGGTAGAAGCGGTCGTGTGAGCCGGGCGTCCTCCATAAGACGTACCAATTGAAAGTTGAATCCCCGGTCGCTTCTGCGGCCGGGGATTCTTCTTGTCTAGCCGTTTCGTCCCCAGTAGCCGAGAAGCTGTTTCACGTACACCAGCGAGCGTTCGAGACTCTGGCTGGTGTTCCATTCGAAGCAACTGTGGTAGTCGTGGCCGCCGTTAAAGATGTTGGGGGTGGGAAGCCCCATTTCGGAAAGCCGAGACCCATCTGTTCCGCCCCGAACCAGTTCATTCTCCAGAGAAACACCAATCTCGGCCGCGGCGGCGACGGCAAATGAAACCGCACGGGGGTCGGTATCCTCGATATAGGACCGCATATTCCTGTAATTATCCTCAATTTCGAGGATGATCACCGCCTTCGGGTGGCGCTTGGAGAGCGTATCCACCACCTGGCGTAGAAAAGCCTTCCGGGCCGAGAGTCCTTCCCAGGAAAAATCGCGAAGGATCAGGCCGAGGCTGGCTTTGTCGGCCCCGCCGCGACCGAGAGTGTGGGCGTGGTAATACCCCTCCCTGCCTTCGGTGCTCTCCGGGTTCTCCGACTCCGGAAGCATCGAAACCAGTTCGGCCGCGATCCGGATGGCGTTCACAAGGATGCCCTTGGCATACCCCGGGTGCACGCCAACCCCGGATATCGTAATGCGTGCCGCTGCGGCGTTGAAGGTCTCAAAGGAAATCGTATCGACCCCACTCCCGTCGATGGTGTATCCGATGGTGGCGTCCAGGGCATTCAAATCCAGGTTGTCAACGCCGCGTCCGATCTCTTCGTCGATCGTGAAGCACAGTCTGGTTTCCGGAAGAGGGCCCGCCAGAGACTCCCAGTCGGCCGCGATTTGCATCATTACCGCCACACCCGCCTTGTCGTCGCTGCCAAGAAGGGTGGACCCATCGCTGGTGATCAGGTCCTCGCCAATGTGCCCAAGGAGTGCCGGCTGTCTGGCTGGATCAATCGTGACGGACGGGTCTCCCGGAAGCCTGATCACCGAACCGTCCCAGCTTTCGTGGATCAGGGGAGTGACCCCAGCCCCCGGCGCGTCGGGCGAGGTATCCATGTGCGCAAAAAGCGCAATGACCGGCTTGGACGAGGCACCGGGCAACGTGGCGGTTACATAGCCGAACCGATCCATCCGAACGTCCCGCGCGCCGAGTTCCTCCAACTCCCTGGTCAGGAGTCGCCCGAGATCCTTTTGCTTCTCCGTGGAAGGTACCGTGGTAGATGTCGGGTCTGCCTGGGTATCAATCCTGCAATACCGGACGAATCTGTCAATCAGGTCGGATGGTGTCTTCATGAGCCACAGCTTACCAGTAGCGAGGACATCACCTCGCGCTCCGCTTCGCCCGAGGGGAGATTCAGAAGGTGGCCGTTGACCACGAGTGCCGACGAGCCCCCTCCGTCCAGATTGATGCCATCGACGGCCCCCGTGCTGGCGAGCAGTCTCGCGAGTTCCTCAAGGTCTACACCCCGGCTGGACCGCTGTCTGCCATCGACAACCATCAGAATGAGTCGGCCGTCGGCCGAAATACCCGCCGCGGTGCGCGGGTGGACCCGGGGAATGGAGGAACCAAAAAAAACCTCCTCGTCTACCGTGATATGGATCGAACCATCCTTCAGCAGCCGGGGCCCGGCAGACAAGGCATCTCGCATGGGCCACGGACTGGCGTGAGAGAGGTCAGGGAAAGTCGCGGGGTCGCCCGGCAGATTCGGGGGAGGCTCTGACCAGCTGATGGTGGAGTCGTTGCGCGAGTTTACCCAGGCAATGTGCGCTCTCCCGCCCTCGGTGATTCCCAAAGTGGCACGCGCGGTGGGGTAGCGTGTGTTCTCCCGGATAACGCTGCCTATGGCCGACGAGACGACCTGTCCGTTGGTCATGAGCAGGCCAACGTGCGTCGCGGGGTCATCGTCCATTCTGAAATAGCCGCCGTTCACCGCTACGCAGGAGCCCTCGTCCCGGGCAAACTCGGAGACGGTCTCCCGGATATCGGAGTCATCAGACACAGCCACACGCGCTGCTATGTTGGGGGCGTTCAAGTCTACGGATACGTACCACGCCGCCAGCGGCAAGTCGGGATTCTCTCCGTGAAACACCCTTACGGCAGGCGGAAGATTGGCGTTCAGAGAGTCCACTGCCATCCACGCGACCAAACCAGCGGTCAAGTGCGCGGTCTCGGGGGCATTTCGGCAGCCGGTGAATCCCGCCCAAACAACAAATGCCGCCACAAGCGGGCCAAGGGATTTCGTCATCCAGCCAAGGAAGTTCAGGGGTACCTGGGAAACTCCGGAAAAACAGCCGAGTGGGCCCGTGGAGTCCCCGGCGAGACATTAGCGGCAAGTTACGGAGAATGCCTGGAACGGGCTCAACACTTTTACGCGTCTGGCGCAAACCAATAGGCTGCGCGTTGTGTCCAACGGTGGATACCTTTCTGCCAATGAACGTGAACGAATCTACCTGGGTGAAGGAAGCGCAGTCCGGCGACGCCGGGGCGTTTGACCGTTTGGTACGCTCGTGCGAAAGTTCAGTGGTGCACACCATATCCGGAATCGTCGGCTACGGGCCGGAGGCTTACGACGTGTATCAAGACACGTTGGTCAAGGCCTTCACGAATCTCAAGACGTTCCGGAGCGATAGTTCGTTTTCTACGTGGGTTACCCGTATCGCGGTCAACCACGCGTTGAATCACCGGCGGCGTGTTCGAAATGCGCGGCAGGAGCCCCTGGAATACGCGGCCAACATCGCGAGTTCCGCAAGCGCCGAGCAAGGGTTGGAGCGCTCGGAAATGCGCGCGGCCACGGATCGTGCCCTGGATCAACTGTCCGGGCGGGAGAGGGCAGTGTTCGTGCTCAAACACTCCGATGGCTACAAGCTCCGGGAAATCGGAGACATGCTGGGATGTGCGGAAGGCACTGTAAAGAACTACCTGTTCAGGGCGACCAGGAAACTGCGCGTGGCACTGGAGCCCGCGTATCGAGACCGATGACTATGAACTGTACTCACGACCATAACGAGCTCATCCTCTTCCATGCCGGCGAACTCCCGCAAGCTGAGGTGGGCCGAATTCGGGACCAGATATCGACCTGCCTGTCCTGTCAGGAAGAGGTGTCGTCTCTTGAACAGGTAGCTGTCATGCCTGAACGTCCGGCTCTTGATCCCGAAGCTCTGGCTGCCGCCCGGACCGGGGCCTACGCCCGCATTGGGTCGTCGTGGCAGGCGCGCCGGGGACGATTACTGACTCGCCTTCGGGGGGTATCTCTCGGCCTGCGCCCGCTGCCAGAGCTGGCCTTGGCGTCGCTCCTGCTCTTCGTTGGATATAATTTTGGGCGGGGCCAGGGGCACGTCGCACTTGCACCGGTGGCGGCAGAAGCGGATTTCGCACCTTCCCGAGGGTCCGTTTTCGATGTTCGAGAAATCAGGATTGACGAGTCCACGGGTCTTGCGGTGCTGACACTTGGGACCGTCAGGGAGGCGGACGTGACGGGTGGCCTTGGGGACGCCTTTGTAGCAGATGCACTCGAGACGGCCCTTGTTTCGGGAGCCGACGACGGGATACGCCTGCGAGCCCTCAAAACAGTAAATGCCCTCGCGCGGGGCGACACGCCCGATGAAGCCCTTGCTCAGGCCGTGATCGATATGATTGGGATGGAAGGACACGACGCCCTTCGTTTCCGGGCCATAGGAGCCCTGGCTGCCCTGTACTCAGACTCCGATATTCCCCAGGTCGGCCGGGTCGCGTTGTTGAACGCGCTTGTCTCTGACGCCGGGGACGGGGTCAGAATCGCGGCACTGGATGTGCTCATGGCCCATGAAACCAGCCCGTCCGACGTCGGGATATTGCGTCAGGCGTTGACGCATGACTCCAACTCGTATGTCAGACTGAGTGTCGCCCGGGCACTTGAAAAACTCGGGGTCGATGGCTCCGCTGGCCAACGACCGGAGGGTGCTGAATCTCGACCGCTTGAGCGCCTGAACTGACGGTCTGCTGGTCCCTGGGCACCCAGTCGCAACCTGCCCGAAAAGATCCCGTATTCCCATATAGATACCGAATCCCAAAGAATATGTACCGCTCCACCATCCTTCACCGCACCCTGCGCATAATGGCAATTGCTGCTGTGGTGGCCACAATCAGTTCCAACGCGGTATTCGCCAGCGTTGAGAAGGACACCATCAAACGCAGCTTCAAAGTCGAATCAGGGGGCACGCTGTATCTGGACCTAGATCGCGGTGACGTTACCGTTGTGGCGGTACGCGGCGACATGGTTATGGTCGAGATGGAGCGCCTTGTCAACCAGAGCGACTCCGATGACGTGAAACGTGTTCTGGCCCGACACGAGTGGGAGATTGAGTTGGACGGCGATGACGTGGTCATCGAATCGCGCTACCAAAACGAAAGAAACCGCCGCCGCCGGACGGAAGAATTCCGTCTTCGGGTGACGGTCAAGGTCCCGTTGGATTACAACGTAGACTTCAGCACCGGTGCCGGAACGGTAGACATCTCTGACCTTTCCGGTTACGTGGATGGCGAGACCGGCGCGGGCAACATCAGGGTTGGTGAAATTGACGGAGACGTGAGCGTTCGTGCAGGATCGGGAAACATCCATATTCAAGGTGTTACTGGAGGGCTTGAGGTTCAGTCTGGCGCAGGCAACATTGACATCGGTTTTGTGGGCGGTGAAACAGAGGCAACTACGGGCGCCGGCAATATTATTGCCCGAATAGTGCGTCAGCCGGAAGACGATTCCAGACTCGAGTCCGGCGCAGGGAACGTGACAGTTTATCTGGACGGAGCCATTGGCCTGACGGTGGACGCAAAGTCGAGCGTCGGTTCCGCCGATTGCGAATTTGGCCTGGAAGTCGCCGGCCGATGGATGAGCAAGTCCTTCAGCGGTCGGGTCAACGGCGGTGGGCCAGATCTTACCCTCAGGAGCGGAGTCGGCAATGTCTCGCTTCTGAGGTTGTAGAGGCGTCGCAGGACGCAGCCTGGCATACGCCACGTACTCAGCAGCATTCAAGGCCTCCCTGGCAACGGGGAGGCCTTTTTTTGTCTCGCACTTGTAACTTAACGGTGTTAACCGGATACTGAATCGATAACCTTGATTTTCATCATTGCCAGACTCCGCAGGAAAAATAGCCCACAAGCCGACTGATCTTCGTCGAATCATCCTCGACGAAGCCCGTCGCGGGTTGGTGGCAGATGGATACAACGGAATGTCTATGCGGGGCATTGCCAAGCGCATAGGGTATTCCGCCACGGCCATCTATCTCCACTTTGAGAACAAGGATGCCTTGGTTCACGCCCTGATTGACGAGGGAATGGAGAACCTCTATCAAAGGCTTCGAGTGTCCTCAGTCTCCGAGGCGCAGCCCGCACAGGACCTGGAAACAGCCTGCAGGGCGTACGTCAAATTCGGATTGGAGAACCCTGAATACTACGAGATCATGCACCTGCTCCACCCGGAGCGGATGATGCGTTATCCAGCCGAAATGTATCGCCGAGCCCGCAGAAGCCTCGAACTTATCCAGGACATTCTGACCGAAGGGGCCAGCGTGGGCCAGTTCGCCATTGAATCTGCGGCCGTGTCTGCTGCCGCAATTTGGGCCATGCTGCATGGTGTGGTGTCCCTGATGATCTCGAAGCGGGTCGACGTTCGCATCGATGGAGATGCGCTCATTTCAACACTTGTTGGCCATGTCGTCAGCAGCGTCACACTAAAACCCTCGGGTCTTGCCACATGAGCAGTGCCGTCGAAAGAGCCCCCTTTGCGCGTCTCGGTTGCACGCTCCCCCAGGTCTTCTTTGAGGCCAGGTCCAGGTACGGTACTTACGATGCCCTCCACAGGCGGGTCGGAACATCCTGGGAGACGACAAGCAGCGATGACTTGTACCACCGGTCGGGCAATATCGCGCTCGGCCTGCGGGCGTTTGGTCTGCGAGCCGGAGACCGGGTGGCGTTCTATATGAACTCGGACTCGCTTTTTGTCACCGTAGACATGGGCTGTTTGATCGCAGGGGTCGTTGATGTCCCGATATATCTGTCTCAGGCGCCGGAAGCTGTCCACTATGTGCTGGAACACTGCGGGGCCCGCATGTTGTTTGTATCCGATGGCGCCTTGTTGGAGGAGGTCAGGCCGGCCCTTGCGAATCTCCCGGGGCTGGAAACCATCGTCGTCGCGGACGGCCCGGTAACCTCCGTCGAAGGGTACACCGTCATTCCCCTTTCGCAGCTGGTGGCGCGCGGCGCCGAGGAGTCCACGCGAGATGCAGCCGCCGCTCGGACGCTGGCAGATCAGAGGTATCCCGACGACCTGGCCACGATTATCTACACGAGTGGCACGACCGGCACGCCCAAGGGCGTCATGCTGACGCAGGAGAACCTGTCATCGAACGCGCTTTTTACGTATCAGGAGACCGGGACATATCGTTTCGGCCCGGACGGCGAGACGGTGCTCTCCTTCCTGCCGCTCAGCCATGTCTTTGCGCGGACCATGTG
>JBLHLC010000056.1:0-20288 GCA_047619685.1 Rhodothermales bacterium
CCTCCAGGTTGTACTCGTCCATGCGGAAGCGCTCCGCCCCATTGAACACCTCCGGATGAGAGGTCAAATAGGAGCCTGTGTAGACGCCGACGCTGCCTGAATAATTGCTGACCGAACCGCTCTTGGTGACAATGTTGATCACACCCGACTGCGCCTGCCCATACTCCGCGTTGAAGACACCAGAGATGACCTGTAGCTCCTGAATCCAGCTGTTCTCGATCTCGATCTTGGAGCCGCCACTATACTGGTTCGTGACGGGAATTCCGTCCACCAGATAGGCTACCTCGCCAGAGCGCCCTCCCCGAAGGTGCAGGCGCCCCTGGGCATCGTAGGCTACGCCCGACTGCAATTCGAGAAGGTCCTTTACCTCCTGAACGGGAAGATTGGCGATGGACTCGGCGCCGATATAGGATATGGAAGTGGTTCGGTCCACCTCAACCAAGGGCCGGACCGCCGTGACTATGACCTCCTCCCCTTGAATTATTTCTTCGCCCAGGCTAAAATCAACGCGCGTCGTGCGGTCAATAGATACCCTAACATCCTGCTGAAGGACAGTCGCAAATCCGATCATTGAGGCGCGAACCGTATGGACTCCCGGCGGCACGTTAATGATGACGTAGTCACCGTCCACGTCCGCCGCGGCGCCTAGGGTTGTACCCTGAATTACCACGGTAGCTCCGGGAAGCGGTTCGCCGCTGGCCTGGTCCACAACCGTCCCTGCAATTTTGCCGGACGCCTGGCTCGCGGCAAGCACGCTTGCCGGCGAGGCCGAGATCAGGAAGGCTCCGAGGAGCACGCCGAGTAGGCGAATTATCGAGACCATGAGGCTGGCGGTTCTGGCATACCCCAGATTACCTATTCGATCACATACAGTCAACAATAATCTCGTAAACGATCAACTGTGTGCAAATAGGTGGCAATTTGATTGCTTGTTATGCCTGACTGCCTCCGATTCGGTACTATACCATCACAAATGAGCACATGTACTCATGCAAAGCCCCGCGGAACGCCATTATTACATTCTTGAGAGACTCCGGGCTCGGGGATTTGTCACCGTCTCCGATCTTGGGCGGGACCTTGACGTTTCGGAGGCCACAATCCGGCGTGACCTGAGGCGATTGGAGGAAAGAGACCTGCTATTTCGGACGCACGGTGGCGCAAATCCACCCAGCCACCTCGTGTATGACCGGCCTGTTACAGAAAAGGCCAAGCAGCACGCGACGGAGAAGGAGCGGGTTGGGCGGGCGGCGGCGGCCATGGTTCAGGAGAATGACTCGATCATCCTTGGGTCTGGAACCACGGTCATGCAGGTGGCCAAGCATTTGAACCCCGACACCCACGTTACCGTGCTCACCAGCGCCATCAATGTGGCAATGGAACTCTCGCGACACCCTGCGGCCGAACTAATCCAACTGGGGGGCATGGTCCGGCACACATCAACCTCAGCCGTCGGCCCCATGGCGGAGACCATGCTGAGCGCCTACTCGTGCCGGAAGTTATTTCTGGGAGTGGACGGCCTTGACCTGGCACACGGCCTTTCAACCTCTAACCCCCTCGAGGCCAGTCTCAATCAGCGCATGATTGCTGCGGCCCAAGAGATCATTGTCGTGACCGACAGTTCGAAATTTGGACTACGTGGCTTCAGTCAGATTTGCCCGCTTGAGCAGGTGGACAAAATCGTTACGGATGACCAACTCCCGGCCGCCACGGTGAAGCTGCTGGAAGACCGCGGCCTTGAGGTGCTCTGCGTCTAGCGGGTTCTTCCTTATTCTCGGGGGCATTCGATTATCTCAACCTTCGGCTGGATCGCGATTTCGGTCAGCTCCCTCACTCCGGCTGCTGGTGTTGTGGATCGCCTCAACCTCATCACCCTCCGCGGGAAGTTTGATGGTGTTCAGCCAACGACCGACGGCCACCAGGACTTCGTGCGTGCTGTCGGCCATCGCCCGTCCTAGATCTATGTGCGGACCGGCGGCTTCTTCCCACCTGGGCGGGCGTCTCATGCGAGCAGCAAACTCCAGACAGTCCGCCAAAACCTCCCGCCTGATCTTCCAGGATGCATGCTGCTCTGCGGGAGAAGGGACCGTCTCGATCCTGCCTGTCTCGCCTATCCTGGGGAAGACGGGCTGACGGAAGAGTGGTATCGACATCCCACAGTGTCGGACTCAGATTGTCGTCTGCCTTGTCAGCAGCCTTCCGGTAATCCTTCTGATCCTTACCCGTAGCTGTCGCCTCCAGGTCCCGGAGTGTCGTTGCGATGAACTGACGTACGTCGCTGATCCCGTGATTGTCCAGATCCTCCTCGCCTGGGTCACCCAGGTCGTTCGGCGGTGCCGCGGCCATGGGATCAAAGGACAGAATCGTCACCGTGTCGGACCCCGAGTTGGCCACCACCGCAATGTTGGCCACCGGACTGTAGGCCAGTCCTTCCGGCTGATCACCCACGGAGATTACGTCTATCAGTACCAGACCAAACCCAATCCCCGACACGGCCAGGGGAGCCTCCGTAGTCAGCCCGGCGCCGAATTTGTAGATGGATACGGTGCCCGTCTCGTAGCTGGTTACGTAGACCAACGTTCCGTCAGGCGAAATGGCCACTTCACGAGCCGTGGAATCTGATCCCAGCTTTGTCACGGCCTTGTAGGGGTCGGCACCATATGGGTCCGGCGGAATCGCGTATACAAGCAATTCACCAGTGCCGGTGGTCATGAAGAGCATGGTTCCGTCAGGATTCGACTCCACGTCCCGAACCGTGCCTTCTCCCGTGCGGATAGTAGTCCCTCCGTCGGGATCTGCACTTACGGTGCGGACCGTGCCTTCGCTGGCCAGAATGGTGACCCCACCGTCGGGGCTGATATTGGCCTCACGAGCGGAGCTCTCGCTCACCAGAATCGTGACCGCCCACTGCGACTGGTCGACGGCCAGATTCACTTCGGCGGCGATTATGCCGTAGTCCGTAGCAATCCAGATGCCTGTACCGTCGGGGTTGGCTTCCACATCCCGCGGGCTGGAATCGCTGGCCAGGATCTTGCCTCTGTCTGGGTCCGTGACCACTGAGCGTGTGGTCGACTCCGTGCTCAGCGTCCGGATGGCGAGATTGTCGGTACCTGACGTCGGAATAGCGTCAATGATGGATACCGACTTGCTGGAGTACTCGGCCACGTAAACCAGAGAGCCATCTGGTGAGATACCGATCCCGATTGGGTTGAATCCTACAGGGATGGCCACTGCGCAACCAGCGCCTCCACCCCGCGCGCAGCCCAGATCAATGACCGAGACCTCGTGCGAGTTATGGTTCGTCACGTAGGCACGACTTCCGTCAGGGGTGATCACCACGCGGAGGGGCGTTTTGCCCACAAGAACAGTCCCCTCAACCAGTCCAGCCAGGGTATTAATAAACGAAACTGAATCGCCTCCTGAATTGGTGACCACGGCCAACGTCCCATCAGGGGACACCTCGACATCCCTTGGGCTGGAGTCAGTCGAAGCGAGCTTGAGGGCTGGCTCCGACAACACCGGGACAACGTAGAGCTAAAACGGCAGCGAGTCGGAGCCCGACACGTTGCTCACCGAGACCAATCCAGTAGTGGCACCGATCGGGACAACTACTGAAAGCGAGGAGAGTGTCGCTCGGGTTACCGGGGCATTGATCCGACCGCTGACTCCAGAGAAGGTGACCTCGTTCTGACTTAGATCCGGCAGGAAGCCCGTCCCTTCAATGGTCAGTTTCGAGCCTTCCACCGCAGTCCGTGGTGTCAAGGCCAAAAGCTCGAATAAAGTATTGCCCGTCTTGAACGTCCAAGAGGGCACGGCACCCTGAGGCAGAGCCGTCAATGACCGACCCGCCGTGTCAAGAATTGCCGGGGAGAGCATCACTCTGTAGTCAGTGAATGCTGCCAGTCCACCCTGCGGGGCAAAGACAACACGCGTGCCCCCGTTGAGTAGCGAGAAAGCCCCCACAACACTACCGCCCGTCAGCAGGCCAACGTCAAACGACGTAGCGTTGAGTGAAGCCATATCAACGGGCACAGAGAAGTCCACGAAAATGTGGGTCTCTATGGATACGCCGGTGGCACCCTGTTGTGGACCAAAGAGCCCTGCCGTGAAGGCGGGCGTCATGGGTGTCGAGAAGGTCCGGCTAGTCGTAGCAAGGGCGCTTCCGGACGGATCCGTCAGTCCAGAAAGTACCAGTTCGTACCGGATGCCATTGGCCAAGGGCGCGTCCGGCTTGAACGCCAGAGACGTGTTGGCTGGAATCGACAGTGATCCCTCCAGAGGCTGCCCCCCGAACGGGCGGAGGACCACGTTACCCGAGGGGGTAATTGTGGCCGCATCCATGGGCTCAGAGAAACTGACCGTGACCAACGTCCGGGAGGGCGTGATCCACGAGGACGAGTCCCGCATGATGAAGAGCCTGCTCGGGTTCGCAGAACTGACTGTTTCGGATGTCATGACGCCCCGGACGGTGGTCTTTGCCCTGCATACTGATCTGACCGTCGGAGAGGCCATCGCGGCTCACCCCGATATTGCGTTCTCGCGCATCCCGGTGTTCGGCGCCAGCAAGGACGAGGTGGTAGGGCTGCTGCTGCGGCACGATCTCGTCCTGGCAGCGGCCCGTGGCGAATTGTCCCGCACGCTGAACGAGTTGAAGCGCCCGATTCAGACGGTCCCGAATACCATGGGTCTACGGGTTCTGCTGGAGCTACTGACGCAAGAGCGGTCGCACATGGCGATAGTCGTCGGCGAATATGGCGTCGTCATTCACGAGGACTCGCCACCGCCGATTGAGGTTTGAGTCCTTGCCGTCGCGAGACGGCGCAAGGAGCGTCGACAGGAGCCGCTTGCCTTCGAGGAGTCCAGCAAGCGCGGCGGCCAATGCGGTCTCCTCGAGGAGGTCGAGGAGCCAGCCCAAACGCTGTACATGGCTCCGAGCTACCCGGCCTCCCGCCCGCACCAACCGCTCAGGGTCGAGTTTTTCAGCCAGCTCAGCAATAGCCGTCGCGATATTGCTCCAGTAGCCGCAGGCAGCTGGAAAACGGACGATGTCGAAGGCGGTGGTCTCCGGCGTCGATACTCGGGACGTGCTCTCAGACCGCTCCCGTTGGCTTGGAATCCAGCGGCGCTGCGGAAAGGAGCATGTTGGACGAGAGTTCGTCGGAGACTTGTTGCTCAAGCCCATCATCTTCGGTTCGTCGACGATTGAGGTCCGCCGGACGGCATTCTGCCGGGAGCTTACCGAGGTTGCAGACCGCCTCGCCAGGGCCAACGGCTGGCAGGCTGGTCATGCCGATGACGATGGCATCAAAGGGTGCGTGAAGGGTGTCCTGCTCATGGCCCAGCAACGTGGTGTGTGTGAAGAGGGGCTGGCCCTTTTCAATCAGGTCTCCTGGCTGAATGTGGAATCTCATGAAGCCGCCGCGATCGGCCCGAATCCACTTTGACTTCTCGATGACCACTTGAAACGCTGGACGCTGCGGAGGACCAGCAAGCATCTCGAGGCCGTGCAGCATGTTGGTGATGCCGCGTGTGGCTGAGGCCACAATGCCAGGTTCTACCTTCCAGACCTCCCCCCCTTCCATGACGATAGTCGGGCAACCCGCCTTGCTTGCCTCTCGGCGAAGCGCGCCAACGGGGCCTTTCGCATTGAGGATGATCTCGGCACCAAATGACTCGGCGAGCCTTCGAACGCCCGGATTCGTCAAGTCTGCTCGGATATTGGGATAGTTGGTCCGTCTGACAGCGGCCGTATGGAGGTCTATGCCATAGTCACACCGCCCGACGATCTCGGTGAAAATGATCCGGGCCATGCGGGCGGCCAGGCTTCCCTTTCCCGATCCCGGAAACGAGCGGTTCAGATCCCGACGATCCGGGAGGTACCTGTCGTGTCGGTCGAAACCCAGGATGTTCAGAACCGGGACGAAGATGACCGTCCCGCGAAGCAGGTCGGCTGCCGGGTCTCGAATCAACTGGCGGACAGCGCCGGTTCCGTTGATCTCATCGCCATGTAGTGCCGCCGTGATGAAAACGACAGGCCCAGCCTCTTCGGCGCGGCGAATATGAATAGGAATCCGCACCGTCATGCTGCTGTAGCTTTCGCCCACAGCCAGCGTGACGTCGCGTGACGTCCCGGCGGGGATGTCCTCGCCAAACCACTCGTCAATTCCTTTTCGTTTGCGAGTCTTTGGCATCCTAGGCGGTTTTCGGGGATGGCACATCGACTGATGTCAATGCCGATTCACGATGGACCTCATCTGCCACTGGCAAGTCCGGGAGGTCTTTCACCGTCGGGCGTCGCCTGCGGCGGGTCTTGGAAGGAACCAGGTCTCGCATCAAGTCCAGCCTGCCGAAACAGAGCAGCCGATCTCCCGCTTCCAGGAGTCGGTCTGGCCTGGGATTGGGAATGACGACGACGCCTCGATACATGGTCAGAATGTTGATATCCTTGTCCCGCAGTCCTGACGCACCGATGGACTGCCCGACGTACTCCGACCCTTCGGGTACGTGAATTTCAGCAACTCCGTACCCGCTGCTCACGGTCAGCCGCTGCCTCAGGTCGATCTCCGGGAAGTCCACCTGGGCGGCGATGTAGTCCACGATAACACCGGCGATATCAAGCTGGGTGCAACCTTCGATTCCCTCAAGGCCGGGTGAGGAATTCACTTCCACAACCTGGGGCCCATCCTTGCCCTCCAGCAGGTCCACGCCGGCCACACGAAGTCCCATTATCTGGGCAGCCCGGACGGCCGTTTCACGATACCTGGCGTCCAGGGTGACCGGCTCTGCCCGCCCGCCACGGTGGACATTGCTGCGGAACTCCTGCCCCTGCGCCACCCGGCGCATGGCCGCAACTACCCGGTCGCCGACGACGAACGCGCGGATGTCCCGCCCCCGACTCTCGGCAATGAACTTCTGAACCAAGACATTTTGCTTCTGGCTTTGCAGCAATTCGATGATGGCCTCGGCTGATTTCACCGACTCCGCCAGAAGCACGCCAATTCCCTGTGTCCCTTCCAACAGCTTAATAATGACCGGGGCTCCGCCCACACGCTCTATGGCGGGAAGCACGTCCTTCTTGTCCCGGACAAACGTGGTTTGGGGGATGCCGATATGGTGCCGGCTGAGGATCTGCAGACTCCGAAGCTTGTCCCGGGAGTTGGCGATTCCTGCCGAGGAGTTCGCGCAGAAGACGTCCATCTGCGCAAATTGCCGGACGACGGCCGTACCGAAGTAGGTGATCGATGCGCCGATGCGTGGCAGCACAGCATCGTAATGCGAAAGCCGTTTTTGCCGAAAGTAGAGATCGGGATGGCCCTCTTCCAGATCAATCGCGAATTTAAGCGTGTTCAGGACCTTGGCCTGGTGTCCACGTTGCTCAGCGGCCTCGCGAAGACGACGCGTGCTGTAGCATTTCGGGCTGACAGAAAGGATAGCTAGCTTCATGATTTCCTCGGTCCGTGGGTAGACCGCTCGTGGGACGGCTTTCGCTTCTTATTGGGCTTCTGCTCGCCGCCGTAGTAGGATCTTCCCCCATCTACCAGGAAACGCCCTCTGAACGCCTCGCGGCCAAGGAGCATTCGGAAGCCCATTTCGTCACGACTGGCAAGTGTCAATTCGATGGGCCACGTGATCCCCAGAAGGGTAACGGGGGTAACGATCACGGGGCGCATCGCCGCTTTTCCGCTGGAACTCCGAATCGATCTGAACTCCAGCACCTCAGCCTCAACCTGCACCGTCTCCTTGCTGGTGCGCTGCATCGGATGGACTTGGAATTGCACCCACGTCGCGCCATCGCGTTCGAATTTCCGGAGGGCGGAGGCGTGAAGTGATGACGACCTGGCGCCGCTATCCACTTTGACCTTGATTTGGGCGATTCCCAAGTCTGGGAGTCCCACCCATTCTCGCCAGCCGATAACTGGCAATTGGGGCAATCCGTCGTTCAGCATCTTGAGTTCTACAGGAGAGTATGCCCGCCGCAGAGGGGCGAGCGTCGGCCGAACAGGCTACCTCTTGGCAGTGGCACCAGTCAAACGAACTTCTATGGGCCGAAGCGAATCAATATGAACGTCGCGCTGCGGGAAAGCGATAACGATTTGATGCTCGTCAAATAGCTGACTAACCCTGATTCGTATCGAGCTCCTGATCTCCCGCAGGGCCCGCTCGCCCGAAACATCACACCAGAACAACGAGTCGAAGACCAGAGAGTTGTCGCCAAAGTCTTCAAAGACCACCAGTGGTTTGGGCTCGATATTGACCTCCGGTTGCTCCTGGGTTGCTTGTTGAAGCAAGTCCATTACGAGTTGGACCGGTGAGCCATAGGCGACACCAACCGTCACTGTGGTGCGAATCTGCTCATCGAGGAGCGTCCAGTTGACGACCGTCCGTTCAAGAAGCTGACTGTTCGGGACAAGCAAATGGACGCCATCGAAGCGCCGGATACGGGTGGATCGGTTGCCGATGTTCTCAACGACACCCTGGCCGGTGTCGAGTTCGACGAAATCGCCAAGGCGGATTGGTCGCTCAACCATCAAAATCCATCCGCTGATGAAGTTGTTGATGATGTTTTGGGCGCCAAAGCCGACACCGATTGCAATCGCTCCACTTACGAAGGCAAAAGCCGTCAAGGGCACGCGCAGGAGAGCTAGCGCCGTCATGAATACGCCGATAAGGAGCGCATAGAACACCACACGCTTCAGCGTGTGGACCGCGTCTGGTCTAATTGTGGAACCCGCCAGGCGTCGTCCAAAAACGCGTTCGATTATCCGACTCCCCAGGTACCCGCCGAGGACCAGAGCCGCGACGAGTAAGAGTTGTCCGACGGAATAGGCGCTGCCTCCGGGCACGGTGAAAAGGGTGAAGTCCCAAATCGCTCGCGTTTGGTCCAGAAGTGTGTCCATCTAGCTATGAATTGGTGGGTTGGATGATCTGGGAATGCCTCATCCCGATACCTTTGGTCTCGGTTAAGGGTCCCGCCCACAGGTCCCCCTGGGGCCCAGATCCGGCTACGGTGGACGCTGAGGACCTCCTTCCGGCCGGAGGACTACTCGTTCCGGAGGGCTTCCACGGGATTTGCCACGGCCGCCTTCACCGACTGGAATCCTACCGTGGCATACGTCAGGAATACAACTCCGACACCGGCGGCCAGGTACAAGCGCCAACTCATGGGCGCGTGAAACTCGAACTCGGCGAGCCATCCGTCCATGATGTACCACGAAACGGGCATGGCGATGGCGATGGCCAACGCAACGAGGGCCACAAATTCCTTCGAGAGTAGCCCCACGATCCCCGCCACCGAGGCACCCAGCACTTTTCTGACCCCTATCTCCTTCGTTCGCCGTGCGGCTGTGAAAGACGCAAGCCCAAAAAGACCCAGGCAGGCCACCAGTATCGCGAGCAGCGTGAACCAGCCCGTGAGTTTCTTGATGACGACCTCACTGCGATACATTTCCTCAAACTGAGTATCCAGAAAGGCGGTCTCGAGCGGTGCCTGCGGGTTGATCCCCGCTTCCCGGAACACGACATCGCCGTTTCAAAGGGCCATATCCTAGCCCCCGCTCATCAGCGCGGCAAGTTCGATTTCGGGGTAGTTCTCGTCCAGCACATCATCGAGTTTCGCGGTAATCGCCGGCCACGTAAAGACCTGAGCGGGGCCGTAGCGTGAGGTCCGCATTACCCGATAGACCTGTTCCCCATCGTCATAGCCGCTGTTGAACGACATTTCGTCGCTGACCCAGAGCAGGATGAAGAACCCCGCAATGAAGCCAACCGCCAGACCCGTGACATTGATCAGGGTGTAGGTCCAGTGGCGGCGCATGCCGCGGATGGCGGTCTTCGCGTAGTTGTTGAACATGGGCTGGGGTTTGGCGCTAGCCCATTAGACAGTACGAGTCAGGAAATGGTTGGCAACCGGCCTCATCGGAGGGAGGCTCGCCGCTAAAACGTATATTGTCAGGTTCAAATACCCGTCACATTTGAGTGCCGACAACGAAAACATGATCGGACAGGACGTAGCCCAGTACCGCATCACCGGCCAGCTTGGTCAGGGTGGAATGGGCGTGGTGTATCTGGCCGATGACACGACCCTGGAGCGGAAGGTCGCGCTGAAGTTTCTGCCGGAATGGGCCAACTCTGATTCCGACGCTCAGGGCCGGTTCATCCACGAGGCCAAGTCGGCCTCCGCACTGGACCACCCCAGCATCGCGACCATTCACGACGTCCGTAGAACCGACGATGGACGCCTGTACATCGTGATGGGGTATTACGAGGGCGTTGAGATTGCGGACCTCCTGGCAGACGATGGCCCGATGCCCATCGAGGATGCCATAGACTATGCATCCCAGGTTGCCGATGGCCTGAGCTGCGCGCATGAGAAGGGCATCATCCATCGCGATATCAAGCCCGGCAACGTCATAGTGACGCCCAAGGGCCGTGCGGTGATTCTGGACTTTGGTCTGGCCAAGGTGCAGGATGTGACGATGACCCAGGATGGCACGTCGCTGGGGACGCTGGCCTACATGAGCCCGGAGCAGGCCAAGAACGAGGGCGTGGACGCCCGCACCGATCTTTGGGCGCTTGGTGTGGTCCTGTACGAGATGCTCGCAGGGCGAAGGCCCTTCGACGCCGGGTACGATGCCGCCATCCTGTACGCGGCCGCGCACGAACCGCACACCAGTGTTCAGGCTTGGCGCTCCGAGGTTCCAGATTGGCTGTCTGCCGTCGTAGACCGGTTGCTGGCGAAGCAGCCAGATGACAGGTTTCAGTCTGCGGCAGATGTGGTTCAGGCGCTGAAGGACGGGCCGAATGCCGGGGCGACGACGACCACCGCAGCTACCCCCACGGAGGTCGCCGCACCTGTTTCTGCCACGGACTTACACCCCGCTCCGTATCTCGTTGACCCGCGCACGGGCGCATTCGTAACTCCCGATGGGAAGCCGCTCACCCAGTATTCCCAGGGACCCTTCGCGCAGACCGGGGCCTTTCAGCAGGCACCACCCACCCGTAGCAAGGCTGCTCTTTGGGGTGGTGGGACTGCCCTGGCCGTACTGGTGATTGCTGTGGTCGGGTGGTTCATTGGGCAATCTTCGGGCACGCCCGACGCCAGCGAGATCACTCCGGCCGACCATGAGCAGGCCAGGACCTTGCACACCAGCGCCTTGAAATTGCGGTCGGAACGAAAATTTACCCTGGCGCGAGGTGAGTTGGAACGGGCCGTGGCGTTGGACTCGACCTATTCAGAGGCCTGGACCACTCTGACGGCCATCGACGTCAACATGCAGGACTTCCAGGCTGCCATAGAACACGGGGACAAAGCCGTTCATCTGGACCAGAACAACGCGGCGGCGTGGTATAACCTGGCGTATGCGTTGGAGGAGTTGGGCCGTTATGACGATTCCATGGCCACCTATTCGGGTGCCATCAAGGCAGATTCCACCTTCGTGCCAGCCTACAGTGCTCTCGGAAACCGCCTGATTGAACTCGGCAGAGCTGAAGAGGCCATTCCAGTCCTGCAGAGAGGTTTTACGAAGGCGCCCAGCGACCCGCTACGTTATCTGCTATTCAAGAACATCGGGAAGGCCAACCTTGCGCTTGACAAGCCGGCCGACGCCATTGGGCCACTTGAGGCGTCTGTCGGGTTGAAGGGCGATCTGCCCGAATCGCTTTCACTGCTGGCGGATGCGTACGAACGCTCAGGACAGGGTGATCTGGCTGGCGATTATTGGGACCGGTATCTGCAGGCGGAGACGGATCCGGAGAAGAAGCGGGTGGTTCTGGCGCGGTTGGGGCGGTAGGCGTCTTCATCCTCTACCTGACTTGCAAGTGGTTAGCTGGGCTCACGGCGAAGCGGACTGAGTGGCGGCTCGGTTACTGCTGAAGCGCAGTTCGCGTGGAACGGCTAAAAACAAGAAACCCCCGGCCTCCTCAAGGAAGACCGGGGGTTTCTTTTTAGCAGTCTGCGCGCTCTACTTCATGAGCACCATGCGTTGCACCTTCGCGTAAGCCCCCGCCTGGATCCTGTAGAGGTAGATACCACTGGCAAGACGCTCCGCGTTGAACTGCACGCTGTGATAGCCTGCGTCCATCGGGCCGTTCACCAGCGTCTGCACCCTGCGACCCAGCACGTCGAACACTTCCAACCTTACGTCAATGGACTCAGGCAGGGCGAATTCGATGGTGGTAACCGGGTTGAACGGGTTCGGGTAGTTCGGCGACAGGTCGAACTCCAGAGGCAATTCCTCTTCCGTTTCGAAGAAGCCCTTTCCGGCCGCATCGTCGCTGGACTTGGCCGCGTGCTCCCAGACCATCTTGAAGTGATCCACGGCCTTGTCGATGTCGCCCTGAGCGATCTCGTCCTCTGCCTTGTCCAACTCTGCCAGCGCCTTCTCAAGCTCCTTCTGGGCTGATTCCAGCTGCCTATCGCACTTGCTGGCCTTCGGTTGGCCTTTCTTGCCTGCATCGCATACCAGAGCGTCGATGTCGGCCTGGGCTGACTCGATGGCCAAGGTCGCGATGTCCCGGTCGAGTTGAACCGTCAGTTCCGTGAGCGCCGCTGCGATGGCTGTCTCGAAACCGTTCCTCTCGATCACTTTTTGAAGCGCCTTGAGGATCTGCTTGTCGTTGTCGAAGACCTTATTGCCATGCTTCTCTGACGGATTGGCTTCTTCGGTCCACAACTTGGCGTCCAGATTTGCCTCAGCGTGCTTGAGCGCCTTCTCGTAGTCCTTCCCGTCTTTCTTGGGAGCGGTCTCTTCCAGAAGATCGAGCTGCGCGGCAATGGACTCGCGGCTGTCCGGGATCCCGTTCAGGTTGGCGTCCGGATCGATTTCGGTGTCTCCCTCCAGTTCGGAAGCGGTCAGGCTTTCGAAACTCAGAATCGTGACATTATCCGAGCCCGTGTTCGCGATCACGGCGATGTTGTTGACCGGACTGTAGGCCAGGCCCTGTGGCTGGAGACCGACCTGGATTACCTCCAACAGTACCAGACCGTAGTCACTCCCTGCCACCTGGATCGGATCGGATTCAGCGGAACTGAGCCCTGCGCCAAACTTGTAGATCGAGACCGTGCTCGTCTCGTAGCTGGTCACATACAGAAGCGAGCCGTCCGGCGAAGTCTCCACTTCGCTGGCTGCCGCGTCTGTGCCAGTCCTCGTAATTGCCTGATACTCTCCCGAATACGGACTTTCGGGAATGGCGTAGATGAGCAGTTCCCCTCCACCTGTAACGAAGTGGACTACGGTTCCGTCGGGACTCGCCTCGACATCACTCACCGTCGACTCCGTGCTCGCGATCCTACCGGCGCCGTCTGGATCCGTTTGCGTCGAGCTGCCAGACCCGTCAGTTCTGAGGATGGTCACCCCTCCGTCAGGACTGATCTCTGATGCAGACGAATGCGAATCAGTGACCAGGAGGGTCACGCCCCAGTTGGCCGGATCCACCTCCAGATTGACCTCGATGGCGATGGCGCCAAAGTTCGTTCCGACAAAGATGCCGGTTCCGTCCGGGTGAGCTTCGACGTCTGTGGGCGAAGAATCGGTCTGGAGCCTTCCTAGTGCACCGTCAGGAGACGCCTCACTCGCAGATGTGCCTGCTTCGGAAGTCAAGTATCGAATCGCGCCATCGGGGTCGGTAAACACCTCCGTGACCGCCTCATCTGTCTTGATGGTGCGAATGGCTTTGTTGAAGGTGCCACTCGTCGGAATGGCATCGATCACCGACACGGACTTGCTACTGTAGTTGGCGACGTAGACCCGACTCCCATCGGGTGCGATGTCGATTCCGATCGGATTAAAACCGACGGGGATCGATTGAACGCAGCCCAGGCCCGTCGCTAATCCGCAAGCGACATCGATGACCGAAACCGACTGGGAATTGTAGTTGGTCACGTACGCCCGCTCGCCGTCCGGAGTCAGCGCCACCCGTAGCGGCGTGTCCTCAACTGTCACCGTCCGCACTTCTCCGGTGTCCACATTGATGAGTGAAACAGTGCCGGACTTTGAGTTTGGTACGATCGCAATGGTTCCGTCCGGAGATACCTCAACATCCGTTGGCGCAGACTCTGTCTGTGACAGCTTGAGCGCTGTGTCAAAAGTAGCGGGCTCCACATAGAGGGTAAACTCGAGCGTGTTTCCGGAGCCGCTGGGCACCGTAACCGTGACCGGTCCGTTTTGAGCGCCGTCCGGAACGACAGCCGTGATTGAACTCACTGTAGAGCGTGTTACCTCAGCTGTTGCCCCCCCAGAGAACGTCACAGCGTTTTGCTGGAATTCGGGACTGAAACCGGTTCCCTCGATGGTCACAATCGACCCGAGCGCGGCCGTGCTCGGAGAGAGTACCGACAAAGAAAACCCGTCGCTTCCGGTCGAGAATGCCCAGGACCGGAAAGTCTGTACGCCGGGGACGTCGCCATCTAGATCCACGTCTACTGGGAGCGTCGAGGCGTCCTCCAATCCGGGCGATACCACGATATCATAGGAGACGCCCTGATCCAGGCTTTCAGTAGGAGTAAAGACCAGACGCGTGCCGTCGTTGATAAGAACAAACTCGCCCGTTATAACCGAGCCGTTCCGTTCGAGCATCACCGGGTAGGTTGCCGGCTCTACCGGAACGGCGATGGGCTCTGAGAAGTCCAGAAATAGCTTTGTCTCGGGGGAGATGTTGCCCGCCATATTTGCTGGTCCGAAATCCAGCAGGGTCGGCTGGCTGTCGGCCGCCGTTTCAAAGCGGAGGATGGCTTGCGGCATGGTGTTGCCGGGCACGTCCTGGAGGTTAGTCAGCACGACTTCGTAGACCGTGCCTTCAGCTAACGCAGCGTCCGGCGAGAAGGCCAGCACATTGCTCGCTGGAATATCCACTCTTCCAGTTACAGCACTGCCGCCCGCTGCGCGCAGAACCACATTTCCGGCGTTCGTGATGCTCGCGGACTTCATGGCCTCCGAGAAAGTGACGGTCACCAGAGAGAACGGTGATACCTCTTGCTGGTCCGCCGCGGGAATTGACGAGACCACCGTAGGCGCATTCTGATCGGGCGGACGGGTGGTGAAGACCGATGTGAAGTCCGAGGACTGCACATTTCCGGCATCATCCATAGTGCCGGAGATGGTGACTACGTACGACGTTTCTTCAAGCAGTTCGTTCGGTGGCGTCGCCACCGCGACCTTGCGGCCGGTCTTGCTCAGCGTGAGCTGCAGTGGCTCTGCCGTCGTACCGCCCACGGGTCGGATCATGGCCGTAATGGTCGACTCGACTACCCGCTCCGAGAACGTAAGACTGATGGTAGGATTCAGCGACGCCGCCTCCGGGTCCTGACCGACTACAATGCGTGCAACGGTGGGAGGAGCCGTATCGATGTTCGTGACAAAATTGGCCGTCTCGACATTCGTCCCTACGGAAATCTCCGTCACCTCGGACCGGTCGTCGTCAGCGCTCTCGTTTGTCCCGTTCCAGTACTCCTCAAGGAAATCACGCTCATTGGCGTACGTATCCATCGTTCGGCTGATACGGGCTGGAGTCAGCGGGATCTTGTCGGCGAAGACGCTGCCATCCAAGGCAAAGAGGCCAAGACGATATGTGCCAGCCGGCAGAAAGCGTACCGCGTAGTTGCCATTCCTGTCCGAGTACGCGTGAACGCTCTGGGTGGGATCATTGACATCGATCGCAATCACCAACGCGCCACCAACCGGCATCCCCGGCGTAGCGACGTTTCCGCTTGTGACCTGTCCCGCGATGCTTCCGTAGCCCGACTCGACACCAGCGTCGGCGTACTTCCTCAAGAGTGCCGCACGATCGTCGATCTTGATGTCTCTTGCATCCTTGGGCAGGTTGTAGAACATCGTTGAACTCGGTGGGCCGGCATGAATCAGGCCCAGCACATGTCCCAGTTCGTGCGTGACAACTCCCTGGATATCATGATCCTTCGTGGACACGGCGGTGCTGAATGCTCCCAGTTCCCCGGACGATCCGGTCACGGGGTGGAATCGCGCATTCAGTACAATGTCGGCCGAGACCACTTTGGCGCTCTCCGGGTCTCCGCTGGGCCCGACACGGAGTAGCTTGGAGGCCACTCCGAGTGTCGAGCGACCCAGGAAGAGCGGGTCATCCCCAAGTGTAATCGTGTTCTCTGAGTCCCCGATAGATGCCTGGTCAACTCCCGGTGTGACGGCATCAAAGGCGATGAGTAAACTCACATTGGTCTGCGCCCCGGTCATGGTTCGCCACGTCGTGAACGCGTCGTTTACAGCTGCCTTAGCCCCCGGAAGCATGGCTTCCAGTGAGGGGCTCAATCGGAAGGTCAGCTCAGCCACCACATCCTGACTCTCTGGGAGACTGAATCGGTAGACCTGGCCGCGCTCCTCGTGGGCCACGAAGAGCCTGCTCTTCGGACCTATAGCCAGACTGTTTTCGAACCCGGACGCAGCGGGCAACGCCATGAATTCGGTCGGAGCCAGGTCGCTGGGCTTTCCTGACAGTACCTGGGTTGCGGTCGTCGCGTAGAGTCGGCCATCCTCTGCGAACGCGAGCGAGCTCGGGAGATCCTGAAGTGTCCAGACAGTGGAGTAGGTGCTCCTTCCCTCCAGGTGGAGGACGGTAGCCACGCCCCCTCCACTTATTCCGGAGACATAAAGATTTCCGTCTGCATCAAAGACTATCGCGGTCAGCGCAATGACCCCAGCAGGTGCAGTGGAGAACGGGACAAAGCTCCCCGCTTGATCGCCACTTGCATAAATTTCTGGTCCGGCTACTACATACAAATAGCCATCCCGGCCTATGGCGCCACCCGTGGCGTCGGCCAGAAACGTCGGTCCGGATCCTCCGATTCGTTCGACCATCTGATCGTGGATAGCAAACAGTTCGGTGTCTGACTGCACGAGGTCATCGACAATAGTGCCCGCTCCAAAGTCCGCAACGGAACCTGGGTAAGCGATTCCGTTCTGATCATAGCGGGCCACGACACCGTTGGAAGCCACGAGGAAATCTCCGTTCGGAGCGGCTTCGACGGCCCGAGGCCGATCAACGGGAGTGAATCCCTCGTCGACGACTGTGGCAACGGTATACCCACGCGGTACAAAGTCGACCACGGTTAACGGACCTGAGAACTCCGACGTATTTCCGTCCGAATCCGTTACGGTGGCCACCAGCCGGTCGCCGACCACCAGGCTACTTCCGTCAAATTGGACACGATTGGATTGATTGGCCGTAACGCTCCCGGGAGAGAGGACCAACGAGGTTAGGAAAGAACGGCCCTCTTCGGAGTCCGCATCACTATTGAAAACCTCGACCGTCAGGTCCAGTCCATGCGGGGTAAGTGTGTAATCCAGCGTGACTGTGCCATCGTCCAGACGTTTGGCGCTTAGGAGGACGGGCGCCAGGATTCCTCCGTTGACACCAGAGGCCTCGTCCAGGGTAATACCAGGCCCGACATTCTCGAACATGGAATTCTGGGAGATCAGGTTCCGCACGGGAGGGAATGCACCGCCACCCAGGGCCATTCCAATCCCGAGATCCTCATTATACGCGATGACATTGTCGATGAATTGGTTGTCGTTCGCGCCCTTCTGGAGGAATATGCCGCCGTCGGTATTCGGGAGTCCAGCGGTGCCATCGGCTGTTGTGCCGATGAGATTGCCGCGCACGATCCATGCGGTTGATTGCTGAGAGTTGGTCCCGGAGCTGAGTGAAATCCCGCGCTGGTTGCCGGAGATCAGATTGCGCATCAGCGGGTCGGCGCCGCCGATCAAATTGCGCGAACCCTGGTTACTCGCGATCCCTCGGAATTGCCCCCGGCTGTCAGCGCGCAAAAGTGCGGCGGTACCGGCGGCATTCGTGCCGATGTAGTTCCCGTAGACAAAGTTGTCATTGCCGGCCGGCTGAAACTCGACCCCGAAGGCGTTGCCAGATATCAGGTTGCGACTGGCCGGCGTCAGACCGCCAATTGTATTTCCGCTGGTGATATTCACAACCCCCGAATAATTCGGGACGGCAGCGGTGCCGGCGGCATTGGTGCCGAGGAAATTGCCCTCGACCGAGTGGCCGCCAGACTGCAGGAAAATAGCCCAGGAGGCGCCGGCAGGATTGCTGAAGCCGTTGACCGCAAGTCCGCGAACGGTACTGGCCGGTCCCTGCAGTTTGATTCCACTCGAACTGGTGAGCCCCGAACCATCGATGACGATCTTGATCACGGCATTCGTCCCGGCCGAGAAGACGTTCGTGTTCGCGGACGCGCCGGGCTGGGTGTAGCCGTCGATCAGTACCGCACCGGTCACGTCGGGCAGGGCCGTGGCGGGCGAAATGATGTGAGGACCCGGGCCCATTCCAGTGATATTGAACGTAATCGAGTCCAGTCCCGGGTTGGTGTTGGCAAAGTTGATGGCTTCCCGGAGCGATCCGAGCCCGCTGTCATCAGTGTTGGTAACCATGAGCGGGCTGACGCTGGCGCCAAGCTGAATCGCGTCCAACGTCATGGTCCCGGTAATCCCGAGGTTTTGGTGGTGCACTCCGGCAACCCAATCCCCGCTCGCGGGGGCATTCGCAATGGTCCCCGAGAGAGTCCCCAGCACCGATGTGACGGCCTCCGAAAAGGCCACGGAATAGAAATCATCGTAGGTGGTCAATGTCACGGACAACGGAGTACTCCCGTCGTAGGTATCCCATTCGAACTGAGCCTTGATCGAGGCCGCTCCATTGATGCGTGACACTACCAGTCCGTGTCTCGTGTTGCCGTATGTCGGCTCGCTAGTTTTGTGATTGATGGCGATGTAGATGCCGTCCGAATTCGATCCGAATTTTGGCAAGAACGAGGATTCCGTTCCTGCTCCCGCTTTGCCTGCCGGCCGGATCCCGACCCATGTTCGGCTGAGTTCGTTCGGCAGGGCGGCCCCGGCTATGCTGTTCGAAATGCCGTCGATGACCCAGGTAACGCTTGTGGGAGCGCTGCCAAAGGGATCGAACAAGTCGTTGCTCTCAATGGCGAAAGTCGCGTGATTTGTTGTCGTTAGGGTAACAACCCCGGCATTCTCGGTCACCGCCCCTTGTCCGATGCGGGTGAATCCGCTCCCGACACCCGCCGTATTCGTGGTTAGCACGTCGTCGTCGAACAGATCCTCAAATTCGGTCACAAGGACCGGTGCGGCAATTGTGACGGGCGTAGATAATTCTGAGGTATTCCCCTGAGAGTCTGTCGCCGTTGCCCGGAGCACGCCCCCCAACCGGGCGCCGAGATTCTCCGCGCCGAGATACACGATCGTCCGGGCGCCGGCTGCAGCCACTTGGTAGGAATCGCTGGGATAGGAGCCCAGATCCAGAAACACGCCGTCGACCAAGAACTCAACTGCGATCGGGCTCGTGACGTCTGTGTCTATGGAATAGATGACGCGAAGGTCAGTGCCGTTGAGCAGCTCCGCGGCTGTAATCACCGGGGAGTTCTGTCCGTTATTCGCACCCGTATCCACGTCGCCCGCGTCGTTGGCGGTAACTCCAATGGGCGCGAGGTCAACGTCCTGACCGTTGTTGATGAACGTGTTTCTGCGAAAAGCATTTCCCGTTCCGCTGTTCGCCAGGATGCCGGTGGCGTAATTGGCAATGATGTTTGCCTGACCGGGGTCCGTACCCCCAATCTGGTTATTGCTTCCCGAGCTTATAAAGACACCGTTGCCCGCTCCCTGAGCCAGGTTGTCGCCCTGCGGATTTGTCCCAAGCCAATTGCCCTGAACCACATTGGCGTCGGCTGCTCCAAAGGCAAACCGAACTTCGCCCACGATGGTGTTTCCAGTGACGAAGTTGCCGTCGGCCTGGTTGAACGAGATGGCTTGGTCTCCGCTCACCAGACGACTTCTACCGTCAGCCGTCGTGCCGAAACGGTTGTTCCGAATCGTGTTTCCCGTAGCAGCCGGTTCGAAGTGTATACCCTGTTCTCTCGAGGCCGAGAAGAGGCTGTTTTCGACGATGGTCCCAGAGCCACTTGAAAAAGAGATGCAGTGGCGTCCGCAGCGTCGTGGCGCCCGGGCAGTCCCCGCAAAATTAGTCCCACCGTAGACCCGCTCGACAAGATTGTTGCTGCTCCTGATCCGAAGCGGATCGGTGAAGCCTGCCAGCACAATGCCTCTTACGGTCGAGCCGTCCGAGCCGGTATTCAGATACAGACCTGAGGTTGATGGGGGGAGCGCAGCCTCTTGGGCATCCAGCGCTATCCGGAGGTCGTAGTCCTCTATGTTGCCTGTGCAGCTAGCTCCAGGCTGGCTGCAACCATCGATGACGACAGGCTGCGTGATGGAAGGCAGAGACACACCGTCCGCAAACGA
>JBLHLC010000057.1:0-20099 GCA_047619685.1 Rhodothermales bacterium
CTAGAAGCCTGTTGAATAAGTGGAGTATGCCAGGCTACGAGCGCCGGGATGCCAGATGCAAGGCGTCCTGACGAGTAATGGCACCGCCATTGCGAGGAGGGGCAACGCAGGAGATGGCGTTCCGCCGCCGTAGAATGGCGTGCGCCACTTGTTCAACAGGCTTCTAAGGCACTTCGACGTTGTCGAGGACGCGCTGTACCAGGTCTTCGCTGGTGATTTCTTCTGCTTCCGCCTCGTAGCTGACGGCAACACGGTGGCGGAGCACATCGATGGCAATGGACCTCACGTCCTCCGGAGTGACGTAAGCCCGGTGTTTCAGGAACGCATGGGCGCGCGCCGCGAGGTTCAGGTTGATTGTGGCTCGCGGAGAAGCCCCGTACTCGATGAGATTTGTCAGTTCACCCAGGTTGCAGGCTGCGGGGTCCCGAGTCGCCACGACCAGGTCTACGATGTACTGCTCCACCCGCTCGTCCATGTACAGGGCGTCCAATACCTTCCGCGCGGATAGAATCTGCTCCGGCGTCACGACGGGTCTGATTTCTTCCTTGGCACCGGTGCGCGCCATCCGGCGCATGATCTCCAGTTCCTCGTCACGCGATGGGTAGCCCACCTTGATTTTCATCATGAACCGATCGACCTGGGCCTCGGGCAAGGGGTAGGTACCCTCCTGCTCAATCGGGTTCTGGGTGGCGAGGACCAGGAATGGTGCCTCCAATTCGAAGGTCTTCTCTCCGATGGTCACCTGCCGTTCCTGCATGGCCTCCAAGAGGGCGCTCTGAACCTTGGCGGGCGATCGGTTAATCTCGTCCGCCAAAATGATGTTGGCGAAAATCGGGCCCTTCTTGATAAAGAAGTTGCCTTCCTTCTGGTTGTAGACCAGCGTTCCCAGGAGGTCCGCAGGCAGCAGATCAGGCGTGAACTGGATGCGTTGGAATTTGGTGCCGATCGCAGCGGCCAGAGAACTGACGGTCAGGGTTTTTGCAAGACCGGGGACTCCCTCCAGGAGGACGTGTCCGTTGCCGAGCAATCCGATCAGCAGCCGCTCAATCATATAGCGTTGGCCAACCACCACCCGCCCGATCTCGCGCAGAAGATCGTCTACAAAGGCGCTTTCAGTCGAAATCCGGTCGTTGACCGCAGCAAGGTCGAACTGTGTCATGTGTCGTGGTCAGAGGAGAAGAGTCGAAAGAGATTCATGGGTGCGCTCTTCAAACGAAGCACGCAGCTGTTCTAGTGCCGGCGGAACCGAAAACTGTTGCCCCGCAATTAACACGGCACGGTTGTCGGCATTCAGGCGGGTTGCCCCGTACATCCCGTCGAGGCTCATGTTCTCGATTTGGGCCACAATCGCATCGGACGTGTCATCCTGCAGGCCAATATCGGCGGCTTTGGAGGCATGCGACATCAACAACAACGCGCCGAACATCTGCCAGTCGCGGTGCTGGATTGCCGCAACCAGTTTTTGGACGCGCCCGTTTTCTGTGACCAGGTAATTCAACAGGGGCCGAAACTTGCGGTCTACGGCATTGGACGCGCGCTCCAGATCCCGGTGCTCTATGTCACGAACAGAGTTTAGCGTAGCGAACCCGTGTCCCCGGAGTTGGGCCATACACCCTCGCATCATCTTGCGATTCTCCCCGCGGGAGATTCCAGGCGCGGTTCCCGAAGGAGCCACCAGCGCGAGCCCTGGCCGCTCCTTTGGGGGCAGTTCCATTGAAAGCGACTCTCCGGAACGCGGATCCACCAACACGAAGGCGGTGGCTGGCTGCACGGTGGACGCCGACACCCGCGATGAAATGTAGTGGCGATCCGGGCCCTTGCCATTGTAGGCGACACCAAGATCCTCCTCCTCAGTGGTGTGTCTTGCCTGATGCGCCGAGGTCGCCCGGGCGGTTGCGACGATGGCCGCTCCCATGGCACCTGAGTAGATGTACTCCGGGATGTTGGTGACCAGAGAAACATCGACGACCTCCTCCCTCCCGGCGAAGAGGGCCTCAATCGACACCTTGACTTGCTCCTTGAGTGCGGACAGTGCGGGGTTCTGGCCGGTGTCCGGGGCCGTCTGACCCGCCATCCCCACAACGATGCGATGTTGGTCTTTGCCAGTTCGCATGGAGACGGCGCACCCTTCCATCAGGGGCATGAAGAGCGCGAAACCGTCGAAATAATGCGTGTGCTCCGCCATCAGATCAAGCGATGAGTGCGCAAATGCCGTCTGGGGCAAGTCACCCTGAGCCCCAAAGGTCTCCCAGAGTTGCGCCTCCGCGAGCGCGTTGAGCTGCTCCGGACGGGGCCTGTCCTGGACACGCATTTCATTCAGCGTGTTCAGCAGAGGTTTTACAAACTTGGGGGCAGCGCCGCGCCCCGATCTGAGTAGACGGGAACCCATGTTATCCGGTCTGAACTGTGAGCGTGTCTCCAACCGAGAGTGCCTTTCCCCGGAGATAGTCGGCGGCAGGCATTCGTCTCCGCCCTTCCGGCTGTACTTCCAGTAGCTCGACAGCACCCGTTCCGCACGCAACCACCAGGCCATGCGTGGTGTCCAGGACCATGCCGGGGGAACCCTCTCCCTCGACAATCCTGCAGCGATGGAGCTTGAGGGTGCTACTCTGTGTCGTTGTCCAGGCGCAGGGGACGGGCGAATGGCCTCTTATGTGGTTGTGGACCTCCTGGGCGCCCATTCCCCACGGTGTGTCTGCCCCTGCTCGAAAAACCTTGGGCGCAGGCGTCGCATGTGCGTCCTCCTGGGCCAGGGCCTCGGCCGTCCCTGCCTGGATCATCTGAATCGTCTCTACCACTACTGAGGCGCCCAGGTACATCATCCTGTCGTGGACGTCGCCCGTGGTGTCGTCCGGCCCGATGGGCATCGCCCTCTGAAGAATCATATTCCCGGTATCCACCTTCTCGCGAAGGAAGAAAGTGGTCACTCCGGTGATCGAATCTCCCGCCAGCACGGCCCGGTGGATGGGAGCAGCGCCGCGGTAGCGCGGCAACAGGGATCCATGGAGGTTAAACGCCCCAAGACGTGCGGCGCCAAACACCTCCGTGGGCAGTATCCGAAAGGCCACTATCACCTGGAGGTCGGCTTTCAGCGATGCGATCTCCTGGGCAAACGAAGGGTCTTTGACCGATGCCGGCTGAATGATGCGCTCCACGCCCAATTCCAGGGCCGCGGTCTTCACCGGCGTGGGCTGCATCTTCTGACCACGCCCCTTTGGCCTGTCTTGACCGGTGACTACTGCCACCGGCGTGTAGCCAGCTTTGGCCATGGCCTGAAGGGCTGGCACCGCAAAGTCCGGGGTGCCCATGTAAATTATCCGCATGCCCGTTAAGATAGGGCCGAGACCCGGATCGACGCGATGCGTCTGGCGGCGGTAATACGCGTCGCTGCCCTCAGCCGACCCCTTTAGTAGAGCCGAGTACGCTCGTCCCAGACGGGCACCAACAACTGGTAGTCCCCAAATCCGGTCTTGTCCACGAAGATGAACTGGCGACCAATGCGCTCATAGGTCCACACTTCATACGGTTCGTAGTCGAAGGTGTGCGGCTTCTTGCGGACGAAGTCAGGCTCTCCGAATCGAACTAGCACAAAACCTCGGTCCGTCCTCCAGCCTTCTACCAGGCTGCTGTACCGCTGGTTGGCAAACGATACCCGGTAGTAGTACTCCTCCATCTGCTCGTTCCGCTGGGTGCCGGGAGTCGGATCCCGCTTCTCCCAGAAGTCCCTGAAGCGACGGTAACGATCCACCTCGTTGCCGGCATCCTGGATGTAGGTGATGTCCCGCTTCTTGGCGATGTAGGCAAGTTGGTCTATGGCCTGATCGAAATCGGAAATATGTCGCTCCAAACCGTTCCACCTTGCCGTGAACGCCTTGTTGGAAAACCCATAGGGGTTGCCAGCCTCGTCTTCCATGATTACCCGGACGACATGTTGGCCAACTTCCATTCCCGTCAGCGGCAGGCTGACCACATGCTGGTTTCGGCCTGGCTCCAGGGATATGGTCTGCGTGTCTTCGTACAACCTGGGACTCAGCACCGGCTCACCCGCTCCATCGGCTGGAGTCGGGCCTCCCAGAGGAGTTACTGCGTCGGACTCTTCTCCATCTCTGGTCAAGCGGACCACTTCGTGACGAATCCGGACGGTCATCGCGGTCTGGGCGTAGCTCTCATACAGGACCTGCATGGTGAGCTCCTCCGTGCCAACGTTGTTTGACACCCTGGGGATGAATTCCAGCGATTCCTCGTTGTACTCGTCCAGAATCACCACATCACTGAGGCCGGGCATCACAGAGAAGTCGCGAACCACCACGTCAAGATCCCGGACGAACGACTGACTGGAATTCCTGTCCTCCACCTGAAACGACAACTGGTACTCGCCGGGAGGCAATTGCAGAGACTGCGTGGTGTAGGAGGACACATCCTCCGACTGGGTCGCCAGATAAATATCCGCCGTGGCTGAGCCTTCCCAAATCCGTGTCTGAACGGGAGTCGTGGTCAGCCGCTCTCCCTCCTTGGCCAAGGCCTCAACGGTCACCACGTAGTCGGCCAGGAAGCCGTCCGGTGAGTTGAGAAACGTCAGCCGTCTGAAAGGCACCCGGGTGTAGAGGTCTACCCTGGCATAGCCGGAGTCATCTCCAGAGTCAACGGCCATCACATCAACGTGGAACTCCGGGAGCACGTCCTGCCCTTGGGCTGGGTACGCCGTCACCAGCCCGGCAAGCAGCGTCACGCAAATGAGGACCGACCCCAAAAGCAATCTATGTGCTGAAAACCTTATCACGAGAATAGTAGCGGTAGTTACGACTGGTAGTCCGGGGATGGGGTGGTGTTTGGCGTCGGCCCACTGGGGCGCGACCTCTTGACGTAATATCGACACGAAACATGACCAGATATACCGATGGGATTCCGACTGTCGGATTGCCAATGTGAACGGTTGCTGCTCAAAACCGAATGACAGTTGAAGGCGAGACCAGGCCTCTCCATTTCCGGGAATTAGTTGAATAAAGCCGAGACAAAGCCAGGTCGATCAAAGATCTGAAGGTCTTCGATGCCCTCTCCGACACCGATGTACTTTACTGGAATACTGAACTCATTTGAAATGCCAATCACGATGCCCCCTTTGGCAGTTCCGTCGAGTTTGGTCAGGATCAATCCCGTCACCTCTACCGCTTTGGTGAACTCCTCGGCCTGCCTGATGGCGTTTTGACCCGTGGACCCATCCAGCACCAGAAGCACCTCGTGCGGAGCGTCCGGGATCTGCTTGCTCATGACACGCTTGACCTTGGACAGCTCGTCCATCAGGCCTCCCTTGGTGTGGAGCCTGCCCGCGGTGTCGATCAGCGCGACGTCCACATTCTTGGCTTTGGCCGCCGCCACGGTGTCGAAAGCCACCGCTGCCGGGTCAGCGCCGTACCCCTGCTTGATGATCGGGACGCCGGCGCGCTGTGCCCATATGTCCAGTTGCTCGGTGGCAGCCGCCCGAAACGTGTCTGCGGCGCCCAATAACACGCTCTTTCCGGCCTGCTTGTAGCTCCAAGCCATCTTTCCGATGCTGGTAGTCTTTCCCACTCCATTGACCCCCACCACCATCACGATGTGCGGCTTGTTTGGAAGGGGAGCATCAAAATCTGCTGCGCGCTCCGGCGCGTTCTCCAACAACAGCCTGGTGATCTCGTCACGAATGAGCTTCTGAAGCTCAGATGTAGAGACAAACCGGTCTCGGGCTACACGCTCCTCCACCTTGCCGATGATCTCAAGGGTCGTTTTGACGCCCACGTCGCTGGTGACCAGAACCTCCTCAAGCTTGTCGAGGATGTCGTCGTCTACGGTGTCCTTGCCACGAACCAGTCGATTGAGTTTACCGAAAAGGCTGGACCGGGTCTTCTCCAGGCCGGCCTCCAGCGTCTCCTGTTGGGTGGATGACCCGCCGCGAAACTTGTCCAGAATCCCCATGCGTTCCCTGTCTGCGTTGTCCTTGTGAGCGTTCGGCTTATGAACGGCTTGCTATCGCTTCTGTGCCGTATCGATAGACTTTCACGAACCGTACCACGTAGCGCAGGAATGACCAGCTCAAAAGAACGGTCGTGCCCCACAGACACGCCTGCATGATGGGAGGATCGGCCCGCAACAACGCCGCCAGCGCCGTGATGGCCAGGGCGGTCACGGCAATTTTCCCAGAAAACATGCTCACCATCACGTACCCCGTGCGCTTCGTGATAATCGCACCACCGGCCAAAATAACCAAGTCTCGCGCGAGAACGATCCCCAAAAGCCAGAGCGGTAACGCACCTCTAAAGGCCAGGGCCATTACGACCAGCCCGCCGGTGATCTTGTCCGCAAGCGGATCGAGGACTTTACCCCATTCAGAAACCGTAGACGACCACCTGGCAATGCGCCCGTCGAAATAGTCGGTGGCCACGATGAGAACCATCAGGATCATGGTCCAGAACAGCGGACCGTCGATGAGGATGAGGTACGCCACCGGAATCACTAGGACAAGCCTCACCATGGACAGCATGTTGGGCACTGTCCAGAATCGACCCAGCTCGGGCCAATCTGACGAGGGTTTTCTTGTGGGATCGGAGCCTTCGGTCATTTTCGAAAGATACGACCGGGCCCGGTTATTCGGAGAGCCTTCCGGGCATCCCGGTTTTTGTCAGGCGGGCCGAGGCCGAATTCGGCTACAACCTTCTGGATCAGTTTCATACTATTACTGCAGCAATGCGGGTTGTCGCACCAACAAACCAGCCTGGATCAAAATGTGTTTGCGATTTCAGTTGACCGGGAAGCTGTTCTTTCGGGGCGTGGTGATGGGGACCTGTGTGATGGTTCTGGCGGCGACCCTGGCCATCAGCGCCACAGGCCAATCAGCCCTTGGTGGCGCCCAGACCATCTTCCCGGAGGACGACGACGTGCCTATGCACGTTGACGGAGAGGGTGTTATGCGCTGGACCGAGACCGGTCTGGAGGTGGCGTTGTTTGGCGTCAACTACGCAACACCTTTCGCATTCGGATTCCGCGCGCACGGCTACGTCGGTGCCGATCGAAAACGGGCCATGGACGCCGACGTTGCCCATATGGCGCGGCTTGGGCTGGACGCGTTCCGGGTCCATATGTGGGACCGCCAGATCACGGACAAGGGTGGCAACCTGATTCAGAACGACCACCTGGACCTGCTGGACTACCTCTTGGCAAAACTGGCGGAGCACAACATCCGCTCCATACTCACACCAATTGCGTGGTGGCCGCCTGGATATCCCGAACCCGCGGCGGCAGACGGTGGGATCTCGGACTTCTACTCCAAGGGAGAGATGACCACCAGTCCAGAGGCGCTCTCTGCGCAGGTGAACTACTTGCGCCAGTTCATCGCGCATGTCAATCCCTACACCGGTTACAGCTACGGGAGCGATCCGAGCATCATTGCGGTCGAACTCTTCAACGAACCGGATCATCCCGGGACGTCCGCCCAGACCACCCGCTTCATCACCACGCTGGCGCAAACCCTCCGTGCCGCGGGTTATGCCAAACCCATTTTCTACAACATCAGCCAGGGCTATTCGGACGATCACGGCCACGCGGTCTGTGCTGCGGAAATACAGGGCGTTGCCGGGCAGTGGTATCCGGCGGGGTTGGTTCGCGGCAATGCCATTGGCGGAAATATGCTGCCCAATGTGGACCGCTACACGATCCCGTGGGATGCCTTTCCGGAGTGCAAGGGCAAGGCGCGGATGGTGTACGAGTTCGATGCGGCAGACGTGGCCGGCGCCTACATGTATCCGGCTATGGCGAGGAGTTTTCGCGGTGCCGGGTTCCAGTGGGCCACGCAGTTCGCGTACGACGCGCTCGCCATCGCGCACACCAATTCGGACTACCAAACCCATTTCTTGAACCTGGTCTACACGCCGTCCAAGGCCATCAGCTTCATGATTGCCGGCGAGGTCTTTCGCCAGACAGAGCGCGGCAGCGTGTTCGGCGTCTACCCGGAGTCAGGGCAATTCGGACCGTTCAGGGTCAGCTACGAGGAGAACCTGAGCGAGATGGCGGCTGATACCGCCTTCTTCTATTCCGGATCGACCACCACGACACCTCCCAACGCGCAGGCGCTGCGACACGTGGCGGGGACCGGGGCCTCATCCGTCATCCGGTATGACGGGTCTGGGAGCTACTTTCTGGACCGAATCGAACCGGGCGCGTGGCGGCTTGAGGTCTACCCCGATGTTGTCCAGGTAGAAGATCCCTTTTCCCGGCCCTCCATGTCTCGTCAGGCGGTGCATGTTCTGTGGCAAGACCGCGTGATGGCGATTGACCTGCCCGATCTGGGAATGAGCTTCGGGATACTCCCGGTCAATGACGGTAACAAGCACGCCCCCGCCGTTCGGGATGGCATGTTCACCGTGCGGCCGGGCATTTATGTCCTGGCCAGACAGCGGGATTCCGTCGACGCGGCGGCATTGAATCTTCGGGCGAGTGGCCGTGACAAGTTTTACGCCCCGCCCACCTCGCTCCAATCGACCGTCGTCCTCCACGAGGCGCCTTCCGAAATTCCCGCCGGCACCCCCTTTGAGATCAGGGCAGACGTGGTGTCCCGCCAGCCCGTGGATTCCGTGGCTGTTTTTTTCCGGAGGGTGGGCCGCGGACGACCCATGACTCTCCCCATGAAACGGGTGTCTGGCTCCGGTTTTGCAGTCATCGTGCCTGCAAGCGCCCTGCGGCCCGGACTGGCGGAGTACGCGATTGTGGTCTATCAGGGATCCGGAGCCAAAACCTTCCCAGGAGCTAGCCCGGGACATCCGTACCAATGGGATTTCACGGGCGGTCCGTTTTGGACTTCGATGCTGGTTGCGCCGGGCTCGCCCCTGGTTCTGTTTGACGCCCGCCGTGACCAGGATTTGATACTCTACCCACATCAGTGGGGGTATGTACCCTTCCGAACCGATCTGGACGCGGGTAGCGAGGCCGATCGACTTTCGCTCAGCGCGACGGTCCTGGATCTCACACCTGCGCCCCACAACTTGACGCTCCGCGCCAACCTCCAGAGTCAGGTGGCCCTCAGAACCGGCCCCTTCGATGGGCAGGACGTCTTGGTTATTCGGGCCCGTTCAGCCACGGAAAATGCCGGCCGATTGGAAATGGCGCTGGTGCAACGGGACGGGACCGCGTGGGCGACCGAGCTGACGCTTACCACCGCCTGGGAGGACTTTGTCGTACCCGTCTCGCAGCTCAAGCGCACTTCTCTCGCACTGCTGCCCCGACCCTATCCCCAGTTTCTACCGGACAGGATTTGGGCCGCGACGACTGCGTCTGGACCCGACATTCAGCAGCTGGATGGCGTCCAGTTTGCCCTCCTGGCCAGGCAGTTCCCTGGGTCAGAGACCGTCCCGCACGGATTCCAGGTCGAGCGCGTCACGCTCCGCCGCCGTAGAATGGCGTGCGCCACTTGTTGAACAGCCTCCTAAAGCGCCTGCGCCTCCGTGTGGATGGCGGCAACCCCGTGTGGCGGAACCGTGGCCGATACCATGCCCGCGTCCACCCGAATCTTGCCGCCGGCACAGGTCCCGTCGGCATTCGGTGAACCGTCGGCCACATTGCAGTAGGACGTTCCTGGCAGGCCGGTCTGATGGACCACCTCCCACGGCTCGTCTGAACGATTGAAAGCTATCCAGCCGCGGTCTCCCCTCACAAACGCCACCCGGTCCCGACCTTCCGATTGCACTCTGGTCAGCGGCTGAGCCTCGGTTACGGACTGGAATCCCACCATCCCCAGAACCAACGGCCAGCGGTGCTCACAAACCCACTCGTCACCGCACCCGACACCGGCCCCGCCGCTGACGGCAAGGATGTCCTCGGTGCCTGGCGCAGTGGGCGGTCCGATCGAGGTATCGTCAAATGCAAAGCTGGACATCACCCGGGGCCGGCCGAAAGGGACCGCCAACATCATCGCGACGGCCAGCGGATACTCTGGGTCCTTGTATGTGAGGATGCCGTGCCCATGGCGCTGGGTGTCGTGGTTGTCCACAAAGACCACCGCCGCCTGACTCAGGTAGTTGGGGCTCTCCCAGAAACTGGCCTCGACCAGATCCCCAAGGCTGCCGTCACGCATACCGTCAGACAGTTCCGCGCCAAAACTGAAGTCCGTGACAGCACCCGTCTCGCGGTATCTGGGTGCGGCCGCGTCCTGCGTCACTTCCTGATAGACGTACCCCTTCCACGCAGCCTTGTCCAGAATCGCAGCGATGTCCGTGACCGCCATGTGGCGTGCTGCGTCAATCCGGATTCCTGCCACACCGACCGAAGCCAAGTCCGCCAGGTATTCGGCAAGAGATGACCGGACCTTTTCGCTGCCCGAATTCAGATCCGCCAGATCCAGGAGTTCACAATTCTCGGCCTGCTCGCGGTTGTCGTAGTCTGCGATGTCGTCGCCAGGCGTGAGGCCACAGTGGTGAAAATCGGCCGGTTCGTACAGGCCCGGGTACGTGTAGGCAGAAATCTGCGTGCCGGCCGTGCCACGGGCTGAGAACTGCCTGTCCGGATGCTGGAGGTCGGCGTCCGCCATGTGGTTGATCACCGCGTCCACGTAGACATCCACGCCTGCGCGGGTGCACTGGGCCACCATCTCCGCAAAATCGGCGCGACTCCCACTCCTGGTCTCCAGCAGATAGGACACCGGCTGGTATCGCTCCCACCACGGACGTCCCCCGACAACGTGGTTCTCCGAAGGCGGCGAGACCTGGACGGCCGCAAAAGCAGCAGGGCCCAGGACGGTCTCACACTCCTGGCCAATGTCGTCCCAACGCCACTCGAAGAGATGCACAATGACGCCCTCGCCGATGGCGGTGGCAGGAAGTGCTTTGGCCGATGTTTCCGGCGCGGACTCGTCATTTGCCTGCGGACTGGCGCAAGCGGCCAGGCCCAGAACGGATACCAACAGAACCAGTAATCTCGACATAGTTATCGCCCTCTAACCAATAGCGTGTGTGCCTTCCGACCGTCTCGGTAGTCCACACGAAGAAGATAAATCCCCGGCGCCCATCCTGCCGTTTGAAGCGTCCGACGATCCGTGCCCCCCAGGGCGATGGTCTCCAGCCTTCGCCCGTCAACAGACCACACGGTCAACCGCGCCGCGGTGGCCGGAATCCGGGCAAGTTCCACGGAATCCAGCGCTGGCTGGGGGTAGACATCCATCTCCCAGTCCGGGATCTGGAGTTCAACTTGTGTCCCCGAGTATGGTCCGGAGAGCCAGTCCATTCCATCGTGAACGGCATTCTGGAAATTCCAGAACGCCTTGTTCTCCCATGAGGACCCGCGACCATATTGGTCAGGATAGATATAGCAGTCCGACCCCACCCAATCCCCACCCCAGTAAATCGTGCCCAGGCCGCCACCTGCCAATAGATCCACCGTGATATCGTGCAGGTAGGATCGCTGGGTTACCGGCGAAGGCGGGTTTGGGTATCCGCTCGGGATGTTACCCGTCCCAAGGACATTTACGTGGTTGTCAGAGAAGCCCGAGGACCAGAGTTGTGCGGTCTCCAGAATCATCAAATCCTTGCCGTGGGTGTTCCGCAACCACGTTGCCATGGCGCCCCACGACCTGAACGTGCCCATTGAGTGCCATTCGTGGTAGAAGGACATCCCCATGACATCGAAGTCCAGCCCGGGGTGTGCGCCCATCCACCAGGACAGGTTGCTTGGGCTGAAGATGTGCATGGCAACCTGTATGTCCACACTCCTGGCGGCCGCCAGGTCCCGGACGGCCTGTGCAGCCGCATTCAGAATCCGCACCTTGCGGCCGGCATCAAAGGCCGCCAGCTGGCTCTCTGCCACGTTGGGCTCCATGAAGCGCCAGTTGATCTCGTTTCCGATTGCCACGAAGGTCGGGATGACCCCGGCATCGGCGAGTTCAGTCAGCTGCCGGTACGTGTAGGCATACATGGAGTCTAGGAGCGCTGCTTCGTCGGAGGCCAGGGCCCGCCAGGCAGGCGGCGCGGCGTAGGGGTTTCTTTTGGCCGCCCCGTTGTCGGCGTAGCTGTCGTAGGCGATGGTCAGGAACGTGGCCATTCCCTGGTCCTGCCCGCGCCGGAGGGTTTCCATGACGCGCTCCGGACTACCCCAGTCGGGATCCGGTCTTCCCGAGGTAAACCCGTTTCCGAAGGGGCTCATATGGAGGGCGGCCCGAACGATATTCCCGCCGTGGTCAGACAATGACTGGAACGGATCGGTAGGCGCACCGCCATCGGTGTACTGCACCCCACAAACCTCTTCCAGGTACCCGGCGAAGTACATGCTGGAGCCCACATACACCTGAGCCCGGGCCTCGGAGCCCAGGGCAACCAAACCCACCAGAAGTGCTATGGCGATGGGCCTAGTGATGGAGCGCACCGACTCCAGCTTCTTCCTCCTCATTCTCACGAACCAGCAACCACGCCAGGGCGGAAACCAGGAGGGTGCCGGCGCAGATCATGAACACCAGCGTTTTGTTGGGCGCCACATTGAGCGCGGCACCTACCCCGAGGCTCGCCACCAGTTGGGGTAGCACCACCGACAGATTGAAGAGGCCCATGTAGAGCCCCATCCGGGACTGGTCAACCTTGACGGACATGATGGCGAACGGGAGGCTCACGGTGGCGCCCCATCCAATCCCCGCAACCGCCATGAGCAGATAGATCACCGTCGCCGATGTCCCCACCAGCGCTATGGCCAGAAAGGCACCCGCCATCACAAACATCGATAACATGTGCGTGCGGACTCTTCCGATTCGCTCCGTAATGGGCTCGAGCAGGAGTACCGGGACCAGCGCACCCACGGCATTGAGAATCAGGAAACTGATGGACACAACCCGACCCATGTCCATGTCATCCAGCCCCGGCATGCGATACTGGACAAAAGCGAACATGTAGATGAACATGGTCTGGATGCCAATCCAGGTGAAGGAATGCGCGGCGAGCACCTTCTTGAAACCGATCATGCCCGCCTCCTCTCTGGATTTCCCGACCTCCGATTTCAGAAGTGACTCCAGCATGAGCGCCGCTGTCAGGACAAGACAAGCTATCTCAACCCAGTATCCCGCCACGTCAATCTCCGCGAGCCGGACAGTCATCCCGTACACGGCGTACACCATGAAGCCCCACAGGGGACGGATTGACTGGAGTATTTGCGCCACAGAGAAACCGCCCAGACCCTCGTCCGCGTCTTCCCCATCGCCCGAAAGACTCTTTGGCTCCTCGATAAAAAACGGAGGTACCAGCGAGAAGAGAAGGACAAGCCCAACGCCTACATAGATCAGTAGATAGTTGCTCCAGATGGCACCGATGGCATAGGCTAGCACGCCGAACGTGCCGGAAACCATCTGCATCCAGGTGTATCCCTTCGTGCGGGCCACGCCCTCCGGCGTCACGTCCGCGATCACAGACCGGGTCGGGTTGAAGCTCACGTTTATGGCCAGATCCAGCGTGAGCGCGACTGCAATGGCGACACCCAGGACGCCATCAAACCCCATGGAAGCAGAGATGACGCCGATGTTGGGCAATGCCAACAACATCAGCGCCGCCACCACGCCGCCGATGAACATGAACGGGCGCCGTCGGCCGTTCCAGAACCAGACCTTGTCGCTGATCACGCCCACCACAACCTGGCCCAGGATGCCGGCGATGGGACCGGCCGCCCAAACCAGGCCGATTTCGTCTATGGCGAGGCCGTATTTCGTGGCTAGAATCCAGCTCAGCGCCGAAATCTGGACGGAGAGCGCGAAGCCCATTGCCGTCGCGGGCAGACTGAGCAGGGCGTAGAAGGAATTGGTAAGTCGCTTCTGGATGTCAAGCATCTGGTCGGGGATTTGGCTACTCGATTCCGGTTCGGATGAAGGCAACGCCGGTCAGGGCGGGAAGGGAGACGGACACCGTTCCATCGGATACGCTGATGACGGGGTCGGCCCCGGTGGTGAATACGGGATACAGGCCCTTCCCTCTCGAGAGCCCGGCATCGGCCTCGGAGAAACGAACCGTCTGTGGTCCATCGGACCGATTGAGGACCACCACCACCGCCTCCTCTTCGTGCTCGCGGGCAAAGGCCAGGGACTGCGCGGTGTCATCTGTCGCCAGGACGCGGAAGTCCCCTCGGTTCAGCGATGGATGGGACCGTCTCAGCGCAATAGCGGCTTTGTAGAAATCACTGACGACCGGATCGAAGCCAACGGCGATGGGTCGGGCCAGCGCACCCGTGCGCGGATGATGCCGCACTGCGTCGAAGTCCATGTCGCCCCACCACATCGGCTGCCTGTCGTCGGGGTCATCCGGGGACCACATCCCCGCTTCCGTGCCGTAGTACACCATCGGCGCTCCCACGTAAGTCATCTGAAACAGGGTGACGAGTCTTTGGACGGTCCTGTCTCGGCCCGAAGGCGCCCTGATGGGGTAGGCAGCATCGGCAGCCGGAGTGCCCGTGTTTCCCCAGTCGTAATCAAACCAGAGCTCCCAGTCCTCGCGCTCGTAGGGGAGTTCTCGGCGCGCGTTGGAAATCATCGAGGCCACTCGATCCGTGTCGTGTGAGTCGATGAGGTTCTGCAGGGCGCGGGCCACCCCATCAGCATGGGCAAGGCGACGCGTGTTGAGCGCATCCACGAAGTCGGTGGGCTTCATTTTGCCGTCAATCAGGTATCCCTTGACGGGGAAGGCGAAGCCGAAGTAGTTCATTGTGGCCGAGAATCCGCCTTCGACCAGGGTGCTGCTGGCATCCTCCCAGAGTTCGGCCACCGTGTAGGCCTGGGGATTGATTGAACGCACGTGGGCATTCCAGTCGGTCCAGAAACCAACGGGCACGTCTGCCACAACGTCCAGGCGCCAGCCGTCCACGCCGTCGCTTGGGTCGCCGTCGCCGTTCGGGTCCATCCACCTTTGCGTGGCGTCGAAGATGTATTTCTTGGGGCCTGGCTGGAGGTCGGTCCCGTCCTGGGTGTCGGCAAACTCGGGAAGGGGCCGGTGGTCCCACCAGCCCTGCCAGTCAAACTCGCTCTCAGGCGTGGATGGGTCATCCCACTCCAGGACGGTGTACCAGTCCACATAGGGTGACTCACGCTGCCTCTCGTGCAGGTCACGAAAAGCAAAGAACTCCTGGCCGGTGTGATTGAATACGCCGTCGATGACTATCCGAATACCACGGGTGTGGGCGTCGCCGACCATGACAAAAAAGAGCGAGTCCGCGGAGGTCATCCGCCACGTGGATGGGTCGGAAGTCTCTGTCTCCATCAGGGAGAAATCGCGATGCGGGTCCGGCCCGAAGTATGGGTCAATGTGGTGGTAGGTGTTCCCGTCGTACTTGTGCTCTGATCGGGCCCAAAAAAGTGGGTTGAAGTAGATGCCGTTGACCCCAAGACCCTGCAGATAGTCCAGCTTGTCGATCACCCCCTGAAGATCGCCGCCATACCTGCGCTGTCGGACAGTCCGGTAGTAGTCGTCCGACATCTCTTTCTCCCAATCTGCCCGGTCGTACCAGTCGGAAGTCCAGGGCGTGGTTGCCCAGGAATCCGGCACCGCGCGCACGTTTGGCAGCGAAGAGCGCGGCGGATCATTGGAGGGATCCCCGTTCCGAAAACGCTCGGGAAAGATCTGGTACCACACCATGTCCGCGGCCCACTCGGTCTCGCCGGCCAATGGGGTCGGAGGGGCAACATGATCTTCGTCTGGAGGGAGACAGCTACCCACCAGGAATGCCGCACAGCCTATCAGGAAAGAGCGCTTGATCACGTTCATTTCATGAGTACCATCGTACGCGTTTTGGATAACCCGCCGGCCTGCAGGCGGTACAGATACGTCCCGCTGGGATAACCGACCGCATCGAAGGTCACCTCGTAGTGCCCGGCCGTTCTGTAGCCGGAGTCCAGAATTGCCAGCCTTCTCCCCAGTACGTCAAACACCTCCAGAGTCACCTGCGTGGGACCGTTCAATTCGTAGGCGATGCGCGCCGAGGGGTTGAACGGGTTCGGCCACGCGGCGTGCAGTTGCACCTGGTTGGGCAACTCGGCAACCTCCGCGGCGGAATTGATGGCGCCATAGGGCAACGCCGGCATCTCCGGGAGAACGAATCCAGGGTCGCTGTCGGTCATATAGACGACCGTCCCGTAGGCGGGGATCGTTATCTCGAACTCGCCCAGGTAGAAGCTGGAGGTGTCCGCAAACACGTCGAAATATGGGACCGGGCCATCCGTCGACATCTGGACCGCCGCCGAAGGGTCAATGGTGATGGTCGTGGCCGATGCCTCGAAGTTCACCGCGACGACGGCGTTCTGATCCAGATACGGTCTGACGAAGGAGTAGACCCGGGGCTGTCCGGCACGTGACACGTGGATGGCCTCGGAGCTCTGCGTCCAGAAGGCCGGGAACTGCTGCCGTACCTGCGCGAGGCGCTGATAAAGCGCGGCAACCTCTCCGTTGCCTTCCACGGTCCAATTCACCGCATCTCGCTGGCTGTAGTCGTGGGAGGCTCCATACCCGACTTCCTGGCCTGCGTAAATCATGGGCACGCCCGTTCCGGTCAGCAACATGCCGGCTAGGGGCCCCATCCGGTCCGGAATCGATCGGTGGAGGTAGGCCAGACGGTTCTCGTCGTGGTTCTCCAGAAACCGGAAATACCGCGCGTTGGGCCCCGGCCAGAAGCCTCCGTTGAAATATGAGGCCTCGTAGTTTGCGGACGAACCATACGCGCCTCGGAAGGCGCCGTGATACTGATTCCAATCGTACGCGGCATCCAAGCCACCGGCCACTGCCGAGCCGCGGTCGGTATCGGCATAGTAGACCTCGGTGCTATTCCCGGTACCTGTGATTTCGCCCAGGATCCAGGCATCCGGGCGTTGCCTCTTGATCATCTCGCGGGTCGGGCGGGCAAACCGCTCCGCGCCGTAGCGGCGCAATGGTCCCCACCAGACGTCCATCCTGAACCCGTCCACGTCGAACTCGTCCAGCCAGAACCGAAACACGTCCAGCATCTCGGCTTGCAGGTCATCGTCATCCCAGTCCAGATTGGCCAGGTCGCCGAAGCCCTCGTACTTGCGGTAGAAGTTCTCCCCGTTCTCCGTCTGCCACGTCTCCGGGAGATTGGCTCCGCGCCCATCCTGTCCCCGGCTATGGGAAGATGGCGTCGTCTGAATGTAGTCAGAGTAGGGACCACCCTCCCGAAGCGAAGCCACCCACGGGTGGTCCGGAGAAACGTGGCTCGGCGTGATATCGAGTACGATGCGGATGCCCAACTCATGAGCGCGGTCCACCAGTAAACGGAAATCGTCGGCCGTCCCCAGCCGCTCGTCCACGGCCTTGAAGTCTATGATGTTGTAGCCCGCCCCGACGGCCGTCATGCCGTTGCGGTTGCGCATGATGGGCATGAACCAGATGGTGTTGAATCCCATGTCCGCGATGTAGTCCAGCTCGTCGGTAATCTGCCGCAGTCGACGGCCGGGATTATTGAGCGTGCCCGTGGCCGTTGGCCCGAATTGGAGCGGGAAGATCTCGTACACGACGGCCTTTTTAACCCAGGCCGCATTCTCTGCGTAGGTCATTGCACGGGCCGTTCCGTCTGACTCGACAAGGACGCCTATCCGAAGCTGGTCCACGAGCTGGCCGCCAGAGCGAATCTCAACATCCACGTAGATCTCGCCGGTCCCGTCTGCCGTGCCGGTAGCCTGGAGGCCGCTACCAGCCAGGCTGGTGGTCGTGGTGGAAAGTACCTCGTCCAGCATCCACGTCACGGAGTGGTCCGCCGGCAACGTAGCCGTGCCCAGAAGGTCAACGCTATATGCAAAGGAGACCCCGCTGACGCTGGCCTGAACCGTGAAAGCGTCTAGCGGATGGAGTCTGCCCGTGACTGTTATGGGGTCAGATGTAAATGACTGACCGTCCGGTTCGGCCTGAAGGCGAAAAGTATTGGAGCCTTCCTCCAAGGTGGCAATGAACTCGACGCTGCCGTTCGTAACTGGGACCGCCGAGTCTGCTCCCCCCTCGCGGAGCACAGTTGCGGTAACCAGGGCGGGATCGACCGTGCCGTCCAGCCGGGTGATGATCCCGCGCAGGACCGCCTCGCCATCTACCGTTGCGAAGTCGGAGCCCGTCCACTCTATTGGAGGCTGTATTTCGCCGATCTCGGCAGAGACAGTCCGATTGAGTGCATCGGTCGCGGTCAGTGCAAACTGGGCGCCCGAGCGCAGTTCCTGAGCAAGCTGGACTCGAAATATGCCAGTGGACGCATCGAAGAAGTCCAGGCCGTCGGCTCTCTCGAGCCCGTTGACGGTGAACGAAATCGACGAAATGTCGACCGTTGAAAAAATGCCCGCGGAGAAAAAACGGACCGTCCCGTCCCCGGACAGTTCTTCCGCTATCTGGAACGCCATCGGGTCCGCGACAAGCAGGACCGAATCATTATTTGGGCCCGTTACATCCGGATTCAAGGGATCCGAAAGCCAGTCACACTGGGTGCCGGAAAAATTGCGATGCACCTGGATTTTGTAGGAGTACTGCTGACCGACGGTAAAGGAGACCGTCTTTGTCCAGTAGTTCTCGAACTGGACATACCCCATCTGCGAGTCCCCCCCCGGCGCAATGCAGGCGCTGCTGTTGTACGGCTGTCCCCAACCGTTGAAGCTGCCCGGGACGAAGGCGTTCTCGACAACACCGGTCGGCAGGTATCGAAAGGTGATGTCCAGGGTCTGGCCCGAAGCCGCCAAGACAAACGGTAGCAGCAGGAGAACGCCGATAATTTTCTTCATACCAAGAATCAATATTGCCAATCATCCGAAACGACAAGGGCCGGCACACGCATCGCGTGCGCCGGCCCCCGACGTAACTCTTCAAATCCGGTGTTACTTCATCAACACCATTGTCCGTGTAATCGTCTGAGCCGGGGTGGTCAGGCGGTATATGTACGTTCCGCTTGCCATGCGCGATGCGTCAAACGACACGCGGTAGACCGAGGCCGGCTGACGTGCGTCAACCAGCGTCGCAACCACACGGCCCAGCACATCAAACACCTGAAGCTTCACATTCGCCGCAGAATCGATGCCGTACTCGATCGATGTCGTCGGATTGAATGGGTTCGGGTAGTTCTGTGACAGTGCCACACGAGTCGGTAGCTCATCACCTACGGGCTCAACGGCTACACCGCTGACCAGCGTTTCGAATGGCAAGTTGCCTTCTGGCTGATAGGTTTCGCCGGCAAAGCTGTAGCTGGCAGGCCACGAGCCGTCCCCGTTGGGTCTGACATACCGTGTCCGGCGGCGTCCGACGGCAGTTGTTGAGCCGCCGGCTTCCGTCTGGAACGTGCCACTTCCAGGGACGGTGTATCCATACTTGTACTGGATTGCACCGTAGGTGGGCCCATTCACGGAAAGTGCGCCCGTGTAGATGCCGTCACCGTCAGTATCCGAAAGCGTGAAGGTCTCGTTTAGCGCAAACCCTTCTCCGTCCCGAGGCATGTTTTGTGTGAACGACCACAGCGGATCGCCAGTAAAGTCAACGATCACCACGTTTGTCGAGGGGTCGAATGGCTCTGCCGCCGACAGCGCAGCCGTCATGTCTACCGTGAAGTTGACATCGACAGATGTGCCCGTCGGAATCACCGACTCGTCGGGGACGTCGTTAAAGCCAGCGTCGCCCAGGAACTGCTCGGAGGATGGATCACCCTCAAAGCTCATACTGCGGTTGGCTCCGGTCGTAGAGATGGGCTCTTCCCAGCCGGAAGGTGGAATCTCGCCAAACGAGGCCTCAAAGTTCTCGTTGTTGAAGTCCAGGAAGAACTTGTACTGCTGCTCCGTGCCGGGGAATCCAGTAATCGGAACCGCCGCCTCGAAGATGTTTGTGCCTGGGAAAGGCAGGAGAAGACACTTGGAGGCATCCGCACATCCCCATCCATTGAAGCCGCCACGAACCTGAAGCGTATCTCCACGTGACTTCGCAAACAGCGGCAGGACTCCGCCCGCTCCGTCGTCTCTTCCAACCAGGGTGAGGGGCGTCAGATCAACGGAGAAGATGACCACGGAAGTCTCCGGAGTCGAAGAACAGTCATCAACTGCAGCGTTGCCGAAGTACTCCCAATGGAGCGTCGTATCCGCCGCGGGGATCGTG
>JBLHLC010000058.1:0-19591 GCA_047619685.1 Rhodothermales bacterium
CCGTTGACGGAAGTCCGCATCACCTGAAACACCTGTTCGGAATCCTCATGGAAGCGATCGAAACTCAGCTCGTCCTGGACCCAGAGGAGGACCATGAATGACGCGAAGAGTCCCAGGCCAAGTCCGAAGATGTTGATCAGGGCGTACGCGGGGTGGCGTCGCATGGCGCGAACGGCCAGCCGGAGGAAATTGAGGAGCATGGGGGAGATATCGGAGGTGGGGTGGCCGGAACGGCTTCCGGTCGGCATATCAATCGACAACGGAAGGTCAATTTTCGTTTACGCGGGATCGCATTTAGTTGTCGGTGCTTTAGGCCCTGTTCCCGCCGTAATAACCTGTTCCCGCGGGAGGCTGCAAGGGCTATCTTGAGGGCCCTAACCGCTTCCAAAATGCCTCGAAACGCCGACATCTTTTGCCTGGGAATCAGTCACCGCACGGCCGCGCTGAATCTGCGGGAGCGTTTTTCGTTGACGTCGGCCGAACATCTCAGATTGCTCTCCGGGATTCGCCAGTCAGAGACCCTGGCGGGTCTGGTGATGGTCAGCACCTGCAACAGGGTAGAATTCTACGGAAGCCATGCGGGCACGGAAGTCGCTCGCGCCGTAGAGGAGTTGCAGCACCTGTTGGGCTCGCTCGGTCATTCCATGGAGGGACTGGAGGACAAGACCTACGCCCTGCTTGGATTGGATGCAGCCAGGCACCTTGCTCGGGTTGGCGCGGGTCTGGATGCCATGGTGTTGGGCGAGGCGCAAATTTTGGGTCAACTGGATGCTGCGCTGCGCACGGCGCGAGATCAGGGAGCCGTCGATGAACACCTTGAAAACCTCTTTCGCTTCGCACTCAAGTCCGGGCGACGCGCACGTGCTGAAACTCAGATTGGGCACAACGCCGTCAGTGTGAGTTCCGTCGCTGTACGGAAGGTGGAAGTCCAACTCGGAACGCTCAGTGGCAAGACTCTCGCTATCGTTGGTCTGGGCGAGGCGGGGCGCCTGGTCGCAAAGTTGCTTCGCTCCAAGCGCGGCGTGGACCTGCTTTTGATCAACCGGACCCTGGAAATAGCGATGGCACAGGCCGAGCGATTAGGAGCGGAGGCACAGCCGTTTTCCGAGTTAGCTGCAGTCTTGTCCAGGGCAGACGCGGTATTTATGTGCACCGGATGTCCCTATCCGTTGATCGAGGTGTCTCTGGTTCGCAAGAGTATGGCTCTGCGACCAGATCGACCACTGGTCCTTGTTGATCTTGCCGTTCCTCATGACATTGATCCGGCTGTCTCCGAGGTGGCGGGCGTGACTCACTACGATGTGGACTCCATGCAAGTGGAGATTTCGGACTCGCTTAGTCTCAGGGAGGCGGCCATTCCGGAGGTCGAGGCCATTCTGGGAGACGAACTGGCTCGATTCGAGCGATGGCTGCAGATAGCGCGAGTCCAGCCGCTGATCACGGATCTGCGTCGTAGTGCAGAGGATATCCGGCGTGACGAGGTCGCCCGGCTCGAAGGCCGTCTGCCCGAACTATCGGACGAAGTGCGTGAGCACATTGAGCGCTTTTCCAGATCGCTCGTCCAGAAGCTCTTCCATCACCCCACCGAAGGGATTCGGGAGGGCGCCTTAGAGGGCGAGGCCGAGGACATCGCCCGAACGGTGCGCAATCTCTTCCAGCTCCGCGACGCCGGAAGTTGAGCATGACCATGACCATGAGGCAGGAATCGGTACGGGCCGGATCCCGCACGTCCCGGCTCGCGCGCTGGCAGACGGAGCGCGTCTTGTCCCTTCTCAGGAACGCGTGGCCGACGTTGGAGACAGACTTCGTGCCGTTCGAGACCCGAGGGGACAGGATTCTGGAAACGCCACTGCCTGAGATCGGGGGAAAGGGCCTGTTCACGGCCGAGTTAGAGGAGGCCATCCGTGCGGGCACCATAGACATCGCCGTCCATTCGCTAAAGGACCTCCCCACGGCCTCGGCTGAGGGAATCGTTGTGGCCGCCGTGCTGGATAGACAAGACTCGCGTGATGCGCTTGTCTCGCCCGGCGGGCAGACCTTGGCGGAATTGCCAGCAGGTTCAGTAGTCGGCACGAGCAGCACGCGTCGAGCGGCGCAGTTACTGCGCGCCCGACCTGACCTGACGATTCGGTCTATCCGCGGGAATGTGCCTACACGAGTACAAAAAGTGAGGGACGGCCACTACGACGCGGCTGTCCTGGCGGCCGCAGGGCTCAAGCGACTCGGCCTTGCGGAGGCCATAACTGAATACCTTGACTTTGGGATCATGCTCCCCGCGCCGGGGCAGGGCGCAATCGCAGTCCAGTGCCGCGCGGGAGACGCATCAGTTGCGGTGCTGCTGGCGGCCATCGACGAGCCCGACGCCAGATCAACCACCACCGCCGAGAGGGCGTTTCTAAGTCGCCTCCAGGCAGGGTGCTCATCCCCCGTCGGAGCCCGGGCTTGGCTCTCTGGAGGCCATGTTCATTTGGAGGGCGTCGTCCTCTCCCTGGATGGGGCTGACATCATCAGAGTCCAGGGCTCGAGGCCAGATCCGGAGGAATTGGGCCGCATCCTGGCCGAAGATGCTCTGGCCCTGGGAGCGGAGGGTCTGATCGGTGCTTGAAGGCCCACTCAAAGGCAGGCGCGTGCTGGTTACCCGAGCACCTGAGCAGGCTGAGCCCCTTAGCCTGGCGTTGAAGGCGGCTGGCGCGGTGGCCGTCCGGTTTCCGACCATCAGATTCGTACCGGGAGACTTGAGTTCAGCGTCGGCGGCGATGCATCGCGCAGACTGGCTGCTCTTCACCAGCGCCAATGGCGTGCGGTTTTTCTTCGGCGCGGCGAAGGAAGGGGTGCCGGATGATCTACGGATCGCTGCGGTCGGAACGGCTACGGCGAACGCGCTATCTGAATTCGTCCCGACGGCCATCCTGATCCCCGATGTGTTCGATGCCGAGCACCTGGCCGCTGCGCTGCCCGATCTGACAGGCCAGCATTGCGTGATCCCGCAGGCGGAGGGCGCCCGTGACGTGCTCGCAAGAGACCTCAAGGGCCGTGGTGCGACCGTGGAGACGCTCGTGGCGTACAGCACGGTCAGTGCTCGGCCGGAGGGCCCGTACCCCCGGGATCTGGACGCGCTTACATTCACCAGTCCCTCTACAGTGACAGGTTGGAAAGAGGCCACCAGCGGGCGATACGAGACCCCGCGGGTCGTGGCGTGTATTGGGCCAATAACGGCCGCTGCGGCACAGAATTATGGACTGCGGGTAGACGTGGTGGCAGACCCGCACACCGCCGAAGGGCTGGTGGCCGGACTCATTCGCTATTTCCAAGGAGCAGATTCCCCATGAGTAGACTGACCCATCGCCCCCGACGACTTCGCCGTGGCGCGCCCATTCGTTCCATGGTGCAGGAACATCACCTGCGGGTGGAGGACTTTGTGGCGCCGCTTTTTGTCAAGGAAGGCTCGGGCCTCCGAGAGGCTATCGACTCCATGCCCGGTCAGTTTCGATTGTCCGTGGACGAGCTTCAGAAGGAGTGCCGGGAACTGCAGGGACTAGGCATCAGAGCCGTCGCCCTGTTCCCAGCGGTCGAGGACTCCCTGAAAGACCCCGGGGCCTCGCAGGCCCTCGATCCCGACGGCCTGTACGCCAGGGCAATCAGAGCGGTCAAAGAGGTGTGCCCGAATTTGCTGGTGATCACGGATGCTGCTCTGGATCCCTATTCGTCCGATGGGCACGATGGCCTGGTCATTGACGGGGTGATTGACAATGATGCGACCCTGCCGATGTTGGCGCGGATGGCCGTCCTGCAGGCAGACTCAGGTGCAGACCTCATTGCACCCTCCGACATGATGGACGGAAGGGTGGGGGTTATTCGCGAGGCCCTGGATGCCGCAGGACATGTTGAGGTAGGCATTCTTTCGTACACGGCCAAGTACGCCTCTTCGTTTTATGGTCCATTCCGCGAGGCGCTCGATTCAGCCCCGCGGGAGCTTGAGGACGTTCCCGCAGACAAGAAGACCTATCAGATGAATCCGGCCAATGTGCGCGAAGCCCTCCGCGAGGCCGCGCTTGATTTGGAGGAGGGAGCGGACATGCTCATGGTCAAGCCGGGCATGCCGTATCTGGATGTAGTCCGCGCGCTTCGGGACAGCTTCCCCGATTTTCCGCTGGCGGTCTACAACGTCAGTGGCGAGTATGCCATGATCAAGGCAGCTGCCGAGCGAGGGTGGTTGGACGAGAAACCTGTCGTCCTGGAAGTCCTGACGGCGTTCAAGCGTGCGGGAGCGGACATCATCCTCACCTATCACGCAAAAGATGCAGCGAAATGGCTGCAGTCCACCTGAGAACCAACCATGGCCCTGCAGATAGAGATAGAAAAACCAAGTGGCGTCAACACCGCCGAGAAGGGAAGAGGTGAGGACGGCGAGGTCATTTACTCGGACACCAGGCTGTACATGCAGCTCCATCAGTTTGAGGATGCCCCACCGGTAAGCGAGATCATAACCGCCCTCGAAGGCGCGAGCCTCCCGGGCGTGCTCTATCAGGATTTTCTCAACCCCCGCTCAGTAGGCCTGCTGACCTATTCGGTAGACCCCGCCTGGTTTGTGGAAGGTTTTCGCGATGTGGTCGCATCGGATCCGTTCCGCCAGATGAAGCACCGGTCAGACTTGACGATGGGCGGCCGGACGTACGCGATTGGCTATGAGCGCAATCTCGGAGACGTGCTTCTGAAGCGACCCATCCGTCACGCGTGTAATCCGGAGTGGCCTTGGGCCATCTGGTATCCGCTTAGCCGGTCGGGCGAGTTCTCACTGCTCTCCGCCGATGAGCAGCGGACCATGTTGATGGAGCATGGCGGGATCGGCAGAGCGTACGGGAAGGCCGATTTGGCGCATGATATCAGGCTCTCCTGTCACGGTCTGGATCGCCACGACAACGACTTTGTTGTGGCCCTCGTCGGGAAGGAGCTGACGCCGCTTTCGAAGGTTGTTGAGCGCATGCGGTCGACCCAGCAGACGGCCGGCTACATCCAGCGCATGGGCCCCTTCTTTGTCGGGCGGGCGGTCTGGCTGAACCCCGTTTTCCCCTCCGTTGATGGCGAGTAGTCGATTCCTGAAGGCCTGTCGGCGCGAAGAGACCGATTGCACGCCCATCTGGTTGATGCGCCAGGCCGGGCGATACATGCCGGAGTATCGGGCATTGAGGGCCAAAAATTCGATGCTGGACGCCATCAACACCCCGGATCTGGCCGCCGAGATCACGCTCCAGCCCATGAAGGCTTTCGGGTTCGATGCGGCCATCATATTTTCGGACATCCTGCCGCCCCTAAAAGGGATGGGCCTGAATCTGGACTTTGTAAAGGGTGTCGGGCCGCGCCTGGATAACCCGGTCCGAAGCCGGACCGACATTGACCGCCTGTCGACCCCGTCCATGGCGCAGGTCATGTCGGGGACGCTCGAGGCCATCCGGATCGTCAAGCGCGAACTGGGCTCCAGGCCGCTCATCGGATTCTCCGGGGCACCCTTCACGCTGGCGAGTTACGCCATCGAGGGAGGTGGCTCCAAGAGCTACACCCACGCAAAGGGATTGATGTATTCCGATCCAGAGGGGTGGCACAGCTTGATGGACAAGTTGTCGGCGGTTGTGGAGGACTATCTCACCCAGCAGGCTCTGGCCGGAGCAGATGTCCTCCAGATTTTCGATTCATGGGCCGGGGCCGTGGGGCAATTGGACTATGAGAAGTTCGTGGCGCCGTATACCAGGCGGGTGGTTGCGGCGGCCACAAAGACGGGAAAACCCGTGATCAACTTCTCTACCGGGACATCAGGACACCTCCCATCTGTGGCATCAACCGGCGGCGACGTGATAGGAGTGGATTTTCGGACGCCGATAGACAGGGCTTGGTCCGAGATAGGCAACGGATTCGGCATCCAGGGCAATCTGGATCCTGTGCTTCTCCAGGCGCCGTGGCCTACGCTGAAGGCGGGAGCCCAGGATGTGCTTCGACGTGCGGCCGGGCAGGCCGGCCACATCTTCAATGTCGGGCACGGCATCCTTCCTGAGACCCCTGTCGATAACGTGCGGAGACTGGTCGATTTCGTACACGAGCAGTCGGCGCGGTGAGCTCGCATCGGATAGTAGTGGTTGGTGGAGGGATTTCGGGCCTGACCGTGGCCTACCGGCTGGGGCAGTCCATGCCGGAGTCTCAGGTTACGTTGGTCGAACAGTCCCACCGACTCGGCGGGAAGCTGGAAACGGAACGGTACGAGGGGTTCGTGATGGATCATGGCCCAGACGTTTTCCTGTCGCGAAAGCCTTGGGCCGTAGATCTGTGCAAGGAGCTCGGACTGGAGCTTCAGCCAACAAACCCCCAGGTCAAGGGCAGCTTTATCCAGCAGGGTGGAAGGCTCCATCCCTTGCCGGACGGGTTCGGCGGACTCGTGCCCTCGTCATGGGTGGCCTTGGCCCGAACCTCTCTCCTGACTGCCCGTGGCAAGGCGCGCCTCGCACTGGAGGCACTCGTTCCAGCGTCGAGAGGGTCCGATGACGAATCGCTTGGTGCCTTTGCCCGTCGTCGCCTGGGAGCGGAAGCCTATGATCGATTGATCCATCCGCTTCTGGGAGGGATCTACGGCGGCGACATAGAGGCCTTGAGTCTAGAGGCTACGTTCCCGCAGTTTCGCCAGATGGAGCGCGAACACGGCAGCCTCATCCGGGCGGCGCGGGCCAGGGCACGAGGGGCCAAGGGGGCGGCGGCCCGAGCGACAGCGGCCCAGGCGACAGCGGCCGGTGGGCGAGCGAAGGCGCCGCTGTTTTACACGCTTCGAGATGGAATGCAGTCCTTGCCTGATGGCCTTGCCGCTGCCTGCCCGGCCCAGGTCAGGTTGGGCATGAGCGCGACGTCCATTGACGTTGCCCAGGGTGCCGGCCCCAAGTCCACGCGAGTTCTTCGGGTCCACCTGAACGACAGAAGCAGTCTGGAAGCCGATGCCGTCATTTGTACTACGCCCGCGTACGCGGCGGCCGACGTCCTGGCGAGTCACCGCGAGTTGGCGGAGATCTTGAGGGCCATTCCCTACAATTCGTCGCTGATAGTGACCCTCGCCTTCGGCCGTGAACAGGTGCCTCATCCCCTGGATGGGTACGGATATCTGATTCCTGCGTCGGAGGGCAAGGCCGTGAGGGCGTGCACCTGGACCTCGACCAAGATTCCCGGCCGAGCACCCACGGGAGAGGTGCTGATTCGAGTGTTCTTCGGACGTTCCGCTGATGATCCATGGCTAGAGGCCAGCGATGAACAGCTTCTGGAGTGTGCGGCCGAAGAGTTGAAAGCGACCTTGGGGATCGAGGATGGACCCAAATTTCACCGGGTCCGGCGGTGGATTCGGGGCCAGCCCGCGTACACCATGGGGCATCCGGAGAGATTACGCCTGCTGGACGACGCGCTCGGCGCCCTCCCTGGACTGTTTCTGACCGGATCGGCCTACCGAGGTGTGGGTATTCCGGACTGCATCCGCCAGGCCAACAAAACAGCCTTGTCCGTGACAAACTATTTGAAAGCATGAGAGACATTTCGACATCGGTACGCCTGTTCGCTGAAGCTCAGAGGCTTCTGCCTGGCGGCGTGGATTCTCCAGCCAGGGCTTTCAAGAGCGTTGGCGGACAGCCGCTTTTCATCGATCGGGGAGAGGCGGCTTCCATGATCGATGTGGACGGCAACCGGTACGTGGACTACGTGCTCAGTTTCGGCCCGCTGATTCTGGGCCATGCCGCTCCAAATGTAGTAGAGGCCTTGGCCGCGGCGGCGCTGAAGGGCACGAGTTTCGGAGCCCCAAGCAAACTCGAACTGGAGTTGGCGCGCCTTGTCCAGGAGTTCATGCCGGCCATCGAACTGGTGCGTTTCGTCAACTCCGGCACCGAGGCTACCATGAGTGTTATCCGGGTCGCTCGGGCCTTCACCGGGCGGGATCGCATCATCAAGTTTGAGGGCAACTATCACGGCCATGCGGACATGCTTCTGGTTCAGGCCGGGTCAGGAGTTGCCACGCTCGGGCTTCCAGACTCTCCCGGAGTGCCCAAGTCAACGGTCTCGAATACCATCGTGCTTCCCTACAACGACCTGGAGGCCGTTTCCCGCTGTTTCGAGGCCAACCGGGGACAGATTGCGGCAGTCATTGTCGAACCCGTGGCCGGAAACATGGGCGTCGTGCCGCCGGTGGAGGGCTATCTGGAAGGTCTGCGATCGCTCACCCAAGACGACGGAGCGCTCCTCATTTTCGATGAGGTCATGACCGGATTCCGGGTGCACCCCGGAGGGGCTCAGGCGCTTTATGGCGTGACCCCGGACCTGTCGGCGCTAGGCAAAGTGATCGGCGGCGGCTTGCCGGTTGGCGCGTACGGTGGACGGCGGGACATCATGGAATTGGTGGCCCCCTCAGGCCCCGTGTATCAAGCCGGAACGCTCTCCGGTAATCCTCTTGCGATGACGGCCGGCATCGCAACCCTGCGTCGCCTTCAGGAGCCCGGCCTCTGGGACGGCATTGCATCGACCACCGCCCGAATTGAGGAGGCCATCGGGACTGCCGCCCGCGAGGCTGGGGTGACCGTCAGCCAGACGCGCGTGGGGACCATGTTCTGCACCTTCTTCGCGGATCGTAAGCCCACCAATTGGGCCTCAGTCAAGCGTTCCGATACCGATCAGTTCGGGGTGTTTTTCAGGGCACTCCTGGAGGGGGGTGTTTATCTGCCGCCTTCCCAGTTTGAATCCTGTTTCGTGTCATCGGCCCATGGTGAGGCCGAGATCGAGGCCACCTACAGGGCAGCGGAAGTGGCCTTCAAGGAGGTAGCCGGATGACGGTTGGCGTAGTAATGCTCAACTTCGGAGAGCCGGAGACGCCGACACGGGAGGAGGTGGTTCCCTTCCTGGAGCGCATCTTCCTGAACAACGCGCCTTTGGAGCGCTTCCCAAATGAGACCGCCCGCTTGGCTCGTTGCCGGCAGTTGGCTGAGGATCGCGCGCCCGGCTTGATTGCCGACTATGAGCGCATCGGAGGATCCCCGCTGAACGCTCAGGCCCGAGATGAGGCGCAGGCCCTTCAGGATGAGTTGACCTCGCGAGGTCTTCAGGCGAAGACCCGTGTGGGCATGCAGTTCACCGACCCGACGATTCGAGAGGCGGTCGAAGCAACCCGGGCGGATGGCGCGGACGTGCTGGTGGCCCTTCCCATGTATCCGATCTGCGGGTTTTCCACCAACGTGGCCGCAATCAAGAGTGTCCGCGACGCGGTCAGCGCGATCGGATGGGACGCGCCCGTATACGAGGTGGCGGCCTGGCACCACGACGACGCATACACACGGTATCGCGCGGACAACATCCGGTCTTTCGCTCATGCCCAGGGGGTAGACCTCTCGGACGATGGGACGCTCCTGTACTTTTCCGCCCACGGCACGCCCATCAAGTACCTGGATCTCGGTAGCAGGTATGATGGCTATGTAGAGGAGCATTGCGAGCGCATCGCCCACCTGCTCGGGGGCGTACGCTACACCCTCGGCTATCAGAATCATTCCAATCGTGGCATAGCGTGGACGAAGCCCGACAACGAAGAGCACCTGCCGACCGTTCGTGCGGAGCGCGTCGTGGTCGAGCCCATCAGTTTCATTCACGAGCAGTCGGAGACGCTGGCCGAATTGGACCTGGACTTCCGGGCCAAGGTTGAGGCGTTGGGGATGGCGTTTCACCGTGTCCCGACCCCGAACGATCATGCACGATTGGCGCGCGTCCTGGCAGACCTGATCGTACCCGCTCTTCAGGGCGTCCCTGCTGACGCGGGCCTCCACCCCTGTCGATGCAGCCCGGGCTCGCTGTGCACCAACGGGCATCGGACCGTCGATTGCCATTTCGGTCGGCGGAGCACGGCAACCGCAGGATGAGCGTCCTCCTCCTTCGCAGTCCGGAAGGAGTGGAGCCCTACCTGGCTGCGTTCCGCCAGGCCGGGGTCGAGGCTTCGTGCCTGGATGTGATGACCTTTTCTTACGTCGGGGTAGAGGCCATGCGGCTCGCGCTTCGCCAGCCAGAGCGCTTCGGAGGCCTGGTGGTCACCAGTCCAAGGACCACCGAGGCCTGGCGCCGGGACGACGAAGCTCGCAGCCTCTTGTCAGGGTGGGCAGCCCACCCGACGTATGCGGTTGGCCCGCGCACGGCGGCCGAAGCGCGAGCATTGGGCCTGGAGCCCGAGGGGCAAGCACAGGGAGGAGCCCAGGCTCTCGCTTCCTATATCACCGGGAATCGACCGGACAAACCGCTCTTGTTCTGCTGCGGGCGCCCGCGGCAGCCCGATTTGCCGACCAGGTTAGAGCAGGCGGACATCCCGGTTGAAGAGGTGGTGGTCTATGAATCAACGCTTCTTTTGGAGCCCCCGGCCGGGCCGGTCCCGGATGTCGTGGTGTTTTTTAGCCCGCGTGCGGCCGCAGTGATGGAACGATGGGATTGGCCATGGTCCCGGGTGCGGAAAGCGTGGGTTGGAGACTCAGCGTCCCGTCTTGCAACCGGGGGTGAGGTAACCGCGCCCTATCATGACGTAGACGGGTTGGTCAGTCGGCTCACCGCTGTCTTCCCGCTCCGCGCGATCATCTAAGCGTGTACAAACGTGTTGCGGAAGCGGCTGCGAGAATTGGAGGACCCGCCGGCAGGAGAACAAGAAAGTTTAACTAAAGTACAACTTTAACAAGTCGATCTCCTTACTTCAACCGAGGGACCCATGAGTCAAAAAACTACGGTCAAGCAAATTGGCGGATCATTGGCATTCATTGTACCCAAGCCGATAGCAGAAGCCTTGGCGCTGAGGGCAGGAGACGAGTTGTTCGTCTCGAACGATGCGGACAGCATCACGATCACGCCGTACGACCCGGAATTTGCCGAAGCGATGGAGGATGGGAGAGCCTTTATGCGCTCTCACAGGAATGCTTTCCGGGAGCTGGCCAAGTGACAAGGGCCACTCCCGAACCCGCTTGGTTGACGGTAGTCCACACCAGAATGCTGCACGCAGAATCAGTGCGGCTGTTCGGCGGTGCTCCTGGAGTGCGTGATCACGGCCTGCGCGAAAGCGCGATTGATCGACCTCGAAACCTCTGGTCTCACGACGAGGCGACGACGGTTTTCGATCTGGCCGCCGCGTATGGTTTTGGCCTCGCCAAGAACCACGCGTTCATAGACGGCAACAAGCGAGTTGCTCTGCTTGCCATGCGCGCCTTCCTGCATCGGAATGGGTTCTCGCTCACCCCGCCTGAGGTCGCGACGGTGACGACAATCGAGGGACTGGCCGCAGGTTCAATTGACGAAGTAACGCTGGCAGTCTGGCTTCAGAAGCACTCTGTCAGGCGTTTGTAGTATCGTCATCCTCGCAGACCGAGCAGACGGGTATTTCGACCAACAAGTCGCAATTAAGGTGGTTGAAAAGGCGGTCTATCGCCAAGACTTGGTAAAGCGGTTTGCCCGACGAACGCAGAATCCTCGCTTCACTTGATCATCCCAATATTGCTCGGCTCCTGGAAGGTGGGGTTACGGACACGGGCATTCCCTATCTGGTTCTGGAATACATCAAAGGGCGCACCTTATTGGATCATTGCGACACCAATAGGCTCCCCCTGGTTCAGAGATTGGCCCTTTTTGGGACGATCTGTGGCGCAGTGCATTTCGCGCATCAGAACCTGATCATTCATCGCGACCTAAAACCTTCCAATATTCTGGTCAGCAATTCGGGCCGCGGGGACTCTCCAAAAGGGGTCATAAAGCTGTTGGACTTCGGCGTGGCCAAGGCGCTCAACACAGCTGTGGAAGGAGGGCCTGAGGAAACGTGGGAACGCGCGCATCCGATGACCCTTGCGTACGCAATTCCGGAGCAATTCCGGAGCCTCCCGGTCACAACAGCGTCAGACGTGTATTCTCTGGGTGTGATTCTTTTTGAGCTGTTGACCGGGGAAAGACCCTACGACCTGTCGGGGTTGCTGCCCGCTGCCATTAAGCGAATTGTGCTGACGGAAAGGGTGCGGCGGCCCAGCGAATCCTTCAGGCTTGGTGATGGGAAGGACCGAGAGTCGATGAGGCGGCGTGCTGACCAGCGGCGCGAGACCCCCGACGGAATGCGCAGGCGTATTCAAGGTGACTTGGACACCATCGTCCTCAAAGCGCTCTCAAAAGATGCATCCTTGCGATACGTCTCCGTCGCTCAGTTCAGCGATGACATTCAGCGCTATCTCGACCACCTTCCAATTCTTGCCAGACCCGTTTCGATCAAATATCGTACAGCCAAATTCGTTCAGAGAAATCGAGTTGGTGTAATTTTGAGCGCTCTGGTGGTACTTGTTCTGTTGGCCAGCGTGGTGATGACGACCCATCAGGCGCGGGTGGCCGAGCGGAACGCCGGTCAAATCCGGCGCCTCGCCAACTCCCTGTTATTCGAGATGAATGACAAGGTCCGGGACCTGCCCGGCGCAACAGATATTCGTAGAACCCTGGTAACACATGCGCTGACCTACCTGGAGAACCTCAGCCAAGAAGCCGGTCCAGATCCCACATTGCAACCCGAACTGGCGGAGGCTTATGCGCAAGCCGGCCGAATTCAGGGAGACCCGCACTACACCAATCTTGGGGACCTGATGGGTGCGCTCGAGAGCTACCAGAAAGCCGTGCTCTTGAGGGAAGCCATTTGGAGTTCCGATTCGAGTCAGGCTTCACACCGGGTAGGACTGGCAAACAGCTACGGGAGACTCGCGGTCGTCACAAGTTGATGTTGTGATAACACGAAAGCCATGGAGCTGACCGAGCGAGCAATTCAGTTGCTCGCTCCAATCCTGAATGCCGATCCGGACAACATTGGAATCCGTCACGACATGGCGCGCATCAAGAGTGAAATGGGCTGGTGGTTGGTCTGGGATGGCCAGACACAGGAAGGATTGAATCTGCTGGAAGGGGCCACCCCGGAACTCGAGTACGTTTCGGCCAATCTGCCAAAATTGCTTGATGCCCAGCACCATCTCTGGAGGGCCTATTCGTATCAGGTTGACGGCTTGAAGTTCACTGGACGCAATAGCGAAGCACTCCGGCTACTGGAAGACAAAGCGTTGCCGCTCCTTCTCTCCTCACTTCGTCGGTACCCGAATCACCCGCTTCTCTTATTCGATTTGCATGAGGCGTACCTGTTTCTCGGCGAGAAACGCACAACTAATCTTGCCATTCGGATTTCATGAAGGGTCATCAGGGAACGACGAGTATGGGCACGGAGGCGTTTGATATTTCTGGGTACATCTCGTCCAATACGGTGATCAGGTTTTTCTTGGCGTAGCCGGGCAGCAAGGGCTTCCTTTCTATCGACGATGTCCGGATTGGGGCTCGATAGTCCCGGGCGGTCATCTCCGAACCATAGGCGGTTCGCGTAGCGGCCCGCTTCCGACCGTTGCTCCGAAGTTGCACATGGCGTAGGATTGCAGGATGGCACTCCCAAGATGGCTCATAGTGGTATTCGCGCTGGCCGGTTGGGTCGGCAATTCAGTCGCACAGGACTGGATACCCTTGGAAGTCGGGAATCGCTGGGAGTTCACCTCGCTCATCGAGCCGCCCTTCAGTTTCCCGGTGACCGTCGGCGCGGGCTCGATATGGGTGGTGGAAACCGTGGATGTCGATGGTCAGGCTTTCTTCCGACTCGGCGGCGGCATCGTGCACTCTGATACGGTGCGATTCAACGCCTCAGGTCAGTTGACCGGCCTTGTAGCTGGTGTAGAGCAGGTCCTTCTGGATTTCACCGTCCCGGATGGTGGGACCTACGCCTATGTGGACCATCTGGGGCAAGGGGATCTGGATACCATGGAGGTGGCTGTGACGCGGGGTGGCATGGTCAGGACTCCGGTGGGTGGCTTCCAGGACCCAATCACTTTTTCCGCCCGGAGTTTTCGGGTCTCCGACTCTGGTTGGAGTGTCACGCTGGTGGCTGGAGTGGGCCCGATCATGCGTTACAACGGGATGGGAGAGGAGGGAAAGCTCTCGCGAGCGGTCTTATCCGGTACCGTCGCCTACGGCTCCCGGCTCCAGACTACTGTCTGGACGGACAAATCCGAGTACGCCTATGGAGAGCCCATCCGGATCACGCTCCGGCTGGACAACACGGAAGCCGTCCACAACGAAATATCGACAGCGGGCAATTCGCCTGATTATCGGATCGGGTCGGTCGTACTGGGGCATGCTGCCCTGATTCCAGAAGTTTATCCGATTTTTTTCAGACCGGGTAGCTGGCGTGAGTGGTCCTGGACTCACGATCCCACAGTTTTGGGGCTTTCAGGCTCGGACAACCTGCACACGGTATCGGCGGCTTATGGCCTGGCGGTGGGAACGACCACGTTTGGCGCCCCGGCTTTTGTGGGTGGATGGCTCCGGGCGCGGTTTTCTGAGGCCGTCCCCGTCTCGGAGATCGACATTATCAGATCGGCAATCCAGCCAACCGTGATCGAAAGCGAGTTGCGGAATGGACGACTGACGGAGACCTGGGCCATCCAAGGCAGGACGCTCGAAGACGTGATGATGGAATATGACGGCGTTCCCGGACTCGGGCTGGATACGTTTCGTTATATGCACAACCTGGACGTCAGAACGGTTGGCGTAGAGAATGAGTCCGGGCCATTCCCTGTAGTGCTCCATGCGTTTCCAAACCCCGCGACAAATGGCATCACCATCGCCTTTGGGGCCGGCGCCTTCGAATTGAGGGTCTTCGATATTCTGGGACGGACGGTCGCGACCGGCGTGGCTTCTACCGGCAGAATATCTGTGGACACTCGGCACTTCGCCCACGGCGTCTACCTGTTCCGTGCTGAAAGTCCGTCGCAGAGCGGAAGTGGGAAGTTCGTTGTCGGGCGCTAGCTCTACTGCCGAAACATCCCGTCATTCAGGACGGGGCTCAGGTCGATGGTTTCGTAGGCCACGGCACCGGCCTGACGATCGCCCTCGAACACGGTCACCGAATAGGGCAGGGTGAAGGCTCCAATGGCGCGATAGTCACCAAACACTTCCTTGATGGAGGTTGGCCCGCGCTGATAACTTATCCCGAGGGGCATGTTGGTCGCGGAATTCAGAAAGAGGCGGAAAGGGGCGACTCCGCCCGGGGGCGAAACCAGAATCACCCGGCTCGCCGTCCCTTCGAACTCCGCATCGGCCAAGAGTTGGAGGTCCAAAACATCCGCGTTAGGCAGAAAGAAGAGGGGGCTCTGCCATAGACTGCTGGCTACCTGAGATCTCATCTGGCCATGCATCTGCTCGGGAATCATAGCAGGAAAGCCGAAATCGTCACCGTCCTTGGTTATGACAATGTCTCCCCCGGGAGTCTGTTGTTCAAACCGGGCCCTCTGAGGAAGCCCAAGCGTGACCTTCAGGCCCAGGTCAAACGATTGCCCATCGGGAGTGATGATCGTCTGCGACCCTGCCTGCTGAACGCCCTCGAGTTCTTCGAACCCCACGGCGCCGCCCATGGCATCCATCGCGGCCACCAGCAACTCGCGACCCGCCTCGGTACTCTCGTCAGACGCTTTGGGAAGAGGCTCCTCCCCAGTCGGAATCGTTATGTCTATCTCGGTAACCGGGCCCAGGCTGGACAGGGGCTCGCCAAACTCAGAGGGCTTGCCCACCGCGAGGATCTTCACGTCGCTTGGCTTCAGGTACTTCTGCGCCACCCGGTGAACGTCGTCCACCGTGACGGCCTCGAGCGAATTTTTCTGTGTCTCCAGGAAATCGATCGGGTAGTCGTAGTACTCGTACGTCATCATGCGGCCCACCACCTCTGATCGCGTGTCGAAGTTGAATACGAACCGGTTCAGATAACCATCCCTTGCCAGGCTGAGTTCTTCTGCCGTCGGGGGAGCCTCCTGCATGAGTTCAAGCTCCTTGATGACGGCTCGTGTGGCGTCAACGGTCGACTCGGACTTGGTCATGACCTGCGCAAAGAAACGTCCGGGGCGGTCATAGTTGGCGGAGTAACCGCCGCCGACGGAATAGGCCAGCCCCTGGTTCACCCGGACGCTCTTCATGAGCCGACCCGAAAAACCACCGCTCAGAACCTGGTTCATCAGGGTCACCGCCGGGTAGTCCGGGTGGTCGAAGGTCAGTTCGCCCCGGTGGCCCATGTAAACCGTCGATTGTGTGACGTCCTCCTTGGGGACGAGGTAGACACCGGCAGCCGGATCACCCTCCATCGAAGGCGGGGTGGCACGAACGAAACCAGGCATCTCCGCCCATTCGCTAAACGCATCCTCAATTTTGCGGGCCATCACCTCCGCGTCGAAGTCTCCCCACGCGCCGATGATCACATTGCCGGGGTGGAAATAGGCCTTGTGGAAGGCGACGAGATCTTCCCTGGAGACGGCATCCACCGTTGCATACTCGGGAGACCTGGCCCACGGACTTTCAGCACCGTACAGCAACTCGTCGAACTCCCTGGCCGCTATGCTCCCGGGGTCATCGTTGCGCCGGGATATGACGCTGCTCCACTGAGTCTTGTCCAGATCAATCTTGTCCTGCGGCAAGGCCGGATTCATGAGCACGTCTGCAAACATCGGCAGCACGGCGTCAACGTGTTCCGTGAGCGAGAACATGCTCGCGTTGCCCGAGGTCGTCCCGATCCCCGTTTCGATGGAGGCCGCAATCCGCTCTAGCCGTTCGTTCAGCTCATCGGCAGGAATGGTCTCTGTCCCTCCCGACCGCATGACCGTGCCGAGAATCGATGACAGGCCCGTGCGATCCGTGGACTCATTCACCGAGCCCACGCCGATCCGGGCGGAGATGTTGATCATGGGAAGCGACCGATCCTCAATCAGGAACAACGTCATCCCGTTCGCCAATTCGACGCGCTGCGCCGATGGCGTTTCGAAATTCGGCATCGCCGGAAAAACAATCCTAGAGTGATGGGTCTGCCCCAGGGCCGGGATGGCGCTCACAACCAGGAGAAGAGTGGTCAGAAGATATTTCATGGCAGTTTTCACGGTTATCGGCCACTGCCGGCACGCGCCGACGTCTCGCCCTGACTGGAAGGATTGTTGCTGGAGGAGCCGGCATCGGCCGTCTCAGGCGTGTCCGTTCTGATCATGGCCACTGTCCGGTTCCCCGGAACGAACGTCTCGGTGGCAATCCGGATAATGTCTGCGTTGGTGACCGCATCAATCTGATCCAAGCGGCTGAAGAGATTCCTCCAGTCGCCTGTGACCGCGTGGTAAAACGCTAGCTGGCCGGCCACGCCCATGTTGGCTTGAAGCTGTCGGACCAGGTCTGCGCGAGCGTTGACTTTGGCGCGATCCAGTTCTTCCTCCGTCACGCCGGACGTCTTGACGTCCTCTATGATGGCATAGATCGCTGCCTCGTTCTCCTCGACCGTCTTCCCCTGGTTCGGGACGGCAAAAAGGGCGAAGAGGTTCGGGTACTTGTTCCCAGGGAAGTTGTTGATCGAGGCGGCCTGCAAGGCAAGCTGTTCGGTGTCAACCAGTTGCCGATAAATGCGGCTTGTCCGGCCGCGTCCCATAATGTCCGACAGGACGGAGTAGGCCGCGTCGTCGTCGTGCAGAAAGCTTGGTTTGTGATAACCCACAAGAACGAACGGCTGACTCTCTTCGGTGATCACCACCCGGCGCTCGGCACCCTGTGCAGGTTCCATGGTCTCGACAGGGTCCGGTAGGGGCCCCTTCGGCAATCGGCCGAAGTAGGTCTCCGCAAGTCCTTTCAATTGGTCGACATTGACCGCGCCGACGATGGCGATGGTCAAATTTCCCGGACCGTAGTATTTCTGGAAAAAGGTCTTTGCCTCTTCTCGCGTGAAAGACTGAAGGTCCGACATATGTCCGACCACCGGTTCGCCGTAAGGATGGCTCTTGAAGGCCGTAGCCAGCCATTCTTCCAGTAGGCGGCCTACCGGGCTCGACTCGGTCCGCATTCTCCGCTCTTCCATTACCACGTCTCGTTCCACGTAAAACTCCCGAAGGACCGGGTCAAAGAAACGGGCCGACTCAAGCGAGAACCAGAGTTCGACCTTGTTGGCCGGCAGGCTGTAGTAGTACATTGTGGCGTCCGAACTGGTCGAAGCGTTGAGTCCGACACCTCCGTTTCGCGTGATGGCTTCGTCGAACTCGCCCCGCGCAAACTCTTGGGCTTCCTTCTTGGCCGCTTCGAAGGCCTCGGAAAGCTCGGAGACGACGGACGCGTCTGCCTGATTACGCTTGTGTTGTTCGGCCCTCAGCTGTCCGTATACATCGTCTACGCGGGACATGGCGGCAGCCTCCGCCTCTGCGTCAGAAGTGCCGATGTCCGACGTGCCCTTGAAGGCCATGTGCTCGAACATGTGAGCGATACCCGTGATGCCCTTCACTTCATCCACGCCACCGACGTCAGCGTAGGTGTAAAACGAGACCACCGGGGCCTCCGGCCGCTCCACAACAATAAAATGGAGACCGTTGTCCAGTGTGAATTCGGTTACGCTGGACTCGAAGCGACTGAGGAGCTCCTGCCCCGAAGCAGCCGGCGCGAACAGCATGAGTGCGGCAAGAATGGGTGACAATCGTTTCATCGGAGTCAGCGGTTGATTCTGGCAAGAGCTTGCATACTGAAATCGGCGTGCTCGGTTGCCGACCGCCATGAGTTGCAACTTTTTCAGTAAGCGCCTACATCTACTTCGAGGGAAAAGGGGCGCTGTTCTACGAGGTTGTTCGATGGGCGTTTTTGATGGAGACGCGGCGCTTCGCCATTCGCGTCGTCGAGAAGTCTGCGTACGAGTGGCCCGGGTTGTTTGGACTCCACTTTGCGTCCGTGGGTGACCGCGTATTCGGGCAACCAAGCTGCCCGTTGAAGTTGAGGGTCAAGTGGAGGGGACTGCGAAGGTCTTCAACGCAATGACCCAGATCAGCGGCCGCAGTCACGGCGTTCTCCCAGTCCCCACTGGCGAAGTGTCGAACCAGGTCCTGATACGCTGCCTCGATGGCCCAGGGCACAGTGCCGTTGCCATCCACCCTTGACTGCCCGTATTCGGTGACCATGTCGGCGTAGGTGCGGGGCAGTTGACCGGAGAAGAATTCGGGATAGTCGTCGATGTCGATGTAGTGCTTGATCGATTCCTCTGGATCACAACATTTCCGCTCGTCCGCAGCAATGGAAAGCCGTTCGAGGTCGTCCGCCCACTGCGCGAAGTGCCAAAAATAAGCCGGCAGATGCGCGGTGGCCGTCCGATTGATCAGCCTGTGAGCATCGAACCCCCAGCGCGGAGAAGCGGGGGGCGGGAAGGCCATGCAAAGAAGGCCGATGAGGGCAGGCTATGGAATATTTATCATGGGGATGTGTCCTTCCTCGACCGCTATTCGCTACGCAGAGACCGCGCGGGATTGGCGACAGCGGCTCGGACAGACTGCAGGCCTACCGTTGCATAAGTCAGGACCAGCATACCCAACCCGGTGGCCAGGAACAGGCCGAATCCCATTTTAAGCGCCGCGGACTCGTTGATGATTACGTTCGCAGAATCAAGGGTTCTGCCCGGATCGAACGTGCGGCCAGCCGTCATTTCCATCCGGAGGGTGTTGTCGTAATCATAACCGAT
>JBLHLC010000059.1:0-18413 GCA_047619685.1 Rhodothermales bacterium
GAAATGGGCGACCAGAGAAACCGGCTCCAGGGGCCGAACCGTCACCGTCCTTTCGGTGGAGGGTTCGGTGCCGGTCCATTCCACAAATTGGTACCCCGGCCTCGGAACGGCCGTAATCTCAAGTGGGCTGTTCCTGAAGTAGTTGCCGGTCCAGGGGCCGGAAACCAACTCCCTGTTGACACGCACCTTCCCGCCGGCCCCGGCTACGTCTACCGTCACGGGCTGCGTCCCAAATACGCTGAAAAAGGACTGGAGGTGGGCCAGCATGTTGGAAGGTCTTGCCCGACCAAAGAAATGCATGGCCGTGATCTCGGCCTCCCAATCGCCCAAACCCCAACGCTCTCTGTGCCTCTCAATCTCGGGCCGGATGGCGGCAGCCATCTCTGTCAGCAAATCCGACACCCGCCGCGTCTCGAAGTGAACGTTCAGGAAGTCGGCGAACCGGTTCAGGAAGGCAGTGCGAAACTGCCCGTTCTCAAGCAGGCGCCGCAACATGTACGTAGACCACGGCGGGTTCGGCCAGCCCGGACCTTCCGGATCGGTGGCAAACTGCATCGTGTTGTCCCGGTAGGCTTCGGCATTCCAGATCCCCCACCCGAAATCGGTGTCGAAGAGAATCCAGCGCAGCTTGCCGTCGTCTGTCCGTGGCCGCCAGGCCTTGTTGTTGTTGCCGGGCCAGTCCCGATTATCCACGTAGATCTGGGCGATCTGGTAATCGATGTAGTTGTCCATGTCTACCATGGCGCTCAACTCCGCAAAAGCCTCTGGCGTGTGGATATCAGCCTCTGCAAGTCGTTCCAGGAGTTGATCGTAGGCCTCGGTGGTCCCGTGGAGCGCTATCGGGCCGTTGACGTCCCCAGAAAACTCGAGAAGATCAACCTGATCAGCGGGGACGCCGGAGATGGAGGTGATGTAGTGCTCGTTGATCTTCTCCCGCAGATTCTGGATTCCCCAATAGTCCCCATTCACATAGACCACCGCAGGCCTGAACGCCAACCTGTCGATTTCTGTATCCTGGGTCAGATTCTGGAGGAAGCCATCACGCAACAGGGACCTTCCCCAGTCATTTCCGGAGTTCCGGAGCACCAGGCTCTCGAAGCTGCTGTAGGGCCGGTCCGGGAAAAAACGATGACGGAATTCTGACTCGCCGTACTGACCGCGCGCAAAGAGGCTGAATGATTTCTGCGGATGACCCCGCGACCAGGCCCCGTAGATCCTCAATCCCGCATCGAAGCCAAGGGGATCTGGCAGAAGGCCATCAAGCCATTCAAGGTGAACGCTGATCTCGCGGTCCTCCCAGAAATTGGCGCCGAAATGCGGAAACGAGTTCGACGCTCCGGGACCGGGCACATAGATGCCCGTTTGGGGATGAAAGAGGACATCCGGTTCTGTCGTGATCGACATGACGGGTAACACAGGGTTGTCCTGGACCACGTACGTTCGGGTGGTCACCGAGCCGGGCAACATACCAGAGTCTGCCGCCCGCGCACGGACAACGACCGTTTCGTTCACCTGGATTGGTCCCAGATACCGCGCGGAGCCGGGGCCGGGTTCGGAGCCGTCCAGCGTGTAAACCAGCCGGCCGCCTGATGGACTGGTCAGCGAAACTGATTGGCCCGAAGAGTACACGCCCGCCGCGGGCGACATTGCGATGTCCGGTGCCACGCCGTTAAACCCGGCCCCATTCACTCCGCCAGGAGTCGGCGTGGAGAACAACGCGAAGGCACCGCCCGCGTCCAGGCCCATCGAAGACCCGTCGGGTACGGACTCCAGTTGGAGACAGTCCGATTCGGCGCCGTCGGGAGAGGTCAGGCATACGGCCTCGTCGGAGGAGAGCTTGAAACTCGTGTGGACCGGTCGGGGGAAGTCAGCCACTACCTCGGCGTCCACGGCCGAGTAGTCCGTCGAAGCGCTCACCGTCCCCACACTCAGGAAGGGAATCAGGGTGAGGTCCGAGGAAGTGCGGGACTTGTTGTGGACCTGAATGGCGATGACGTTTTCGCCCGGAACCAGAACCGACCGATCCACCGCCACGCCTGAAATCGGGAGGCCCTGGTAGAGCCTGGCCTCAGAGTCACCGGCTGCCAGCTGAAAATAAGCCGCTGGTACCCCCGGGGCGCCGATGTTCGCCCGCCCGACCTCCACCCCGTTTACATGCGCAATAAAGGAGTCGTCGTAGTCCACGTGAAGCTGCACGCCGGTGACGGCAGCCGTGTCCTGAAGCGCGAACCGTGTTCTGACGAACAGGGACATTATGGAAGCCGTCTGGGTTGCGTCGTCCCCATCCCCGTACCCAAACCCGCTGGGCCCCTCCGGCCACCTGGAATCGTTGAAAGTACTGTCCATCCAGTTGGCCGGAATCGCGGACGAACCCACAGCATACTTCCAGGTGTCGCCTCGGGTGACGACCGATTCCCACGTACCAATCAACCCCGGGTCATCCTTCCCCGAGGCATAAATGACCATGTACTCCCCTGCGCCAATCGTCAGATCGGGGACCGACCATTTGAACGGGATCGTTGGGTCGTCGGAGAGGCCGAATCCGGCCAGCCCGATCGGCTCGGAGCTGGTATTGAGGAGTTCAATCCAGTCCGAGGTCTCCCCGTCCCGGTCCAGGAGCGTATTGCCGGCGGACTGCGCCTCGTTTATGCGTACCGATTGAGCCGCGGCCGGCAAAGACACCAGAAGGACCAGAAAAAGGCTCCCGGCGATAAACTTGCGACTGTCACGACAACTCGGCAAGCGACTCTGCACGTTCCTGTCTCGATTAGGCTTCGACCTTGTCCAAGTGGACATCCATCTGCGGAAACGGAATGCCAATATTTGCATCGTCCAGGGCCTTCTTCACGGCCTTCGTGACGCGTTCCTTTACGTCCCAAAAATCCGGCGTGTTTACCCAAACGCGGACTGACCAGTCTATGGACGACGACCCAAGACCAGTCAGATACACCACGGGGGCGGGCTCGGGCAGAACGCCCTCCATGTTCGAGATGGCCTTCAACATCACCTCCTGAGCCGCGGGGATATCGGCTGAATATTCCGTCCCGACTTCCACCGCAACACGACGGGTGTCGTGGAAGTTGACATTCGTGATGGTGTTGCCAAACACGCTGTTGTTAGGCACGATGATTCGCTGATTGTCCACCGTATCGATCTCCGTGTTGAAAAGGGAGATTCCGGCCACGCTACCTGTGACTCCGCCCACGGAAACCCAGTCTCCGACGTCGAACGGCCGAAAGACGATCAGCATCATCCCCGCACTGAAATTCGAAAGCGTCCCCTGCATCGCCAAACCCACGGCCAGACCGGCCGCGCCAATGAGCGCTGCGAAACTCGTGGTCTCGATGCCGAAGATTCGGAGGCAGGCCAGGATGCCCATCGTGAGAACACCGTAACGACTCAGGCTGCCAAAAAACCGGGCGAGTGTAGGGTCCAGTTTCTCCGCGACCACCTTCTCTACCTGGCGGCCAATCTTCTTCGAGACCCAGACGGTCGTGATGAAGAGAAAAACGACGCCAACAACCTTGGGCGCAAAGGCGCCAAGTGTGGCCAGAAGTGTGTCGAGAAATGCGCTTGCGTCCTGCATAGGGGTAGGGGTGCCTCTCGGGCGTCAGCCGTCTGGTAGTAACTCTTGCCGGTATAGATAGCAGGGCAACACTTCGGTTGCCATTGAGAAACGGGGATTTCTGGCTAATCCGAATGCTTGCCCCGCCCGCTAGCGCCCCACCCCGGGGAGGCCCTTGGGTTCGTCGTCCCACCACCAGAGTGGCGCCAGGGCCTTCTGCCGGGGGTAGACTTCATCCAGGGTGTTGCCGTCGTGCAAACGCCCATTGATCATGACGCCATTGATAGCGACGGTATTGCGCAGGTCGTCCAGCGGGTTGGCGTCCAGGATCACGAGGTCCGCCAGCTTGCCTACTTCGACGGAGCCCACGTCACCCGCCAGCCCAATGGCGTGGGCGCCAAAAATGGTGGCCACCCGAAGCGCGTCGTGATTGGACATGCCACCGGACGCTATGGACCAGAGCTCCCAGTGATACCCGAGTCCCTGCAGCTGTCCGTGGCTTCCCACGCCCACGTATCCGCCCGCCTCGACGAGGTCCTTCAGGAACATGGCGTGCCGCTGAAACACGTGCTGGTCCTCCCTGAACCACTGAGGCCGCCTCAATGTCCGCGAGTCCACCTCGTCGTGAGGCGTGAACCTTCGCAGTTTGGCGTCATCGTGCGGATTCTCTCGGCTGTAGTAGTAGTTCTCTGCCCACGGGCCGCCGTATGAGACCAACAAGGTTGGCGTATAGACGCGGCCGGTCTCCACAAACAGGTCCTTGTAATCCTCGTAGATGGGGAAAATGGGAAGCGAGTGCTCCAGGCCCGGATACCCGTCGATGGTTTCGGTCAGGTTCTGCTTCAGGTTGAGGGACCCCTCCGTGGTCGGCATCAGCTTCAGCTCCCGGGCGGCCTTGATGATGTACTGGCGACCCTTGCGAGCTGCGGCGACGTACATCTTGATGGTCTTGGTGTCGTAGTAGTCGGAGTAGCGCGAGAGCACGTCTTTGGCCGCCTCCTCGCTTTCGATGCCGTCCTGCCAGAAGACGCCGGGGCCGGTTGAATAGACGCGCGGACCAAGAACCTGCCCGGCGCGAACCATGTCCGCGTAGGACAGAACCTCCGTGTTTCCCGTCTGTGGGTCTCGGGTGGTGGTGACTCCGTAGGCCAAATTGGCCATGAACGGCCAGATGTCCGTGCGATGGATGCCGAATCTGGCGCGAAGGTGGGCGTGTGCATCCACGAAGCCCGGGACGATCGTCTTGCCCGAGACGTCCCGGATTTCGGCGCCCCGCGGCACCTCTACGGACCCCGTCTGGCCGACCGCGGTGATGCGGTTGTTCACCACCACAACGTCTGCGTTGGTAAGGACTTCATCGCCCTTCATGGTCACCACGGTGGCGCCGCGCAGGACGAGCGTACCCTGGGGCGTGTCCCGCTCGGCGGCGATGACTACCCGGACCTCGGTTGCTTTGTAGCCTTCGTCTTTGTCCTCTTTGTCGTCGTCGTCCTTGGACTCCGCATCGTCGTCATCTTTGGCGTCGTCGGCGTCTTCTTCTTCGGCGTCCTTGATCTTCTTGGCGGCCGCGACCGAATCCGCGAACGCATCCGCGTCGTCCAGACTGTACACAAAATGGGCGTTCCCGAGGGCATAGTGGACCGTTCGCCCGTCCGCCCCCCAGGTTGGAAACTCACCGCCTATATCGGTCAGCCTTCTGGCGGGGAACGATGCACTTGACGGATCCCCCACGTTCACGGTGACAGCCCGGCCCACCTGAGGAACGGTGACGGTGTAAATGTGCCGCTGGATCTCGGCCATCACCTGATCACCCTTGGGTGCCATTTTCAATACAGACGGAGACAACCCGCTCGTGGAGCCCGCTGGTTTGGGCCCGCGCACCTTGATGTGCTCTTTTTCGTCCGTTCCATCCCAGCGGATCGAAACCAGGGCGTCTCCGCGCTGCAGGTAGATCCGATCCGAGCCCTCCACAAAGTGGGGACCGCTCCGTCGGCTGGTTGGCGCGATGACCGTCGCCGGCTGCTGGGCCTGGTCCGCGGGCACCCAGACAATCTCCTGGCCCGGCATTCCCGCCGCTCCGATACTCTCGTAGTTCTCCACGAAACCACGGAGGGCCGCGATGCGACTGTTGGCGGACCACGCCGGACTGAAGTACAGCCCGCCATCGCGGGTAAGCTGCCGAGCCTGACCGCGTCCATCCGCCCGCGTTGCAAAGAGATGCCCTGTCTCACCGTTCCAGGTGGCATAGGCAATCTGGGATCCGTCTGGGGACCATACCGGGAAATGCTCTGCACGGTCGTCCCCGGTGAGCCGCGCGGGGTTGGAACCATCGATTCCGGCGGTCCAGAGCCGGTCCATGGCCGTGAAGGCCAGCCGCGAACCGTCGGGCGACGGCACACCATCCCGAATCTGTCGGACGGTAAAGGTGGGCGTGTCCTCGATCGGGTAATCGAAGAAGACCTTCGGCCCCAGTTCCAGGTCGAACGAGACATGAAACGGGATCTCGGTCGCTGCTCCTCCAGCAACCGGAATGCTCCAGATTTTTCCGCCGTAGGAAGCAATCAGATGCTCTGAATCGGGCGTAAACGACATCCCGGGAAGCACATCCAGTGTAGCGCGAGACTCCTGATCGTCGTGCTGTACGGGATAGGCCAGCCATCTGTCATCGCCGGAAGCCAGGTCACGGATCATCAAACCCGTATCCGCATCGTGCCGGGTACCAAATACCAGCCACTTGCCGTCCTGGGAAAGCGTGGGCCGAATGGCTGAGCCGTACCGGGTGGTTTTGGCGAAACGCTCTCCGCTTTCCCGGTCGAAGGCTTCAATCTGGTACTGCGGGAATTGGGCGTTGTATTGGAAGTCACCCGTTCGGCGGGCGTACCAAACCCAGCGCCCGTCCGGCGAGGCGGCCGCGCCGATCATCTTGAAATTGTCGGGTTCGGTGACCAATTGCGCGCCCGCCCCGCCTTCCTTGTGAAAAAGCTTCACCTTGGGCTGAGCCCCCCCGCGGAAGCTTCCCATGGACGCCAGGATGTAGGTCCCGTCCGGCATCCAGTCCGGCGATTCGGCGCGATTGGACGCCCCCTTGGAAATCTGGCTGAACGTGGAGTCTGCGAGCGTCATGACCCAGATGTTCTGTCCTCCGTCGCGATCACTTGTAAAAACCAACTGTTTCCCGTCCGGGGAGAAACGCGGCTGCGCGTCGAACGCCATGCCGGATGTGATTTGCCTGGCATCCCCCCCTCCGATGGGCATCGTGAACAGGTCGCCCAGGTAGTCAAAGGCCAGGGTCGAGCCGTCGGGGCTGACATCCAGGGAAATCCAACTCCCCGATGTTCGATCTATGCGGACGGACCGGTCAGACTCCAGCGGCAAACCCTTGTCTTTCTGCGCCGCAGCAGGCTGAACGAAGTTGGGAAGGACCGCGAGTGAGAGAGCGGCCAGAGATAGAACGAGGTAGCGAATAGCGCGACGCATGGTCTGTAGCTTGTGTGAGCGATGCCTGTTGGCAGAATACGCCCGCCGTCTTCACCCCTGCTTGGTACGGGGAGGGGATTCTTGGGACGCAGGCGCAGTTAAAACTATACACACGGAGCCTTTTGCAAGGCAACGCCTTTATGGCGGGCCATACCATCTGGCACTCTGCTGGGCCGTCTCCCGCCTGACAACCGACGGCTTGGCGGAGTAGTTGATGGTCAATGGGGTTCTGGTCCAGAGTTTGCTTGTAAAGGAATTGTGAAACGAGACATCACATACAAGGAAGATCCAGCCGTCTCTCGGAGACGTGCATTGGGGCGGGCAATCTTTGAATTGCGCCGTGAGGAGCGGGATCAGGAGGATCGCAAGGTTCGCCGGGCCGCTTCACCCAAGCGCGAAAAGACCGCCGACCGCAGGTAGAACCTTTCCGTCCAGCACATTGGCGCTTGCCTTTGAGTTGCGGGGTTCGTCCCTTCCGCAACTATGCGGACTGTATCCCTCCTTCTCCTCCTGAGCATCGGCGCATCCACTGCGTCCGGCCAGCGCCCATTCCGCGAACGGCGAGACGTGATGGAGACCACCGCGAGTGTGCTGGTCTACGCTACTTCCCGCGAGGCAGCTCAGCCATTTTTCGAACTGGCGTTTGACGAAATCGAACGCGTCGAACAGCTTCTGAGCGACACCCGCCCCACCAGCGAGCTTTCGCGAATAAACGGGACCGCCGGCCAACTGACCGTTGACCCGGAGATTTTCCGGGTAGTCAATCGGGCCATTGGATGGGCCCGGCAATCGGGCGGTGCCTTCGACCCTACCATTGGTCCGCTCACAGCGGCCTGGGGGTTTCGAACCGGGATTCCCGCCGTCCCTTCAGATAGCCTGTTGACCCTTGCCATGGACCGGACAGGCTGGCAACAGTTGGAGCTTGACCTGCTGGCGCAAGCGGTCTCCTTTGGCCGACCGGGCATGCAACTGGATTCGGAGACCTTCCAAAAAGGGTATGCCCTGGATGCCGCCGCGGCCGTGATGCAGGAAGCCGGCGTCGGGCCAGCGTTGCTCTCCATGGGGGGCAGGATCTACCGTGCCCTGGATGCCCCGCCCGGCCAGCCGGGGTGGCTCATCAATGTCAATGACCCAACGGACCAGGGTATCCACTCCACCGCTGTCCACTTGGCACAGGCCGCACTTTCCACATCTGGAAACGCCGGGCAGACCTTCGAAGAGGGCAGCCAGACCTTCGGTCACATCCTTGATCCTCGTACCGGATCGCCGTCCGCAGCCTCGATTCAGGTGACGGTCATCACAGACGGCGCGATGGATGCGGACGCGCTCTCCGCTGCCGTTTTTGTCCTGGGCTTTGAGGCCGCTGAGAGCATGCTTGCCGAGGTCCAAGGGGTGCAGGCCATGATCATTCACGATTCGACTGAAGGACCGGAGTTGCGTACCATTCGGTGGGCAACCGGAACGCGGGCGAACGAATAGCCCCCTCAAAGTGACGCCAACCAGATGAACCTTCGTTTTTCCTCGCTCTGTTTCCTTTTTGGAGCCCTGGCTGCCTGCAACCCACCCGCGGACCCGCCAGAGCTTCCGCCTGCTGAAGACTCTGATTTCGCATGGGTCATGGATGGCTATTCACCCTTGTTTGACGGGCACTCGCTGAACGGATGGCGAGGACTGGGCCGCGAAGACATCCCTTCAGGCCACTGGGTTGTGGACGGTGATGCCATCCACAAGGTGGCCTCGGGCAGCATCCCCCGGGCGGCGGACGGCCAAGTGCTGGCTGGCGGGGACTTGATCACCCATGCCACCTACACGGACTTCGATCTCCGCTTCGAATGGAAGGTGGCCCCCGGAGCGAACAGCGGCATCAAGTACAACGCAGACGAGACCATTTCCGTGGCGACTGCGCCCGCTACCGGGGCACTGGGCTTTGAGTATCAGGTCTTGGATGATTCGCTGCACGTTGACGGCGCCCTCACGACCCACCGCGCCGGATCCTTGTACGATCTTCTGGCGGCTCCCGATGACAAGCCCATCAACGACCCTGGTTCGTTTAATACCGGACGGATTGTCTGGCATGGCGGCCACGGCCAGCACTGGCTCAACGGTACCCTGGTCGTCGAGTTCGACGTGGCCTCGGCCGAGTTCACAGCGGCCTACAAGGCGTCGAAATATTCCGGTTTCGAGGGCTTCGTGACGCCCAAGGAAGCGCCTATCGTCTTGCAGGACCACGGCGACGACGTGTGGTTCAGACACCTTCAGATAAAACGACTGACTCCATGACTTCCCGCCGAGAATTTTTGAAAGCTGGTTCGGTCGGCCTTGTCGGGGCAGGCCTCCCGGGTTGGGCAAAGGCGTCCGGCTGGGCCACACCGTTTCTGGGGTCCGGCGGGTCTGCCGACACGCTGACCGTGGCCATAATGGGCGTCAACTCACGCGGCGGTGCACTCGCGCAGGGGTTTGCGAACGCCGAGAACTGCGTCATCAAGACCATTTGTGATGTCGATTCCCGCGCCGCCGATCGCGCGGCCGCGGAAGTGGAGGCGGCCGGTTTTGCTCGCCCCGGCACCACCGACGATGTGCGCCGCGTGTTGGACGACCCCGACATCGACGCCCTGGTGGTGGCCGCCCCGGATCATTGGCACGCGCCTGCTGCCTTGATGGCTCTGGACGCCGGCAAACACGTCTATCTCGAGAAGCCCTGCAGCCAAAACCCGCGCGAGGGCGAGGTTCTGGTCGCCAAGCAGGCAAACTCTGGATTGCTGATTCAGATGGGCAACCAACAACGGTCAGCGCCTGAGTCCATCGAGATCATTTCGAAGATCCGGGACGGCCTGATTGGGCGCCCGTACTTCGGACGCGCTTGGTACGCCAATTCAAGAGGGAGTATCGGCCACGGAAGCCCTGCCCCCGTACCTGACTGGTTGAACTACGAGCTCTGGCAGGGTCCCGCGCCCAGGACTGCGTATCGCGATAACGTGGTGCACTACAACTGGCACTGGTTCAAACGCTGGGGCACGGGCGAAATCTGCAACAACGGCACCCATGAGATCGACGTGTGTCGGTGGGCACTGGACGTTCAGATGCCCGAGCGGGTGCAATCCACGGGTGGCCGCTACCATTTCAAAGACGACTGGGAGTTCTTCGACACGCAGTTGGCCTCCTTCGAGTTTGCCAACAACACCCAGATTGTCTGGGATGGTCGGAGTTGCAATGGACAGCCGCTGTACGGACGGGGCCGCGGCTCTGCCATTCACGGGACCGAGGGCACCGTAATCGTCGATCGAGACGGGTACGTAGCCTACGACCTGGGCGGACGCGAGACCGAGCGGCGCCTCCGATCAGACGGAATCGACGCCCTCGACACTCGCGGTGGAGACCGCCTGACGGACTTCCACATCCACAACTTCCTGGAAAGCGTCCGTGGCAAAGACACCCTGAACGCGCCCATCGCGGACGCCCGCAACAGCCAGCTGTTGTGTCACGTGGGCAACATTGCGCAGTTTGAACATGCCGTCATCGAAATGAACCCCGAAGACGGACGGCCCAGAGACCAACAGCACCTGACGCATTGGGGCCGTGACTACGAACCAGGATGGGAGATAGAATAATGGACCGACGCGTTTTTCTTGGACGAGCCGCGCTTGGCGCTGCTGGCCTGACGGCCGGGACACTCGGGGCCGGTCGTGCCCTTGCCGCGGATCCTGATTCCCTACCAACCGACAGTGAGGGCCGCGCCGTCTTTGCGCAGGCCCCCGCGAGCTCCGTGCGGCTAGGTGTCGCCAGCTATTCGCTGCGCAACCTGAGCCGGGAAGTCGCCATCGAGGCTATTGTGGCCATCGGGACGCCCCTGGTCAACATCAAGTCTTTTCACATCCCGCAGGAGCTGACTCCCTTGGAAATCGCGGGCGCCGTGGCCCAGTTCCGTGCGGCCGGACTGGACATTGTCGGCGGCGGAACGATCTCCTTCCCCGAGGACACGGACGAGTCCATGCGGACGATCTTCGAATACATCAAGGCCTGTGGCTTTCCGGTGGTCGTCGCCGCCCCGGCGCCTGAGATGCTCCCGCGCCTCGAAACGTTTGCCATCGAGTACGACGTCAAGATCGCCATTCACAATCACGGCCCGGAAGACGCACACTTCCCTGCCCCCTCCGACGCCATCGCGCTCGTGCGGGACATGGACAAGAGGATGGGCGTCTGCGTAGACCTCGGACATACCGCAAGGACCGGGAAGGACGTAATCCGTGAGTTGGCGATTGCCGGAGACAGACTCCACGACATACACATGAAGGACTTGGCCGACCTCAGCGACAAGGCGAGCCAGTGCATTGTGGGCCGGGGCCAAATGCCCGTTGCAGGCGTCTTCCGGCAGCTGATGGCGATGGAGTACCCGGGGGTTGTGAACCTTGAGTATGAGATTGACGGAGACAACCCGCTTCCGGGGATGCAGCAGTCATTCGCTTACATGCGGGGGGTGTTGGCGGGGATGGCTGGTTAGGGTTGAGAGCGGGAGGGCCTGACAGCAAGCAACCACTCCCCTATTGACCGAATTACCTTGCGATCATAAAGGTTGTCCCGGCTCCGCTATACGGTTCGCCGGGCCGAATGAGGTAGAGTCCTGCCGCGAGGCCGGCGACTGAGATTCTTGTGTCACGGCTCGTTGAGGTTATTACGAGTTGCCTTCTGCCGAGTAGATCCACGATTTCATACTCATGGCCCGGTTGAAGGCCTTTGATACTGACGAAATTTCCTGCCGGGTTAGGAAACAGTTCAAAAGAGGACTCATGGGGAGGCTCGATCGAGGTCTGGCCTCGAGGCGTGTACAGCAGGAGTCGTTTCTGCTGGTCTGTCACCCAGAGCTTCCCGTCGGCCCCAGCTGCAACGAGTCGCGTTACCAAAGGCGGCCCGAGGGCGTGCCATGTAAGGTCACTTTCGTCCAACCTGAGAAGACCTCCGATGGTCGCGGCAACCACCCCCCACCGGTCGGAATAGGTGGCGGCCTCGACGTCTTCACCGGATGAGAATGGAACGAACCCTTCCCCCCAGGTCCGTCTTGCCAGGTGGTTCCCACTTCCATGAAGCTGTATCTCCACGTGGGACCGACCGCTGAGAATCTGGACCAACTGGTCTCCATGGGAGATCGAGATGCTGGTCGAGTCGCTCCACGTCTCCCCGCCGTCGCCTGAGTACAGCAACCGACGTCCGTTCATTTCTGAGAGGCCAACGGTCGCGAAAGCGGCAATCTGCCCGCCCCGAAGGTGTCGGAGAAGGATCTCCCCAGCGCAGCACTGCGTCGTGAATATGGAGTCTATCGGGCTCCACGTCGCGCCGCGGTCGATCGATCGCGATACGCCTTGCCGCCCGCCGGTCACCCACGTCTCGCCAGCACTGGCGAAGGCGCTCGTGAGAGCGTTCGGAGGTCTTATGACGAGCTCGATTGAATCTTGATCTGCGGCGATCCCGAACAACGAGCCATCCACCAATACAAGCAGGCTATCTCCAATGAGGCTGAGCGCACCTTTGTCCAAGCTTTGACCCGAGATACTGCGCCAGTTGTCACCTTCCTCGGAGGACCAGAACACAACATTGCCGCTGGAAGCTGCAACCCACCCCGATTCTGACGCAATCAGCGTACTAGGACTCGCGAGGAACGCCAGCTTGTCCTCTACAAGAAATTCTTGTCCAAGGGCCAATTGGGACGAGAGCGAGGCGAGCACAAGGAGAACAAGGCGCTTCATAGGATCAAGGATGCTGCTCCCCATAGTATGGCCCCAACTTGGGTCGCACCGAAGGGTTATCCGACTGAGGCGTGTAAGGGAGGGCCCGGCTGGGTGGCTTCGAGGCATGTTCAATATCGTGTCGCGTTCAATATGATTGAACAGGAGTACAAATTGAACACTTATCCACTCCTAAGATGCTGGGCTCCTGCCGTCCGTGCAGATCTTGACTCACACCTTCGGTGCGGCCCCGATGCCGGGGAGGGCAAATCCAACCGACCCCAGTGTAGTGCGCCGTTCTGTTTGGTTGGCCTAAGTCGAATACGTTCTCCCAATTCTACTTCCGTGACCCTCAACAGGGGTGCGAAAGTGGACTTGGCGCCCGTGTTCCGCTTCCGTGCGGTCAATTCGGGGGATTTGGTGGAGTTGGGATCCCTAATTCCACTCCGGCGCATCGAGCGTCCGCTTATGTCCACCTTTAGGCTGGGGCGATGTCCTCACGTCTGCTTGAGAGAACAAGCCCAAACAAGCTCCCTCTACCACGGCGCACTACACCAGCAGCCTACCCCAACGCCTGGGCGTCCAGAATCCCTTTGATATAGGCTGCTCCGAGCGCGCGGTCGAAAAGGCCGTAGCCCACCCGGCCCGTCTCGCCCCAGATCATGCGCCCGTGGTCCGGCCTGACCGTCCCGGTGAACCCGCTCGCCGCCAACGCAGACAGGACGGCAGGGAGTCGAACATCGCCTTCGGGATGGGCGGTCTCCTCGAAAGAACGTTCTGCCAGCACCCGCACGTTTCGGGCATGAACGAAGTGGGTTCGCTCCCCAAACTCCGCCGCCATGGCCACAAGGTCATTCCCTGCAAGAGAGCCAAGTGAGCCCGTGCAGAACGTGAGGCCGTGCGCGGCAGAATCCTGGAGTGCCAGCAGGCGACGAATGGCATCCTGGTCCGTCACGATGCGCGGGAGTCCAAAGACAGGCCACGGCGGGTCGTCCGGGTGAATGGCCAACCGCACGCCAGCCCTTTCGGCGACGGGCACCACCCGCTCCAGGAAATAGGCCAGGTTGGCCCAGAGCTGCTCCGTGTCTACTCGAGCAAAGCCGTCCAGCAACGCCTTCAAGCGGTCGGGTGTGTACTGCTCTGCCCAGGCAGGCAACGTGTCTATGCCTCCCGACAGAACGAACTCCTCCAGGTCATCCTGTGCGAAGGCCAGCGTGGTCGAGCCGTCCGGCCGGAGTTTGTAGAGGTCTGTGCGGAGCCAATCGAAAACCGGCATGAAGTTGTAGCAGACCGTGCCTATCCCGGCCTCCCCGAGAGCCACCAGTGTGCTGCACCAGGCCTCAATACCGATGTCTCTATCTGCCGCTCCCAGTTTGATGGACTCAGGCACCGGAATGCTCTCCACCACCGTCCAGGTCATTCCTGCGGCCTCGACGACCCGTTGTCGCGCGCTGATGGCCACGTCCGTCCAGGCCACGCCCGGAGGCACGTCATGGAGCGAGGTGACTAGGTCCGTCATGGCCGGGATCTGCCGGATCTGCCCGAGCCCGACCGCGTCGTCTGGACCGTACCACCTGAATCCTAACCTCATCGTCAAACCCCCCGCTGGGCGCCGAATCCGCCGTCAACCGTCACAACCGTGCCGGTGACGAACCGCGACGCGTCACTCACCAGCCACAAGAGGGCCCCGGTCAGTTCTTCCGGCTCGCCGAAACGGCCCATTGGCGTGTGGCTCAGAATGGTCTTTCCGCGTTTCGTGGGAGTCCCATCGGCCTCCAGGAGAAGGGCACGATTCTGATCGGCAATGAAAAATCCAGGTCGGATCGCGTTGACCCTGAGGCCGCCCCCGTGTTTGCTTGCCAGTTCCACGGCCAGCCATCTGGTGAAGTGGTCCACGGATGCCTTGGCGGCGCCGTAGCCGCCCACTCGGGAAACGGGCGTCTCGGCCGCGACCGATGATATGTTCACGATGGAGCCCTTTCCGGTGTGGGCCATGAGCCGGCCAAATTCCACCGATGGGATAACGGTCCCCATCAGATTCAAGGAGATGACGTCGGAAAACGCCTCCAGGTCCGCTTGAAAAACGGAATCGTCCGGGCCTATTGTCGCGGCAGGCCGGTTGCCGCCTGCGCCGTTTACGAGGATATCCAGCCCGTCGAATCGCTTGTTTACCAAGTCCGCGGCATCCGCCACGGACTCCCGATTCGTTACGTCCGCGGCAACTCCCATGGCCTCGACACCATAGTCCGCGGCCAGGCTTTCAGCAAAACGTGAGGCCTTGGAGCCATTCCGCCCCAGGATGACAAGGTGTGCGCCGGCCTTCGCGAGCGCCTTCGCCATGCTGGAGCCCAGGACCCCATAGCCACCCGTGACCACGGCGACGCGCCCGGATATATCAAAGAGTGATTCCATGCGGCAAGATACAAGTGGACGCCTGCCTATCTTCAGCGATGGGCTTTCTCGACGACGATTTCCTCCTGAGTACTGGCGCCGCCCGGCGGCTTTACACGTCGCTGGCAGAGGGTGCGCCCATCGTGGACTTCCACAACCACCTCTCGGCGCGCGCCATCGCCGAGGACCAGCCGTTTGAGTCGCTTTCCGCGCTTTGGCTGGACGGCGACCACTACAAGTGGCGCGCCATGCGCGGTGCTGGCATCCCGGAGGAGTTGATCTCGGGTCAGGCTGACGACCGTGAACGGTTCAGGGCGTGGGCCCGGACAGTGCCGAGTACGGCGTTGAATCCCCTCTACCACTGGACTCACCTTGAACTGCGGCGTGCTTTCGGAATCGACGCCCTTCTGGGACCGGACACGGCCGATGCCATCTACGACCAGGCAGCTGAGCAGCTTTCGTCTCCAGAATTCTCGCCACGAGGCCTGCTCCGCCGGTTTGGCGTGACCGTGGCCTGCACCACCGATGACCCGGCGGACTCCCTGGAGTACCACGAGGCCATCGCACGGAAGACCCAGGATTTTCGCGTCCTCCCCACGTTTCGCCCGGACCGCGCCGGGGATGTTTCGCAGCCTCGCCAGTTCGACAGTTACCTGATCCGCCTGTCCGAGGCTGCCGGCCTGCCCATCCGATCGCCCCAGGGGTTCCTGGACGCACTTGAGGCCAGGCACACCGCGTTCCACGAGGCTGGCTGCCGGGCTTCGGACCATGGATTCGACGGACTGTGGGATGCGCAATACGAGGCCGCGGACATTGAGACCATCTGGCAGCGTGTCAGGGCTGGCAGGAAGCCTTCGCAGGAAGAATGCCGCGTGTTCCAGACCTGGGTCGCACACGAAACGGCGCGGCTCAACGTGGACCGGGGATGGGTCTCCCAGTACCATCTCGGCCCGCTTCGCAACGTTAATTCGGGACTTTTTGAGCTTCTGGGGCCGGACTCCGGAGGAGACACGGTCGGCGATCCCCTGTCGGCCCGGGACATGGCGGGATACCTGGATTCGCTCGATCGCGCGGGACACTTGGCGCGAACTCTTCTTTACAACATTCGGGGCTCGGACTCGGAGATGGTGGCCTCCATCGCAGGTGCTTTCAACGACGGCTCGTCTCCAGGCAAGGTGCAGCCGGGCGCAGCATGGTGGTTTGCGGATACCGAAGGCGGAATCAGACGGCAGCTTCGGGCCATCTCCGATGTCGGCCTGCTTCGGCATTCCGTCGGGATGGTAACCGACTCCAGGAGCTTCCTGTCTCTGGTGCGGCACGAATACTTCCGACGCATTCTATGCGATGAGATCGGGATCGACATCCAGAAGGGGCTCCTGCCCGACGACGAGGGACTCCTGCGTGACCTGATCAACGGTATCACGCACGCCAATGCCCTGGCCTTTTTCGGATTCGCATGAGAGCTGCCCTCCTCTTTCTTCTGGCGATGACCGGATGCCAGGCGGCCACCGACGTGACGGTCATCAAGCTCGGCCACGGACTGGACGCATCCCATCCGGTGCACAAGTCCATGGTGTTCATGGCCGACACCCTGGCCGCCATGTCATCGGGCTCGATGCGCATCGACATCTACCCCAGCCAGCAACTGGGAACGGAGCGCCAGACGTTGGAGCTTCTCCAGATTGGGAGCCTCGGCATCACCAAGGTGTCTGCCGCGGTGATGGAAGGGTTTGCGGCGGACTACCGCGTTGTCGGCCTGCCCTACATGTTTCGGGACGAGGCGCATCGTCACTCTGTGCTGGACGGGCCGATTGGCCAGGACGTGCTGCTCTCCAGCGAGTCCTCCTGGCTCCGTGGCCTCACGTTTTACGACGCCGGCAGCCGCTCCTTTTACACCAAGACCCGGCCCATACATGTCCCGTCTGACCTTGCCGGGCTGAAAGTGCGGACCATGGAGAGTGCCACCCAGATACGCATGGTGAATGCGATGGGGGGTTCTGCCACGCCCATTTCCTGGGGCGAACTCTATACCGCCTTGCAGCAGGGCGTGGTGGATGCGGCCGAGAACAACCCTCCCTCCTTCTACCTGTCGGGTCACTACGAGGTCTGCAAGTACTACATCCTCGATGAGCATTCTGCGGTGCCGGACGTGCTGTTGATATCGACGCATGTGTGGCGCCGGCTGAACGAACAGCAGCAGGTGTGGCTCATGGGAGCCGTCGCCGCCTCGAGCCGCCTGCAGAAGGTGCTCTGGCGTGAGGCATCGGACGAAGCGCTGGCCGCTGTCGAGGCCGCCGGTGTGGAGATCATTCGCCCTGACAAGGCGCCGTTTGTGGAAGCGGTGACGCCGATTATCGAGGAATACGCGGCCGACCCGTCCCTGTCCAGCCTGATCACCCGCATCCGGGAGGCCCTATGAAGCTCCTGGTAGACCGATGGCTGGGGCACTTCGTGACGACGCTGATGGGCGTGCTGGTCCTGGATGTGGTCTGGCAGGTGTTCAGCCGCTTCGTTCTGCAGGACCCCAGCACGTTCACCGAAGAGTTGGCGCGATACCTGCTGATCTGGCTCGGCCTTTTCGGGGCCGCCTACGCCGCGGGTCAGGGTAAACATCTCTCAGTGGATCTTCTGGGAACGGCCACGACCCGCGCGCGGGCGGCCCGAATTGCGGAACTGGTCTTCGGCCTTGTGCTGATTGTGGGCGGAGCCAGACTGGTTTTCATCCAGCTCTCGCTTGGACAGACCTCGGCCGCCCTCGCGATCCCGCTTGGCATCGTGTATCTGGCTGCTCCCGCGGCTGGTCTGCTGTTTGTGTTCTATGCGGCGGCCAGTTGGAGACGGGCCCGGTCGGAGCGCACCTGATGGGCTGGTTTGAGATCATCGTCCTCGCCTCGGTGTTCGTCTTCCTGCTTCTGGCGGGGGTCCCGATATCCTACGGAATCGCGCTGGCCACAGTGGCCACCATGCTGATTTCGATCCCGCTGATGCCGGCGCTCACCACGGAGGTTCAGCGCCTGGCCACGGGACTGGACAGCTTCGCTCTTTTGGCCATCCCTTTCTTCATTCTGGCGGGACAGCTGATGAGCCGGGGTGGGATGGCGCGAAGGCTGATTGCCCTGGCGCGGAGCATTCTGGGCGGACTCCCGGGAGGACTGGCGCACGTCAACATCCTTGCTTCCATGCTTTTTGGGGCGGTTTCCGGCTCTGCCGTGGCCGCGGCCTCCGCCGTGGGTACCGTCATGACGCCGGAAATGGAGCTGGAA
>JBLHLC010000060.1:0-17592 GCA_047619685.1 Rhodothermales bacterium
TCCTCGAACTTAATCCGAAGGGAGATGCCGCCCTTGGTAGCATAGTCGCTCCCGCTTGCGGGGCTACCCATACTCCGAGGCGCGCCGAAGTGCTGCTCGATCCAACCGGGGGTTGACCGAAGCAGGTTTTGAGCGTTGACAGTTGAGTAGTCACTGGCTTCGACGGGACCGTTCGCGGCTTGACTGCAGGCTCCGAGTAATCCGAGCGCCAGCAGCGCTGAGAATTTGGCGATTGACCGAAGTGTCCCCCTCATCGGCTGAAGTCTCAGGTTCATCTTTGTCCGCACCGCACCGCACCGCACCGAGCGCCTCCCCTTGATGCCGGGGCAGCTCGGTCAGGTTCTCGACCAGAGCAAGGACGAAGCTATCCACGCCTGTACCGCGATGGGGGTTAGTTGACGACAACTTGGTCAAACGTCGCCTTCCAGCGCAGCCAAAAAAATCGACTTCGCGCCGCGAATGGTCAAGGGGACAGGATTGCCCGAGGCGGACGGGTCCTCGAGGGCCATTGAGGCAATGAGGTCAATGTCCGAATCTCCGATCCCCAGGTCCCTGAGGGTGTGTGGGACTTCCAGACGCCGTCTCAGATCGAGGATCCAGCGCATCAGTCCGTCTACGCCATCCGGAATACCCAGGTAGGCGCCCAACCGGGCCAGGCGCGGCTCCACTGCGGCCCGGTTGAAAGCCAGCACATAGGGCATAAAGACGGCATTGGTCATGCCGTGGTGCGTGTCATAGAGTGCGCCGACCGGGTGCGACAGTGCATGGATGGCGCCCAGACCTTTTTGGAAGGCCACGGCTCCCATGGAGGCGGCCACCAGCATCATGGACCGGGCCTCCAGGTCTGCTCCATTCTCGAACGCGCGCGGCAGCGCCTCGGACACCAGCCTTGCACCCTCAAGGGCGATACCGTTCGACATGGGGTGAAACGACGGCGCGCAGTACGCCTCCAGGCAGTGGGCGAGGGCGTCCATCCCTGCTCCAGCGGTTAACGCAGGCGGCAGTCCGATGGTCAACTCCGGATCTGAAATGACCGTAACGGGCATCATTTTGGGATGGAAGATGATCTTCTTGACTCGCCGATCCGGATCCGTGATGACGCATGCCCGCCCGACTTCAGAACCGGTTCCAGCAGTAGTTGGGACGGCGATCACGGGCGCAATCCCGTTGACATCAGCGCGTGTCCACCAATCGCCCACATCCTCGAAGTGCCAGATGGGGCGGGTTTGGCCCTGCATGAAGGCGATGCACTTCCCGGCGTCCAGGGCACTTCCTCCCCCGAAGGCGATTACCCCGTCGTGCCCCCCGGCGTGGTACGCCTTGACGCCCGCCTCCACGTTCGCGGCTGTGGGGTTGGGTCGGACGTCGCTGAAGAGGTTGATCCCCAGTCCCGCCGAGCGGCAATTGGCAACGGCGGCTATGGTCATGGGAAGTCCGGCAAGGCCGGCGTCCGTGACAAACAGAGGCTGCAGGATACCGGCCTCCCGGCAGATGTCAGCCAGTTCCGCTATCCGCCCTGCCCCAAAACGCACCTGCGTGGGGTAGCTCCAGTTGGCCCGTTGGCTCATTTCGATCAGATCTGCGTCTTTAGGTGATAAGATTTTGGCCGCGTCAGGCTGTCGTATCCAAAGCGGGACAGCGTGCACCCGCGACCCGTGTTTTTGACACCGGTCCACGCCAACGCGGGATCCAGGTAGTCGCATCGATTCATGAACACGGTCCCGGTTTGAACCCGGTCACCCACGGCCACCGCAGCCTCGGCATCGGCGGACCAGATGCTGGCTGTTAGTCCGAAGGGACTGTCATTCATGAGGCGCACCGCTTCATTGTCGCCGGACACCGGCATGATTCCGACCACGGGACCGAACGATTCTTCGGTCATTACAGCCATGGAGTGGTCCACGCCCACCAGCACCTGCGGGGCCATGTAGGGTGAGTCCGTCTTATCGGCCCGGAAAGAGGCTGCCGGCACCAACGCCTTGGCGCCCGCCGCAACGGCGGCGGTAATCTGACCCCGGACAAAACCGGCCGCGTTGGCCGAAACCATGGGTCCCAGGGTAGTCTCCTGCTCAAGGGGGTCACCCAATACGTACTCGCTGGCGAGATGCACAACGCCTTCGACAAAGGCGTCGTACCGGTCGGCATGGACGTAAATCCGCTCAATCCCACAGCAACTCTGACCAGAGTTGAAGAACGCTCCATCCACCAGATTCTCGATGGCGTGCTCAAGGTTGGCGTCATGGCGAACGTATGCGGGATCCTTGCCACCCAGTTCAAGCCCGGCGCCGATAAAACTACCGGCCGCCGCCTGCTCAATCACACGCCCCGCGCCCACGGACCCGGTGAAGTTGACCTGGTCCACCAGCCCGTCAGAGAGCAAACTCCCTGCCTGGTCGTGGGAGAGGCACAGGTTGCGGAAAACGCCGGCGGGAACGCCTGCCCGGTCACAAGCCATTTGAAAGCGCTCGCCTACCAGCAGGGTCTGCGAGGCGTGCTTCAGGAGGACCGCGTTCCCCGCCATGAGGGCAGGAATCACTGAGTTGACGGCCGTCAAGTATGGATAATTCCAGGGGGCGATGACCAAGACGATGCCCAATGGCGCGCGGCGGACATATCTGGTGAATCCGTCCTTTGCCTCGGGTACGAACGGTTGCAGTGCCTCTTCGGCAACGCCGATCATGTACCGGGCGCGCTCCTCAAAGCCGCGGAGTTCACCGGCACCATAGCGGACGGGGCGGCCCATCTGCCACGCGAGTTCCGGTACGATTTCAGAGGTCATCGCCAGCATCTCTTCCACAATGCGGAGGCAAACCACCCCGCGCTCTGCTACAGATGCGCTGGCCCACTCGGCCTGCCCCGCCCGTGCCAAGTCAAGCGCGGCACGGATCCCGGCCTCAGACTCAAGCGGCCGCTCCGCGTAGAGGCATCCATCAACGGGCGAATAACAGCGAATCATGAGCGCTCGAAACCGCGCTTGAGTTCCCAATCGGTTACGCGCCTGTCGTACTCCATCTGCTCCCACCTGGCGGTGTGCAGATAATGTTCAACCACCGAGTTGCCCAGGGCAGATCGAAGCATCGCAGAGTTGTCCAGCGCGGTTGTGGCATCTCGGAGAGTCTTCGGGATCTCCTCAGACGCCCCGTCCTCGTAGGCGTCACCGACGAAAGGGTCATCCAGATCCATGCCCTTCTCGACGCCGTCGATTCCAGCCGCGATCAGCCCCGCGAACGCCAGATACGGATTCAGGTCGGCCCCGCCAACCCGGCATTCGATGCGGAGCGCAGCCGAGGCTTCGCCGCACAGACGGAAGGCAGCAGTCCGGTTATCGCGCGACCACACAATGCGCGTGGGCGCAAACGTGCCCACCTGAAATCTCTTGTATGAGTTGATGTAGGGCGCCAGGAAATAGGTGAGCTCCGCGGCGTGCGCCAGTTGGCCCGCTACAAACGACCGCATCAGCGGTGCCATGCCATATTCCGCCGCTGGGTCCCGGAACGCACTTTCCCCATTCTTATCCCGGAGTGACAGGTGGATGTGGCAGCTGCTACCGGCAAGCGCGTAGTCCCACTTGGCCATGAAGGTGACGGCCTTGCCGTGCGCGTGCGCGATCTCCTTCATGCCATTCTTCATGATGACATGCCTGTCCGCCATCGTCAGGGCATCCGAGTAACGAATGTTCAACTCTTCCTGGCCGGGGCCCCACTCCCCCTTGGAGTTCTCGACCGGAATCCCCGCGTCCCGGAGTCCCAGCCTCATTGCCCTGATGACGGGCTCCTCCTTGGTGGTCTGCAGAATGTGGTAATCCTGGATGTAGTAGCCCGATGTGCGCGCGTCTCGAAAGCCGCTCTCGTGGAGCGACCGGTAGTCGTCATCGAATAGGTAAAACTCCAACTCTGATGCCGTCATGGCCGTGAGGCCCATGGCAGACAGGCGGGCGATCTGGCCCTTCAGGATGGCACGCGGGCTATGGGCCGTGGGTCGGTGGTTGGCGTGATCAAGCACGTCGCACAGCACCAGCGCCGTTCCTTCAAGCCATGGGACCATCCGTAGCGTGGCCAGGTCGGGCTTCATCATGAAGTCGCCGTATCCCGTTTTCCAGCTTGCGGCCACGTAACCGGGGACCGGCTCCATGTCGATGTCGTCGGCCAGCAGGTAGTCGCAGGCGTGGGTTTCGCGGTGGCCGCTTTCCATGAAGAAGTCGGCATCGAAACGTTTGCCAACCAGGCGGCCAAACATGTCGGGGAAACACACAAGGACGGTATCGATGGTCCCCTCGGCGACTCTAGCCGCCAACTGGTCCATGGTCAGGAGTCCGCTCATTGCTGGCCTGTCATTTTGAGGATTCACCGGAGGCTTCCATCGCAAATTCCTCCTCGGGAGAAAGGATCATCCGGTGGCGCGCATACAGTCCAAAATAGAGCAACCCCGCCGCGTACCATATGGCTGCCCCGTAGACGCCGGGGCGGTACTCGGGATTGACGAAGAGGAAGACCAGAGTCACGGCAGCAATCAGACCGGCAACAATGGCTCCCGGCTTGCCCAGCGGACTCACGTAGGGTCGTTCGATGTCCAGATCGCGAATCTTGACGAAGGCGATCATCTGCATGACGTACGCGATGACCGCCCCAAACACGGCCATGTTCAGGAGCACCGCCCCAACCGGTAGCCCGCCCAGGAATGCGTCCCCGTACTCAAGCATCAGTGCGATGACGTAGCCGATCACGGCCCCGGCAATCAACGCCACGTGCGGCGTCTTCCGGGTCTTGTGGGTCAGCGACAGCCAGGAAGGGAAATAGCCGGCCCGGCTGAGAGAATAGATGTTTCGGCCGTAGGCGTAGATGATGGTGTGAAAGCTGGCCACCAGGCCCGCTACCGCAACAAGGGCCAGCAGCGAAGCTCCGGTGCCCGCGCCAAAGATGGTCTGGAAGGCCAGGAAGAGTGGCTCATCCGATTTACCCACAACCGCCGAGCCGGGGGCGATGCCCGCGTTCAGAAAGAGGGTTAGAACGGAGGCCACAATAAGCGTCAGAATGCCCCAGAGAAGGCCCTTCGGCATGTCCCTTTTGGGGTCGTGTGCCTCCTCGGCGGCCAGCGGCAGCTGCTCAATGGCCAGGTAAAACCAGATCGCAAACGGAAGCGCGGCCGTGATTCCAGCCCATCCGTGAGGGAGCCAGAGGGTTTGACCGGCGTCCGGGGTAATGTTGAGCGCATTGTCCCAAGAAAAGAGCGGAATAGCTCCGATCCAGAAGACCACAAGGATTCCAAGCGCCAGAAAGGTGATGAACACCGTGAACCGGAAGGTCAGCTCGACGCCGATGATGTTCATCCCCACAAACACGGCGTAAAAGATGGCCCACCAGATGGGTGCGGCCAGCTGCAGCCCGATGAGGTCGTTGGCTATCGACCCCATATAGCCGCCAATACCGACAACGATCACCGCCGGGGTGAGAATGTATTCCATGCTCTCGGCGAGCCCCGTGATGAACCCACCCCACGGACCCATGGCCGTCCGAGCAAAGGAGTACGCTCCGCCGGTGTGCGGCAGCGCGGGGCTCATCTCTGCGATGGAATAGCACATCCCGACGTACATCACCGCCACAATCGCCGTAGCCGCCAGCAGGCCGCCGAAACCGCCCACGTCCAGGCCGAAGTTCCATCCGAAAAAGTCCCCGGAGATCACGGCACCAACACCAAGTGCCCAGAGGGACCAGACGCCGGCGTATCGCTTGAGCCCGCGGTCTTTGAAATAGCCGTCTTCGGCCTGCCTGTAGGTGACGCTTCCTTTTTTTTTCGAACTCATAATCCCCCTGGTTGCGGGAGGATGATAGGGTATGGTGGAGACGTACGGTACTCCCGGGGTCCAGCGCCGTCAGGTCGTCACGGTCACGACGCCTCCGCTGACCGAAACGTTGAAGGAGTCCAGCGCCCGGGCCGCAGGTCCTTGGGCCACCGATCCGTCCGAGTTGAACGCGGAGCCGTGGCAGGGGCACGTTATTTGGCTTCCGACGAAGTTGCTGACCGTGCAGCCCTCGTGCGTGCAGGTAGATGTGAATGCGCGAAAGGAGCCGGCGACGTTGATCACAATCACGGGCGCGGCCCGGATGATCAGAAAGCCTCCGGGACTCAGGAGGTTGCGCCCATCACCGACCGCGGTATCGATGGTAACCACGTTTCCACTGACCGTCACCCCTGAGTTCGCTGCGGGCGGCAGCGGATTATTCGTGCCACCGCTGGAATCCTCCATGCCGGAGCCGCCAGAGTCACAGGCGGCTACGCCAGCGCCCAGCGCGAAGACGCAGCCGGTCCTGGCCAGAAAATCTCGTCGGGTAATCTCGGTGCCTTTCATAGTGCTGCTTCTGCCGGTTGGGATCTCATAATATTACTTGTTACAACGAGCAAGCAAGGGGACCTGCCCGGTGACCGTTCTCGATGGCCGCGTCCTTATTGCTCCACTGCCCAGAAGTGCACCTTGTAGCTGAAGACAGTAAACGCGACGCTCGCACCATCCGGCGAATAGGCGGGCTGAGTCTTCTGAGACGGATCAGTGGTCACCACCTGGCTGGCGCCGCCGCCGGCCGGGACCCGGTGTATCTGAAGCCACCCCGCCGGATCCCGTGCCACAAAGGCCACCCAACGGCCATCCGGAGAGGCGCTTATGCCGGCGAATACCTGTGGAGACGCAAACCGATGGATGAGCCGCGGAATTCCGCCAGAACGGGAGACGCGGTAGAGCAACTTCGAGTCTGGCCCGTCGGAGGCTTCAAACACGATCTCATCGGACCCGCCCAGCCATTTGAGACTTGAAAAACAGCCTGCCGTCGGCAGTGGTTTGCAGCGCGTAGGCATCGCGGTCGAAGGAGGATATCTGCTCTGCCGCTCCTCCTGAAAGCGGGCGCTGCCAGACGTCCTGGCGGCCGCGCTTGTCCGGGGTGGCGTAGTACACGTTTTCCTCTGAGAATGCGACCGGGCCGTAGACCCGGTGGGTCCACTCCGGGCCGGTTTGGCCGCACGGCATTTGGAGGGCAGGATCGTGGTCGTCGTGGTTCAGACAAGCCACACGTCCGTCCGGCATCCGGGCTGGATTCGACAGCTGCCCGGCCGACGCCAGGGTATCGATCACCGCGCCCGAGGCCGGGTCCAGCGTCACAAGGAGGTTGGGGCCTCCGCCCAGGATGCCGGCCACGGCGGGGCGGCCGTCCAGGGACTCAGCGGCCGAGCGCCAGCTCAGCTCCCTCAGGTTTCCGGGCACTTGGTTGGGCCAAATCGGGGTTCTTTCGCCCGAATCCATGTGGTACTCGTACCACGTCTGGGAGGCTCGGTCGAAGGTGCGCTCCAGCACCGCAAGCGACCTGGAATCTCCCATCCATGTCAACTGCCGGAGGTCACTCACACCGGGTCCGTACCGCCGAACGGGCCCGCCCGAAGATGGAATTACGTCCACGAAGCGGTCGGTTGTATAGGCCAACCACTGGCCGTCAGGGGAGACGGCGCCCAGGGGATCCCGATAAGCGACCGGGCCGACCTGGTCCACGGAGGTGACGTACCGGAGGCTGGGCTGCTGGTAGGCCGCGGGGGTTGGTCCGCAGCCGGACAGACAGATGACGGCGGACAGCAGATAGGCTCGGCTCATGGGGCACTCTGAGGTTGATGATCAGTGCGGTACGCCAGAATAGCGACCGCCGTACCTTCCTGACCATCCGATCAGCGATTCACGCTCACCGACCCATTTCCCATGCGTTATAGTTTACTACTGCTGATACTCCTCGCCACCCCTGCCCTGGCTCAGGAAGCGCGGCCTCTCTTCGACGGCAAGACGCTGGCGGGTTGGCAAATCCACGGCACCGAGAAGTGGTTCGTCGAGGACGGAGAGATGGTCTGCGAAAGCGGCCCGGATGCCGAGTACGGGTATCTGGCAACCGATGAGGTCTTCGGCGATTTTGATCTCTCGGTGGAGTTCTTCCAGGAGGCCGACGGCAATTCAGGCGTGTTTTTTCGCTCCTGGGTCCATGGTACAATTGTCTCAGGCTGGCAGGTGGAAGTTGCACCGCCAGGCAACCACTCGGGCGGTATCTACGAGTCCTACGGCCGCGGTTGGCTCGTGCAGCCAGACGAGGCAGGCGAGGCCGCGCTCAAGGAGGGAGAGTGGAATCAGATGCGCATCCTGGCAGTTGGCGGCCGGGTTCAGACATGGCTTAACGGGCATCCCATTGTGGACATCACGGACGAAAAAATTGGGGAAGCCAAAGGCCGCATCGCCCTCCAGATTCACTCCGGCGGCGGCATTCGTGTACGCTGGCGCACTATTCAGATTCAGGCACTGTAGGCACATGGTAATCCGATTCACCACGCTCCTTCTTGCCACCGTCGTGGCCTTTGCCGACGTCTCCGCTCAGGGCTTGGGACGTGGCACCACAGATGCTCCCGTCACCGGCTGGCCAACGGCCATAGCAGACTCGCTTGGTCTCAATCTTGAAGCCCTGGAAGAGCACAGAATTCTGTGCGAGGAGTCAGAGGCCAGCGGATGCCTGGTTGCCTACAAGGGGTACATCGTCCAGGAATGGTACTCGGACCAGTATCCGTCGGAGCCCGAGGGAATGCAGCCCTGGATCGGAACGCGTTCAGCTACCAAATCCGTCATCGGCCTCTTGGCGGGAATGCTGATTGAAGATGGCGCGATCGGCGGAGTCGACGACGAAGTGGCCGGCTATCTGCCAGAGTGGGAAGCGGGCGCGGAGGCTGGAGTCACCCTTCGGCATTTGCTCACCATGACGTCTGGCGTAGCAAAACACGCGGGAGAGGGACGTCACCCAGGCGTTGTGGCCGCCAAGAATACCCGCGAGTTTGTGGTGGGGCTCCCGCTTGACGATGCTCCGGGCGAGCGGTGGAGGTACAGCAACGAGGGCGCACAATAGCTGTCGCCGGTCCTGGAGAAGGCGGCGGGCATGCCGCTAGCGGCGTATGCGCGGGAGCGATTGTTCGATCCCACCGGCATGCAGACCACCCATCTCATGGTGGACGAGTACTACAATACCGTCACCATCGGCGGCATGCGGACCCGCCTACGTGAGTTCGCCCGCGTGGCTCAGCTTATGGCCAATGTGGGTAAGTGGAATGGCGCGCAGATCGTACCTGCCCAGTGGGTCCGGGACTCGGTTACTCCCGGCGAAAAGAATGCCTACTACGGGTATCTCTGGTGGATAGACCAGGAAATGGGCGCGTACTCGGCCGCAGGCACCTTCGACCAGACAATCCTTGTTCTCCCTGAACAGGACTTGGTCGCCGTGCGATTGCAGCGCGACGTGGAGTCAGGCCGAAATGGCCACTACTGGAATCGCGAAACGCCGGTGGTTCTGCGAGGCATCGTGGAGTTTTAGTCCCTCAGCACGCGGCCAGGTTTGCGGCGCGGGTTGTTCATGTGGCGAGGGTCTTCCCACTGAAACTGTCCGTCCTGGCGATACACCGCTCCATCTTTCATGACGAAGTGAATGTCCCGAAGGACCGTCACATCGTCCAGCGGATTCTCATCGGTGGCTACGATGTCCGCCGCCACTCCGACCTTGATCTGACCGCTGTTCACTCCCAACAGGTCAGCGGCGTTCATGGTGAACATCTGCAGGATGAGGCTGGACGGGAAGTCGGCCGCCGTGAAGCTTTCCAGGAACTCCAGCGTGAGTTCGCCGCGCGTCCATCCGTCGCGAGCGTAGACCACGTCAGATCCAAACGCCATCGGCGTACCAGCGGCAAGGGCGCGACGGTTTCGCGCCACAATGCGCTCCCAGGCTGCCTGACTGGACGCTGACGCCGGGAAGTCTGTGCCGACCAGGTACACTCCGTGCTCTTTCATGAGCGCAAGTGTTTCGTCGCTCGGGTTGTTTCCGTGCTCGATGGAAGCCACGCCGCCCAAAACGGCGTTCCGGATGGCCTCATTACTGTAGGCATGCGCTGCGACCTTTATACCCACGTCTCCAGCCTCATCGACGGCGGCCTGGATGTCCTCAACGCTGTAGATGTAGGGCTGGTTGTCGGTGACCAGCTTGATCACGGTCGCGCCGTAGTGGATGTTCTCGCGAACAGCCTTTCTGATTTCGTCTTCGGAGTCAGCGTAGAAATACTCGGGCTCGCCAAGGCCGGGTTTCTCGGGCTGCATCTGGAACTGGCCGCCAAAAGGCGAGATGATGCGGCCGGAAGCAATCACGTTTGGGCCGGGAATCCAGCCGCCTTCAACGCCGCGGCGGACTTCCACATCGGCATAGAGGGCATTATTACCAACGTCCCGGACCCAGGTGAAGCCGCTCTCTAGAAGCGAGCGCGCCTGCGCCACGCCCTGAAGCGTGCGAAAAGCCGTCGTTTCAATGAGGCCCGTGTAGTAGTAACTCCCGTGGTCGTTGATGGAGGCGCCGTCCATCGTGGTCATGGTGAGGTGGGAGTGCGAGTCAATCAGGCCAGGAAGCACGTAGGAGTCGGACAGATCGATGACCTCCGCGCCTGACGGGATCCTGAGGTTTGGACCCACAGCGGTGATGAGGCCGTCCTCGATCAGGACGATCTGATTGGCGAGGGCTGTGCCCGTGGCTACGTCAATGACGTGACCGGCCCGGATGGCGGTAACCTGGGCTTGGGCGGGAAGGCTGAAAGCGAGAATGCAGAGGGAGAGGAGGAAGCAGCGTGTCATGGTGGCGACTGGATGGTGGGATTCTCTACTGTAAGCCAGCATTCGGGTTAGCACAAGTCTTCGGAGTGTCGGCCCTGGTGACAGGCCGATAGCTCACTCCCAACGCTAGCACGGTGAACCGTCCAAAAGCGCCTACTTGAACCGGTCCGACGTCTCTCTGGCCGCATCCTGGCACACCGGCCATGGGCGCTCCGAACCAGTCGCCGCATTTACCGCAAGCTGTCGCCTCGTCCGCGGAATGCGGTCGTCTTCGGACGCCTGATAGGCCAGCATGGCTGTAATGGCAGCATTGCCGGTCAGGTCATCCCACGCCACTTTGTCGAAGGTGTCGCGGTTGGTGTGCCAGGTGGCGCTGAAGTAGTCCATTCTGTTAGCGGATAGACTGAAGGACGGCGCGCCTGCGCAGATGAAGCTGGCATAATCGCTCCCTCCGCTTCCGGGGCTTCCGGGGAGATTCAGGTCAATGTCGCCAACCAGCTCGGAGGGCATTCGGGAGAACCAATCGGCGAAGAACCCGCCCGCGTCCACGAGGCCCTGCGTCGAGACGGACGAGATGCGTCCTGTGCCGTTGTCCTGATTCAACAGGATCTGGAGGCCCTCGACAATCTCCGGGTGATCCGCCGAGAAGGCGCGGGAGCCGTTGAGGCCCTGCTCCTCACCGCCCCAGAGGCCCACCATGATGGTCCGCCTGGGATTTGGGTAGACCTTCTTGAGAATGCGGAGGGCTTCCATCATGGTCACACTGCCTGTGCCATTATCGGTCATCCCGCTCCCGCCGTCCCATGCGTCATAGTGCGCCGAAAGCAGGACGTACTCGTCGGGCAGTTCGGTACCGCGGATGGACGCCACGACATTGAATACCGGGCCCTCTCCCAAGTCCCGAGCCTGCGCCTGGGCCTGTAGGATCGGGGCGTCTCCGTGTTCAGCCAGCCGGTAGACCAGCCCGTAGTCCTCACAACTCAGGTTGAACGCAGGGGCTACGCGGTTCATGGCTCCGCGGAAGGAGTAAGTCAGCGGGAAAATGCGGTCGGTACCTCGGGCTCCCGTCCAGAGGTTGACCAGGAAGCCGGCAGCTCCAGCCTCCTCGAGGGCATCGACAATCTCTTGGTTGGAGAGCCCGATCTCGATCATTTTCGTACTCCAGGCCGATCTAGCCGCGTTCTGGGCTTCACGAAATGCGGCAGAGGCGCCCTCGCGTCCCACTTCATCCCAGACATCGGCGGGGCGGCAGCTTGCTTCGGCCGCAGAGAGCAGGATGAACTTGCCCTTGGCCTGAGGCAACCAGTCACGGAAGGCTTCGGCACCATCCAGTTCGGGGATCATAGCGACACCCCCCGTGGCCGGGCCGCTGGTTCCAGGGCCCCAGGGAAGGAGCATTGCCTCCAGGGACCGGACGCGTGGCTCAAGAAGGTCAACATGGGATATTCCGCGTTCCCAGGAGCGCCACGTGCCGTACTGCTCGCCCTCGGCTTCAATCCCCCACGACTGGAAGCGCTCAACGGCCCAGTCAACTGCTGCGCGGTGCGTCGGGCTACCCGTCAAGCGCGGCCCAAGCGAGTCCGCCAACGTCTGTGCGAGACCGTAGAGATGTGAATTGCCGTAGGCCTCGTTCCAAATTGCTTCCAGGACCGGATCGCCGGTGGGGAATGGTGCCGGGGATGCCGAAGGGAGCGTGGCAACCTGGGCGGTAGCGGGTGCGGCAAAAAGTAGTGCGCAGAAGAAAACGAGGAGTCTCATGAGAGTCGCGTAAAAGGACAGGGTTGATCTGGGTCCGAGCAAGAATTGGCGCGGGCAACCCTAGGTTACTAGGTCTCGAGGGCCCCCGCAACATTGATGGGAGAGTACATTCGGTCGCCGAGGGACGCGGACATCCCAGCCCGCTGCAATCCGCAATCAACCTGCTTCGGTGTCTCTTATGCTTGCCAGACTCGCAAAAATTCTTCTGTTGGCCTTCGGCCTCCTCCTGTCCGGCTGCGGGGAGCCGCCATCACCCCAGCCTCCGAACATCGTCATCATCTTCGCTGACGACCTGGGCTACGGCGACCTGGGCAGCTACGGCCACCCGACGATTCGGACACCCAATCTGGACCGAATGGCCGCCGAAGGCATGAAGCTCACGCAATTCTACGCGGCGGCCTCAGTCTGCACGCCGAGTCGGGCCGGTCTTCTGACGGGTCGGCTGCCCATTCGTAGTGGCATGGCCGGCAATGGAAGGCGCGTCCTCTTCCCCGATTCCAGGTTGGGACTTCCGGCAGAAGAGGTCACTATCGCAGAGGTGCTGAAGGGACGCGGCTACACCACGGCTGCGATAGGGAAGTGGCATCTGGGTCATCTCCCCGAGTTCCTTCCTACCCGCCACGGCTTCGATTCGTACCTGGGCATCCCGTACTCGAATGACATGGATCAGGTCAAGAGCGGCCCCATTTTTCGAGAGCCTGAATACGAGTCCTGGAACGTCCCCCTGATGCGAGACGAAGAGATTATCGAACGGCCTGCCGACCAGCGAACGATAACGAGGCGGTATACCGAAGAGGCGGTACGGTTGATCTCCGAACAGCGAGACGGCCCATTGTTTATCTACCTCGCCCACAACCTTCCCCATGTCCCTCTTTTTCGATCCGAGGCTTTCGAAGGGGTCAGTCCGCGCGGCCTTTACGGGGACGTCATCGAGGAGATTGACTGGAGTGTCGGGCAGATCATGCAGGCACTCGAAAGCGAGGGAATCGCAGAGAACACCTTGCTCTTCTTCACCTCTGACAACGGTCCCTGGCTTGTGTACGGTGAGCAGGGAGGATCGGCGGGCTTGCTTCGCGGTGGGAAGGGGATGACGTGGGAAGGGGGAATGCGCGAACCGGCACTGGCCTGGTGGCCTGGAACCATCCCTGCGGGGACCGTGCGACACGCGGTTACCAGCACGATGGACCTCCTCCCAACGGCTGCCGCCATGGCGGGGGCGCAATCGCCAGATGAGAGCCTCCTGGATGGCAGGAGCCTGCTCCAGCTTCTGAAGGGAGAGTCCAGCCAGGAAGTCCGGGACGCCTACTATTTCTACCGCGGGGCCACCCTGTATGCTGTCCGAAAGGGCCCCTGGAAAGCCCACTTCACCACGCAGTGGGCCTATACGCCGGACAACAACAAGACGGAGCACAGTCCGCCGGGTTTGTACAACCTGGACACCGACCCTTCAGAGAAGTACGACGTGGCCGCGGATCATCCAGAGGTGGTGGCTGAGATTCGGGCCCTGGCCGAGCAGCACCTGTCTGAGGTGATTCCGGCTGAATCGCGACTGGATGCGCGAATAGGGGACTTGGCGAAGGCGGACGCCCCCTGAGCTAACGCGTGACCAGTAGCGCTTGGGTCTTCCTGCCAAACGGCGTCGCAAATACCAGGAAGTACATCCCCGGAGTCGACGGAACGCGGAATCCACCCTGAGCTTCCTCTACCGGCACCCTCCTGCCCAGCACGTCGAACACCGCAATGTCTTGCGGGTCGCCTCGAACCGCGACCCATTCGCCAGCATACGCGGGATTAGGGTACGCGGACACAGAACCGGGGTCGGAGGACCCGGCAGGACCCTCTTCAACCGAGACCGCGGGGATCAGCTGGGAGTCCATCCAGGCAGCTCGCCTGGTGATCCAGTCCTTCAGATACGCCGTTTCTTCGGCTCGGCTGTGCCAGACGACGGGATTCGGCCAGACGTACACCCCCAGATTACCCCACCTGACGGAGTCTCTGGCCTGCGCCTCGGCAAGTTGAGCGGCCGCCAGGTCGATCCACGCGGTGATCGAATCGGTGGCGAAGATCTGCGCCCGCAGTTCACCCCATCGTGCGCTCGCCCGGGCTCGAAACCCCCGTTCATCCCATAACCTCCGAAACCAGAACGGCGGCTTGGTGTCCGTCACCACGCTCTCCACCTGGAACCCCTCCGGACGGTCTCCGGCAAAGTAGTCGGCGTTGCCAAAGCCCAGGTTGAAGTCCCAGATCGGCCCGAATACGAACTTCGGGGACGGGACTTCCGGCCGCACCTTGTCGCGGTACAAGAAGGTCGACAGGCGGTACCCGTCGACATTCTTTGCGAGCTCGTTCAGCAGGATGAAGTCGATGGCCGAGTCGACATCGATTGTCGAATTGTAGCCCAGGACAGGATCCGCGTAATAGAATGCGGCCAGGTTTGTCTCGAAATCCCGAACGGCCCCCTGGATGTAGGCTTTCTGCTCGGGCGTGATCTCGGACGGCCTGGGGTAATGGTACTGGATGAACACCCGCTCGGCCGATCCCGGACGCGGTGGAAACGTGGACGTCCATCCACCGAACTCGTCACCGGTGGACTTGTCGATCTTCAGGATGTATCCGCCGGTCAGGTCCGTTCCGGTGATTTCGTCGGGCGTGAGTTGCGCGATGTCCACCCGGTTCCGATCGCGCTTGACCTTCTCCATCAGGACATAAACCCCCTCGTAGGATCCGTCCAGAACGAGCTCCACAAACCGGGTCCGACTGGCGTACCGGCCAATGCGATTCGAGAGGTGCATGACGAGTGCATTGCGCAGAAAGGACTTGTCGGAGTAGGGACCGTGGATGATCCAGTCTTCTTCAGCTGGCAGATCCAGGAGCGAGGCCTGCGCGTCCTGACCGTCGGTCGTGCGGAGTTCGACTGCATACGACTTCTTCGGAAACGACTGGGAGGAAGAGCCGCGTATCTCTATCGCGATGGGACCGTCGTAACCGGTTGGCGGGTCCGTGGGCCGGTTGCGCTGCCCCGGCCCGTGATGGATCACGGCCATCCGCGCCATGACGCGTGGGGAATCCGGGATCGGCCGCCCCGCCTCGATGACGATGATCGGGAGGTTGGACGAAATCAGAGGTTGCGCCTGAGCGGGAGCGCAGAGGGCCATCGACCATGCCACCGTCGCGACGAACAGGGAGCGCCAGCTGATGCCGCATAGGTCTTTCATGTCATCACCGGGACGTTCCGCGCAATCCACTGCCCGGGAGTCGAGATACTATTGCCAAGAGGGAAAGTTGACGCGGCGTCAGGCCAGTTTGTAGCCGGGCCGATTTCGGCGTTTCTTTTGGGCTACCGTTCGTTCGTACCACGATCCCCGTTGCAAGCCATCATGATACCCGTTCCTAAAAATGATTTGCCTGCGACACGGATGAAAGCCACTTTTGCGGCAGTCAGGAGTCGTTCCTTCATAATAGGAATGCCAACGATTTACCTGCTGGCCCTGGCGCTGGCCGGCACAGGATGTGCGCCGGAGAAGGCGGCGCCGCTTCCGATCGAAGAGTACAACCGTCTCGACGTGGCGTCGGCCCAGACCCACATGGCATCCGGTGCCCTGACAGCCGTTTCGCTTACGCAATATTACCTGGACCGCATCGCCGAAATCGACGACGCTGGCCCGACCCTGAACGCGGTCATCGAGCTGAATCCGGCGGCCTTGCGCATCGCGGCCGCCCTGGACGAGGAGCGCGAGAAGTCCGGTCCGCGGGGTCCGCTTCACGGCGTTCCGGTCCTGCTGAAGGCCAACATCGACACGCGGGACTCGATGGCGACCACGGCCGGTTCGATGGCCTTGGCCGGGTACATGCCCGGAAAGGACGCCTTCCTGGTCGCACGCCTCCGTGACGCCGGCGCGGTCGTCCTCGGGATGGCGAACCTGAGCGAGTGGGCCAACTACCGATCCACCAATTCTTCGAGCGGCTGGAGCAGCCTGGCAGGCCAGAACCTGAACCCCTATGTGCTCGATCGGGGGCCGTGCGGATCGTCCAGCGGTCCGGCCTCGGCCGTGGCGGCAGACATGGCCCTCTTGAGCGTCGGAACCGAGACGAATGGGTCCATCATGTGCCCCGCCTCGTTCAACGGAGTGGTGGGTGTCAAGCCGACGCTCGGGCTGGTCAGTCGAGACGGAATCATTCCCATTGCCCACAGCCAGGATACCGCCGGCCCAATGGCCCGTTCGGTCGCAGACGCGGCCGCCATGCTGCAGGTCATGGCCGTCCGGGATCCGGCGGACGCGGCGTCCAAAGATTTTCCTGCCGTGATTCCGAACTACGCCGACGCGCTATCTCTACCCGATCTGAGCGGAATCAGCATCGGGGTTCAGCGCGATTACTCGGGCGCCGGCAAGAACGCCGACATCGAGAAGGCCTACGAGGACGTGGTGAGTGCACTCAGAAACGCGGGGGCCACCATTGTGGACTCGGTCGTCGTGAAGGTGGATGGCCGGCTCCGACAGGGTCCCGTGCTATCGTTCGAGTTCAAACACGACCTCGGCCAGTACCTAATGTCCCACGGGTCGCCGAACGGCATGAGTTCGCTCGCTGATCTGATCGCGTTCAACGATGCCAATGCCGAGCTGGTCATGCCGCTGTTCGGGCAGGAAATCTTCATACGGGCGGAGGCCAGAGGCCCGCTTACAGACCCGGAGTACCTGGACGCCCTCGAGAACAACGCGACCTTGACCCGGAACGCGCTGGATCAGGCCATGGCCGACTACAACGTCGACGCATTGATCGCTCCGTCCAATGGACCGGCGGGCAAAATCAAGAGGGACGATGAAGAGGAGTCCGATTGGGTTGGCGGCGGATGGGGCATCTTTGCCATCAGCGGCTATCCCGACTTGACCGTCCCGATGGCTCTGGTGAACAACCTTCCGGTCGGCGTGTCGGTCGGAGGGGCACCGTACAGTGAGGCCATTCTGCTTCGCATAGCCCAGCAGATCGAGATGGCCCGCGGGCCGTTTCCGGCGCCGTCGTTTCTGCCTGGGGGGTGAGCGACAGTTCGGCCCCGCCAGGATGATTCGTGACGCCCGGCCTTGTGGGCGCTCTATATTTACATGATGGATCTCAAGGAACGGTGGGCCATGCAACTCCGCGGCTACCAACTGGCGGAGGAATACCGGGTCAGGGACTTGCGCAAC
>JBLHLC010000061.1:0-17046 GCA_047619685.1 Rhodothermales bacterium
GATGCCCTCATCCCGGTTCATTTTGCGGCGCGTGACGACAATCGCCTGGTCAACCTGGTCGTGCAGCGGGTCCCGGACATGAGTCTGGGAGTATCGATGGGGAACGAACTGGGTGCAATGCTACCTGGTGCTGCGGCCTGGTTTCTGGGCGCCCTCGCCTTGATGATTCTGTTGACCGCGTGCTTCAACTATGTCGGACTCACCGTCAGTCGCGCCATGAAGCGTAGCCGGGAAGTGGGCGTCCGCAAGGTATTCGGCGCGGCACGCTCCCACATCACGGTCCAGTTTATCATCGAAGCCGTCGCGATTTCGTCGCTGAGCGTGCTTGTCGCGGTTGGCCTGCTCAGGTGGATGGTGCCGTCCTTCAATAGTATGTCGTTCGTATCGCAAACGGGGATGACGCTGCTGGTGGACTACGGCTCGGACCTGGGCTTGTACGGGGTGATCCTGATCTTCACGCTGACGGTTGGACTGATTGCAGGATTGTATCCGGCCCTCTTCCTGTCGCGTTTTCAGCCCGCAGATGCTGTCAAGGGGATGACCGACCGCTCGGGAAAAGGAGGCTCCGCACTACGGAAGTCCCTGGTCGTCATTCAGTTTTCACTGTCCCTGATCTTCGTGATAGTGACGTTGACCATGAGCCGGCAGGCAAACTTTATGCAGCAGGCCGACTACGGCTTTGCTCAGTCCAACATCATCAACGTTCGCCTCTTCGACGTCCCTTTCGAAAGATTTCGCGACGGCCTGGCATCCAGTTCGAGTGTCGAGCGGGTATCGGGTATTTCCAACATCCCTGCGCTCGGCTCACGCTCTGACCGCTGGGTGTCAAACGCCGGAATGGCCATCGAGGACAGGGTGAAGGCCTACCAGTACGCCATCGACGAAAACCTCGTTGAGACCCTGGAGCTAGACTTGATTGCCGGCACAAATCTGACGCCTGAGATGGATTTTACCACTTCCAGACGGGTTCTTGTGAATGAAAAACTCCTGCAGAGGCTGAATCTGGGCGCCGCAGCAGATGCGGTCGGGGAGTCATTCATAATGGGAGACTCGACGGTTCTGTCCATCGCTGGTGTCCTCCGAGACTTCAACACAGACCCATTAACCAGCGCCATTTCGCCCAACCTGTTTGTCTACGACACCGCCAGCATCAGTTGGGCAAACGTCCGCCTGGTGCCAGGCAGACTGGAGGACGGCGTCGAGGACATCAAGGCGGCCTGGACCGCGATGGGTCATCCTCGGCAGGTTGACTATGCGGTCTTCGAGGCGCAGCTCAAGGATAATTTTGTGAACCTCCTGGTTCGCGACATGTATCGCCTCATCGGGTTTATCGCCATGCTGACGGTAATCATCGCTTGCCTCGGTCTCCTGGGAATCGCGTCCTTCAATGTAGAGCGCCGGACACGCGAAATCAGTATCCGAAAAGTCCTCGGGGCCGAGGTATCCGGCTTGGTCCGCATGCTCTCGCGGGAGTTCTTGATACTGATTGGCATCGCGGCCGTCGTCTCCATCCCGATTGCCTGGGTCGCGAGCACGTTCTTCCTTCAGGCCTTCGAATACCGGGTCAACATGGGTGTCGGTACGGTTGCTCTGGGGCTCTTTGCGATTCTGGCCGTCACGCTGTCAATCATAGGATCTCAGACGGTGAAAGCCGCCCTGTCCAACCCGGTTGACAACCTGCACGAGAACTAGGAGACCGAGCTTCAGGTGCCCGACGGGCCGAGTAGTGGGACGCATCCGCCGGCCACTACGGCCTTGTCGAAGTCTCCAGCGCTACTCGCAGATTGGTGTTACGCTACCGACCCGAAGCCGCTCTTACCTATAGGGGCCGAGCAATGTGTTTGTGAGTGGCCCGCCAGTAGAAACCAGTGGCCAGTGCGATGTGTATGATACCCGCCTCCGATACACATTCGAAAGTCATGCGCACAAACATCGTTATCGACGACGCCCTCATGAGCAGGGTGTTGAAAATTACGGGCCTCAAGACGAAGCGAGAGGCTGTCGACCTGGGCCTGAAGACGATTGTCCGCCTCAACCAGCAAGCTGACATCAAAGACCTCCGTGGCAAACTCGAGTGGGATGGTGATCTTGACGAAATGAGGACCGACTCGTGATCATCGTGGACACGAGTGTCTGGATTGACTATTTCAATGGCCGGGAAACACCGCAGAGTCGGGCGCTGGACTCGCTGTTGGGACGAGATCCAATCGCCATCGGCGATCTAATCTTGGCCGAGATTCTCCAGGGCTTTCGCTCCGACAGAGATTACCTACGTGCGAAGCGAGCGCTGTTGGCTTTGCCGGTTCTTGAGATGCTCGGTGTTGAGCGCTCCATCAAGTGTGCCGAGAACTTCCGCGCTCTTCGGAAAAAGGGTGTTACCATTCGAAAGACCACAGATGTCATCATTGCCAGCTACTGCATCGATAACAGTCACGCGTTGCTGTATGCCGACAGAGACTTTGATCCGTTTGTGAAGCATCTCGGCCTAGCAACCCTATAGCCCGGAGTACAACTCGGATGACAGACCCCGACACCCTGCACGTAGTCCACAATCATGCGCAAAGCCGATTCCAGATTGACCTCGGCGGGCAGCCTGCGGTAGCCGACTACATCCGGTTAGAGGACTGCGTCTCCCTCCATCACACGATGGTCCCGTACGCACATCGCGGAAAGGGCATTGCCGCGATGCTGGTGCGGGAGGCCCTCAACTGGGCGCGTGAAGAAGGCTTGGCGGTCCGACCGCAATGCTCCTATGTCGGACATTTCATTACCCAGAACCCCGAGTACCAGGATCTACTGGGCGAGTAGTTTCGCCAGCTAGGCAAACAGGTTCAGTAAGTCACCGACTTCAGATAGGTGACGCTTTTCGGAGCATTTCCCACCGGATCGGTGGACTCCTCCTCCAGATAGAAGTGTTCAAAACCGTCTGCCTGGGCGACCTCAAGTAGCGTGGGCCAGTCCACCTGCCCCTGGCCGATGACGGCCTTCTGCTCTTCGGGCAGTCCGCCACTCAGGGAGCCCCGCTCTATTCCGGGCTTCATGTCCTTGATGTGCATCAGCTTGAACCGTCCAGGATGCCGTTGGATGAGGGCAACCGGATCGACGTTCGGCAGCCAGGTCCAGAGCACGTCCATCTCGAATGCAACGAGGTCCGGATCTGTCTCGTCGATTATCAGATCCAGCAAGGTGCCATCTCCAAAAGGGCGCGGCTCGTAGCCGTGGTTGTGGTAGAAGAACTGGAGTCCGGCGTCCTTCAAGGCCTGACCCACCTGATTGAAGTCCGCGATCGCCTGGCGCGCAGTGGCTTCGGAAAAGTCGCCCTCGTGAGGATACCAGGCGGTGCCTACGTACCCGGCGCCGACGGCCTTGGCATTGGCGATCACACCTTCCATATTGGCCTTCATCTCGTCGAGCCCGACGTGCATTGACGTGACCTGAAGACCTGCGTCTTCGATGGCCTGGGCGAAGGCGTCTGCGGGCATGTCGTACAGACCCGCGGTTTCCACATGTGTGAAGCCCATGTCGCGGACCATTGCGAGCATGGCGATCGGGTCTTCCTGGGCCTTGGCGCGAAAGCTCCACAACTGAACGCCGAGCGGTGCGTCGAAGGTGGCGACAGTTGTCGATTCGGCTTCAGCGTAGCGATCCGAGCTGTCGGAGTCTGCACAAGCGGCGCAGGCGAAGATGAGGAGGGATAGCGCGAAGAGGGGCTTCATGTGCGGTCGAGAGTTGGGGGAGCGGTCGATATGCAGGTGCGCGGTGTACTTTCGCAGTCCCAGGCTCATTCTGCTCTGGGTACTTCATCCCAAAGGCTATAAGCAACGGCCATTGAGGCAAAATGGGCAGCAATGAGATCAGCCCCAATACTACGCCTCCGCCAACATAAATGGGGGCAACGGATCAGCGCGTGGTGGCAAGGTTAGTGGGTGGCAGGTGTGACGAGGCGCTCTCGTTCTAACGGGCAGGGCCCCTACTCTGCCCGCAGCGAGTGCACCGGATCGAGAAGAGCGCAGCGGATGGACTGATAGCTGACCGTCGCCCAGGCGATGATCAGCGTGAGCGCGAAGGCCAGGCCAAGAACTCCGACTCCCAGATCGACGCGGTAGGCGAAGTTGCCCAGCCAATCTTCCATTACCACGTAGGAAATCGGCGCGGCAATGAGGAATGCCACGGCAACGAGCAGCAGGAATTCGCGGGAGAGAAGATTGGCCACGCTCGGGACGGACGCGCCGAGGACCTTCCGGATGCCAATCTCTTTTGATCGCTGCTCGGCGGTGAACGAGGCCAGCCCGAACAGCCCCAGACAGGCGATGAACAAGGCGACCACGGCGAACGCGTTCGCGAGCGTTCCCAGAACCACCTCGCTACGATAGGACTCCTCATACTCCTGATCCATGAACCGGACATTCAGGACGTATTCCGGATTGAATTGACCGTAGAGGGTCTCCAGGCCAGCGAGCGCCTCCTGGGTCCGTCCGGCTTCCGTGCGGACGATCAGGATGTTGGTGTCCTGGGGGCGAAGGCGGAGAATGACCGGGCGAATCGGTCGATACATGGACCCCATGTGGAAGTCCTCCATCACGCCGACGATGGTACCTGGAACCTCCCAAAAGGCAATCTCCTTACCGACGGGATCGTCCAACCCCATGGCGTCAGCCGCACGCCAATTGACGAGGTAGTTGCTTGAGTCGGCGCCAAACGCTTCGGAGAACTCGCGACCCTGGGAGAGTTCGATGCCCATTGTCTCTACAAAACCGTAGCCGACAGCAGAATTCCAGAACAGGGTATTGTCATCCGGGTCCTTGCCCTCCCATTGAACCCCGATCGTATCGTTCCCGATCTGCAATGGATTGTTGTTGGATGTCGTGATACCGAGCACGCCGTCGACCGCTGCCAACTCCCGCTTGAAGGCTTCGAACTGGTCAAGGATTCCACCTTCGAGTCGGACCATCGCGACATTTTCCTTGTCAAGTCCGAGGTCTTTCGAGCGGATATACTCAAGCTGCCGGTACACCGTCAGCGTGCCGACGATGAGGATGATTGACATCGAGAACTGGGCCACCACAAGCGCCTTCCGCAAGGCGGAGCCGCGTCCGGATGCCGTGGTTCGCAGTCTGAAGACGGAGGTCACCGAGAACCCGGACAGGTAGATCGCTGGGTACGTGCCGGCCAGGACGCCCGTGAGGAGCGCGACCGCAGCGAAGAGCAGCCAGAGAGTCGGCCCCATGCTGCCGAGCGTCACACCCTTCTGGGTCAGCGTGTTGAACGAAGGCAGGAGGAGCGCCATCAGCCCCAGCGCGATGAAGAACGCGATGATCGCCTTCAGGAGCGACTCGCCCATGAACTGCGCGGCCAACGAGGCGCGCGTGGCACCTGCCGTCTTACGCACGCCAATTTCCCGTGCGCGCTGGGCACTTCGGGCTGTGGCCAGGTTCATGAAATTGATACTCGCGATCAGTATGATCAGGAAGGCCACCAGGCTGAATGCACGGACGTACTCGATCCGACCGCCGACTTGAACACCGTTCTCGAAGTCTCCGTACAGGTAGGCCCGCGTGATAGGATAGAGAAAGGCCTCGGTGTCGTAGGAATTTTGATGCTGGTCAATGACCTCCTTGAACTTGGCGTTGAAAGCCGTGACGCTGGCCCCCGGATGCAACTTCGCCCAGATGCTCAGGCCGTTGTTGTCCCATGCCTCAACCCAATCATTCCGGCGGACATACTCTTCGATCGGGATGATGAAGGCGAAGTCGATCGTAGAGGTTGGCGGTGGATTCTCTGCAACGCCAGTCACCGTCAAGTCCACTCGGTTGTCGACACGGATCCGCTGCCCAAGAATGTCTGCGCGCGTACGCCAATCGCGCCCGAAGAACCGCTGGGCCGTTTTGGCGGTGAGGACAATGGACTCAGGCGCATCAAGGGCAGTCTCGGCGTCGCCTATCGCCAGCGGAAAGGAAAAGAGCTCAAAAAAATCGGGGCCGGCCCATCGACCGTTTATCCGCATCCGCTCGTTCTCGTGCCCCAGTAACATCCAGCTGTCCCAGCTGAGGAGGACGCTATGCTCTACCTCCGGATAGTCTTCGCGCATAGCCTGTGCCAAGGGCTTCGGCATTGAGGCCGTCGTGCCTCTTGTCCCGCCAAACGTCGAATGGCGCATTACCGAATAAATCCGATCGCTGTCCTCGTGGAATCGGTCTGTGTTGACCTCGTCCTGAATCCAGATGACGATGACGAACGCGCACGCCAGGCCGACCGCCAGGCCGAGAATATTCAAGGCAGCATAGCCCTTGTGTCGCAGCATGTTGCGAAAGGCGACGCGGAAGAAATTGCGGATCATCCTGGTCTTGGCCGGTCAACGGTGGGGGGATGACGGTTAGACACGCTGAAGGAACACATGGTTGGCGGGACCTGGGTCAGCCGTCCCTCCCCGCAATCAGAAAGCACGACGATGCCCAGTCGTTGCTCTGTTTCGACCCTCTCATGCGCCTCGGCCGCTTGCTCGAAGCGATACACCCTGTCGATGGCTGATTTCAGTTTGCCCTGTTCAGCCATTTCTTTTAGAGCGAGCAGTTCGTCCACTTTCTCACCTGCAAAGGCGAAAAGCACCTGCTTGTTGGTGAACCTGGAGGTCACAACAGATCTGAACATGTAACTGAAACGTGGATTCGCCATCAGGTAGCGGCCGTTCGGGTTCAGCGTGTTTACGCACGCCGAGTACCCTCTCCCGGCGACCATATCCAATATCACATCGTACCGCTCGCTGCCGGATGTGAAGTCGCGTTCGGTGTAGTCGATGAAGTGATCGGCCCCAATCGCGAGCAGCATCTCCTTCTTGATCCCGCTGTCGACGGCCGTCACCTGGGCTCCCATCGATTTGGCAATCTGAACGCCGAAGGTGCCGATGCTGCCGCCGGCGCCGTTCACAAGGACACTTTCGCCCTCCTGAATCCGGGCTCGTCTCAGGTAGTGAAGGGCGTTCAGACCACCGAGCGGAATCGCTGCCGCCTCTTCGAAGCTCATGGCGGCGGGCATGTGCACGAGTGTCGCACTTTCCGGCAGGCAAACATATTCGCCATAGGCGCCCATCTGGAATCCCGCCGAGCCAAACACGCGGTCGCCGGCCTTGAACTTCGTGACGTCTTTTCCCACCGCTTCGACTTCGCCGGCCAGATAGCCCCCCAGTATGGGTCTTCTGGGTTTGGCAATCCCAAAGGCCAGGCGTAGAGGCAGCCAGAACCACTTCACCGGGAAGTTGAAGCTTCGCAACTCACAGTCAGACTTCGTGGCTTCGGCGGCGCGAACCCGAATCAAGACCTCCGCATCCTTCGGGCTTGGCTTGTCCACTTCCTCCAGCCTAAGGACATCGGGGGTCCCATATCTATGGTAGACGACTGCTTTCATTACTTGGAGCTACCAGTCTTCGGTCCGACATCGTCGGCCGGCGCATAGATTCGGGTCACTTTGCAATTTTACTCTCCACCGTCTTCCCGAAGCTCGTGGCACTTCTGACTAGGCGATTTCGCAGTAGCCGCGCCTGAATCTTGAGGTGATGCATCCTATAGACGGCACGGTAAGCATCTGGGTTGCCCAGAAACTCGGATGCATCAAACGGGAACGTGGAAGGTCGCTGTGACGGTGACGAGGCGGTGCTGACCGCAGGCCGGGGATAACCAACGCTGCCTCCACCCGAGACCAGGGCCTCGTCGGCTTCGGCAATATCCACGTACCGGGCAAACTCTGCCATGGAATCGAACGAACGATTGCGAATCATCGCGCTCATGGCCACCAGCTGTTTCTGGCTTTCGAGATAGGTTGGAATGAACATCCGCAGGGTGTCGTTGCGAATCAGGGCCAGATCACCGGTGCTCACAAGGGCTTCGAACGTGCCCAGAATAGGCGTGACCTCACTCATCGTGGTGGCAGTGCTACTCAGCCAGAGCAGGGAATCGGCCGATGGGGGATCTGCCATCCGAAAGCTCTCAAATAGGCGACTCGCTGCCCGATCTGACGCTGCGAGACCCGTTTCGACGATAGCTCCCATCTCGGCAGTCGTTTTCAAGTCACTGACAAGCTGGACCAGGTAGCTCTGCTCAGTCTCCCTATCCGCACTGGCATTGCCCCAAGTAGTAATCTGAAAACCTATCGCAACACCCACTACGACAATCACGAGTTCGACAAGGACGGCGAACCAGTTCTGCGCGCGAAGAGCCTTTGTGATTCGTGAGAGGAACATGCTGGGACCGGAGTCTGGTGATTGAGCGCACCGACGCCGGAGAGTCCAGAATCAGTCAATGCCAGTGTATCACAATTGCTGTTGGTTTCAACACCGTTCCCGTTCCCGTCCGCGTTCCCAATCAGCAGCGTCGCCAAGTCGCGAATGCGCCGGACAAGAACGCCACCCCGGCCACCACCAGTGCCGCAACCTGCAGTTGCGGATGCTCCGCTCGCGCGGCGGCTATGCCCAACGCCGCCCATGTGACGACGAACGCGTACGGCGGGTCGGCGCGTTTCCAGCCGATGACTACGGCGGCAACGGCCGCGGCGCCCAGCTTCAGGAAGGTCCACGCCGCCTGACCGATCAGGAGGTCGTTCAGACCCCAAGCGGACTGCAAAACACTGACGTTTGCAATCGCGGCCACGCTGATCCAGCCGAAGTAGACGCTGAAGGGTAGTGCGATCAGCAGGTAAGACCAGCCCCGCTGCACCTCTGGATCATTCCGCAAGTGGCCGACTATCCGAGCCAGTGACCAGAGGATCACCATCATGAAGACGAGTGACAGGACCAACTGGTCGTAGTGCCAGGCGACGATCCACGAGGCGTTTGCAAGGCAGTTGATTCGGAAGGGCCAATCGATCCGCGCAAGGGCACCACCACCACGTTCCGAAGGCCATGCCTGCCGGATCACGAACCCGATGAGAAGCAGGTAGATGACGCCCCATATGGCAAACGTATAGCCCGCCGGCGTGAACAGCGTGGGGTAGGCGTCAGAAATCTGACCCGTCGTCCGCCCGCCCAGCGGCAGGGCGTTGGCGAGGTAGTTGGCAAGCAGGACCACGAGGAACGCCGCGACATTGGTCGCCCGGTCAAAAAGGGTTCGGGCCATAGGGTTTGTCTGTCCTGGTTGCTCGGTAGCGCTGGTCTTATAGGCAAGAGACTATGCCAATTCCGGCAAGCTAGGAAGATCCAGCTTTCGGGATTGCATTGCGCCATGGAGCGCGTTCCCGTTTCTTGTTCGGATTCAGTATTTGACGTCCGCGTGCAGCTATGGCCAGCCGAAGATCCTTTCTCAAGACGGCTGCGATGTCCGTTCCCGCGTTGACGCGGTTTCCCACGGCGCAGGGACCCGCCCGGTTTCCCGATCCCGACCACGTTTCGCCAGGGGATTTCTGGGAGGAGATCGGGAAGCTCTATACGCTCTCTCCGAGCAGGATCTATCTGAACACGGGAGGACTCGGCCCCGCTCCGGATCCCGTGTTGAAGCGATTCCGGGAGGAGACAGATCGGCTTCAGACGCTGTCCGAAACCGGCCACAACCTGTTCGACCCGGCGCGCGAAACGGTGGCCTCCTTTTTCGGTGCCGACCCGGACGAAGTGGCGTTCACCCGAAACGCTACCGAAGGCAACGCCACGGTGGCCGCGGGACTGCGGCTCACGAGCGGGGACGAGATCATTATCGATGCGAGCGCCCATCCCGGCGGTGCGATCCCCTGGCTAAACCAGCTCAAACGCAATGGCGTCCGCGTCCGCACGTTTCAGCCGGATTCCATCCGTCAGGAGACCACCCTCGAGCGCATCGAAGCGCTCATCTCCGACCGTACGCGCGTCATTCAGATCAGTCACGTCACGGCGCCCACGGGAATTCTCCTCCCGGCGAAGCGGATCGCCCAGATCGCGGCCAGTCATGGCGTCTGGTTCCATATCGACGGGGCCCAATCGGCCGGGATGCTCCCCATCGATCTGCATGACATCGGATGCGATTCGTATGCCACGTCCGGTCACAAATGGCTCGGAGCCCCCCACGGTACGGGGATCCTGTTCATTCGGAAGGCACGACTCGACGACGTGTGGCCGACCGAAGTCGGTGCTTATTCCGATGCGGGGTACCACCTTCCCGACACCCTGGAATACGTCCCCACGGCGCGGCGACACGAGAGTGGGACCCGCAACGCGCCGCTCGTGGCCGCCGTCGCGGAGGCGGTTTCGTTCATGTCGAGGATCGGGATGGATCGCGTCCGGGAACGCGGCCTGGCACTGGCGCGTCGCTTGCGAGCTGGGCTCCTGACGGTGGATTCGGTGGAGATTCTGACTCCCGAGCCCGATCCCATGCGAGGCTCCATACTGACTTTCCGATCGGAGAAGATGGCCTACAGCGAGCTGAATCAGGCCCTCGGCAGAGAGCATCACCTCCGTCTTAGGGTTGTCACCGAACAGAACCTGAACGCGATCCGGGTCTCGATGCATGTGTTCAACAGCGAAGAACACGTAGACCGGGTGATCGAGGGTGTTCGGGATGTGCTTGGATAACGTTGCGTTGGGCAGGTCCAGCTAATCCACCGCCTCGACCCGAGCGCTCTCCGAAGGCAAATCCGCCCGAGCCTCAGCGGTTCTTCGGGTCGAGCGATCGCAGCAATTCACGCACCCCGGTGACCACCTGTGGCGTCGAGTATTCCGCGTCGTCCTCGCCTGTCAGAACAAGGGCCAGCTGGTCACCGAAAACGTCGAACATGGTGTGTGGGCTGGACAGATACGTGTTTGGTCCCAAATCCTGAACAGCCTCGACTGCACCAGGGCTTCCGGTCGAAAAATCGACTCGCATCAGCGTTTGATCCTCGATGTAATACAGGTCTCGACCGTCCGAAGACCAGACCGGTGTCATCCCACCAACGGACGAAACGGGCTGGACACTCACCATTCCCGGGAACTGGGCCACATAGACCTCCTCCCTACCGGAGACGTCAGATTGAAAGGCAATCAGACTGCCAGAAGGATGGATTTTGCCTGCCACCTCGCTTGCCGGCCCGTTCAACAACGGTCGTGCCTCCCCGCTGGCCCTTTCGATCAGCCAGAGGTCATTGTTGGTTTCGGGGTGCAGGATCGAGACTACTACTGCATCGTCGCTCGGGGATACCGACTCGATGTGAAGATGGCCGTCGGCCTCATACAACGTGTCGGTGGGAGCAGAACCATCGACCGATTGGCGCAGCAGGTTGTCGTTGCCATCTATGTCGGATGAGTAGTAGAAGAAGTCACCGCCCGGCGCCCAGACGGCCGTCTCGTCCTCTCCTGGAGAAATCGTCATCCGCGCGGTAGTCCCGCGGGCCACATCCAGCATCCAGATCTCGGTGCCTCCGTCCCGAGAGGAGCCGTGTGCCAACAGCCGGGTCCCGTCGGGAGAGAAACGCGGGTCAAACCAGTTGTTGGGGTCGACTGGAAAAGGAGCCAAGGTCCCATCGAGTGGCCCCATCGCCAGGCTACGGGTTCCCAAACCTTCGGTCAGCCGGTCGCCGGCCGGGTGGAAAACCATCACACCTGCTGGAGATATATCGAAGAACACAAACCTCCCGTTTGAAGTGGCATCGACATCAGGCTGCACCAAGAATGTGGGTCCAACTTCCAGGCTTGCCAGGTCAAATGACGCGCCGTAGATGTCGCCATTTCTGAAGAAGAGCAAGTAACCTGGCGCGACAAACCTGGGCCAGGAGGCCCTATCCAGGAGGCGTACAACCTTTCCGGATTTCAGGTCTATGGCGACGAGTTGATTGATGTCGTCCCCACGTCCAGTAGCCAGCAAGATCTCCGTACCGGGGATGGCCGCGAGGTGGAAGAACCGAAGTGAGTCTGCTCCAATCAGGTTCACGCGCTCCGCCGCGGAACCGATCGGAATACGAAAAATACTCCGGAGCCCCTCTCCGTTCGAGATGAGCACATCCTCCGAAAGCCAGGTCGTGTTGGTACCATTCACTTCTGCAACCAGTTCGGGAGACCCGCCATCCGTGGAGGCGCGCATGAGACCCTCGTCAGAGTGGTAGGCTACCCACCGGGCACTCGGAGATAAAGAGGGCCAACTGAAATCCTCCACAGGAGTGAGAATCCTTGCTGCGGGCTCGTCGAGAAACCGAACGGCCAAGATCAGACTGGACTCTGACTCATTTAAGTCGTGGGTCGCGATGGCGCGACCATCTGCAGAAATAGAGAGCGAAAAGACTGGATTCACGGCCGGAGCAAACGACATCATGAGCCGCCTGGGTGGCTCGGCCTCAACCTCCTGTGACCAGAGCAGCCGGCCGGCTGCAAGTCCGACGAGAAGTGTCAGCGCAGCGACTCCCCACACCCAAAGCCCGGGCGCGGCCTTTCTCTCAGGCGTTACATCGGCATCAGACTGAGCCGGCATCGACGCCACGGTGCGCCCACTGCCGCTCAGGTCGAGCGACTTGAGGTCGGCCAACAGGCCAGCTGCGCTCTGGTACCGGTACTCCGCTTCCTTCTTCAGCAGCTTGTCGACGATCCATTCTAGCTGCAACGGCACGCCAGTGCGCACCGCGGTCAACGGCTCGGGGGCTTCATTAAGGATCCCGTAGAGCACCGCCTGCTCATAGTCACCCTTGTAGGGGAGACGCCCGGCGACCATCTCGTAGAGGACCGTGCCCAGGCTGTAGAGGTCTGAGCGGCCATCGACTTCCTGCCCGCGCGCCTGTTCGGGACTCATGTAGGCCACCGTGCCCAGCGTCGAGCCCATGCGCGTCAGCATCGTGGACTGGTTTGTCTTGGCCAGCCCGAAGTCCAGGACCTTCGCCACACCGCCCTCGGTCAGCATGATGTTGGCGCTCTTGATGTCTCGGTGCACGATGTCTTTGGCGTGCGCCTCCTTCAGTCCTTCAGCGATCTGGCCGGCGATATTCACGGCCTCCTGCAGCTTCAGCGGTCCTTTCTTGACGTAGTCGTGCAGCGTCTCCCCGGCGATGTACTCCATCACGATGAAGAGCCTGGGCTCGGTCTGGCCTTCGACCGGTTTGCCGTCCGGGGAGAGCGGCTGGGCCTCGTCCACCTCGTAAACGTGGCAGACGTTGGGATGGTTGAGTTGGGCGGAGGCCTGGGCCTCACGGCGGAACCGCGCCCGATCGTCCTCGCTGGCCAGCGCGCCAGCCGGGAGCACCTTCAGCGCAATAGTGCGGTTGAGCTTGGTGTCTTTCGCCCGAAAGACAATGCCCATGCCGCCGCGGCCGAGTTCGGCTTCGATGGCGTAGTGGGAGAGGTGGAGTCCAGTCATGCCGGTAGAATTACGGTGCAGACCGGGGCGACGCAAATCCGCGTGTTTCGCGGCTGGTTAGGTCGGTCAAAGCTCCAACGTCTCTGACTGGGAAATGGCGGCGCAGGAATCAAATATATCATAAGCCGGTTACGTTCTATGATGTCAGATCCCGTAAAGCAATACCTCTCGACCATCGGTCGAAAAGGGGGCAAGAAGAGCCGCCGCGAACTCGACCCGAAGATGGCCCGCGACATGGTGCGCGTCCGTGAGGCGCGGAAGGCGTTTCGACGCTTCCACGCACGGTGTTTTTGGTCTTCTCCTCCATCCTTGCACATCGGTTTGGGGGATGTCGATTGGGTTTGCGACGGGCTGAAGCGGCGTGGTGACCGAGAGGCTTGGGACACAGCGGCAAGGCTGTGCCGATAACCCGACTACAGCACGAAATCCTCGCGGTCATTGGGCCCGTGCGCACCCCCGAGAGCTACCTGGCCGGTGGGACAGTCCTCCACTTCTCGCCCACCTCAACGAGATACTCTCGCGATCTGGACCTATTTCATGATGCTCTCGAGGGTGTGGCGATAGCCTTTGCCCAGGATGCCAAACTCCTGACGGCAGAAGGTTTCGGGCTGGAAACGGTCATCTCTCAGCCGGGCTTCATCCGCTCCATTGTCAGCCGGGGAGGAGATTCGACTCAGATCGACTGGGCCCGCGATTCGGCCTGGCGGTTCATGCCGGTTACCAAGAGTGATCTGGGAGGCTACGTCCTTCACGACATCGACGCAGCAACCAACAAAATTCTGGCGCTCGCGGGACGCGAAGAGGCCAGAGACTTCGTTGATATCCTTTACGTAATCGACAACATCCTCGCACTGGGACCGCTTGTCTGGGCAGCGATTGCCAAGGACCCCGGGTATTCACCCTTGTCCCTCTTGGAACAGATACGCCGCCGCGGCAGAAATCGGCCGGAGGACTTTGCCCGACTGGATCTGGTCCGTCCGATCGACCTGGTCGAAGCCAAGCGCCGGTGGCTCGAGGCGCTTGCGATCGCTGCAGACTTCGTGGACTCGAGGCCCATGGGAGAGGCCGGCTGTCTTTACTACCGAGAGTCCGAGGACAGATTTGTCCGGCCGGCCGCTGGAGACCTGGGTAAGCAGGGAATCGTCACCCACTTTGGACGGGCTGGAGGCGTGCTTCCGAGGCTCAGTTAGAAGAACTCCTCTCCCTTGGGCACCAGGCACAGCCGGTCTCCGAAGAAGCCCGTCTTGAGAAAAGCGTCCTCAAGTGCCTTGTGTTCGATCTTGACGATCTGCCGAAGCCCTGGGGCACGCCTCCCTCACAGTTGTGGCGGGACATCAAGACCTACAAGGACCACGTCTTTATTGTGGCAGACGGTGCGGGAGATCACGGAATGCAGGTGTTCGATCTGCACATGATTGACATCCGGGACCCCAAGAACCCGACCTTCGTGGGTTGCTCCCGCGGGGAGAGCGAGACGCACGATTCCCAGTGTGTGGTCTATCAGGGACCGGATGTGCGGTACCAGGGACACGAGCTGTGCCTGAATTCAAATGGTCCACATTTCGAGATTACGGACGAGGACGGACGCTTTCTAGTCCGCTTGTGGGTAGACATAACCGTGACAGTCCGACCTCCGGCCGCGTGTAGTTTGGTTTCGCTCTGCTCTGCTGTATCTGGCATGGAACGCAAAGGTCTTCCCCGGCACGTCATTTGGCTGGCCCTCGGAGTGATCCTCCCGGGCGGCATGCTCCTGCTGTTTGGTTTCCTTCTCATCCGGCAAGAGAGCGAACTGGCCAGTCGACGGGATGCGGACGCGCTGACGCTTGAGGCCAGGGCGCTGGCGGACCGTATGGAGGGTTATCTGGAGGGGTCTGTGGTTGCGCCGTCGGGGGACCTCAAGAGGCCCAAGGACGGGGGGGCTTTGTATTTGGGATACCTCGCGGGGGGTGCGTTTCAAGCCGCCGCGCCACCTGATGATCAGGCAATGGCGGATCCGGAATTCGGTGTATTCCTGACGAGGGCTAGTCAGCGAGAGTTCAGGGACGGCAACCCCGCAGCCGCTTTCAGGCTGTACGAGAGGCGGCTGTCGACCGAGTCTGATTCAACACGTCGGGCCTATCTCCAGATGCTTCTGGCGGCCAACGCGTTTCGGAGGGGTGATGCGGAGACGGCTACCGGGTTTGCCCAGGCCGCTCTGTCGACTCCGCGGCAAAGGACGGACGAGGACGGGCTTCCCATTGCCCTGTTCGCTGCAGAATTGATTTTCGACTATTCGGAGGCGAATGTCTGCGGCGCACTTGAAGCAGTGGCCCACGACAAGCGCTGGATGACCGTGAGCGCCTTTTCATACTGGCTGGAACTGTCGACAGACGGCCAATGTGTCGTCGACTCACTGGTGGTGGCCGAATACGAACTGGCCAGGTGGGTGCAGGCGCAGGGACCGGCGTTGGCTGTCTCGGGAGATCGCACAGTCTCCGCCTGGAGACCCGTTCCCGGCGGTTGGCTCCTCCGGTACGGAACGGGTTCCGATCCCCAGCCGATCCTGGCCCGTCGCGTCACAGAACTACCCGTTTTCGGTGCGGAGTCCGTTGGGCTTGGCACAGCCCTGGAGCCCAGCGACCGCGATCTGGGCCCTCTGTTTCCTTCCCTCGTTGCCGGATTTCCGACAGGTGCCGGCGGGCTATGGAAGAAATCTGCCCTCCTGGGTTTGGCACTCCTGCTGGTCCTTGCCATGACCGCCTTCGGCACCTTCCTACTGTGGCGTGACGTGCAGCGCGAAACCCGCGTGAGTAGTCTGAAGAGCCAGTTCGTCTCGTCGGTCTCGCATGAGGTTCGCACCCCCCTGACCTCCATTCGTCTGTTTGCCGAGGCCATGCTCGAGTATGGGCCTGGGGGCGAGGAGGAGCAGAAGAAGAGCCTGGAGGTCATTGCCTACGAAAGCGGCAGGCTGACCCGGATGCTAAACAACGTGCTGGAGACCTCGCGGATCGAACGAGGCGCGGTTAACTACACACTCCAACCAGGGGACCTGAGCGAGGCCGTTCGCTCAGCGGCTGATGCACTTGACTTTGCTTTCAGACGGCGGGAAGTAGCCCTGACTCAAGACATTGCTTCGGTCTTGGCGTCGTTCGATTCGGACGCCATCGAGCAGGCTGTGGTGAACCTACTGTCCAATGCTCTCAAGTACGGTGGCGGGACGACTGTGGGTTTGTCGTGCGCCGAGGCGGATGGAGAGGCCGTGATCAGCGTGACTGATTCTGGCCCCGGCATACCGCTGGAAGAGCAGGCGCACATATTCGAGCGATTTGTCCAGGGTGAGCGACGCGCCTCGGGTAGCTCGTCCGGGGTCGGACTCGGGCTGTCCCTGGTCAAGCACATTGTCGAAGGTCACGGTGGCAGGATTGAGCTCGACAGCGAGCAGGATACCGGCAGCCGCTTTACTATTCGACTCGCCCTGAGCACATGAGCCACACCATTCTAGTCGTCGAAGATGATCCCTCCATCCGGCAGGGGTTGGAGCTCACCCTACTCAAGGAGGGGTACGACGTCAGGACGTTCGGGAGTATCGAGGACCTCGAAGAGGCAGGGACGCTCGATGAGGCCCACCTGTTAGTCCTGGACCTGATGTTGCCGGGGCGAAGCGGGCTCGAGTACTGTAGGTCGCTGCGGGCTAACGGGAATCAGGTGGCCGTGCTCATGCTGACCGCGCTCTCCGACGAGTCAGACAAGGTGTTGGCGATTCGGGGGGCGAAATGTCAAGGAGTTGTCAGGGCGTGTT
>JBLHLC010000062.1:0-16689 GCA_047619685.1 Rhodothermales bacterium
GGGCCGAGGCTTGAGGGAGCGGGCCGGGGCTTGAGGGAGCGGGCCGGGGCTTGAGGGAGCGGGCCGGGGCTTGAGGGAGCGGGCCGGGGCTTGTTCTCTCAAGCAGACGTGAGGACATCGCCCCAGCCTGAAGGTGGACATAAGCGGACGCTCGATGCGCCGGAGTGGAATAAGGGATCCCAATTCCGCTAAATCCCCCGAATTGACCGCACGGAAGTCGACCACGGGCGGCAATTCCACTTTCGCACCCCTGTTGAGGGTCACGGAAGTAGAATTGGGAGAACGTATTCTACTTAGGCCAACGCTTGCGTGCCAAACAGAACAGGCTTCTAGAACAGGGCACTCATCTGAACGCGGCCCGTGTGGATGACCCGCCCGCTTGACGGCGCGCGGCCATCGTAGGCCATCGTTGCCCGGAGACTGCTGGACAGCGTCCACTGCACGGAGGCGCCCCAAAGTGTTGATCGGCCGGGTCCACGGCCGTCGGTCAGTTCAAACTCGGCGAGTCCCGTCGCGGAAGCTCCCGTGAGTTTGACATTCGCCAACTCGAACCTGCCGAGCAGGTCGGCCTTCCCCGCCCGGCTCCACCGCACGGAAAGCGGAACTCGAACGAGTTCCGCTTTCCTGGAGACAAGCTTGTCGGACTTCAGCGCGGCGTCCACAGCCAGGCTCACGGTGGCTTTGCCCACCGCGAGCCGGGCTGTGGGCACCGCGCGGCGCGTTTGGAGGTCGTAGCGGCGAGAGGCGAAACGGTCCGAATTGGTTTCGTCTCTGGCGAAAGCAATTCGGAGCGAGGCGTCGAAACGGGCCGAGGCGCGGTATCCGAACGTTATTTCGGACAGGCGTGCTGCCCGGGTCTCCACGCCGGCGGCCAATTCGGTAAGGCTCCGATTGTCCTGAAAAGAGCCCTCGATTCGCAGTCCCGTAGCCCTGCTGAACACTGACAGGTCCTGTCGAAATCGTATCCGACCGGAAGTAGTCAGGCCGGGGACCCGAAAATTGGCCAGTTTCAGCAGGTAGACATCCCCCCGCTTGTTGGTCCTGGACCGCTCTTCAACATCGAAAAGCGTCTGGCCGCTCCAGCGAAGCGCGCCTTCGGTCTCCGGGCGGAATCGGGCCACCGCCCGCGCCCTGACCGAGTTGACGGAGGCCAGCGAGTCCGAAGGCAGGTAGGTGCGAACGTAGGTCCCTTCGTTTGCTGTGGTCTCGGGGATCAACTCATCGACCTGCACGGCATCGTCTCCGTTTGTGTCCACCCAGACGTACGCGCCCAACTCGGGGCCCGTCCGCAGGTAGATTTCCTGGAGCACGGGCGTCCGTTCTGTGCGCGCGTCGTAGAGCCAGTCAAACTGGAAAGGTCCACGCCGGGCAGCCCCCGACGTAGTGAGCAGGAGCGCGCGTGTGTCCGCCCCGGCCTGGTCCGAGAAACCCTCCTTGACCCTCCGTGCGCGCCAGGCCACTTCCAGATCGGCCCGGAGGCCGCTGTCGCGTTCTGTTTGAGCAGATCCACTAACCGTCCATGACTCGGCCGCAGCATGCAACGCTTGGTTCCTGGGAAGCGACTCCGTCCGCCTCTCAACCTGGCCCGAGACCGAACTCTGGCCGCTCACAAGGGACAGACCAGGGCGGAGTTCCAGAAACTGGGCCGATCCCAACCGAAGCGAGTCCAGACGCCAGTCCAATCTCTTCTCCGATTCGAGTTCGGTGAACCAGCGGAGCCGTCCGCCGGGTTCGGCAACGCGGACGAAATGACGGCGCCAGGAGCCGTCCGCGTCAATCGCCAGGTTTGAGGACTCGACACCCGTAAAGGCGTACGAAACACGTGGAAGCCCGGACAGCCGCGCCTCGGCCGTCCCCCGGAACCGGTTGGCCTCGAATACTCCCGGCATGGAGAGGGACGCCGCGTCGGCCGTCGCCCCGCTGGAGTCGGCCACCGTCCAGGCCAGCGTGAACTGGCTCTGTCGCTCGAATTCAGCCCCCGAGACCGTACCCGTCGGGTTGAGCGCGATGCCGCTCAGATTCCATTCCCGAGCAAACTCGACGTCCCTGAACCGTTCAAACGTGCTGAAACTGGCAGAACTCCGCCTGAACTGTCCCTGCGCCGCGAGTCCACCAAAGCGTCCCAGCGAAACAGTATCCGACTGGGCAGTCAGCCAAAAGGCATTCCCCCCGTCATCCCCGGAGTCGCGTGCCGAGAGCCGGTTGAGATCGGTTATCGAACGCGCCCACTCACCCGTAATGCCGATCCCGCTGACCGGTCTCGCGGATGCCCGAAAGTCGATGACAGAGCGCAGCACGGGTCTGGGCAGCTGGCGTACCGCCTGGTAGTCCCCCCGGCCAGGCCCGCGATAGACATAGGCGATTGTATTGATGGAGGCCGCATCCCGATCGTAACTACCGAGTCCCGCTCCGACTCGGGAAAACTGGACCCGGTAGACCGGGGTGCCGGCCAGCGGTCTGGCCGAGACCGCCACGAAAACACTGTCGCCTGCGATCACCTCAAGAACGTACTGCGCGTAGCGGGCCTCCGGGTCGTACACCACGGACTGGGCGCCGCTTCGGGCGGCGCCGGCATCGCCGCTTTGCGAGAGGAGCAGCGAATCCGAGGCAGTCAGCCCGAATTCAGACAGGAACTCTCCCGTGTCTGCCTCCCGGATCACCGTCCCGCCCACGCGCAGACGTTCCGCCCCGCGGGCGTCCGTGAGGAGCGTGGCCTCGAACTCGGAGGCGACCAGCGTTCGGGTGAACTGATTGGTGGAGTATTGAAACTCGGCGGAAATGCGCCTGTCGGAAGTAACCAGCGTTCTGGCGGTAAAGCTGATCTCCCCCACAGAATAGTCTATCACGTAGTCCCCGGATTCGCCCCTTGCGAGGAGGCGCCCATCGACATAGATCTTTTCCGATCCGGGCAAAACAAGAATGAACCGCTCCCCCGCCGCACCCTCCAGCCGGTACGGCCCCTGTACCCCATCGATCGGAACGATGGACTGGCTCTGAAACTGACCCCGAGACGTGGCTCCGGTTGCCTTTACGGAGACCCGCCCGTCTCGCCTGGTCTCAAGCATCACGCCCTGGAGCTTCCTGTCCAGCGAAGCAAACCTTGACGCGGACAGACGTGCATCGAAGTCTCCCAGCAATACCCGTCCCGGCTGGGCGGTCAACTCAATAAAGACACGGTCAAACTCGCTCAGTCTTTGGGTGGTACCGTCGGGCCGGATGGGTGAATCAGCGTCGGAAAGGGACGCGCGTATCTCAACACCGGGGGCCAGTTCACCGTCAAGCTCCAGTCGAAGCCCCGATTCGACCGCCACGTCGCGATTCGAGCCCGCGATAACACCGCGGGAGATCGAGCCGCTGCTCCGTAGCCCGTCGGCCGAAGGTGAGGATGCCGCGGGCGGCCGATCTGGTCGGGCAGAACGTCCCGGTCTTCCGACGGCCTCGTCCAAAGGAACCCGCTCCAACCTGTACTCGGTCTTGATGCCTATCGGAAGCGCGCGATAAGACACGATCACCCGTCTCCCCGGAGTGGCATCTGGCTGCTGGGGATGAAGCACGCCTCGAGCCGCGTCCAGGCGAGCAACGAAAACACGCCCCTCGGGCAACGAACGAAGGGTCACGGTGCCTCGAATGACGAATGGCCTCACGGATAGCGTCCCGTCGGCGGCCACCCTCACGGTGTCGGTATAGGCCATACCGAGGCGTTCAAGATCCTGCGCGCTCGCAGTCAGGGCCAGCCCCCAGGTGGCAACCAACACCCACGCGAACACTTCCCGGCAAACTCTCCTGGACTTGCGAGAGCCGTTTGCACGTGCGGATTTTCCTGGCCCCAAGATCTCCCTTTCGATGCGGTTGGGATCGATACCGCGGGGTAGTCGGTGAGTTTCGACGTCCCTGAGTATTGCCGCACGGGGAGGAGAGGCCTAGTTTCTGGCCGACCATCTCAGACGGGTATATGACGACATTGAACGCTCCCCTGCGCGTAGCGATTATCGGGGCGGGCCCCGCAGGTTTTTACGCTGCCGAACACATCCTGCGGCAATCAGAGAACGCCTCCGTCCACTTGTTTGACCGGCTTCCCACGCCGTTCGGGCTGGTGAGAGCCGGGGTCGCCCCGGACCACGCGAAGATCAAAAACGTCACCCGGATCTACGACAAGACTGCGGCGCGTGAAGGATTCCGATTCTTCGGCAATGTGGAATACGGCCGGAACCTGTCCCTTGCGGACCTGAAGCGGCACTACCACGCCGTCATTTTCACGACGGGTGCGCAGATTGACCGCCGCCTTGGCATCGCTGGTGAAGACCTGCCGCGGAGCCACAGTGCCACTGAATTTGTGGCCTGGTACAATGGTCATCCCGACTATCGGGACCTGGATTTCGACCTGACTCAGAAGGCCGCCGTCATCGTGGGCGTTGGGAATGTGGCAGTAGACGTGGCCCGCATCCTGTGCCGCACCCACGAGGAACTGGCCAAAACAGACATCGCGGACTATGCCCTGGAGGCACTCCGCCAGAGTGCGGTAGAAGATGTCTACGTTCTGGGGCGGCGCGGACCGTCTCAGGCCGCCTTCACCAATCCAGAGGCCAAGGAACTGGGAGAACTTGAGGCCGCGGATCTCTTGATTGACCCGTCAGAGGCCGAGCCTGATGCGATTTCGGCGGCCGAAGTCGAGGCGAACCCCAATCGGGAGACGACCCGGAAAATCGAGATGATCGGCGAGTATGCGGGTCGCGAAGTGACCGGCAAGCCCAAGCGATTGCATCTCCGGTTTCTTGTGTCCCCTACCGCGATCGTCCCTGCCGCAGATGGCGGCGTAGGCGGGGTGGACGTGGTGAGTAACGAGCTCTACTTGACGGATCGTGGGACCGCTCGGCCCAGAGCCACCGACCGAACGGAGCACATCAGCACCGGACTCGTGTTCCGTAGCGTCGGCTATCGGGGCATCGCGCTTCCGGACGTGCCCTTCCGCGAGGACTGGGGGGTTATCCGCAACGAGGAGGGCAGAATTCAAGACGAGTCCGGCAAGACCATGGCCGGACTCTACACGGCAGGATGGATCAAGCGTGGCCCGTCGGGAGTGATTGGCACCAACAAGGCCTGCGCCGTCGCCACGGGTAACCTGCTCCTGGAGGACGCCGCCGCCGGGAAGCTCCCCGAGCCTGAAAGCGCCACATCGGAAGACGCGGCGGCCTTCGTGCGGCGATCCCAGCCGGGTATGTTCAGCTATGACGACTGGCGGCAGCTGGATGCTCTGGAAGTGGCCGCCGGCGAACCGGCCGGCCGCCCCAGAGTGAAGTACACCAGCGTCGCTGAGATGGCGGCCGCCCTGGGCCGCTAGGCCGCCGCACTACCGGGCCTGCCGCTGCGCTTGCCGCGCTACCGGACGGCGACGACCGTGTATCCATCGTCTTCGATCGCTGCCTTGGCGCGCTCCAGCGCGTCATCGGTGCCCTCCACGTGGGCCGTTCCGATCTCGACGCCCTCGACGGTCAGATCATCCACGGATGCCAGCGCCTCCTTGACTGCATGGACGCAGTGTTGACAACTCATCCCTTCTATGATCAATTGGTGTTTCATGTGTTATTGGAGTCCAGCGCGCCCGATGAAGTTCGGGACAAACGCAGGCTGTTGCTGATGACCGAAACGCTTGACATGGCCATGGCTGCCGAGGCAATCATGGGGTTGAGCAAGATCCCGAAGGCCGGATAGAAGACTCCGGCAGCAAGCGGAATACAAATAATATTGTAGACGAAGGCAAAGAACAGGTTCTGCCGGATGATCCTCATGGCGCGCTTGGAGAGTCGAACTGCCCAGGGGACCATGGTCGGATCGTCGCGCAGGAAGGTGACGTCGCTGGCCTCTATGGCGATTCCACTACCGCCGCCGACGGCAAAACCCACGTCTGCGTGCGCAAGGGCCGGGGCGTCATTAATGCCATCGCCGAACATTCCGACCCGCCTCCCCTGGGCCTGGAGCCCGGTAAGGAAGCTGGCCTTGCCCTCCGGACGCGCCCCTGAGTGCCACGTCTCGATGCCCAGACTACGGGCAACCTTTGCTACGGGAGCCTCGGCATCTCCCGAGACGACCATGGGCGTAATGCCCAATTCCCGGAGGCCGGCCACAGCCGCTCTGGCTTCTGGTCGAAGCGTGTCCTCCAACCAGAGCGTTCCGGCAAAGGCTTCATCGACAACCAGATGGACCGCCGTGCGAGACTCATCCGGGTTGACGGGCGAAGGAAAGCCCTTCAGTTCGAGGTAGTCGGAGTTTCCCAGAACCACAGACCTCCCTCCCACCTGCGCCGTCAGGCCGAGCCCGGTCTCTGTCTCGAAGGCGTCCGGTGATTCCCACGCAATCCCGCGATCGGTGGCTGCTTGCAGGACGGCCTTGGCCAGCGGATGCTCCGAGAAGGACTCTGCCGAAGCTGCCAGTGCCAGAAGCGTGGTCTCGTCGAAAGGTGCGTGGGCATCAAGGCCCGTCACCCGTGGCCGACCCGATGTCAGCGTGCCGGTCTTGTCCAGAACCATGGTGTCCAACAATCCCGCCGTCTCAACGGCCGACGCGGCCCTGAAAAGAACGCCGGCACGCGCGGCACGTCCCGTCGCGGCCACTATAGCCGTAGGCGTAGCCAGCCCAAGGGCGCATGGACAGGCAATGATCAACACCGTCACAAAACGCAGGAGCGCGTGATTTAGTCTAGGTTCAGGCCCGACGAACCACCAGACCAGCCCGGTTACGACCGCGATCAGGATGACGGATGGGACAAAAATGGCTGCGATTTTGTCCGCGAGGGCCTGAATGGGCGCCTTGGAACCCTGGGCACGCCGCACCATTTCGACAATCTGCTGGAGGAGCGTATCGCGGCCCAACCTTCCGACCACACACCGCAGTGCACCTGTGGTGTTAACCGTCCCTGCGACGACCCTGTCTCCGGTCGTTTTGGCCACGGGCACCGGTTCGCCAGTGATCATGCTTTCATCTACGCTAGACCTGCCGCCGCGAACGGCCCCATCCACCGGGATCCTCTCGCCCGGTTTTACGAGGACAACGTCGCCCAGACGCAACCGGGAGATGGGGACAGCAACCTCCTCTCCGCCTCGAATAACGGTGGCCTCCTGCGGCTGAAGTTCAATCAGCGCACGAATGGCGGCGCCCGTCTTGCCCTTCGCGCCTTCCTCCAGCCAGCGGCCAAACAGAATCAGCGTCACAATGACCGCGGCGGCTTCAAAATAGAGCCCCTCTTGTCCGGCCACGGAGAAGAACTGCGGGGCCAGTACGACGGCCGCGCTGTATCCATAGGCGGCGCCAACACCCATGGCCACCAGGGTGTTCATGTCGGCAGCACCATGCCTGGCTGCCTTCCACGCCAAGACAAAAAACTCGCTTCCGCACCACCACACCACAGGGGTAGTCAGCGCGAACAGTAGCCACGCAAGGCCGGAAAACTCGAACCCGCCCATGCTCAGAACGAATACGGGGGCAGTGAGGATGGCCGCCACAATCATTCTTCGCCTCAGGCGCGAGGCGCGCGATTGCGTTTCGTCCTGCTTGGTGCCCACACTTGCCAGTCCGACATCGAGCCCCAGCGCAGCTTCCAGTTGGCCAGGGTCGGTGAGGAATGCGAAATAGCTGATGCTAACCAGAAAGTGGCCCGCCTCCCGGTCGACATGTCCACCTTGCACACCGGCGACACGCACTGCCCTTGCCAAGGCCTCTTCGGCCTCAGCTTCAGAGTCGCGAATCGTCTGGGCTTCGTCCATTCGCACGCCATAACCGGCCTTGTCAACCGTCTGGACCACATCGAGGGCGTCAAGGTCGGCACCGGATAACGTGACTCTAGCCTCTTCGGTGGCGTAGTTGACCACCGCACTCTCCACACCCTCCAGACGTCCCAGCCGTCGCTCGATCCGGGTGGCACACGCAGCGCAGGTCATGCCCTCAATGGGGAGCATTATCTCCCGAGAGATATCAGTTTCCATGGTACAGCTCCGGCAACGTGGCTCTCCAACAGTGGAGCGGTGTACGATGGTCCGGGAGTTCGGATCGCCAACACGAAAGGTTCACAAAATGCCTTCCCAGTGAGTATCATCAGTCTCTCGGAAAGGGTTGCCACCGTTAACAGAGGCCGGATTTAATGGACCCGATTCTTTAGATTAGGCGATTATGGCAGGAGACAAAGCAAAGATCACCATCTATGATGTAGCCGCGCGCGCCAGAGTGGCCATCTCTACGGTTTCGCGGGTCCTGAACAACTCGGCGGATGTTTCCGACATGACCCGTGCGCGGGTCCTCAAGGCGATAGACGAACTGAAATACCGCCCGGACCGGACCGCAAAAAAGCTCGCCCAGCAACGCACGCCAACCATCGCGGTCGCCCTTCCCACGTATACGACGCCCTTTCACAACGAACTGCTGAAGGGTGTGAGGACGGCACTCAAGGACCTGGAGGTGGATTTTCTTCTCTGCGACCTGGGATGGCGTTCGCCGCTCAAGACGCTGGCTGGGTTTCTCCGGCGCGGGACAGTCGATGGGCTCCTCCTGGCCGGTGTTCACGTGGATGAACAGGTGGCTTACGAACTTTCGACGCTCCATGCCCCAACCGTCATTATCGGCTCCACTTGGGAGGGCATCGAGTCGTTTGACTGGGATGACGTGTCGGGGTCCCGGGCAGCAGTCGAACACCTTGTGACACAAGGGCACAAACGCGTCGGCATGATCCGCTCCTTTAGCGACAGCGTGCTCCAGAATAACAGGATTCAGGGTTACGAAGATGCCCTGGGTGCCGCCGGGGTAGCGTTTGACCCGGCGCTTGTCCAGACGGGTTCTACCCAAAAACACGAGGGTTTCAGCGAGGAAGCCGGTCACGAAGCGATGGTGGCACTCCTGGCATTGGATAATCCACCCACCGCCCTGTTTGCCAGCAGCGACGTTCAGGCCATCGGGGCCTGGTCAGCCATTGTCGAGGCCGGGCTCAGGGTCCCCGAGGACGTTGCCGTGGTCGGGTACGATGATCTCAAGACAAGCCAGTACCTGGGGCTTTCGAGCGTGGACCAGTCTGTCCAGGCCATCGGGCTTGAGGCCGCTCAGTCACTCCTCAGGCGGATGGACTCGGACGACGACGCCAAACTCCAGACTCGAATGCTGACTCCGCGGTTGCGGGTTCGACGCTCCAGCCGTTTCATGCGAACGTAGCCTGTGATGGACGAGAGTCTGATTCGGGACCAGCTTGCACACAGCCTTCCCGAGACCCATTTCGAAGACCTCGGTACTCGCTATCGAGGAAAGGTGCGAGACACGTACGCGTCCGGAGATAGACTCGTGCTGGTTACGACCGACCGAATCTCTGCATTTGACCATGTTTTGCGCCAGACGATTCCCTTCAAGGGACAGGTTCTGAACCGATTGGCTGCATTCTGTTTTGCCGGTACCCAGGATGTGGTTCCCAATCACATCGTCAGTGTTCCAGATCCGAATGTCACGCTTGCCCATCGGTGCGAGTCCATCCCGATTGAGTTCGTGGTCAGAGGATACCTGGCGGGTCATGCCTGGCGTACCTATCGGTCGGGTCTGCGCCAGCTCTGCGGCGTCGTGTTACCCGCTGGCCTGAGACAGAACTCCAGACTCCCTTCCCCTATCCTCACGCCCGCCACCAAGGCAGATGAAGGGCATGATGAAGACATTTCGCGCGGCGACATTCTTGTGCGCGGTCTGCTGGACGAGTCTACCCTGAGCCTGTTGGAGGGCTATGCGCTCAGCCTGTTCAGACGCGGGACGGAGATGGCGGCGAAACAGGGCCTGATTCTGGTCGATACCAAGTACGAATTCGGCAAGCGTCAAGACGGCACCTACGTGGTGATAGACGAAATACATACGCCCGATTCGTCCCGTTATTTCTATGCGGACACATACGACGAACTCCTTTCGGCGGACAAACCCCAAAGACAGCTCTCGAAGGAGTTTGTCCGGGAGTGGCTGATGTCCGAGGGATTCCAGGGACTGGAGGGCCAGGACCTCCCCGACATGCCCGATGCCTTCCGCACCGAAGTGGCGGCCCGGTACGTCGAGTTGTACGAGCGGATCACGGGCGAGGATTTTCAGCCAGATACATCGCGCGACCCGGTCGGCAGAATCAGGAAGTCACTCGCTTCCCTCTAGGACGCTGTAGAATGGTGCGCGCCACGTGCCAGGCAGCCTTCTAAGGCGTCCTGCCTGGTTCCACCCATTCCGTACTCCCATCCGAGTAGATCTCTTTCTTCCAGACGGGCACACGTTCCTTGAGACTGTCAATGAGGAATCGCGCAGCCTCAAAAGCGTCCCCTCGGTGCGGACAAGCCACCCCGACCAGGACGCTCGCTTCGGCCGGTCTGACAACTCCCGTTCGGTGGTGCAGGACCGCCCGGACAACCGGCCACTTATCCGCTGCCTCTTTTGCCAGACGAGCCATTTCTTCCATCGCCATCTCCGAAAAGGCGTCATACCGGAGTTCGGCAGTTTCCGACTCGCCCGTAAATCTCCTGGTGGTCCCAACGAAGATGCAGACACCCCCGGCGCGTTCGTCTCGTAACGCCGAGTCCGCAGCGCCAACATCCAGCATGGCGTCCGAGACGAGAATCCAGCTATCGGTGGTGCGGGATTCCATTCAGCCACCGCTAACGGGTGTGATCAGGGCCAGTTCGTCTCCGGCCACCAGTGCAGTATCGTCCGTGGCATACCCTCTGTTGACCGCCGGCCGGATCCATGGTCGGTACTCGGCGATGGCCGGATGGGCGGCCGACAGCACGCTCAGCGCTTCTCCGACGCTGTGAGCCATGGAGGCGTCCAGCTCCAAACGGCTGAAGCCCAATTTTTCCCTCAGCGCGCTGAACAGAAGGACCGTGACGTGGCTGGAAGAGTCCATCTGCCCGACTACAGTGACGATGCAATTTCCTTGATTGCGCCCAGATCCGGCATGTCTTCTGCGCTCTCGAGGACTTCGGCGTAGCGGACTGTTCCGTCCCCATCAACGACGAAAGCCGAGCGCTTGGAGACACGATCCAATTTCATGGATGTGAAGTCCCGGTCGTACTTGGTGCCCCACAACCGGCACACATTGGCCTCGTGGTCCGAGACCAGATTGAAAGCCAGCCCGTTCACTTTGCGGAACTCGGCCAACGTAAATGGGCCGTCGGTGGAAATGCCCACTACAGTTGTATTTGCCCCGTAGGCAGCCAGGTCATTGCTGACCTCGTTGAGTTCGGTGGTACAGCCACCCGAAAAGGCCGCGGGGAAAAACAACAGCACGACCGGTCCATCTACTCGAGCAAGCGAGAGGGTAAACGGTGCCATCTCGTCCGTGAAGAGAGAGAAGTCTTTGGCGGTATCGCCGACCTTGATGGCCATATCCTTTACCTGAGGTTACTTGAAATGAATGGCTCGCATCGGATCTATTCGAGCCGCGAAGCGCGCCGGCAAATAGGCGGAGAGTCCACAGAGGGCGACGGTAAACAACCCAACCAACAGGAAGTCCCAGCCATTTAGCGCAATTGGAGCCACGCTCATAAAGTAAGCGTCGGCCGGAAGGCGAATGATGCTGAATTCCTTTTGAAGGAGCGCGAGGACCAGCGCGAGCGTCTCGCCCAGAATCATGCCCGCCCCTCCGATGAGCACCCCGAGGTAGAGAAAAGCGCGCTGCAGCCTGCTGGCTGACGCACCCAAACTCCGAAGAATGCCCACCTCCCTGGTCTTCTCCAGCATGATCATGAGCAACGTCCCGATGATATTGAACGCCGCCACAAGGATTATCACGGCGATGATCAACGGGATAATGGCCTCCTGCAGGTCCACCCAGGCAAACAGGCTTCTGTGCACATCGTAAATAGACCGGGCCATGACTGGATATGGAAATCGGCGCTCCAGCGCCAAGGCAATGGCATCTGCGTCCTGCGCATCGGTCAGCGTGACATCCAGCCTGGTCACCTGATCCGGCCCATAGGCAACCAGATCACGGGCCGCTTCTATCGGGGCAAAGGCGTAGAGGTCGTCGAAATCAGCCAGGTCCGTTTCGAAAATACCTCCCACCACGAACTGACCAACCCGAACGCGCCCACGGCTGGACTCACCCGACCTTCGGACGCTGAATCCGGTTATCCGCTGTCCAAGACTCAGGCCCAGGTTCTTGGCGAGTCCGCGGCCGACGACCATGACAGGATGTCCGTCAATCGTGGTATCAAGGCGTGCACTCCCCTCCACCCGGTCTGACACGTAACTGGGCAACGCACGGCTGCCCCAGATCGAGGCGCCGTCCACAGAGGTCGAGGAACGCCTGAGAAGCACGAACTCCTGCACCACGGGCTCCACCGAAACCACCGAGGAGTCCTCAAGAATGCCCACCGCGAGCGCAGCCGCATCATCCAGCGGCGCGTCCGGCAAACTTTCAACCTGAACGTGAGCCCCGAAACCTACAATCTTGGCTTCGATCTCCTGTGAAAAGCCGCGAACAATGGCCAGCGCAACCAACAGCGCTGCAACTCCGACGGCAACTCCCCCGACGGCAACCAGGGTAACGAACCTTAGGAACCCACGACGGCCATCCTGACCAACCGCGCCAGTCAAATACCGGACTGCAAGGAATCTTTCGAAGGAGGCGCTCAAGGGGTCATATCCAGCGGTGAACCCGGCGAACGCGCGAGTGGCCGGGACGATTCACCATGCTTGGCACATCCAAAAACAAGAACACCCTCCGGACCGCAAGATCCAGAGGGCGTTCCCTGAGAAGCCGTGATGAGACGGCTAAGCGATGACCGGTGCTAATTCGGTCGTACTGTCTTCGTCTGAATCGACGAAGTGATAAGCCGGCCAGGGGCCGGTGATGTCAAGGGTCATTCCGACGGGTTCCAGTTCCTTGGAGAGCCGTTCAACCTCTGCCTGAAAGTCAGAGAGTTGACTCGTCTCGACCAAGTACGCGGCATTGAAGACCATGTCCACGCCAGGCGCGGTGAAGATGTCTTTTTGGGCTCCATCAACCGACCATGGCATGAGGGCGTCGTGCGTCCGCCGGATGCAATTCTCGGTAACCGTCGCAACGATCTCGGAGTCCGCCAATTCTCCTGACTTGTCCATCTCATCCTTTATGAACTGGGCGACGCCGGTTGAAATGGCTCCCAGCGAGTCCTCAACGGTTCGTTCGGAAGTGGCCATCTTCTCGCGGAGGCGGTCCGAGTCCCGGGTTACTCTCAGGCTCCATTCCTGCTTGCCCTTCAGCCTCTGGAGGGTGCCCTCGATGAAGTCATATTCCGAGCTCACCATCACGGCGACATCGGCTTCGTTTTCGAAGACCGCCCCAAAGCGGACCGGCATGACCGTTCCTTCCGTCTTGAAGGCATCCAGCACGGTTGCGTGCCGGCGAATTTTCGTCTTGACCCACTCCGCGTCCTTGCTGGATTCGGCGAGTTCATTCTCCCCGAACTCAGCGGCAGGCACCTTGCTAACTATGGCGCGAATACCCCTGAGGGTGACGAACCGAATGGGATGCTCGGCCAACGCCGCTACTCCCTCGGGAGGCGTTGCTGATATTTCACTCGCCGTCACGTACCCGTAGACGTAACACCGCAGGCCGTCATCGCCGGCCCAACCCATGTCTGGGGCTGCCTTTGAATTGGCTTTTCCGGTGGTCACCTTATCGGCCTGGCTCGGCGATTTCTGAGCGGAAGGCGCCCACCTATCGTCTTCTTTTTGAGACGGGGTGCCACTTGCTGCTTTTCGATCTCGATCCGGCCAGACCGGCTCCCCGTCGATGGTGACTTCGAACTTTATTTCTCCGTGGTAGGGTTCTTCTTTGCCTGGTTTGCTTTTCGGTTTACTGCTTGTCGGCTTGGCCTGGGAGTCGGGCTCCTCAAGCTGGTTGTCCTCGTGATGGACGAACTCCGTCACAATGAAGTCGTCGATTGGTTCTGGCGGATCGAGTGCAACCACGCCATTTCCGGAGCCTCCATCGATGTCACTCAGCCGAACCCAACCATCAGTGGACGCAGGACCGCCCGAGAACGGGGTGCTGATATCCTCGACTGGAATGCCCCAGTCCTCCATCACCGGAGTCCCGGCGTCTTTGGATGATGTTTGAGTGGCATCCGCGGTTACCACCGCCGCGCGCTGAAGTGCCGCGACTGGAGAGGCAACCAGTTGGGGCTTTGCAGGGCTCGCACCCTGGTCCCATGGATTTTCGTTTGGCGTAGATTCCTGGCGCCAGAAACCCTCCGGCGAGGGATTCACGGTCAGCGAGGGTGGCTCCGCGGTGACTACCTGAGGTGCACGCTCTGCAGTCGGACTCTGAGATTGGAGGGGTGGGGCAGGCGTTGATGGCTGATAGCCGCTCCCATTCCATGCCCCGGCACGTCCAGCGTCGCGGGCAGAGAGGGCCTGAAGCGCCTGGTGGAACATGGCCGCTTCCTGGGTTGGACCAGAGACATTCTGGCCGATTTCGCGCATGGCCTCGCCAAGCACGTTGATCAGCACGCGTTCCTTGAATATGGATCGCACACGCTCGAATACCTCATCGGTTGGGTTGAGGCGTTTCATGGCCTCTTCGGCAGCCTTCTCGGCGTCTTGCAGGGCTTCCCGCGTCATCTCAACCATGTCCTGGAGGAGCATTTCGCGCAGGGCCTGGCTGGCCCCGACCATGGACTCGTTGTCGGCCGCTATGCGTCCACGAGACTGCTGAGCAACCGCACGCGTGTCCTTCAAGCTGTCGGTGCCGCGACGCGCTATATCGCTGATCAATTGATCTCGAAGTACCGCAGTCGCCGATACCAACGCATCGTCAGTTTCGCTAATGTGCTGGCGAGCTTCGCCCGCAGCCTCGGCCGACTCGCTGACGGCCTGTAGAGACTTCTCGGCTATCTCCCGAATCAGGCGCTTCCTGACATTGTCTGTCGTCCGAAGGAATCGCGGATCTTCCGTGTCGATCCTTTCAAACGCCCTGGCACCCGTCTTGTCGGGCTCCAGAAGTGTAAAGGTGGCTTGCTTGGCCAGGTCCTCCAGCACGAGTTCCTTGAGGACCTCGCTTGCCGCGATGAGGGCTGCATTGCCTTTGCCCATGCGCACCTTGGCCCGGCGGGCGGTGTCACCTGCGTCCGAGAACGACTCGCCCACCTGATGGATTATGTCGTCCATGATGGACTCGCGGAGGGAGTCCACGGTGACCTGAACAATATTCTCTTCCTTCTTGGCGGCTTCTCGGGCGAGTTCCTTCATGCGGTCGCCGTCGTCAAGAGAAGCGATGGCGCGGTTTGCAATCAGTTCGGATAACCTGCTCTGAACCACGCTGACCGCCCTGGAGACGGTCCCGTCCTTGGGGTCCATGTAGTCCCGAGCTGCGTCGGCAAGCTGGTCTGCGTCCGCACAGCGCTCCCTGGCGTCTTCCGCCACGTGGCGGGCCATGGTCTCGTACACGGAATTGGAGGCAGTGACGATGACCTGCTCACTGTCGCGTGCAATCTTCAGCGCCGCTGTGGCCGCCGTATCGGCATCGCCGAGTTGGGTCATGGCCCTCTCAGCGATATTCTTGATGAGTCTGTGTGTCAGCGCCGTTGTGGCATCCGCGATCTGTTTGTCGTCCTCGTCGATTTCAACCAGCGCTTCGCGTGCGGCGGCCCTGGAATCTTCAAAGGACGCCAGTGCGCGCTCCCGAACCATGGACAGCAAATGCATCCGGGTTTTGCGGGAAGCCGCGATTACGGTCTCGTGTTGCGGTCCTAACTCGGACTGCAATTCGTTCGCAATGTCATCAGGGTCCGCGGATACGCGTTCCATCACGACGCCCATCATCCTCTCCTTGAATCGGCGCGAGACCTCCTCAGCCAACGCGGAGGTGGCTTCGTCGCCAGAGAGTTGACCCAGGACATTGCTGAGGATCAGGTCCCCCGAGGACGCCATTATCCGATCCATGGCCTCTGCCACAGACGGATGGTCGGCGTCAATTGTTTCGCTCGCCATGTCTACGACGCGGTCTGCATCGATGCCGCTGGCCCAGGCTTTTGCAGCAATTGCAGCACATAGTTTGTCTTTGACCGAATCAGCCAGCTCTTCGATTACACCGCTGTTTGATTCGGCGATGCTTTCGTAGGCCTGGCGGACCGTTTTGCCGTCGTCGGCCAGCCCCACAAGGGCTTTTTCCGAAATGGCCTTCAGGAGCTTCTTCTCGACACGACCAGCGGCTTCGTCCACCTCTGCATTCTCCAGGGCGGCCCCAGCGGCGGCATCAGAGATTGAGTCCAGATCAAGTTCCGTGACTTCGCTTGCAGCGCGTCTGATAAGATGCTTGCGGACACCTTGGTTGAGACGCTCCATGTCGGCGGGATCAATCCCGATCTGCTCCATACTTTGCGAGGCCAGAGTGTCGGCGTCGCCCAACTCCTCCATCGCTTCTTGCATGACCAGGCGGAGGATTTTCTTCTTCAGGGCGTCCTTTGCTCCTGCGAGCTTTCTGTCATCCTGCCCTTCGAGCATGTGCTGAACCCCGTCTCGGCCCTTTCCGGCCGCCGAAGATCCTGCTTGGCTTGAGGTGCTACTCATCATTGCTTCTCGTTTGATCGCCATTGTCGGCAGGCATTCAACCCGGAATGGGCCATCCTGCCGCCTGAGCGGGAAGCGAGAAACGTGCCCGTTGCCAGACGTTGTCTTGACCCGGACTCTGGGACAAGGGGCATAATCGGGCAT
>JBLHLC010000063.1:0-16455 GCA_047619685.1 Rhodothermales bacterium
CTGTCGGCGGTCTCCAGGAGGTCCATCACGCCCATCGCCCGGAATCCCGGCCGCGAACCCGGCGCAATCCGGGTGAATAGGTCGGTGTCCGGGTCCCACCGCGCAATGCCCTCGCCATCCATGCCCAGCCAGACCCCACCGTCGGCGGCCTCAACCATGGATTGAACCATGCCCCAGGGGATGCCTCCATCCGGGGTCGGCGCGTCATCGGGGTCGCGATAGGTGCGCGTGACCTGGCCCGCTGCATCGAGCACATCGATGCCACCCGCGGCCGTCCCAACCCACATTTCTCCGTTCCACCGCTCCAGAATGGACCATGTATCGCGGTTTTCCATGGACTGGCCGACGGGGCGAAAGCGGGTCTCGGCGGGCGAAAGAAGCTTCACTCCCGCAGATTCCGTCCCCGCCCAAATCAGCCCCGAGTTGTCTTCCAGAATACTGTAGATGGTATCGTCCCCGAGCCCCAGTGTCTCGTCCACACGAAATGCGGTCCCGCCCGAGCGATCGGTGACCCAGAGACCGCCGTCGGCAGTGCCTGCCCAGACGCCTCCGTCTGTCGCGGTGCTCACCGAAAAGACAATTTCGCCCGCGATTCCGGGGATTGCGGTGACCGTCTCGTCCTGGGCATTCATGTGTATGAGACCCTGCGGCGTGGCAAGCCAGATGCCGCCCTCCGGATCCAGCGCGATCTCGATGACGAACGGAATGGATGTGGTGTCTCCTTCGACCGGCCAGAGCCTGTCGAATCGACCCGAGGCTGGATCCAACCGCGAGAGTCCTCCCGCTTCCGTTGCCACCAGCAGGTGCCCGTCTGCCTGGGCTTTCAGGTCTACGATCCAGTCGCCAGGGAGCCCTCCGGGATCGTCCGGGTCTGAAATGAAGCGGGTGAACGTTTCCGTCGCCGCGTCGAACCGGTTGAGTCCCCCTCCAGAAGTTGCTACCCACAGCGTGCCTGCGGCATCTACCTCTACCGCCGATATATCGTTGTCCGATATGGATCCCTCGTCATCCGCGTCGTGCTTAAATGACTTAAAACGGCCGGTTACCCGATCCAGACGACTCAGACCAGCAGACTCCGTACCTACCCATAAACTTCCGTCCGGACCTTCAGCGATGTCTATCACGGAAGTGCCCTGAAGCTTGTCAGGGTTCTGCGGATCCGCGCGATATATCGTGATTTCGTCGCCGTCGTACCGGTTGAGACCGTTCTGAGTGCCGATCCAGATGATCCCTAGGCGGTCCTGCATAAGCACTTGGCCCGTGCTCTGGGAGAGTCCTTCGGCAACCGAGAGCGTGCGGACTTCGAGGCGGGGCTGGGCTTTGGCTGCGGTTGGGCTCAGGAAGACGGCGCAGGCTATCAGAAGGGCCACGCTGGCAGTCAGCCCAGGCGCGGATGCCGGGGCCGGGCGTTGGGGATTTGCGCGGTCTTGGGGGAGCATGCCCGGAATATAGGCGGGGCGTGGTCCTTACCCGCGGGGTCCGATGCGGTCCCGGAAAGGCCCGAGGGCAACCCAGCGGTGTGACGTGTGTCTCCTTACCGAGCCACCATCCCCGCCACGAGCCCAATCGCCATGAACTCCCGAAAAACGCCCGACGCTGACCTCCGCTCCCGCTACACCGTTTTCCTCCAGATAGGATTCGTCCTGGTGCTGGGCCTCCTCATTCTGGCTGCGCGAGCCGATATTCGTGTCAGCGGCGAGTTCAAGGTGGCGTTCAACGAGTCCGATGATTTTCTGATTGACGACGTGGTTGTGACCAAGCACGAGCCGGCGCCGCCCCCTCCTGTCCGCAAAGTCGCTTTGGATTCCGGGGCCGAGGTCTTCGTGATTGTCGAGGAGATGCCGGAGCTGATCGGTGGATTGGCTTCGTTGCAACGGGGGATTCACTATCCGGAAATCGCCAAGAAAGCCGGCGTCGAGGGCCGCGTGATCGTGAGCTTCGTGGTCAACAAGACCGGTGGCGTCGATGACCCGGTCGTGGTTCGCGGAATTGGCGCGGGATGCGACGAGGAGGCGCTTGGTGCTGTTTCGAGGGCTCGGTTTAAACCCGGCAAACAGCGGGGACAGGCGGTCAACGTCAAGATATCCCTGCCCATTACGTTCAGGCTGAAGTAGCGGCTCGTGGGTGCTTAGTCCCTGACGAAGGGGTCACTGAAGCGTACATCTGTTGCCAGGGTGGGATCTGTCAGCGTCTCGAGGAAGGCCACCAGCGCGTTGATCTCCCCGTTTGACAGGTTCATCCGGCGGGGTTGACCGTTCTGCTCCAGGCGATTGTCCAGATTCGGATGAGCCTGGATGCCGTTGTTGTAGAACTCGACCACATCACGCAGCGTCGCGAACCGTCCGTCGTGCATGTAAGGTGCCGTCAACTCGATGTTGCGAAGGGAGGCCGTCTTGAACCTGCCATTCCCGGCGCCCTGGTCGGCGGCCGTGTTGACATCGAGCCCGTTATTTCGGGCCTGATCGCCTACTGCGATGTCACCGCGGTGGCAGTTTGAGCACTGGGTGCGCCCGCTGAAGAACAACTGGAGGCCCTGATTCTCCCGTGCTGTCAAACCGGGCAAATTCTGTCCAGGATTCCCGTTCATCCCCAGCCGACCCTGGTCGAACCTGGAATTGAACGTGACCATCGAGCGCTCGAACTGTGCGATGGCGTTGGCGATGCGGGCCGACGTGACGTCCGTGCTGCCAAAGGCGTTCTGGAAGAGATCATCGTAGTAGGGCGCCTCTTCGATGCGCGCGACCAACTCCGTCAACGTCATGCCCATTTCCGTGGCGTCCTGGATGGGCATCAGGGCCTGGTCCTCCACGCTCATGGCGCGCTCGTCCCAAAACATATTGCCGTTCCGGTAGAAGCGGACGTTGGCTACCGACATGGCGTTGCGGCCTGTGAGCCCGCCCTCGAAACCGACGCTCAACCCAAGGGGATCGGCGAAGCCGGATTCCTGCTGGTGGCAGGATGCACAGGCGACCGTGCGATTTACAGAAAGCTCGGTGTCGTAAAACAACACCCGGCCCAGCGTGGCCCCCGCGTCCGTCACGGGATTGGCGTTAGGCGTGTTGTCTTCGTTGCCCGCCTGGGCGCGTGCGAAGGCCGGCACCACTTGGGAGGAGTAATCGAAGGGTGCGCTGGGAAGGTTGAGCTGCGTTGACGCGGTAAGAGTGCCGGGGTCTGTGTCCGTGCTTGGCGAGATGGCCGCGGTGGGGTCGTCGCAGGCTGCGAGGATCAGGACGGCCGCGAGAATCAGGTTGGTAGCGCGCATGAACGGGGAGTTTGAGCGTGTGACCAGAGTACACGAGCGGCCGCGGGGTGCCCCCAGGCGGGAGGGCTGAGGTTTGGCTGAATGGGGTGGAGATTGGGGCGAGCGGTGAGGAGGAACGCGCGAGCCGGACGGGTTATGCCGGGCGTTCCCGGCGTGTCGACCGAGGTGAGGCAACAACCTTTCGGGCGGACCGTAGGTGATGTATAACTTATACATCGCAAAATGGCCAGCGCACCGAAGTCCCGCATGGTCCGAAAACAGATCTACATCGCTCCCGAACACGAGGAGGCGCTCAAACTTCGCGCTCTGTCGAAAGGAATTTCCGAAGCGGAGATCATTCGGGAAGCGCTGACGCTGCACCTGCTGGATAGGGGCAACGCCGCCGGGCGAGCCGCGAGGGTTGCGGAGTTCATGGCGTCCGGCGATAGAATTGCAGAGGCTTCGGCCAAGGAGCCGGGTTTCCGCTTTGTCCGGGACGAATTGTACCAGGAAAGAGAGTCTCGCTGGAGTCCTGGTGCGCCCAAGCCCTCCGGCCGATGAGTTGCTTTGTCGATACCAACGTGCTCGTCTACTGGGCGAAGGATCCTGACCCAGAGCGTCGCGACAGGGCCCGCTCCGTGGTGGAAGCCGCTGCTTCCGGCGGCCACGCTTCGATTTCTGTTCAGGTGATGTCCGAATTCGCTCGGGTATGTCTTTCCAAGAGCCCGAACGTCGATCCCGGTTTAGTCCGTCGTTACCTGAATCAGTTCGATTCCCTGTTCAGGGTTTTCCCCCTCTCCTACGACATCGTCCTCGAGGCCATTCGCGGCGTGACAGACCACCAGTTTTCCTATTTCGATGCCCAGATCTGGGCCGCGGCCCGGCTGCACCAAATCGAAACCGTCCTGTCTGAAGATTTCTCCGACGGCCGCACCATCGAGGGCGTCAGGTTTCTGAATCCGTTCGCTGCGGGCTTCGACCTGGACCAGTTGCGCGGGTAGGCTATCGCGGGTTTGCGTGTGACATTCGGCCGAATCGGGCCATTTGTAGGGGGACGCCCTACACCATGTCACAGAGAGACCAGCTAGTTGTGGCCTTTGTGTCACAACGTTATTGGGAGGATCCGAGGTTCGTATATACCACCCGATTCCAACCACCTCTCTCGAGAACGCGATGACCTTCTCCCCCAGACTTTTCCTTCTCGTTGCCCTCCTGCTGACGACCCTCGTGGCGCTCCCCGCGGCGGCCCAACTATCGGAGCCGGTTGACGCAGACGCCAACGCGCTTATCCGCAAACACGGCATGGAGCTGAGCGAAGTCGCCGGCACCCTCCACATGATGACCGATGTGTTCGGCGGCCGCCTTACCGGATCCGCGGAACTGGACAAGGCAACGGCCTGGGCCGCCGAGACCATGGAGGCTATGGGCCTTCAGAACGTCAAACAGGAAGCCTGGGGACCCTTCGGAAAAGGCTGGTCTCTCAACAGCTTTTCGATGAACGCCCGCACCGAAGCGGCCAACTTCCCGATCTACGCGTTCCCGAAAGCGTGGTCGCATGGCACCAGCGGGATGGTTTCTGGCGAGGTGGTGGTCGTTGACCCGGCGGTCGAGTACACCCAGGAAGAGCTGTCAGCCCTGGTTGCCGGCAAAATCGCCTTTGTCAGCGCCGAGCGCGAGTTGACCGAGCCCTTCGAGCCCATTGCTCGGCGCCACGATGACGAGGCCCTGCTCCGGATGTCCAACTGGACGGGCAATGCAGAAGGCGGTCGGGGCGGAAGGCGCTTTCGTCGCGGTGGTGCAGCCGGAGGAGCCTCCGTCCTGGCAACCAACGCCCTCGCCATAGTAGACGTGTCACGCCTGGGCGACTACGGTACGATTTTCGTCTCTGGCGCCGCTGCCCTGCCCAACCCCGAGGGAGGTCGCGGCTCGGCCTACGCCATGGATGCGCCCGCCACGCCGCCGCAGGTCACCATGGCCCCGGAGCACTACAACCGGATCATGCGCCTGGTTGCGTCCGGATTCCCGGTGTCGATTGATGTGTCGCTTGATGTGGCATTCAAGACCGACGACCCGATGGAGTACAACGTCATCGGCGAGATTCCTGGCACAGATCCACAGATCGGCGATGAAGTCGTAATGCTCGGCGCCCACTACGACGGCTGGCATGCCGGCACGGGCTCGACAGACAACGCCTCCGGTTCGTCCGTTATGGTCGAGGCCATGCGCATCCTGACCGAGACCTTCGCAGAAATGGGCACGACCCCTCGTCGCACCATTCGCGTTGCACTCTGGACCGGCGAAGAGCAGGGACTGAATGGATCCCGCGCCTACGTGTCCGATCACTTTGCGGCGTCTGAAGGCCGTGGCGGTCCCATCACCGAGATCAAACCCGAGCATTCAAAGCTGTCCGGTTATTACAACCTGGACAACGGGACCGGCAAAATCCGGGGCGTCTACCAGCAGGGTAACGTCGAGGTGGCTCCCATTTTCAAGGCCTGGATGGGCCCCTTCCAGGATCTGGGCGCCGGCACGCTGTCGCTGCAGAATACCGGTGGGACCGACCATCTCTCGTTTGATGGCGTCGGACTGCCTGGCTTCCAGTTCATTCAGGAGCCGATGGCCTATGGAACCAAGACCCACCACTCCAACATGGACGTGTACGACCACGCCGTGATCGAGGACCTGGCCCAGAGCGCGACGATCATCGCCTCGTTTGTGTATCACACCGCGATGCGGGATGAGCAGTTGCCGAGGAAGGCGATGCCGCCGGTGGAGACAGAAGCCGGGGCGACCAGTAGCCGATAGCCAGTAGCCGGTAGGATTTGAGTTGGCAGCGTTCGGGGCTGGGTCTGGGTCAGGCCCAGCCCCGTTGCTGTGGTTCATCAGCGCCGGTGATGTGGTGAATCCACATTTCCTTGCGGTCAAAATGGATCCAGACCCCGGCATCGCCCAGCCGGGTGGGTTGCTCGTTGATGGATTCGCTGAAGGGGCAGAAGCGCCCCTCCACGTCCAGACCCAAGCGGGCGATGCTCAGGTAGAAACGGAAATAACTGTTCATAGGCAGTAGCGTCAGTAGGCACAAGAGGTCGAAAGAACGGAGGCGGCATGGAGGGTACGCGGGCCACTGTGCAGCGCCGCCTTACACTCGCCAGAGTGAAAGCAGGCCCGCGGCATCTTCCAGGGTCAAAGACGCGCTTCCTGTAAACCGGCATTGCACAGGTAAGGGGTTAGGCTGTACCTATGCTCGCCTTTGACCCCTATTTTGATGTCGCTTGAAGACCGGCCGGCCCGCGCGCCCGCCCAGGAAGCTGCCCGGCGCCCCAATGGCTCTCAGCTCTACCGCCTCACCATTCTGAAGCGATGGTTGATTGAACGCCGCCGGTGGAACGCCACGCGCGCCATGAAGGAGTTTGAAGTCTCCAGGCGCACGGTCATGGATGATCTGGAGTATCTCCGGATGTTCGGGTACGACGTGGTGTACCAGCACAACATCAAGTCCTTCGTCCTTGATGAACCCGGCGGCGACATGGTTTCGCTCCAACTCCGCGAGTCGGAGTGGGCTGCCATGGTCCTCGCCCAGGAGATTCTGGAGAAGCTCGGCGCCCAGCGATCTGCCGAGGCCATCAAGCAGATCGGAGAGCGAGTAAGGCAACTCATGCCCCAGCTATTGGGCAGCGAGCAGTCTGAGTTTTCGCCGGCGCTGGCGGTAGTCCGGGGGCCTTCGCCAGACGACCCCCTCCCCCATTATGAGCCGCTGGCCCAAGCCGTCAAGGATCAACTGACTGTACGCATTCGGTATTACACATTGTACAGAGACAAGGAGTCCGAGCGCCTTGTGGACCCCTACCGGTTGGTGTCGCGCGACGGCCGGGGCTATCTGGTAGGCTACTGCCACAAGCGAGACAGGGTGAACATCTTCCGGCTTGATCGCATCCGGGAGCTGGCGCTCACAAAGGACGTCTTTCTGGTGGACAACGACTTCAAGCTCGAGGACTTCCTGGGCCCCATGTTCGGCATGTTTACGGACCACAAGACCTTCCCCGTCAAGATTCGCTTCAGCGCCTTCGTCGCCAACTGGATCCGCGAAGAGGTCTGGCACAAGACGCAGACCATGAGTGACCTTCCGGACGGCTCCGTGCAAGTGGACATGGAGGTCACAGGCCTTGTGGCTGTCAAGAAGTGGGTGCTGAGCTTCGGAAGTGATGCGGAGGTTCTGGAACCGCCGAATTTGAGGCGAGAGATCGAGTACGAGGTGGAAAAACTGGGGGTGATGTATCAGGACAAGACCCAGGATGGCCGGGCGTAGGCGCTCTGCGCGCCCATCTTGGGCTGACGCTGTGTTCACCGATTAGGCATTTATTCCGTGCAACTGACCCAAGGGATCCTCCTCCTCTCCGCTTCTGACCTCACCAATCACCTTGGGTGCGATCATCTGACGGAACTCAACCGTGCGGTGACGCGCGGAGAGCTGGAAAAACCGCACTACAAGGATCACGCATTGGAGCTTCTCCAGGCGCGCGGTCTTCGGTTTGAAGGGGAATTTGTAGACCACCTTCGCAGGCAGGGAACGCTCCATGACCTCCGGGAAGACCGGGACAAGGATGATCCCGAGGGGCAGCGGCTCCGTGCTCTGGACAAAACGCGGAAGGCAATGGCCTCCGGTGTGGACTTCATTGTGCAGGCCACGCTGCAGACCGGCCGGTGGCGCGGCGTAGCCGACGTGCTTCGCCGAGTACCCGGCGCCAGCACGCTGGGCGATTGGCACTATGAGCCCATCGACACCAAGCTGGCCACGGAAACCCGGGGCGCCACGGTTCTGCAGCTTTGCCTCTACGCCGAGCTGGTCGGAGACCTCCAGGGCCAGCTCCCAGAGCAGTTCCATGTGGTCAAACCCCGCATGGATTGGGCACTCGAGGAGTTCAGGTTTGAGGACTACTCCGCCTACTACCGGCTGGTGCGGCAGCAGTTGGAAACGACCGTCGCGGGACCTCCCGTGGAGGACACCTATCCGGACCCCGTCGAAAAGTGCGACACCTGCCGGTGGTACGGCCACTGCTCCAGGCAACGACGGGCGGACGACCATCTCTCGCTGGTGGCCGGGATGAGCAAGCTCCAGATTGGAGAACTGGGTCGCCAGGACGTTGTCACGCTTGAGGGGTACGCCGAGCGAACCGAGCCCCTCCGCGAACGCCCTTCACGCGGCTCCAGAGAATCGTACGACCGGACTCACCGGCAGGCCAGGGTGCAGCTTCAGGGGCGCCGGACGGATGAACCCGTCGTCGAACTCATCGACCACGATCCGGAGCGCGGACTCTCCCAACTCCCCACCCCCGACCCCGGCGACGTCTTCTTCGACATCGAATCCGACGGTTTCGTGGAAGATGGTGGCCTGGAGTACCTGTTCGGACTCTGGTTGGAAGACGGCGGGACGTGGGTCTACGAGAGGTTTTGGGGACTCAATCACGCCGAAGAGCGGATCGCCTTCGAGGGACTCGTCGATTTCCTGATGGCTCGTTGGGAGACGTACCCGGACTTCCGCATCTATCACTATTCCCCCTATGACAAGGCGGCCGTGTCCAGACTCATGGGCCGTCACGGGACCCGCGAGACCGAGGTAGATCGCCTGCTCCGCGGGCGCCGCTTCGTGGACATCATGGCCATCACCAAGCAGGGCATCCGCGCGAGCGTGGAGGGCTACGGGCTCAAGGACATGGAGCCCCTCATCGGGTACGTGCGCCAGACGCCGTTGGAGGATGCGCGGAACGCGCTTCGTGTGGCGTCATGGGCGTTGGAGCTTGGGCGTCCCGAAGATCTGGGCGATGAAGAACGCGGCGTGATCGAGGAGTACAATCGGGAGGACTGCGAGGCTACCGCCGAACTGAGGGCGTGGCTTGAGGAGCGGCGCGCGGGGTTGGTGACGAAGGTCGGCGCGATTGAGCGGCCCATCCACACCGACGGACGTGCCAAGGCGGTCGAAGAGGTGGCGGAAGAGATTCAGGTTCTCTTTGACCAGCTCGTGGACGGCATTGCGGCAGATCCCGACGACCGGAGCCCCGAAGAACAGGCCCGCTGGCTACTCGCCCATATGCTGGAGTACCACCGCCGCGAGGAGAAGGTGACGATGTGGGAGAAGTTCTTCCGGGCCGACCTGGACGCCGAGGGTCTGGAGCGGGATCGACACGGGATAGCTGGACTGAAGGCTCAGGAGACCGTCGGGCTCTCGAAAACGGGCCTCCCCACCGTCAGGTATGCCTTCTCGGAGCAGGAAGTCTCCCTCAAGGAGGGCAAAGACGTCTGGATGGATGCGGACCGCAAACTTGGCAGCATCGCGGACTTCAATCTGGCTGGCCGGACCGTGGACATCAAGCAGACCGGAAAAACAGCAGAGGATAGACCGACTGGCGGGTTCATCTGGGGCAGCTTTGGCGCCAAGGTTCAGAAGGCTGCCGTGTTGGAGCTTGGGCGCCAGGTTGTCGAGGCCGGGGTGGCGGGCGCCGGGCCGAATCAAGCACAGCGCGACCTGCTTTTGGGCAGCGCGCCTCGATTGAAGGCAGGTGGCGGCGGCACGCTCAGGCGGGATGGAGAACCGCTGTTGGAGGCCGCGATCCGCCTGGCATCCGACCTGGATCATAGCGTCCTCCCTATTCAGGGACCTCCGGGTTCCGGGAAAACCTACGTCGGCGCCCGGATGATTCTGGACCTGGTCAAGCGTGGTAAACGCGTTGGCGTCACCGCGGTGAGCCACAAGGTCATCGAGAATCTCCTTTGCGGTGTTCTGGATGCTGCCTCCGAGGCCGGCGACGATCTGGAGGTCTCGCACAAATACACAGATGCCCCCGATGACCTGCCGGAGGCATATAAGCTGCTCAAGAGCAACGCCGCGGCCATCTCGGCGCTGGACGAAGGAAGACCGGTTGGTGGTACCACCTTTCTCTGGGCCCGGGAGGACATGGCCGATCAGCTGGATTACCTCTTCGTGGATGAGGCCGGGCAGATGGCGCTCGCCAACACCCTCGCGGTGGGTCAAGCGGCCAAAAACATCGTGCTGCTGGGCGATCCGCAGCAGTTGGAGCAACCACAACGTGGCTCTCATCCGGAGGGGGCCGAAGTCGCGACCCTCGTCCACGTGCTGGACGGGCAGGATACTATTTCCGACAAACGCGGCCTCTTTCTGGACGAAACCTGGCGGCTGCACCCCGACGTGTGTCGGTTTACCTCCGAGGTCTACTACGACGGACGACTGGTCTCGCGTCCTGAGATGTCTCGCCAGAGGATCGATGGGCCGACCCGATTCGCCGGGACCGGCTTATTCCACGAGGCCGTGAGGCATTCTGGTAATCAGAGTAATTCCGTAGAGGAAGTCGAGGCTATCGGACGGATCGTCGATGAGTTGACCGCCAGTGGCGTGACGTGGACGGATCAGGACGGCGTTACGCAGCCTTTGCTTCTGAAGGACATCCTGATTGTGGCTCCCTACAATTCCCAGGTCGGGTCACTCACGCATGCGCTGGAAGGTGCACGCGTTGGCACGGTCGACAAATTTCAGGGGCAGGAGGCGCCGGTGGTGATCTACTCCATGACCAGTTCCTCGGCAGCTGATGCGCCGCGCGGGATGAGTTTCCTTTACAGCCCCAACCGGCTGAACGTGGCGACCAGCAGGGCGCGGTGCATCTGCATTCTGGTGGCTTCGCCGGCGATACTTGAGCCTGAGTGTCGGACGCCGGAGCAGATGCGGTGGGCGAACGGGGTTTGCCGGTTTGGGGAGATCGCTGGGGAGCGGGCCTAGCTGAGCATCACGCCCAAGTCTCACGCTGCTATGACGGGATGATCCAGCCTACTACTAGCGTACCGAATGGAAGCCTCGATATCCTCCTCTTCGAGGTCAGGCAACTCCGCCAGGATCTCCGTCCGCGAGAGCCCCGTAGCCAGGAGGTCAAGGACGTCGATTACTCGTATCCGCATTCCACGTATGCACGGACGTCCTCCACACTTCTCGGGGTCTGCCGTGATCCGACTTTGCCATGTCATGAGTTTCAGCATTGGATTCCTTTTCCATAATAGAGATTGAGTCGAGGCATGCCGGGGTGCCTTTGCTGCACTGATCCGTGCCGAGCCGCACGAGGTTGCCATCACGTCTTCTGTATCGGCGGCCACAACGGCGATTGCCTCAACTCTTGACTTCAGTGCCAGACGCAATCGGGTGGTGGCTTCGGGAGCCGAATTCCCGACGGTCGGTCACCTCTGGTTGGCGCATAAACGATATGGTGCTCACGTTGACTGGGTGCGCACGCGCGAAGACCGCATGCTGGCGGCGGACTACGAGGATTACATCGACGACAGAACTGCCATCGTGTCGGCAGCGCACGCCTGGTACCAGAATGGAGCGTTACAGCCCATCGAAGAGATTGCGCAGACGGCCCATGGTCATGGAGCCCTGCTGTTTGTGGACGCCTATCAATCGGCGGGAAACGTGTGGCGCTTTCCCTAGATGGTTGGCGAGTTCGGCGGCGCACCGTTCGTCCTCTTCTACGTCCTGATGACCGCGGTCGTGGGCGTACCCGCACTCACGGCAGAATGGACGCTTGGGCGCTCAACGCAGCGCGGACCGACGGGCGCCTTCGAAGCAAGCGGCCTTCCCGGAGGGAGGGCCATCGGATGGGCGTTCTTTGTGGTTGTGCTGGCCGCGACGGCTTACTACACCAATGCGGTCGGGTGGGTGTTATTCCATGCGCCGGGGGAGGCCTGGCGCTGGTTGGTGTTTCCCTGGATGCTGGACCCGCCAGGAGGGCGAGGCCCTGTTCAGCGAGATGACGCCGGACTCTGAGGAACAGCAAGAGCGGTGGGCACTCGCCCGAAAGGCGGCATTTGATGGGTCTCCCCGAACCGGTTCGGGCGGACTATCAGAGGTCCTGGATTGCGCTGACGAACGATTCGGCGCTCATGGACTCAGACGGAGGCATTTTGGATGCCTATGGTGTGGTGTACTACGGCCACATGGCCTTCGAGCGCCTGGCTGATCTGGTGCCGAAGGAATACGTTCCGCCCGCCAGTTCCGCGCTCGAGAAGCGGACTCGGTAGTCCCGCCAGAGCGGATTATTCGGGGCGGTTTCACCACGCCGAGTTTTCCACAATGCTAGAATGGCAGGTCCCGTGGGACTACACTTAGACACTTATCCAATAACCTCCCCAATCTGCAATGATCCAGAGGTACACCCGAGTGCTGGCCGCCTTCGGCGCACTGGCACTCCTTACGACCAGTCTGTCCATGGCGCAGTCCAGCGTCTCCGGAACCGTGACTGATTTTGAGACCGGCGATCCGCTCCCCGGCGCAAACGTTCTAATTCAGGGCACCACGCAAGGCACAGCCACAGATGTGAACGGCCGTTACACACTCGATGGTGTGGCCAACGGCTCGTACAATCTGGTGGCCACCTTTGTAGGCTACGAGTCAACCGTCAAGGTGCTCATTGTTCGGGGCTCCAGTGTCACGCTCAATCTTGACTTGACCTTCGCCAACCAGGCGCTCGACGCGCTTGAGGTGTTCGCTTCCCGAGCCATCGACCGTGAGACGCCCGTTGCGGCCACCACGATCGACAAGGTTCAGATCCAGCAGAGTCTCGGCTCCCGGGATATCCCGCTTGTCCTCGACACCGCGCCGTCTGTGTACGCAACCGCATCCGGCGGTGGTGCCGGTGATGCCCGCATCAACGTTCGTGGTTTCAACCAACGCAACGTAGCCGTCATGATCAACGGCGTGCCCGTCAATGACATGGAGAACGGCTGGGTGTACTGGTCCAACTGGGACGGAGTCGGCGATGCCGCTTCCTCAATCCAGCTCCAGCGCGGCCTGAGTGCCGTGAACCTGGCTACCCCCTCGATCGGTGGCACACTCAACATCGTGACTGACCCGGCAGCAATGCGAAAGGGCGGAATGGTGAAGCAGGAAGTTGGCCGCGGCGGGTTCTTCAAGAGCACAGTGATGGGCTCGACCGGACTTGTTGACGGCAAGTACGGCATCACGCTGGCGGGCGTCCGCAAGTTTGGTGACGGCTTCATTGACGGTACGTTCACCGACGCCTGGGCCTACTACGGCGCGGCGACGTACGCTATCAGCTCGAAGAATCGACTCGACCTGTTCGCCTTCGGTGCTCCGCAGCGTCACGGCCAGAACCTGTACCGCCAGAACATCGGCGCCTACGATCAGGACTTTGCTTCCGGCCTTGACTCCTATGACGAGGCTGCGTTTGGCAAGTACAATGAGGCCGGGCGCTACTTCAACCAGAATTGGGCACCGGTCACGGGCTACAGCGCCGATCAGTCCGTCGGCTCGAACACGGTGAAGCGCAATGACGGCGGGAAAATCTGGGAGCGAGAGAACTTCTACCACAAACCGCAGGCCAACCTCAACTGGTACAGCCAACTGAGCGATCAGATGCTCCTGACCACGGTTGCCTACTACTCCGGCGGCACGGGTGGCGGTACTGGAACCCTCGGCTCAAGCATCGTTCGCGAGGGCTTCAATGGCCAGTCTCCTTGGTTCAACAACGCACCTTACACCATTGACTGGAACGCGGTAATCGATCGCAACGCAGCCAATGCTGACGGCGCGCGCACCATCCTACGGAACAGCCGGAATAACCAGACCACGTTGGGTGTCATCTCGAAGCTCAAGTACGAGTTTTCAGAGCCTCTGACCGTTGAGGTCGGACTCGACTGGCGCACGGCGACCATCGAGCACTACCGCGAGGTCCGTGACCTCCTCGGGGCGGACTTCTACCGCTGTAACGATTCCAACCGCTGTGGCTCGTCCGACTTCTGGACCGGAGACCAGGAGGTCCGCGGCCTCGGCGACAAGATCGACTACAACTTCGACAACACGGTTGACTGGTTCGGCGGCTTCGCCCAAGGCGAGTACCGTCAGGATGACGTTTCGGCCTACGGAATGGTTGGCCTGTCCAACATCAAGTACGGATACACAAACAACTTCGTAGCCGGCGCTGATGGCAACGCACTAACCTCCGAGAGCGACAACATTCTCGGAGTGCAGATCAAGGGTGGCGGTCTCGCTGCAATCAACGAGAACGTGGACCTTTACGCCAACGTAGGCTACGTCTCCAAGGTGCCAATCTTTGACGGTGTGATTGATGACCGAGCTGGCACCCTCAACACCGACCCGAAGAACGAGAAGTTCTACTCCTTCGAGTTTGGTGCTTACTGGAATCCTGATCCGATGCTCAGCGCGAAACTGAACATCTACTCCACCAAGTGGGAGGACCGCACGTTCACGCGTGGCGTCCAGCTGGCTGACGGTTCTGAAGGGCTCATCAACCTGACCGGCCTCGACGCCCTGCATCAGGGTATCGAGGTTGAAATGGCCTACCAGCCGTTCACCATGGCCCGACTCGATGTTGGCGCATCCTTTGGCAACTGGCGCTACACGAATGATGTGGCCGGCAGCTACCGTCCCGATGCCCGCGTCGAAGACGTCCAGGCCTTCAACTTCTTCATCGACAACCTGAAGGTCGGCGACTCCCCGCAGACTCAGATCGCACTCGGTCTGTCCGTCTTCCCGATGGACGGACTGGATATCCAGGCTGTGGTCAAGCATTACGCCAACCACTACGCTGACTTCGATCCCTTCTCCCGGTCCAACCCGAGCGATCGCAAGCAGAGCTGGGAGGCACCCAACTACCAGTTGGTTGACTTCCACGTCAACTACGACCTGCCGCAGACGGGACTTCCGGTGGACATCCAGTTGTTCGCCCACTTGTTCAATGCACTCGACGCCGTGTATGTACAGGATGCGCTGGACAACTCCCAGTTCAACTCCTGGGACCAGGATCACGATGCAGACGACGCTGAGGTTTACCTCGGACTGCCACGCTCGTTCAACTTCGGAACCCGCGTGACCTTCTAGGTCTGCCCGCGCGATTCGCCCGAGCAAGAAGCTGCCTTCGGGCTGAGCCCCCCATCCGGTCAACGGGTGGGGGGCTTTTTTGTGAACCTATCCGGATATCGCGGATCCGGCATCAGGCCAACGAGAGGCCGTCGTATTATCGGCGGGTGAAGACGCTCCGGGCCATATGGGCCTGGTTTGCCATCGGATCACTCATTGTCCTATGGGTGCCCATCATGGAGGTCATCAACCTACTTGACCGGGATCCGGTCAAGTTCCGGACCGGACGGTGGTTTCTTAGGCTTGGAAGCGTCATGACCCGCAGGACTGCTCCAACGGCGTGACGGTTGAACTCTGGCAGATTCAGGGCGGGGCTCACAGTCCGCAGTTTAGTCCCTCGCTAGCTGAGCCGGTGTTGGCGTGGTTGGAAGGGGCGTGACCTTAGGCCTAAGCAGGGTCACATCCCGAGTAGCGGCCGCGTTTTTCGCGCTGCTGGTGTTGGGTTGTGACGCGTCGGCACAACAGGATGCTAGCCTTGAGTTAGAGCCGCTTCCTGCGCTGGACCTGTGCCCCACGCCCACATCGGGGATCTTCGAAGGCGGTAGAAACCTCGGTCGCGAGGATGCTCGAGCGACGCCCACCCGGTTGTTGGTCCTCATGGGCGGAAGCCGCGAGGTGGACGAGGCCAGCCGGGAGTTCGTGGCCTCGGCTGTTGGCGGGGATCTACTAATCCTGCGCGCTTCGGGATCAGTCACGAGCTACCCAGACTACTTCGTGGATGACCTCCAGCCTGATCCTTCCCCTGCCAGCGTCGTGACGGTCAAGACCGACCCGGCCAGCGCCGGATCCGCCGCCTCTGTGGCTTGTCGGGTGACGCGGGCCGAGGCCATCTGGCTCGCGGGCGGAAACCAGTGGAATTATCTCGGAGGGTGGCCAGCTTCGCTCCACGACTCGCTGGCTGCCGCCACATCGCGAGGCGTCTCCTTTGGAGGCACCAGCGCAGGCTCCATGTCGCTGGGCGAATGGGCATTCGACGCCCGGAATGGGACCGTCTCTTCGGCGACTGCGCTTGCGGAGCCTACTCACCTGGACGTCAGTGTGTCTCTGTCCGACTTTCCGCAGCCAGAGCTCGCCGGCATGCTGGTGGATACCCACTTTATGGAGAGGGACCGTGAGGGACGACTACTGGCGTTTCTGGCGCGTGCGGGGTCAGACGGCGACCAAGTGACAGGAGTGGGCATCGACGAGCGCACGGCTGTGGTTATTCGGGACGGCCGCTTTAGGGTCCTCTCCGGCGGAGGGTCGATCTGGCTTTACC
>JBLHLC010000064.1:0-15655 GCA_047619685.1 Rhodothermales bacterium
AGTCGGGCCGTGAGGCAAGGCTTGAATCAGCAGCGCGTCGCCGTCGCAATCAACCTTGGCGCTAACGAAATCCAGGTGGTTGCCGCTACTCTCTCCCTTCGTCCAGAGGCGCCCTCGAGACCGACTGTAGAAGGTCACTTTTCCAGTCTCGTTTGTCTTGTCCAGGGCCTCTCTGTTCATGTAGCCCAGCATGAGCACCGCCCCTGTGCGCTGGTTCTGCACGATGGCTGGGACCAGGCCATTCCCTTTGTCAAAGTCAATTGTCATTGTAGGGGTTGACTGGGGAGCCGCACAGGGATCCCGCGTGCATTCAGGTAGGCTTTCAGAATAGGCACGGGTATCTCGCCAAAGTGGAAAATTGACGCGGCAAGTGCGGCGTCCGCCTTTCCAGTGGAAAACACGTCAACAAAATGCTCCTCCGTGCCGGCCCCTCCGGAAGCGATCACCGGGACATTGACACTTTCGGATACAGCACGTGTGATATCCAGAGCAAATCCGGCCTTGGTGCCGTCGTGATCCATGGAGGTGAGCAGTATCTCTCCGGCTCCGCGTTCGACGGCCTCTTTCACCCAGGCCAGGGTCTCGAGCTGAGTCGCTGTGCGTCCCCCATGAGTGTGTACCACGGATCTGGCCCCGGTCGCCCGGGAGTCCACCGCCAGGACGATGCACTGGCTTCCAAACGCCCTGGCGAGGCCATCGATCAGCCCGGGATCGCGAACCGCCGCAGAGTTTATCGACACCTTGTCCGCACCCGCGTTCAAGAGCGTTTCCACGTGCGCGACGGCGCTTATCCCGCCGCCGACGGTGAAGGGAATATTGATGGCCGCGGCAACCTCGGAAACGAGTTCGGCAAACGTCCGTCGTTCTTCCACGGTCGCGGTGATATCCAGGAAAACCAGCTCATCCGCCAACTCTGTGGTGTATCGAACGGCGAGTTCGACAGGGTCCCCGGCGTCGCGGAGCCCTACGAAATTTACGCCTTTGACCGTCCGTCCGTCACGGATATCCAGGCAGGGTATGATGCGCTTGGTAAGCATGGCGCGGCGTTACCTCGCCCCGCGTTATGCGTTCCCCTCGTCTCTCCCGGCCGGGCGCTCCATGTAGAAACACGTTGGAGGCACCAAGTCTTCAGCCGGACGCTCCGCCGCCGCAAAACCCAGGCGGCGGTAAAACCTGACCCCTCCCTCGTTATCCGAGTTTACGTTCAGACTGATAGTGCGGGCGCCCCCGGCTCGAGCTGCCGCGATCAGCTCTGCGATGAGGTCCTTGCCGATCCCCAGGCCGCGCATTTCGGGGTGGACGATGAGGCGGGCAACATGGCCCCGATCCCGGGAACGGTAGAATATCTGTCCGAAGGCCACCAGCTCGCCGGCACGCAGCAGCGCAAAACTCGCCACCGTTGCAAACTTGATCTCGCGCTCCATCCGGAGCCTATCCACGGGAAAGGTCACATTATGGCCGGACCAGGTATCGCATTCGGCCTGACTCTTGGGCCAAGATGCCAGAATATCCAGATGTTCTGCCTGGGCCGGGACCAGGCGGAAAGAATCAGTGGCTCCCATGCTCACGAATCAGGGCTACGAAGGCGCGCGCGAGTTCGTTGGGGACGGGAACGGTCAGGTTGTACTGGGTGATCTTCCACTCCCCCGCGGTGAGTACGAGGACCCCGGTTCCTCTGGTCAGGCCCATGTTCTCGTTGGTAAGGGCCTCGTCAAACCAGGCCACATTGCCATCGGGCGAGAACGCGATGTTCCGCTCCTGCATGTGATACGTCCAGGCCGTTCCTTCCTCGAACCGGGCCTTAGTGTAGCTCTTGAACTGGTCGATGGGCCACCGCTCCGTGGCATCGGTGCCCAAAAACACGGCGTTCTCCGCGTAGAGACTGAAATAGCCCTCGAAGTTCGCCTCAGATGCCGCGGTGTGGAGTGCATCCAGAACGGCGGAGACACGCTCAGTCGGGCTTTGGGCGCTGGCCATGAGCGGGGTTAGAGCAAGAGCCAGAATCAGAAATCGACGACGCATGGGAATAGACGCTATGGGGTGAGTCCCGAGAATGTAGCGCCGGGTGGTATGTTTGTACATGGCTAACCCAAGACCCGGCGGCGGATGGCCTGCCGTCGCATACTCCCTACGAAAGGCCCGAGAGGCCGGTGGTGTCAGAAAACTCTGGCGCGCCATGCGGTCCCGCAACGCCTGCAAGACCTGCGCCGTTGGAATGGGCGGCCAGAAGGGAGGCATGGTGAACGAGGCCGGCAGCTTTCCTGAGCTCTGCAAGAAGAGTCTCCAGGCCATGGTTGCTGACCTGCAGCCCGCCATCCCGACGGACTTCTGGCATCGTTTCCCCGTCGGTCGCCTCCGCCAGTTGTCTCCGAGAGAGCTGGAAAACTCGGGACGCCTCGCGCATCCGGTACTCTACACCAGAGAGAGCGGGCGGTATCAACCCATCGACTGGGACGAGGCAATGGACCTTGCGGCAGGCACGCTCCGCAAGACCGATCCCGACGAGACATTCTGGTACTTCAGCGGGCGCAGCAGCAACGAAGCCGGATTCCTGCTGCAGCTTTTTGCCCGTCTTTTCGGGACCAACCACGTCAACAACTGCTCGTACTACTGCCATCAAGCCAGCGGTGCGGGACTCTCCAGTTCGATCGGCACTGGCACGGCCACCGTTGTCCTGGAAGACATCGAAAAGGCGGACCTGGTGTTCCTGATCGGGGCAAACCCGGCCAGCAATCATCCAAGGCTGATCGAAAGCCTGCGGCAGGTTCGAGCACGCGGGGGCGATGTCATCGTAATCAACCCGCTTCGCGAGCCGGGACTGGAGCGATTCCACGTTCCGAGCAGGCCACTCAGCTTATTGTTTGGATCGGAGATCGCCTCCTGGTTTATCCAGCCGCATGTGGGCGGAGACCTGGCGCTCCTGACCGCCCTGGCGAAACGAATCCTCGAACTCGGCGCGCAAGACCCGGACTTCCTGGGCGTGCGCGTTTCAGGCTGGCATGCCTTCGCCAACGCCCTTGAGACCCAGTCCTGGGATGAGCTTTGCGCGGCGGCGGGGGTGGACAAGGCCACCATTGATCGCGCGGCTGAGCGGTACGCGGCATCCGAGAGGACCATTTTTGCCTGGGCGATGGGCATCACTCACCACGCGACCGGTGTGCAAAATGTCCAGGCGATAGCCAATCTGGCCCTGATCCGCGGGATGGTCGGAAAACCTGGCGCCGGACTCATGCCGATCCGAGGGCATTCCAATGTCCAAGGAATGGGCTCCGTTGGCGTCACGCCAAAGCTCAAGAAAGCGGTCTTTGACGCGCTGGAAGAACGGTTGGACGTCAAACTCCCCTCGACGACCGGTATGGACACGATGGCCTGCATGGAGGCGTCCGCCGCCGGAAAAATGCGCGTCGGCTTTTGCCTGGGCGGCAACCTCTACGGCTCCAACCCCGATGCCACCTTTGCAGCCGCGGCTCTGCGTGAACTGGACCTTGCGGTGTACATGAGCACCACCCTGAATACCGGCCACGCCTGGGGCCTGGGCAAGCAGACACTCATCCTGCCCGTCCTCGCGCGGGATGAGGAGCCCGAACCCACCACGCAGGAGTCCATGTTCAGCTACGTGCGAATGAGCGACGGCGGACCAAGCCGGTTGGAGGGACCGCGGTCTGAAATCGCCGTCATCGCAGACCTTGCCGAAAGGGTCCTCGGGGAAGACAGCCCGGTGGACTTCGCGCGTATGCGCGCGACCCGAAACATCCGATCCACCATTGCCGCCGTCATTCCGGGGTACGCCGCGCTTTCGGAGATGGACCGGACGCGTGAGGAATTCCATATCGAAGGCCGGACCCTCCATACACCGGTATTCCCTACCGATAGCGGCCTTGCGCGCATGCATGTCCACTCCGTCGCGGGGCCTCGCACGCTCGAAGCTGGCGAAAGCAGGCTCATGACGATCCGAAGCGAAGGTCAGTTCAACACAGTCGTCTATGAGGAAGAAGACCTGTATCGCGGCATCCGCGCGAGAGACGTCATCCTCATGCACCCGGCGGACGTTTCGGCAGCGGGGCTCAAGCAGGGAGACCGCGTGGCGGTGCACGGACCAGCAGGCTCTCTATTTCCCATCACGGTCGAAGAGTTTGAACGCATTCGTCCCGGTAGTTCGGCCATGTACTTCCCCGAAGCCAACCGCCTGCTGAGTCGCGAGGTTGACCCAACCAGCCGCACCCCGGCCTTCAAGGGCGCAATCATCAAAGTCGAAAAATCATGACTCCATCTCTGCTGAATCGACCCGGCCGAAATCGGATATCGATGCTGGGGGTGATGGTTGTGAGCCTGATCTTGCTCACCGGTTGCGAGGCGCCAGATCAAGCCCAGCCAACAGGTCTTTCTGAGCGCCCCGTCCGTGGCCTTTTCCGCCCCTCGGCTGCCGAGCTCGACACGCGTCGATCGGCGCTTATGCAGGCTCACCCGGATGGTCTGATCCTGTTTGCGGCGAACGCTCAGGAAAAGACAATGGAGCAACCGGCATGGATTCAGGATCCGTCCTTTCAGTACTTCGCGGGATTGGCTGACGTGCCGGGCGCCATCGTCGTGGTGGATGCTCCGGCCCAGCGGACAGTCCTTTTTGTGCCTCCCGCACCTTCATCCTTCGGCATTCCCATCGGTGCCCTCAGCGTGGAAGAACACCCAGAATTGGCGGCTGGCGGAGACTTCAGCGAGGTCCTTCCAAACAGCCGCTTTGTGGCTTGGATGACCACGCGACTCGCGGAGGTGGGCCAACGGCTCTACCTGGATGCGCCCCGGCGGGCCATCCACGGCGGAACGCCCTCAGGAATGGTGCCGGTTCAGGGTACGCACGCCCTTTGGGAAGCCAGCCTGCGCGAGGCCCTTCCGAAAGCCCGCTTGTATAGTGCTGCGGAAATCGCTCGGCAATTGAGGTGGGTAAAATCTGAGGGAGAGGTCGCGGAGTTGAGGCTCAACGCCATCGCGACGGCCCAGGCCCTGACGGCGGGCATGCGAGCGGTTGGGCCCGGCGTGCCCCAGCGATTGGCGGAGGCCGCCGTCGTGTCCGGTTGCCTGGAAGCGGGCGCGAACGGGCCTTCGTTTTGGCCCTGGATGATGTCTGGCCCTAACGCCGGAATCGGGAACGTGGTCCGGTCGTTTTTTGACTACGGGCACATCAACCGACGAATGCAGGCGGGCGAGGTCGTACGCGCAGACGTCGGGTGTATGGGCGGCGGTTACGGTGGCGATGTGGGCCGGACCGTTCCGGTGGATGCCAGTTTCTCCACCCGGCAGGCCCAGATATGGGACCTCCTGGTCACGGGCTACCTGGCGGGCGTGGCGGCCATGGCACCCGGCCTCGCACTGGATGATGTGCGTGAGGCGAGCCGAAAAGGCATTGAGCAGGCCGCTCTGGAAAACTCGGACCTGAAGTCTTTGGCGGATGCCATGAACCTACCCTCAGGAGTGAGCTGGCACATTCACGGCGTGGGTATCGAAAGTGGAGAGACCGCAGGAGGTGACCTTGCCGAAGGTGTGGTGCTTGCCTACGAGCCGATGTTTGTGAGCGGAGGCGACGCGTTTTACCTGGAAGACATGATCCTGATCACCGCCACAGGATCGGAGGTGCTCTCCAAGGGTCTACCGTATTCGGCGGAAGAAATGAAGGCCTTCCTCAAGGATTAAAGGCTAGCCCCCGGCTGACGGGGTGCGGGGCCTCAAGGTCGCTCACTGCTGCGCTCGTTCGCTTGCAACTCGTCGTGGCTTCTGCCGAGGCGGAAGGCCACGACCGCCCACACACCCGCGACCGGTGCAGCTACGAGGGCAATCGCCCCGAGAGAGAGTCCGACCGCAGCCAACCCCGAGTAAACCCAACCACTGACCAGATCTCCGCCGCGGTAAACCGCCGCGTCCAGGAAGGCCTTGGTTTGGTACTTCTCCTCCCGCCCAATGATGGTAAAGAGTACCTCGCGCGCGGGTTTGGCCAGACCGTATCGGCCGGCGCGGTACAACACCTGGAGAACCACGAGCACGGTCAGCGTTGGGAACAGACCCATGCCAATAAAACCGAGCGCGGTTACGGCCGGGAGAAACACCAGCGAAGCCGCGAGTCCGATCCACTTGATGATGCGGGCAGTCACGAAGAGCTGCAGCAGCGTAGTGACGATGTTTACGACCAGATCGATCTTGGCATAAAACGCGGTTCTGGCAGTGCGGTCGTCCGCAAATGCATCGGCAATCAGATCTGCCTGCAGGAAATAGAGAACGGTGGAGGCGAAGGTCATCAGGAGGATGAAGAGCATGATGCCCTGCAGATACCCGGAACGCGCCACCGCACGCATCCCACTCAACGCGTTTCCGGTCAACGGTTTGTCCCTCCTGGCGTCAGGAGCGCTGCCCCGACCCACGTTGTCCCGATTCAGAACAACCACGCACCAGCTTGCTATCTCAAGCGGAACACACGCAGCCAGGAGAAGCCCGAACTCGGGGAGGTAACCCGCCAGGAATGCAGAGATACTCGACCCGACTATGGCCCCGGCGGACGCGCCAAATGCGATAAACGGGTATAGCCTCTTGGCCTGTTCGCTTTTGAAAAGGTCGGCAAAAAAGCCCCAGTAGACCGTCACCGCGAAAAGGGCAAAAACGCTCGCCCAGACGTAGAAAAAGCGATCAATCCACGGCCTGAGCGAGTCAGGGAGCAGCACCAGGGCCGCATAGAATCCCAGCAGATTCAGAAGAAAGAACCGGTTGACCAGGGGCACGAAACGCCCACGAGCGACACGCGTGGTCAACCAGGAATACGCCGCCACGGCTGCCAGCATGACGAAAAAAACGGCCGTCCAGATGATCTGGAGATTTCCGCGGTCAGCGGACGAGATCTCATCGCGAACGGGGCGCAGAATGTAATACGCCGTGAAGATGCAGAAGCCGTACAACGTAGCCCAGATCAGGGCCTTGATCTCATCGTCACGGACGGGTACGAGTCGCCTGAAGGGGCTGGTCGAAGTCATGGTCTAGTCCTGACTGGTGGCTGCTTCTTCCATCAGCGAAACGACTTCCTCGATCGTCGTGCGACCCAGATCCTGGTCATACCACGCAAACTTCTCCTTCAGGAACTGAGCGGAGCCCAGCTGATTTTTATTGGCCAGCGCCCACTCCTGAAGCGGCGCGGGGCGTTCGATGAAAGCGCCAACCTCGTCGAATTGTGCATCCAACAGGATCACCGTCGGCGTCGCTCCACGTCCGTCCGGCGTGGGGTGTGAGTCCATGATGGCGTCGCCGAATCGTGGGTGTACAATCCGCATGTCCACGCCTTCCAGTTCATTGACGAGGCTGGCCAGAAAGGGTATAGTGTTCGCAGAATCACTGCAGCCGTCCACCGCTACCGCGAGCAGGTGCCACGTGCCTGGCACCGCAGCGGCCCGTTCCAGCAGGTCGGCCGGCACCTGGGCCTTCTCTGTGTTGGCGTGCCACATCTCCTTTCGGCGATCGGCCTCTTCCAGAAATACCTCATACGTCTGGCCGGACTCGAAGAGTTCGCGGAAGGTATCCGTGCCGGAGGCAGCGGTAAGCGCAAAGAGAAGCAGGGATGCGGTCAGTAGTCTCATCAGTATCGGGCTGTTGGGCTCAAACTAGACGTTCCCAAGCATTGCCAAAAGTCGCATATTGAACCCCGGCAAACCATCAGACCATGCGTACCACAAGAAGGGATTTCCTCAAGACCTCTGTCTTGGCAGCAAGTGCCCTCTCACTCGGCCTGAAGTCCAGCCATCCCCTTCGCATTCTGATTCTGGGTGGAACGGGGTTTTTGGGGCCTCACCTGGTCCACTTCGCGCTGGCGAGAGGCCACAAGGTCAGCATCTTCAATCGCGGAAAAACAGAGCCGACCATGTTTCCGAGCCTGTTTGGGCAGGTCGAGCACCTGGTCGGCGACCGCGCCTCGGACCTGAAGTCCCTCGAGACGGGCGAGTGGGACGTGGTCATAGACAACTCGGGACGAGATCAGGCATGGACCAGGGCATCTGCGGAGCTCCTGAAGGACCGTGTCGGACTGTACATGTACACGTCCTCAACCGGTGTCTACTACCCCTACATGGGAATGGATATCGGCGAGGACACCCCCCTGGACACGGTGGTTCTGGACAATGACGACGGCTCCTCTGCCTACGGTGTGATGAAGACGTTTTCGGAGCGTGCGGCTCGCGAGGTGTTCGGGGAAGGACGCGCCACGGTGATCCGCCCGACCTACATCATTGGGCCGGGTGACACCACCAACCGGTTTCCGTACTGGTCGGCCCGGCTGGAGCGGGGCGGACGGGTACTGGTTCCAGGAAAACCCGACGACGCCGTTCAGTACATCGATGTGCGGGACCTCACGGAGTTCATGATTCGCCTGGCCGAGCGGTCCACCAGTGGAACGTTCAACGTGGTTGGTCCTCACTCCACCATGGGAATCCAGGCGTTCCTGCACGGTGCCCATGCCACCGTGTCTGCGCCAGTCGAGTGGGTCTCCATTCCGGACCATGACTTCCTCATTGAGCATGGAGTCCCCTATCTGGTGCCCTGGATAATGCCAACCGGCAATGAGATGGGCTCGGCGCGCATCAACTTTCAGCGGGCCGTGGGCGAGGGGTTGACCTATCGGCCGCTTGCCGTCACGGTAGGCGACACACTGGATTGGTGGCATTCGGACGCGGTGACGCCGGAACGGAGAGAAGCCATGGTATCGGGAGAACGCAGCCTTATTGTTCGTGAGGCGGCCATCATTCAAGCCTGGGAATCGCGATGACAAACTTATTCTGGCCCCGCTGCGCCTTCGTTGCGTTGCTTCTGGTGATGGCCTTTGCGCCGGCTGCTTCAGCCCAAACCTCGGATGCGGAGGCTGTGGAGGCTGTGGAGGAAATTGCCCGTGGCATTTTGGCCGCTATCTCGGCCGGCGACTCGACCGCGTTCATGAGCTACATGCTTCCTGGGGCGAAGGTCTACTCCCCGGGCCGCGGATCCATTCGCTCCCGCGATGTGGCGAACGACGCGGCCGGGCTGGCCAACAGCACCCAGGCTTACCTAGAGCGGATGTGGGAGCCAACGGTCATGGTCGATGGCGATCTGGCCGTGGTCTGGACGCGATATGACTTCTGGCTGGACGGCCAGTTCAGTCACTGCGGCACGGATACGTTTACCATGATGAAGGACGGCGAGACCTGGCGAATGGCCTCCCTTGCCTACAATTTTTCGCAGGACTGTGAACCCGGCCCGCTGGGGCCGCCGACGTTTTAGAACAACTTGCTGGGCCGACATTTGGACTGGAACAGCCGAGATCCATACACGAGTGCCGTGTTTTCGCTCGAGGTCTCTCGGGCAGTATCGACCATCGCACGGCCCAGTATGCGCTATGGCAACTGAATTGGAATCAGCGGCGACTCGCAAGCGAGTCTTACCTTCGAAGATGTTTGTGCGGTCGCACTGAGGTTCAAATCGTCGCTACGTAGGGCATTATGTCAAAAATGTGGTCGCTTTGTTTCCTTGGGTTTCTGCTTGCCGCTTGCAGGTCAGAAATCCCGGAAGGCGAACTGCTCTCGACCGCCATCGCCCTTTCCTATCCGCGGGCCGTGGCGGCCTCGGCGGACCACCCGCTCGTCCTGAATCCAGTCATCCACGGCAGTGGACCTGTAGAATTTTGCCTCACGCTATTGGAAGAACGTGGAGCGAAGGACGACCCAGATCTAAGGAGTGCGATCTTGAACTACTGTTCCAAGACAGAGGATACTCCGATTGAACAGGCTGGTCTAAGATGGCCGTATGTCACTCTTACGCGGGAGGAATTCAGAGAGATCATTGCCCTCGGCAGGGAGGCCAACGGGTTCTTTGGAACTTGGGATGATTTCTACCGGCGTTTTCCGGAAAGTGCGGGCTATTTGACTCTTGGAAAGACTGGCCTGAGCCGGAGTGGCAAGACCTTGATTTTCCGACGGGATTCTGAGGTCAATCTTATGAACTGCTACCACGGTCTTCGCGTCTTTCGTCGCTCTTCTGCGGACGTGGACTTCGGCGAGCCCTCGGTCCCAATCGGTGGAGGTACCGCTTGTTAGGCTACACTCCAGAATCGACTCTGGAGCCGAAAGCAAGCAGTGATTTTGAGTTAGTGGACCCGCAAATTGGCCTCTAGGGTTTTGGATGCAAAGGGTCCGCACTCCTCGGCTCCTCCCGTCTGGATGCGACCGAGTTGGCGGACGTTGCCGGTGTGCGACTGATGCACAATGAGGGGGGCGAGATGATTTCGCCAGTGCGATTGTATACTAATACACGCACAACGTGCTGGAGAAATCGCTTGAGGCGTACCGCAGAATCGCCCCGTAACCCGCCGAGAGACTGGCAGAGCATCTGACTCTTAATCAGCCGCTGGGTTGGCGGTCCCCCCACTACGCTGAACCCGTGCCGCCCCCGCGTTCCAGGCCGCCCTCAGCCCGGTAACCGCCGCTCAGTTTTCCGGGGCACGCACCGTCGGATACGTGATTCCAAGCTGCTCCAGGTACGTGTCGTATTCGGCTGGATTGAAGTAGTACTTCTTGAGCTGCTCCCGAAATGCACCCTGCCTTTCCGCGTTCATGTGGATGGGCGGAGGGTCTGAGTCGCCCAGGAACGACGTGTAGGTAACGTCCTTGGTCTGCTCGTCGCGGAAGTAGTCCCACGCAGCCGTCACCTTGCCGGGACTCAGGAAGAACTCGAGCGCGGTCCGGGCCATGACGCGGGCACCCGCCAGCGATCCCTTGTGGGCGATGGGTGTCGCCATGGCAACCGCGGAGGACCAGTGGTGACCCTGAATCCCGGGCATGTTGGCCGGGTAACGAAGCGTGACGGTGGGCACGGTCCATGAGACGTCCCCGATGTCATCGGAGCCCCCGCTTCGGCGAACCCCGGCCGGAGTCCCGATGGAGTCCAGTTCCGTATTCAAACCTCGTTCTGTGTTGCCAAGCTCTTTCTGGAGGGCGCGGGCCAGCGTATGGTCATCGTCTGTCCATTCCGGCAGGCTGACCGTCTGGATATGCTGGTCCATGGTCTCGGCGATGACCTTATTGAAATGCCGGGGCCAGGCCGCGCCGACCACTTGGTAGGAAGTTTCGGTGTTCGTCATGAGCGCCGCACCGTCGGCCATGCGCTGAGCGATCTCGAAATTGCGCGCGATCCCCTCGTACTCCATCTCCCGGATGTAGTACCACACGGTTGCGGCGGCCGGGACCACGTTGGGCTGATCCCCACCGTCCACTATTACGTAGTGGGATCGCTGAAGTGGATTGAGATGCTCCCGCCTGAAATTCCAGCCCACGTTCATGAGCTCGACGGCATCCAGCGCGCTGCGGCCCCGCCACGGATCGCCGGCACCGTGGGCGGCCTCCCCGGCAAACGAGAATTGAACGGAGACCAGTCCGGTCCCATTGGATGGCCCATAGCTCACGCTGAGGTTGGAGGAGACGTGCGTAAAGAAGACGAGGTCCACGTCTGCAAAAAGGCCATCGCGTACGAACCATGCCTTGCTGCCCAGAAGTTCTTCGGCGACGCCCGGCCAAAGGATCAGCGTGCCCTCTATATTCTCGCGCTCCATCACCTCCTTGACGGCCAGCGCGGCGGCCACGTTTACGGCCTGCCCGGAGTTGTGTCCTTCGCCGTGTCCGGGGGCACCGTCTACGAGCGGATCGTGGTACGCTACGCCCGGCTTCTGACTGGCTTTGGGGATTCCATCGATGTCGGACCCGAAGGCAATGACCGGATCACCGGAACCCCAACTTGCCCACCAGGCCGTGGGAATTCCGGAGACCCCACGCTCGACGGTGAAGCCGTTCTCCTCCAGAATGCCCGTGATGTACCGGCTGGTCTCGACTTCCTGGAAACCCAGTTCGGAGAAGCTGAATATCTGATCCACCATCACCTGAATCTGCTTGGCTTGGGCAAGAGTGGCCTGGTCTACGGCTTCAATGAGGCGATCCTGAGCCCAAGCGTCCGGAACGAGGAGGAGGGCACTGAGAAGAAGGATGGCTTTTCGCATGGCTTTGGGACGTTCGTTCTCTGGAGAATACGGCGAGGCTAGGTGAGGCCGAAAAAGTCGCGCTGACGGAGCATGTCCAACCGGGCCTCCGAGACATTGGCCTTGACGAATCGGACGTGAGTCCCCGGCCTGGCCTGCGACAGCGTATCCAGGGCCGTCGGGACGACTGCCCCCATCTTCGGATATCCGCCAATCGTCGGGCGGTCCCGCATGAACACGAGAGGTTGTCCGTCGGGAAGAATCTGGATGGTGCCGTCAACAAGCGGGGCAGAGTCCAGGACGCGGGGACCGGAAGTCAAAGCAATCCCGGCCAGGCGGGTTGCGATGCGGTCACTCTCCGGTTGGATGGTCCACTCGGTGTCAAAAACGCGGCGCCTGTCGGCGGCAGAAAAGTCGGCCCACTCGTAGCCCGTGATGATCGGGAGTGTCAGCACGTCGCCCGGCAGCGACCGGAATTCCGGGGGGACGGCCCTCCTGGTCGCACTCGGCGCTCCTGGCCAGCGGATTTGATCGTTTGGCGCCAACACGTGCCCCAACTCCCCTTCCAGTCCCTCGCGAAGAACGACGGAGGCCGAACCATGGAAACGCTCCCCCATCAGTCCACCCGGAAAGGCGACATACAAACGCAGACCATTCCGAGCGAACCCAACCTCGACCGTTGCCCCCGCGCCCACAGAGAGGGTGCGCCACGTGTTGGCAGGGTGTCCGTCAAACCAGATATCGCAGGCGGCGCCTGTTATGGCGATGGTCGCCTGGTGCTCAAAAAAAATCGCGGCGTTTCCCAGTGTTATTTCAAGGGCGGGTGCCGAGGGCGGGTTGCCCAACAGACGGTTGGCCCAGAGCAGAGCACGCCGGTCCATGGCGCCACCGGGCGAGATCCCCTGCCTGAGCCCGGATGTGCGACCAAGATCCTGAATGGTGCAGAGCGGGCCCGGTCTGATAATGGTGGCGCTCTTCATGATTCGGACAGGAAGTCGGCCAGCGACACCGGACGAAACCGCACCTGCGCCCCGGGCTCAAAACGGGCCAGGCGGTCGGCGGCATTCTCAAAGAGAGGCTCGGGTACGCGGGCAATCAGTTGCCAGCCCCCAGGCCCGGCCGAGGGGTAGATTCCTGTCCGGCGGTCGGCGAGGCCCAGCGCACCCACGGGCACGCGCCTGCGGGGCTCGTCCCGGCGCGGATGGGCGATGCGCGGATCCACGTCCCCGAGGTAGGCAAACCCCGGTGCGAATCCTGTTGCCAGCACGGTGTAGGTCCTGCTGGCGTGGATGTCGGTCACCTCTCTGGAAGACAGGCGAACGGCTTCCGCCACCTGTACAAGATCAGGGGCCAGTTCCGGGGCATAACACGCCGGCAGCTCGATGACTTCGGTACCGGTCAACTCCCTCCGGTGCCCGAGCGTCTCCTTGATCAGGTTCTTGAGCGTGGCGACGATAGCGTCATGATCCCACTGCGCCGGAGAGCCGCTGATGAGCAACCGATTGAAGGCCGGGATGGTCTGAATTGGCTCTTCCCAAACCTCCGTGACCCGCCTCTCCAGATCAAGGACGTAGGCGATGCCCCCGCGATCCGGGCGCACGGGCAGGGTAATCAGGGCACTGCATGGGGCCGGGAATTGGATCATGTCCGGCGTCAAGATTCAGGCACTCTCCTGGCCCAGGAGAGGTTTGATGCGCCTGATGGCCTCGAGCGTTTGTGGGTTGTCCCCGTGAACGCAGATGGTGTCGGCACGGACGTTCAGGCGGCCCGTCTCTGTTTCGACAAACCCAGCCATCACGTTGCGTGCGTGCGCTTCAACATCCGCCGGGTCGGTTAAGACAGAACCCGCGATCGCACGGGACTGGAGACGGCCGTCCGGGCGATAGCGCCGGTCCGCGAAGGCCTCGAAAGCCAGTTGGAGGCCCGTATTCCGGAGAGCCATTGCATGGCGTTCGCTGTCGGGCGTGGCTTGGAGTACAAAGATCAGCGTGTCGTCCAATGCGGCAACGGCCTGTCCCAGCCTGACCAGGAGTCCCCAATCCTCCATCATGGTATTGTACAGCGCACCGTGCGGCTTGACATGATTCAGAACCACGCCCTCGGCTGTTGCCAGGGCCTGGAGTGCGCCGATTTGTGCCTGTACTTCGTGCACAAGGGAATCGACGGACATGTCGAGCCGCATCCTGCCGAAATTGCGTTTGTCTGGGTACCCCGGATGGGCTCCCGCCTTGACGCCATGTTTCCGGGCAAGACCGAGCGTCCGCGACATGGTGTCCGGGTCCCCGGCGTGCCCTCCGCAGGCAATGTTGGCCCAGTCGATGAGCGGCATCACGTCTTCGTCCTGGCCCATAGACCATGGTCCGAAACTCTCACCCATGTCGCAATTCAGGAGCATGGAGCCAAGATACAGCAAGTTCTCTCAGTCGGCGCTCGCCCGCTGGACGTCCGCCACGGGGTCTATCGCCCGGACTAGCGCATCCAGGCTCTCCGGAGTAGCGGCAGGGTCATACGGATCGTACTGGTGCATCTGCTGCAGGGTGTAGTATGCGGCGCGCGGAATCAGGGCGAACTGGTCCCTGGGGTCCGTTGGACCCTTCGCCACGATGCCAAACCACTCCTCGTTCATGTTGTTGGCCCCCGGCACGAAATCGACTGGATAGGCGTCGTTGGGCCACGAGGCGTTTGTGTCGTGAACGTCCAGATTCCTGTCTTGCAGGAATTTCCACCACCCGTCGCTCCACTGGAAGGTCAGACCGCCAAGGGCATTGCCCACCTTGCCCATGCCTGCAGCTTCCGAGTAGATCTCGTGCCAGTTGCTCAGGAGCGCCCTGGACTGACTCAGTTGATCCTCGACCTCCTGCTTTGCATCGAAGGCATCCAGTCCAAACTCCGTAAAGAGGACCGGGAGCCCCAGTTTTTCGTCGACCTCCACGAAGGCGCCCGTAAATGAGGGCCCCCGATACACGTTGGCGCCAAAGATGTCCAACCCCGGAATCTCTTCTCCAATCATGTCAAGGTATTGCAGATCTCCATTCGCGATCGCGACCGGGCGCCGATCATCGACCTGCTTCACGGCCTCGACCGCCAGCCCCAGCGTCCTGTACAACCACCTGGCGCGCGCGCTGTCTCTCTGTTCGACGGGGATCGCCTCGGTTTCTGCCGAGCTCCATACCAGGCCGTAGTTGTTCTCATTGCCCAACAACCACATGAGCACGCCCGGGACGTCCTCGAACTCGCGCACCATCTCTTCGATTTCGCCGACCAATTGCTGTTGGACACGCGAGTCGGAATAGTCGGTTTGGGAGACGAACTCGCCGTCGATAGCGACCCCGTATCGCCCTGCCGCGTGGTTTAGAATGGTATAGATGCCGTAGTTCCGCCAGATGTGCGCCACCCACCGGGGCGGAACACCCACATATTGGCGAATGGTATTGGCCCCCATGGCCTTGACGAGTCCCATTTCACGGTCAAGCGCCGCCTCGATGATCTCGTCGGGCTGACTCCAGAGGCTGTACTCGTAGTTGGTCCCGATCGGGTAGTAATCCCAGTTCAGGCCGTTGATCATGAAAGGCGCCCCATCGACCATGAGCCGGGTTCCACTGGCGTCCTTTACGACGTGTACGGACTCAACTTCGG
>JBLHLC010000065.1:0-15180 GCA_047619685.1 Rhodothermales bacterium
GATCCCTGCTGAGTCGCGATGGGATAATGCTGGCCCTCCACATGCACCGAAAGGGTGCTGAAGCTGAAGCTATCGACGCTGCAGTGGAAGAGCACCGTACCCGGCTGGCCGCCAAGTGGGAGGGTCGTAAGAAGACCACCGTGAAGGACCGCAAGGAAGCCATGTTGGCTGCCGAGGGTAAGGACGCGTCGGCCAGGGCATCTGAACTGGCCAAGATTCGTGCGGACTCCGAGGCAAAAGCCAAGGATGCCGCAGATTCTGCGCAGCGGGAAGCCGCTGCGGAGCGCCTGCGCGCCGCCGAGGAAGCCAAAAAGGCCCAGGACAAGGCCAACGAGGAAGCAAAGAACGCTCAGGGTGCCGCCAACAAGGCGACTTCTGAAGCTGAAGCTGCTCCCGCCGAGGTCGCCCCGGCAGCTGCTGCTCCCGCAGCTGCTGCCGCAGAGACCAAGGACTGATAGCTGTCGTGGGTAAGTCAGATCACCATACGGAATATCGAATCGTGGGGACGGTTACTCGCCCTCATGGCATTCTGGGCGTACTCAAGGTGCGGCCAGAAACGGATGATCCGCATCGATTTGACGAACTCAAGACACTCTATCTGGGACGCTCTGAGGATGCGCTGACGCCATATCGTGTCGAATCCGTTGCGTATCAGCCTTACAAGGCTGGCACCGCGGTTCTGATACAATTTGAGGGTGTCAGCGGGCGAGAGGGACCTGAGAAATTGCTCGGACTTGATGTTTGGGCCAGACTCGATGACCTCCCACCGCTGGCTAACGGCGAAGTATTCCTGAGTGACCTGGTAGGCCTGGCCGTGTTTTCCGAGTCCGGAGACAATCTGGGTAAGGTGGTGGATGTGCTGGAGCACCCGGCGCATCCAACGCTTTCAGTTCTACGACCGGACGGATCGAAATCTCTCGTTCCGTTCGTGCATGAACTGGTCCCGGAAGTGGATCTGGAGGCAGGAAGACTGACCGTTGTCGCGATGGAAGGTTTGTTGGAAGGTGACCCGATTTCGGAGAGGGAGTAAACATGAGATTTGATCTCATAACGGCACTCCCGGCTCTGTGCTCGTCGCCACTTCAGCAAAGCATTGTGCAGCGTGCCCAAGACAAGGGCCTCGTTGACATCCGCGTGCACGATCTGCGTCAGTTTGCGACAGGCAAACATCTGAAGGTGGATGACTATCAGTTCGGCGGAGGTGCCGGAATGGTCCTCAAACCAGAGCCGCTTTTCGATTGTATCGAGGCGCTTCTTGAGGACGATTCAACGCCCCCTGATGAAGTGATATTTCTCACTCCGGATGGAGAGTGTCTGGACCAGCAGACCGCGAACCGACTATCCCTGGCCAAGCGATTGATCTTGATCGCAGGCCACTACAAAGGGATCGACCAACGGGTGCGCGATCAACTGGTCACGAGGGAAATTTCGATCGGCGACTACGTCCTGAGCGGGGGGGAACTCCCCGCAATGGTCCTTGTAGATGCCGTCGTTCGTCTGATTCCAGGCGTCCTTAATGACGCTGAATCGGCCCTCTCGGACAGTTTTCAGGATGGTCTTCTGGACGCTCCGGCGTATACCCGGCCCGCAGAGTACAGGGGGATGCGCGTTCCCGATGTACTTCTCAGCGGAGATCATGGCCGCGTGTCGGCCTGGCGGGAAGAGCAGAAAATGGAGAAGACGAGGCTTAGAAGGCCGGATCTACTCCAGAGTACCCTAGAAGAGGAAAGTCACCCACCCGGGTGATCACCTTACCCCTGGCGGAGGGGCGACGCGCTACCGCCATTAGACGAACCGATTCAGCAATTTTACTGGAGGTCCACCATGGCCACAGATATGATGGCCCTCATTGAGGGTACCCAGTTTAGAGACGACGTTCCTGACTTTCAGGCAGGCGACACCGTCAACGTCCACGTTCGCGTCATCGAAGGCGAGAAGGAGCGTATTCAGCAATATCAAGGCGTAGTTATCGCCCTGAAGGGTTCTGATGCTCGCCGGACTTTTATGGTCCGGAAGGTTTCCAACGGTGTTGGTGTGGAGCGGATTTTCCCGCTGCACTCCCCCAAGATCGCCAGGATCGAGGTGGTGCGTAGAGGAAAGGTCCGTAGAGCCAAGCTCTACTACATGCGTGCGCTCCGAGGTAAGGCCGCACGTATCAAGGAAAAGCGGACTCGATAGTCGCACTGCTTCTCGCACGTTCGCGAGGCAGGCATTTTGCGGAAGGAGACCGCCGACGCCCGTGTGTCGGCGGTCTTCGTACGTTATCGCCATGAAGACCGAAAATATGCTCCGCATATCTCTTTGGGACGACCACAGGCTCAAGGCTCTCGGCGCCGCGCTCGAGAGTGAGGAGACTGAGGTCGTCTTTGCGGATCGTCTTCAGTGCGAGAAACGGCTGCTGTCCGGGCTGACTGATCTGGCGATGATCCCCTCGCATCGCGCCCTGGCGGCTGCAGAGGACTTCGAAGTGCTCCCGGCGGTTGCTTATTCCTCGTGGTGTACGCCTCACGCGTTGATCTCTCTTCGGGGCGGCTTTGCGGAGAAGGCAGATACCATCCAGGTACCGGACGTGGGTTCGGTCGAGTCACTCGTGGCGCGGGTGGTTTTGAAGGAGCATTACGGCCTGTCGGTGACGGTTGGACTGCTGGAGACCGCGGCGGCCTTGTCGGACCATGCCGCTGTTCTTGCTGTCGATGAGCCGGCGCCGGCTCATGATGGACTGGTTTTGGACCTTGGGCAGGAGTGGTTCGAGCTCACCAATTACCCCATGGTCTGGGGGCTTTTCCTGATGAGGAAGGGCGAGTTGGATGCCCGGACGATTCGGATCCTTCGCGATGGTGTTTCATCCATTGAAACCGCCGATCATCTGGACGGAACGGATCCCGGTGCCGATGGCCTCGCGCTCCCGCGGCTGCGGCTGGATGACCTGGCCGTCGCCAGCCTCACAGAACTCGCGACCTACCTCTACTATTACGGGGTGACCAAGGATATTGAGGAGGTAACTCTTGGCGAACTCCCCGAAGACTCTTTTGTGGGCGACGATGACGGCCGTGAGCCGCTCCTCTAGGTCATGAGTGAGGCCACAAAGACCATCGTCTCCAATCGGAAGGCGTGGTACGAGTACCACATCCAGGACCAGGTGGAGGCCGGCCTCGTCCTGACCGGCACAGAGATCAAGTCGCTCAGAACCGGCAAGGCCAACCTGCAGGAGGCTTTCTGCTCGATTCGTGACGGGGAGATGTTTCTGCTGCAATGCCACATCGCTCCCTACGATTTCGGCAACATCATGAACCACGAGCCCCTGCGGCCGCGGAAGCTGTTGTTGCACAAGAAAGAAATCGAACGCTTCGCAAAGTCCACGACACAGAAAGGGTACACCATCATCCCCTTGAGACTCTACTTCAAGGATGGACGGGCGAAGCTCGAGATCGGGCTGGGGAAGGGCAAGAAGCTCTACGACAAACGGGCCGATACGGCTGACCGCGACTCCAAGAGGAGACTGGATCGAATCCGGAAGGGCGGCTCGGACGACTGAGCCCCCGGCTTCCCCGAGGGCACTTCATGCCGGACGGTCTGGGGTAATTCCGAGTGCACCGCCGCGCACGCGGGGAAACTCCGGTGGGGGCAAACAGTCTTCTGATGGTGAGTTACTCCTCGAATTCTGACCCTGGCAGCCGGCTGCGCCCCCTCGTCATCAGGCTGGGATGGGCCTTTGCCCTGATGGCCGCCGGCATACCGGCATCTTTTGGACAGGGCGTGGACGTACCTGACGGGCCGTCTGCCTGTCTGCAGGCCGCCGATCCTTCTGGTTGCCTTGGCGCAGCCAGCCCCGATGCACCCGGTTTGGGAGAGGCGTGGATGCGACTGGGAGAGGAATGGGTACGTCAGGGTAACTTGAAGGCAGCGGCAGAGGCTTTCGATGAGGCGGCCACCTGGCGAACCGACGCGCGTGGCCTGGCGCTTTGGGCCTCACAATTTGGTGACCCGGCGTTCTTCCGCCCCGCGCAGTCCGTCCGCAATCGAGCCCGAGCCTTGAGGCTTGTCAGAGAAGATTCCCTGGACCAGGGTGCCAATATGCTGCTGGGTGCCCAGGACGCCGCCGAAGTCGCTCGCCGGGCCCGACGCGCCAACGTGCCAGCCGGCATGACCGCAGATATGTTGGCCAGCAGGAGTAGGTCAGAACGCAGCCTGGGGGGAGGGGGGATCCGTTTCAGCGACCGCTTCCGCGGCCAGAATATCGACCTGTCGGTGAGCTCGGAGCGTCGCGAAGGTCTGCTATATCGAACAACTCTGAGGCGCCTGCGGGCGGCCGCTCCATCGGTGGTGGTCGGCGGGTTTGCGCTTCGAGCGCTCTCTCTGGTTCACCTTGCCGGGAACGACTATGACGCACTCGCAGACGATGCCGCCCGGTACAGAAGGCAGGCGCCCGATGATGAGTTGGGCTTTTTTGTAGGCGCTCTGGCTGCCGTAAAACAAGGTCGATCCGATGCCGCCGCTGCGCTTGCCGACATGGGCCTCGCTTTACTCTCGGAGCGCGAGCGGGCCGATATTCTGGATCCGGGACGAATCATGTCTCCGACCGAAGAGCCTCCGGCAGACGTCGAACATTGGTGGACCGAGCAGGACCCCATCGCCCTTACGCCCATCAACGAGCGGCTGACTGAACACGTGGCGCGGTGGGTCTATGCGGACATCCGATTCGGAGATCCGTACAAGGACAAACTCGGAGTCGAGACCGATCCCGGCCGGGTTGTTCTGCGGTACGGGGTTCCGGACGCCGAGACCCAATTCACGGGGGGAGACACCGCGGCAGGTTCGGCAGCGGGGTTGGACAGGTACTCGGTCCTGCAATATGGTCCATTCGATTTTCGGTTTATGGATCTTGCCCGAGCTGGCCGCTGGTCATTCTACTCGCCCAGGTCCACAGCGTTTGAAGGCGGACGGGCAAACTCCGAGGTGCGCGCCTCCGATTACGTCATTTTGGCGAGGGAGCGATTTCGGCGCATTCCAAGCTTTATCGAGCCGTACTGGGAAACGCAAACCATGGAAGCGGCCGTTTTCCGGGGCGCCCGGGGTACCGGAGGCTATGACGTCCTCGCCATGGGCACGGTCCCGGCAGGACTTGGTGGCGGCGACACCGGAGCAATGGTTCTGGACGACGGCCTTCGGATAGTCTCGCTGGGTATGGCCGCGGTTGAGCCGTGGGTGCCAGAGAACGCATTCCTGAAAGAGCTGCGTGTGCCGGTAGCAGTGAGTTCGTTCTTCTCCGCGAGGATAGAAGCTGTGGTTCCGAACACGCTCGAAGGTCCGGCACGCACGATGGTGTTTCGAAGTCCCCCGGTACCGGTCCCCCCGGCGCGTGGGCTGGCCGTTTCGAGCCTTCTGCTCGCGGACCTGATAGAGGACCAGGACGGACCGGGTCGGGATGGCGTCTGGATTCGGGATGGCCTGGAGATCACGCCGTCCGCGGACCATGTTTTTGCTTCGGAGGCTCCGGTCTACATCTACTTCGAGGTGTACGATCTCACACAGGATGCCGCAGGATTGACGGACTTCGAGGTGACCGCTACTCTGTCCGAGGCACGCGATCCATCGCGGACATGGTTGACCCGATTGCTGACCGGACGCGACGACTCGGTGGGCGCAGGCTTCCGTTCAACCGGTTCTGAGCCGGACACGGGCGAATACATGCTGATCGATACGCAGGGCCGCGGTGAGGGAGACTATCTTCTGTCGCTAGAGATATACGATCGCCAATCCCGGACCAAGGTTGAGACCTCCACGAGTATTCGTTTCCGTTAAAAGGATTCTTGGCCTTGCGGTGCTGCTGAGCGGCTTCGTGGCTGCGCCGGCATCGTCCCAGGTGATTCGAGGCTTCATCACCGACGTCAACAGCGGTGAACCTCTGGAGGGTGCGACGGTGGCCCTGAGGCGGGACACCTCGCTTGTGGCGGGGGCCGCGACGGACCGGGATGGATTTTTCGCTCTGTCCCGTTTCGAGGCGGGTCCGTATATCCTCACCGTCAGTTACATCGGGTACCTGCCTGATGTCGACACGCTTTCCGTCTCCCGAGGCCAGATTCTACTGCGCAACTACAGGCTCAAGGCCACTCGGGAAGCCCTGGAGGAGGTCATGGTTCGGGGCGACCGGGAAACGGGTATTGCCAGGGTAAATGCGGGGAAGATCAGTGTTCGTCCCGCCGACATCTCGGTGGTACCGTCACCGGACATTTCGGGCGATCTGGTTAACTATCTCTCGGCAGTTCCGGGGCTCGTGACCGTTGGCGACCGCGGAGGCCAGTTGTTTGTTCGCGGCGGCGAGCCGTGGCAGAACCTGGTATTGCTGGACGGGATGTGGGTATACCAGCCGTTTCACGTGCTTGGCTTCTTCTCCGCTTTCCCCACCGACATTTTGCACCAGGTCGATATCTACGCCGGGGGATATGGGGCGGCCTACGGTGGGCGCATATCCTCGGTGATCGATGTCCAGAGCCGCAGCGGGAGTAAGGGAGGCTATGCGGGGTCCGTCTCGGCTGCCCCGTTTGTGACTGCGGCTGTCCTGGAAGGCCCCATCGTGGACGACAAGCTTTCATTTCTGCTGTCGGCCCGCCGGTCTGTGTTGAAGCAAGGGGCCGAACGCCTCGTGTCCGAACCGCTTCCGTTCGACTTTGGAGACTTCTTCTTCAAGCTTCATGGGAACGTGACCAAAGGAAGCCAACTCTCGCTGACCGTCCTGCGCACGTTTGACGAGGGATCGGTCGGACGGGCTTTCCAGAGCAGCCAGGAAGAGGGGCAGGACGTGGCCAGTTGGAAGAATCAGGCCTACGGGATCCGCTATTTGGCTCTGCCAAGTAATTTCCCCATTCTGGCCGAGTTTCTGGTTTCTTACTCTCGTCTGCAGACCGAGTTGGGAGATCCAGGTGATCCCATCCGATCAGGAACGATTGGGAGTGTAAACACGTCCGCCACCGTTACGCACTTTGCCGGTGATGCAGAGATCACCTGGGGGCTCTTCGCCCGGACGATGGAATTGTCCACCCAACTCGGCGGGTTATTCCAAAGTGTGTTCCTGAGCACCGAGTTTCTAACCGAGGTGGGCGCGTTCATAGAGCCCTCGATACGGCTACCGAACGGAATGGAGGCGTCGGCCGGCGTGCGGCTCCACAACTTTCCCAGTAAAGCGCAGGCGTTCATTGAACCAAGACTGCGTGCTGCCTGGGACAGAGGACGGGATCGGATAAGCGCCGCGGTTGGCCTGTACCACCAGGAGGTCGTTGGTCTGACAGATCAGCGCGATGCGGCCGGTATTTTTACGGCTTGGTCTGCCGTGCCTTTTCCACGGGTCCCGTCCGCCCTTCACCTGATTCTTGGATACGGAAGGTCCCTGAGCGACGGCGTGGACGTAGGCGTCGAGGCCTATCACAAGCGGCTTTCGGGGTTGTTTGTCCCTGAGTGGACGGCCTTCCCACGCTTTACTACGAATCTCCAGGAGGCCGAGGGTTTTGTCTGGGGCGGCGACATTCGGGTGGAGGCCAGGGGCGAGCGATTCCTGGCCACCGCCTCCTACGGTGTCTCCGCTGTCACCTACAAGGCCTCTCAGGAGTCACTGCAACTCTGGTATGGCGCCGATGAGATCGCATACCGGCCCGCGCATGACCGCCGGCACCAGATCAACCTGCTTGGCGCGTATCGCACGGCAGGATTCGAACTCTCGGCGCGCTGGCAATTCGGTTCAGGTCTACCGTTCAGCCAGGCTCTTGGCTTCGACGGCTTTGTCTTAATGGACGAGCCCGTCGACGTTTACTCGGAGCCCGGCAGTCGGAGGGTGATCTACGAGAAGCCTTTCAACGGCGTCCTGCCGACGTATCACAGGCTCGACATCAGCGCTGAAAAGCGGTTTATCACTTCCAGTGGAACCATCAGTTTGCAGGCTGGCGTGATCAACGTCTACGATCGGACAAATCTGTTCTATCTGGACACGTTCACGCTTACCCAGGTAAATCAGCTTCCGTTCATCCCGACATTTGGCGTCAAGTATGCGTTTGGGTCATGACTGAGGGGCACAACACCAAGCAAATCTGGCGAGGGGCATCCGGCTTCCTTAGGGTTCTTGCGGTCTCGAGCCTCGTAATGTTGGTCGGGGCCTGCGAGGAGGTGGTAGACCCTGTCCTGGAAACCGGTCGGCCATTTACGCTATTCGGCTTCCTGGACCCAGGCTCCAACCAGCAGGCAATTCGCGTATTTCCAATAGAGCCGGTTTTGGCGCAGACGCAGGCCCTACCCCTTGACGCAACCGTTCAGGTCACTGGCCCCGGGCAGCCGGTTGTGTTCGCGGACTCAATCGTCTACTATCGCGACGGCTCGGTGGGTCACGTATTCCACGCGGGTTTCCAGCCTCAGTTTGGCACTACTTACCACATTTCGGCCCGGGACAGTCGCGACCAGGAGACCACCGTCACAGTCCGCACGCCAGAGAGAGCCATCATCACTCTTGGAGAAGCGGGCGGGATACTTGGCAATGTTCTGATGCCGGTGGCCATCGAGGACGCGGAGCAGATTCTGTCTCCCCGGGCGCTGTACACCTTCGAGAGTACCAAGGCGCCGTTCCTCTGGACCATTCCGGTGGTCTACGATGCCGATGTGCTCCGCAGCGGAGACAGTTGGTCCGTCATAGTGGATCTGTCCCGGGACATTGGGGTGTTGTTCACCGTCGCGGGCCTGACGCCGGGATTGCATCCGATTATCCTAACCGACCTCCGTGTACAGGCGTTCGTCACCACGGACGCATGGACGCCGCCCGAGGGTACCTTTGATCGCGAATTGCTTGTGCAACCCGGCGTCTTCTCCAATGTGGATAACGGGTTCGGGTTTGTTGGGGCTGGCTATGTGGAGGGGGCGAACACGCTACCAGCCGCGGAAGTACTCAGGCTGGCCGGTTTTGCAAACGAGTAGACTGCGGTTTACGGGTCGATTCACACCGTTCGGGGCGCTTCGGTAACGTGCGGCCCATCAAGCAGAATCAAGCAGAATCAAGCGACTCAAGTCGGCGTTCTAAACGTGTTCAGGTTCCTACCGCGCAAGGCGCAAATAGAGATGCATCGATTCGTTTTTGCCTTTTTTGTTTTCGTCGGCGCGCTCGCGCCCATGGCTGTGTCCGCTCAGTCCAGTGTCGACCCCATGGTGGAGGGTATCCTGGCTTTCCGCGAGGGGCGCTACCAGGAAGCGGCAGATTCTTTTCAAAAGGCCGTGGACAATGATAGCCAGAACGCCCAGGCGCACTTTCTGCTGGCACGTGTCTACTTCGAGACGGAGCTCAAGGACAACAAGAAGGCCGGTCGCGAACTCGACATGGCTCTGGCGATTGAGCCAGAAAACGTCCAGTACCTGACTGCCCGCATGCAGCAGTTCGGGGAAGACTCCAAGAGCTTCATCACGGACAAGATCAGGGAGGCCAGACGAAACGAACTGGCGCGCAAGATTCTCACGCTCGACCCGGCAAACGCATTTGCGCACGAGGCACTCGGCAACGCCTACATCCGGGAGTTCTGGCGGTACCGCAATGCCCTGATGTACCCCACCGTCCAGTTCAATGAGTACAAGTATCGGTCCAGGCAAGAGATAGACCCCTTGGTCAGCGGCTTGATTGACGAGATCAACCTGGAGAATCCGGAAGCCGGAGCGGACGATCCCAGTGACCCGCTTGCGAATGCTTTTGCGTCCATGAATCCCGAGTCAATCTTCCTGGCGGACGAGTTCGATGTAGAGACCTTGGCTGCTCAGGGAATTCCGGTTGTGGACTTCAGCCAGCGTGCCCAGAAGGCCTACGACCGCGCCGTGGACCATCTGTTCAAGGCTTTGGAAACAGACCCAAGACATCGCCGGGTGTATGACCGGCTCATGGAGATTTACGCGCTCAAGGGCGAATGGACTGAGGCGCTCGAGATGCTCCAGCAGATGTACGTCTACTTCCCGGAAGACCCACAACTCTGGACCTATCTGGGGCTGGCACACCATCGCTTCGGAAACCTCGATGCGTCTGCCAAGGCATTTGAGAGCTCGTTTGACGGAATGGACGCCAAGACTGTCGCTGCCTTTAGTGATATCGAATTCCTCATGCCAGAGGACGAGAAAGCGGCCTACCGAGCCGATCCTTCGGGGTACTCTTCTCGCTACTGGACAAGCAAGGATCCCAGGTATCTGACTCCCTACAACGAGCGCAAGCTGGAGCACTACAGCCGGCTTACGTACGCCGATTTGTTGTACGGTTCGAAAGAATTGGACCTGCGTGGCTGGGAGACCCAGCGGGGGGCCATTCTTGTTCGTTACGGCGTTCCCAAGGGAGATGTGGTAATCATTCCCAAGTCGACCTCGGGCGTGCAACGCGGCGCCCCCAGTCAGGTGGGGACCCAGTCCGCCGATCCCTCTCAGGCCGGGACGCGTCTAGCCCTCCAGGTAGCAAGGACGGGTACCGACTTCAGTCTGGCCGACGAAGCAAACACCTTTAACATCTGGGACTACGGAGACTTCAAGTTCGTTTTCGAGGACCCGTTTCGGAACGGCGAATACCGGATGTACAGTCCCTCTGCTGCCGACCTGGCGCAAGGCAGCCTGCCGTGGGTCAACGACTACACGATCAAGGCCGCCGAGACATTCCGGAAAACCCCCGACAGGTACGACTACGAACCACCGGGACGTCAGATAGATCTTCCGTACCTGGTGTCCGCGTTCAAGGGATCGACAGGACGTACGGACCTGTTTGTGAACTACGGAATTCCGATTCTGGAGTTTGCTGATCAGGGCAACATGATCGACATCACGGCCAACTCGGGCACGTTTGTGATCAGCGAGAACAGGGATATTCTGGCCGAGCGGCGTCGCACGATCTATGGTCTCAGGACGGACCAGATTGTGGAATTCAACGAAGCCAATCTCTGGATCGACTCTGAGACCGTGTCGGTTCCTCCAGGAAGGGTTGATGTTTCCGTTGAATTCGAGACGACGTCGGGTGGTACAGTCGCGGTGCAGCGGCGCAGCGTCGATGTGCGGGACTTTGATGGCACAGACCTCAATGTCAGCGATATCCTTCTGGCCTACCGTGTCGAGGAGGTGGACGATGGCCGCCCGCTGTCCGGTTCCGATGTTGTCAGGAACGGCCTTTCGATTACCCCCGCTCCGTGGAGCGTCTTCTCGCGCCAGAATCCGATCTACCTGTACTTCGAAGTCTACAATCTTGACGTCTCAGGAGACGGCAGGGCGGACTATGAAGTCGAGGCCACATTGCGCCCCAAGGAGACCGGCTCCCGGGTGGGCAGGCTGGTCAAGGGCATTTTCGGCGGGAGAGACGGCGGTGTGTCCGTGAGTCTTCCGACTTCGGTGGCGGCTACCTCAGATGGGCAGTATCTCATCCTGGACGCCGCAAACCAGGAGGAAGGTCTCTACACCTTGCACCTCACGGTGACCGACCGCAAGACCGGGAAGCAGGTTGTCAGGGACCGGGATCTGTTCCTGGAGTAGCTGGCAGGCCAGCGGCCAGGCCAGACACCCGTTCGTCCATTTCACGCACCAGTTCTCGTAGCTCCAGTTTGTAAGCCTCCAGCTTGCCGCGGAGGGCAGCGTCTGATGTGGCCAGAATCTGCACGGCCAGGAGGCCGGCGTTCTTGGCTCCACCGATGGCGACCGTAGCAACAGGGACGCCTCCAGGCATCTGAACCACAGAGAGGAGCGAGTCCATGCCCTTCAGATGCCGAGTGGGTACGGGGACTCCGATCACGGGAAGAATCGTGGATGCTGCGATCATTCCAGGAAGGTGCGCCGCTCCTCCAGCCCCCGCAATTATCACCTTCAAGCCTCGGTTTGCGGCCTCCTCAGCGTAGGCCTGCATGGCACCCGGCGTACGGTGTGCGCTCAGTACCCGGGCTTCGAAGGGCACACCGAACGCCCCGAGAATTTCCGCGGCCTGGGTCATAACTGGCCAGTCGGACTCGCTGCCCATGGCAACGCCAACGATGGGAGTGTCGGGTGATGTAGTCATAGGTGGGACCCTTGTTGTTCGGGACGGTGGCCGTAGCTAGAGGACAATCAGGGATGCAGCTCGTTCCGCCCGGGCCCTGACTTCACCAGCGTCCGCTCCCGTCGCTGTGACATGCCCCATCTTGCGATCGGGCCGGGATTCTTCCTTTCCGTACAGATGGATGGACACGCCCGGTACCTCCAACGCGGCTGCCATGGAGTCCGATGACACCGGACCGGATCGGGTACCAAGAACATTGATCATTACAGCCACGGGGGCCCGAAGACCTGGATCACCAAGCGGCCATCCTACGACCGCACGGGCATGGTTCTCAAACTGCGAGGTGTGGCTGCCTTCAATCGAATAGTGCCCGGTATTGTGGGGTCGGGGGGCCAATTCGTTCACCAGAATTTGGTCGTCATCGGTCTCGAATAACTCGACGCCCAGAATGCCCACGCTCCCGACGGTGTCTGCTGCCGCCAGGGCTACGGTCTCTGCACGAGAAGCCAACGCAGGAGACAGGCTTGCAGGCACCACCACGGCATGGCAGCGATGATTTCGCTGCTCGGTATGTGCTGCCGGATAGGCCACCTTATGGCCGGATTCTGTGCGAACCACGAGCACGGAGAGTTCTTGCCGGAACGAGACCATGGCTTCCACCAGAAGCCCGTCGGTACCAGCGATTCTCGGCCACAAGTCAGCCAGTTCATCCGCGTTATGGGCGACTCCGTTCCCATATCCGTCGTAGGACCCCTCGAACCGCTTCAAAACTACCGGCCAGTTCAAGGCCTGCGCAGCGATCTGGGCATCGCCTAACGTCGCGGCAAGCCTGAAATCAGCCGTGGGCAGGCCGCCCTCCCGGAGTGCCATCTTCTGCCGCCCTTTGTGACGGATAGTGTGTAGCGTTGCCGGGGTCGGATAGAGCCGGACCCCGGCTCTCAGTACCGGAGCCAGCAGTTCAGCCGGTGCCCATTCGCTCTCGACCGTAATGGCGTCGCAGCCATCGGCAAACCTGCGTAGAACCGCAGGGTCCGTCCAGTCTCCGACCATCGCCTCTCCCAGGCCCGCAACGGGGCCAGCTGGCGTCGGTGAGAGTGTGCGCACAGACATCCCGAGACGCATGGCCGCGATTGCCGTCATGCGTCCCAATTGACCCCCTCCAAGGATTCCCAGAACCGGGAATGGGGTCGAGGATGGGGGGGCGTCCTTCGGTGTGGGGGGAGGAGTCACGAAATGCTAAAGTGTTTTCAGGAGAGCGTCCAGTTCCATCTCGTCCGCAACGCGAACCTGCCGCGCCTTGGATCCCTCAAAGGGGCCCACAATCCCTGCGTCCTCGAGCTGATCGACAATTCGGGCGGCTCTGGAGTAGCCCACAGAAAGCTTGCGTTGGAGGAGGGACACCGAACCCTGCTGGCTCCTGACGATGACCCGCGCTGCCTCTTGGAAGAGGTCGTCAAGCGCGCCGCCACCGCTGCTTTGGTGTGCGCCAACCGCCTCTTCGACCGAGGGGAGCAGGTAGGGCCCAGGGCCACGCTGTGCACCGATAAATGCGGTGACCGCGTCGATTTCCTCTATGGAGACGTAGGGTCCCTGGAGTCGGATAATCTTGCTGCCCAACATGTACAGAAGGTCACCGTTGCCAACCAGGCCTTCGGCGCCGTTCTGGTCCAGGATGGTCCGGGAGTCAATCTTGGAGGCTACCTGGTAGGCCATCCGAGCCGGAAAATTGGCCTTAATGAGGCCGGTAATCACGTCAACGGACGGCCGCTGGGTAGCGAGAATCAAGTGTATTCCGATGGCGCGGGCCATTTGAGCCAGGCGCGCGATGGGCGCCTCGATATCCTTGCCGGCCGTCATCATCAGGTCGGCCAGTTCGTCCACAATGACCACGATGTACGGGAGGTGCTTGTGCCCATCTTCAACCTTGAGAGCGCCCTCTGCGAACCGCTGGTTGTACTCCTTGATCGAGCGGACCTGGGCGGATGAAAGCAGGTCATACCTGTCCTCCATTTCGCGCTCGCAACTTTTCAGGGTACCCAGGGCCTGGGCTACATCGGTAATGATCGGAGACTCCGCCTCGGGAGGCATTGCCACATAGTGCGAAGCAATTTTTCCGTACGCCGAGAGTTCGATCTTCTTGGGATCGATCATCACAAATTTCAGGTCCTGGGGCGAGCAGGCGTACAGAAGTCCGGCAATGAATGTGTTGAGCCCGACAGACTTCCCGGAACCGGTGGCTCCCGCAATCAGGCAGTGCGGCTGTTTGGTGAGGTCCTGCAGGACCACCTCGCCCTCGATGGACTTACCCAGAATCAGGGGCAGTTCCATCTCGTTATCCCGAAACTTGGCGGTCCCGATGAGGTCGCGGATCCGCACAGTCTCACGGTGTCGGTTGGGAATTTCCACGCCGATGGCGGTCTTGCCGGGAATCGGAGCGATCATCCGGATGCCAGGCGCCGCCATGGCCATGGCGAGGTCGTTCTCCAGTGCCGTGATCCGACTGATCTTGACGCCCGGTGCAGGCGTCAGCTCGTAGAGGGTCACCGTTGGGCCGATGATCGCATTAATCTCTACGATCTCAATGTTGTAGGTGCTGAGCTTGTCCAGGAGGATGCTCTTGTTTTCCTCCAATTCGGCGTAGTCCACCGTGGTGCCGAGGCCTTCTTCCTGATCCAGAAGATCAAGTGGCGGCATGTTGAAAGGCGAGCGCAGGCCCGTGGTCGCCTTCAGTTGATCGGTCCGCTCTTCTTCGACCCGCTCGGCGACGTGAAGAGCAACCTTGTCGGGATCGAGTCCGCCGGTTGGGGAGGCCCCGCGTGGAGAGTTGGCGTACTCCCCGGCGGACGTCGCGCGATTGGGCGACGGCAGGCCGGGGCCGGGCGGTCTCACCATGTGTGCCTCGCGGGGGACTTGGAACCGAGCCTCCGGTGTCGCAGGCGCGGCCATTCCCGTGGACGGGCGGGCTGGACCAGATGCACTGGACGTGCCGGACGACGCAGACTTGGACCCTGCCGAAAGTTCTTTGGCCTCCGTTCTGGCCTGTAGACGCTCTGCGAGCGCCTCCTTGCGCATCTCCTTCCGCTCAAGCCTTTCAACGGCGTAATTCTGCCATCCGGCTTTGGACTTCTTTCCGGCGTTGACGAACAGGTTTTCGACCCGGTCCAGGGATC
>JBLHLC010000066.1:0-14377 GCA_047619685.1 Rhodothermales bacterium
GATGCATCTGATTACGGGCAGCGACGTCGGACACGGACAGTTCTTCAACGGATTGAAGGTAGCACGCGCGCACCCTCAGGCGTACTCATAGCCCTTTTCACCGTCATCACTCAACGCCGTCTCTTCTCCGGTCTCGTTGTCGCGGAGATAGAGGTTATAGTCTCGGGCTACGGCGGTCCAGCGCCCGTCGGGCGAACGCCTCTCGCCTCGCGGTCTGTCGTTCACCTCCGAATCGGGCTGTCTCAGCATCTGATCGGCGAGCGGCCATACGAACCGTTTTCCCCGGACTGCGAACGCCAGCGTATCGGCGCCCGCCATGTAGACCTGGCTGATTGGCAGGCTATCCGCGCGTACGGCAGCGCCAAGCTCCTCAGTCAGCAGGTCGGCCAGCCGCTCGTGGTCGAAGAGCGGCTCACTTCTGGCGGGATCGAGTCGAACCCGGATGAACTGCCTGCCAGAGGGGCTCTTCGATTCGTACCACAGGCCATCGGCCAACCACTCGGGCGAGAGGGTCAGATTCAGCGCAAGCTGGTTGATGTTGGAGCGGTGAAACTGGGCAGCCCGCCCCTAGTCGGCTTTCGTGACGACGGGTTGGGCGAAAGAAGGCCCCGTGGCTGCCATCAGGAGAAAGAGGGCGAGCAGGCGATAGCGGTGTGCGTGCATGGCTGCCCGTATCTGGTTGCGGAAATCGGTGGAGCCCATCATGGTACGGGTTCTCTCCCGGCGCTGCCCAGGGCTTGCCTCAAGGCATTCTGGCGTCGTAAATGGGGTTTACCTCCCGACCTGCGAAACTTCCCCGGACCGAAAAACAGGGACCACCGCGTGAATGATGTAGAATCCAGATTTCTGGCAACGCCGGAGAAGGGCGAAGTCTCGGCGCTCCTGCGCCTCCCCCCGGGCGCCGCCGCCATTCTGGTGCTTGGCCACGGCTTTGGAGCCGGCATGCGGCACCGAAATCTCGAGGCCCTTGCCGCTGGTCTCGATAATCGCGGCATCGGCACCTTCCGCTACCAGTTTCCATACATGGAACGTGGCCGCGGGCGTGACTCGGAGGGTACGTCACTAGCCACCGTCCGCGCCGCCGTGGCCGCTGCCGGCCGCGCCGCGCAAGGCCTCCCGCTACTGGCCGGCGGGCAGTCCTACGGCGGCCGGATGACCTCGCTGGCGGCGGCAAGGCTCGGAGAGGAAGACGACCCCATGCGCACTCTGGCGGGCGTGGTCTATTTCAACTTCCCCCTGCACGCACCGGGGAAGCCCTCCGTCCACCGTGCCGCACACCTGGGCGACATCCAGGTCCCGCAACTGTTCCTCTCCGGCACGCGAGACGCCCTCGCGCAAATCGATCTACTTGACGCAACGATTGCCGGGCTGGATGAGCGTGTCAGACTCCACCTCATCGACACGGCAAACCACAGTTTTGGAGTCCTCAAGCGGACCCGGCAATCGGACGAGGATCCGATCTTGGAGGCCTGCCGCGTCACCCGGGAGTGGTTTGATGGGATGCGTGACGCGGAGGGCCCACGGCTATAATCTCCGCACCGGAAACCTATTCTCCGCAAGAAGTGCGTAGAATAGGCCGAGTTCGCCGAGATGGCCCGCCCCTCAACCCCCCGCGTTCTCCCGAAAATAGTCCGCCACAACCTGGACGAACTCCGCATTTGTGATGTCCTCGCCTGAGCCGGACGGGCTATACCCGGTCCAGCAATGAGGTTTGCGGCGTCCATACTCGAAGGATGCCTCGATGGATGGCCCAGTTGCCGAATCCAGGAACTCCTCCATCAGGTAGACGGCGTTGTCCAGGTAATACGAGTCCATGTCCCCGACGGCCACATGGAGCTTCCCATCCAGTTTCGGGCCGATAGTTTCCCAGTTCTGACGGAGATACTGGTGCAGGTCGAAATTCCCCCGCCAGCTGTCAGCCGTCTCTGAGTCGATCTCTCCCGTCACCGGGTCCCAAATGGGGCGAGGATAACCGTCTTCGGCAACCGGCCCGAAGACCGCTTCCCAGATGGCCCATTGGCCGCCGGAACGGCTTCTGGAACCCGAGGCTAACTCCATGAGGTTCTCCTGCCGGACGGTGGAGCGGACGTTGCCGTCAAACCGCCTGGCGTTGGGACGCTCCACGCGATGCCATTCGCTATCGGTGTAGTAGGCGTTGTCGTCTTCGTACACGTTCACGATCTGGTGGTAGTTGAAGTCCACCGGGTCGGGGCACCAGCCCCAGGAGCCTCCGTAGTAGTCCGGATAGAAGATCTGCATGGCCAGCGCCTCCCAGCCGCCAGTGGAGCCGCCAGCCACAACGCGGGCCCAGGGCTCCGGGACAATGCGGAAATGCTCCTCCAGGTAGGGGATGAGTTCCTCAGTAATGGCATCGCCGTAAGGACCCACGTTGGCCGAGTTCACCGAATACGAGGTGTCGTAATAGGGATTGGCGTCCCGGAAGCTCACCGCGATCATACCCGGAGCCTTACCGGACGTCCAGAACTCGGAGAACCCCTCGGACCGTCCCCGTCCCGCCTGGCCCTCCGCGAAACCGAGCGGCGCACGACGCCCAGGAAAGTGCCCCTGCATGTAGAGGGCGGGATACCGGGCAGTGGAAGCGTCGTAGCCCGCCGGGAGGAGGACATTCGCGCCGATGTACATGTCCCGGCCCCAGAAGGCGGACAGCTTCTCACTGCGAATCTTGACGAACTTGACCCAGTCGGTGTCCGCTGGGTTTCCCTGCTGCAAGACCTCGCCCGCTGCCAGAGGCTCCAGCGGTGGAATCACCGTGTCCAGGGTAAGCGCGATGGTCCTGCGGTCACCCTCGCGGACCGTGATTGGAGTGACGGCGCTGTGGACATTCCCGGGGGCTTCCCATTGGTCCTGACCCGCACCGGAGTTCAGATGGAGGGAGACGGTATGGCCGTCGGCCCGATGGAAGGTGGTGTACACGCTGAGGAATCCTTGAACGAAGTAGTCCCCCGGAGGGAGTTCGCTCAGGTCTTCCATCGGAAATCCGCGGACGGCATCATCATGGGCGGCCAGCGCTATTGTTTGGCCTGCCGCTAGTCCCTCGACTGGCGTACCCCAAAACGGAACGCCGCTGACCCCAATCTGCTCGCGCGGCTCGGACTCGTCCAGCCGGGTTACCACCACGAAGGCCCTGCCCGTTACCGGTACGTCCAGGCCAAGGGCGGCGATCTGCTCTGTTGCTCCCTGGTCAAGCGTCAGCTCAAACCGGAGCCCCGTTTCTGAGCTCTCGGAAGCAGGGGAGCAGGCGGAAAAGACCGCCAGGGCACAGGCCAGCAAGACAGGCGAAACGTGTGGGCGATTCATGGCGTTCTCGGATTCCGAACAAGGCTCCAAAATATCATTGCCATGTCGGGATTCCCGAACCAGTGGCGTTTCTTTCGGCCTCGAGCCAAGTATTGCACCAGCGCTTCCAATCAGAGGTAGACATTCCATGCGAAACGTCTTCGTCATATCCGTTCTCGTCCTGGTCCCGGCATTCTTGATGACCGGATGCGAGGTTAGCAGCCAATCGACTCCCCTGAGCTGCGCGGACTGGGGATACGGCACGGACAATGGGCCAACCGAATGGGCCAGCATGTGCAGCACGACCTGTTCCGCATCAAGCCAGTCTCCGGTCGACATAGCGAGGGGCTCGGTTTCCGAAATTGATCTGCCCGCGATTTCTATCCAGTACGTCGATACGGAATTCGAGTGGTTCAACAACGGACATACACTCGAGGCTGAAGACGGGCATCCCGGTGACAACACGATCTCCGTGGGGGGCACTGCATACGAACTCCTGCAGTTCCACTTTCACGCGCTGAGCGAGCACACGATTGACGGGCAACACAGCGCGATTGAGCTGCATCTTGTTCACCGGGCGAGTGATACAGAGCTGGCGGTGATCGGCGTGATGATCAATCAGGGCGCAGAGAACCCGCACTTTGCGTCGCTGTGGAGCGCGCTCCCGGCGGATGAGAGCGTGGCACCGGCCCATATCTCACTCAACCCGGCTGAGCTGCTTCCGGCCAACGCGGAGTACTACCGCTACGATGGCTCCCTTACCACGCCAAACGGATCGAACCCTGCTGCATCATGCGCTGAGATCGTGAACTGGCACGTAATGAAGGACGGAATCGAGATGTCTGCGGGCCAGATCGCGGCTTTTCAGGGGGTTTTCGACCACAACTATCGCCCGGTGCAGGCGCTGAACGGTCGGCAGATTCAGGGCTGATTACTTGGCCTGAGTGACGCCTATCTCCGATAGACGCTCTTCCGCGAGCCGACCCGGATGATAACGACTGAAATCACATCGTCGTCGACGGTATACAGAATCCGGTAGCGTCCCTGCCGTGTACGCCAGGCATCGTGTCCGACCAACTTCTTGCAGCCCGGCGGCCGGGGATCCTGTGCAAGAGACTGGATGCGCTGCATGACAAGAGACCGATCGCGCTTGGTCGGGAGGGCACGAATCTCTTGGGCAGCCTGCGCCTTGATTTCGATTCGATACGGGGCGAGGCCGGCCACTAGATCTCCCCGGCGGCCTTCATCTGGTTTAGCAGCACCTCATAGGGCACGGCAGGCTCGTTCACGCGAGCACGCAGCGCTTCGAGGTCCTCCGCGTCCTCACGGAGGTACTCGCGCAACGCATCGTCGACCAAGTCTGACATGGAGCGTTGGGTCTCTGCTGCCTTCAGTCTCAATACGCGGTGTATTTCGGGGTGGAAGTACACGGTCACACGCTTGTTCTTTTCCATAGTGCTATAACGTTATAACGTCGCTATTTACCCCGCCCACTGGCGACAGTTCCGGTGAACCTCCGGCTTGCCAGGAGGCCAGTTCGCGTCGTAATTCCCAGGTATGACTGGCCTTCAACTCATTATTGCTCTGGCAGCCTTCCTCGTTGTGGGCTGCCAATCGACTCCGTCCCCCCCTCCCAACGTTCTCTTCATCCTCGTCGATGACCTGGGATGGGCAGACGTAGGGTTCAACAACCCAGACTCGTTCTACGACACGCCGAATCTGGACCGGCTGGCTACAATGAGCGTCCGCTTCACCAATGCCTACGCGGCGGCTCCGGTCTGCAGCCCGACCCGGGCCAGCATTCTGACCGGAAAGTATCCCGCGCGGCTCGCGGCAACCGACTACTTCGGTGCGCCCCAGCCAGATGAAGTGGGCAACCAGTGGTCCAAGCCGCTGTTGCCGGCGACTTACGAAGACCGGATGCCGCTCGAAGAGACCACGCTTGCGGAGGCCCTCCAAGCAGGCGGGTATGCCACCTTCTTTGCCGGCAAGTGGCACCTGGGGCCGGAGGGATTCTGGCCGGAAGACCAGGGTTTCGATGTGAATCGGGGCGGGATCACCGGGGGCGGCCCGTATGGAGGCGATCGCTATTTCTCGCCCTACGGGAATCCTCGACTTGAGGACGGGCCGGCGGGCGAGCACCTTCCTGATCGGCTGGCCACGGAGACCATTTCCTTCATAGAGGACACAGCGGAGCAGCGGTTCTTCGCCTACCTGTCTTTCTACTCCGTCCATACGCCCTTGATGGCCAGGCCAGATCTGGAGGCCAAATACGCAGCCCGTCAGGACTCCGTGCCTCCTACTGAATGGGGAACGGAAGGGGAGCGCCGGGTCCGCCTGGTGCAGAACCATGCGATCTACGCGGGAATGGTGGAGGCGATGGATCAGGCGGTTGGCCGCGTGCTGGATCATCTGACCGAGCGGGACCTGATCGACAACACCGTGATCGTTTTCATGTCGGACAACGGCGGGCTGTCCACATCCGAAGGACACCCCACAAGCAACCTGCCGCTGCGCGCCGGCAAGGGCTGGCTCTACGAAGGTGGTATTCGCGAACCCATGCTTGTCCGGTGGCCGGGGGTCACAAACCCGGGCACGACCATCGGCTCCCCGGTCACAAGCACCGATTTCTATCCGACTATTCTGGCCATGGCGGGACTGCCGGCGATGCCCAATCAGCACGTGGACGGTGTGAGCCTGGAGCCCCTGCTCCGGGGGAATGCGCCCGGCGCGGAACGGCCGCTGTTCTGGCACTACCCCCACTACGGAAACCAGGGCGGAAGCCCAGGCGCGGCGGTTCGTCTTGGGCGATACAAGCTAGTAGAGTTTTACGAGGACGGCCGGACGGAGCTCTACGACCTCGAGGAAGACTGGTCGGAGTCGAGGGATCTTGCGGTGTCCCTACCGGAGATTCGCGAGGAGCTTCTTGGAAGGCTGCACGCGTGGCAGGCGTCGGCCGGGGCGCGGTTTCCGACGCGGAATCCGTCCGCCGACCTGAACGGAGGAGTGGGTCGCGGTGACACCGGGCCGAAAAAAGATCCAGAGCATTTGCCAACAGACCGGTTGGGTCGTAATTCTCTCAAATGAACGAGACACCTGTGGATACCGGAGCCGACGTCACCGTCACCGAAGAGGGCCTGATCCGCGTGATGGGCACGCGTGCCCTGAGTATGGGCATCGTCAACATGATCATCGGGGCGGGCATTTTTGTCTTGCCGGGATTGATCGCACAGCTGCTGGGCCCGGCAGCCATCATCGCCTACCTGGTCTGCTCGGTCGCCGTGGCCCTGGTCTTTCTCTGCCTTGCCGAGGCAGGAAGTCGGGTGTCACGATCGGGCGGCACCTACGCGTATATCGAAGACGCCTTTGGTCCGTTTGCAGGGTTCCTGGCGTCCATCCTGCTTTGGTTTGGATGGGGCCTCCTGTCCAATGCGGCCGTGGCCATTGCGTTGGTTGAGGTGGTGGCGTTCGCGTTCCCTGTCTTTGATGCGATGCTGCCGAGGTCGCTGTTTCTGATCGTGCTATTCGCCAGCCTGGCGGCCATCAACATTCGCGGTGCCAGTTGGGGGGTTCGATTCTCGGTCTTCAACACCTACGCCAAGCTCGTGCCACTGGCGGCCCTGGTGATCTTCGGCGCCTTCGCTGTTCAATGGGACAATCTGGTGATCATGGAGATGCCGTCGCTGTCGAGCATTGGCGCGGGCACACTCATGCTGGTATTCGCCTTTGGCGGCGGGGAGATCGCGCTCAATGCCGGTGGCGAGGTCAAGAACCCATCGCGCACCGTACCGCTCGCACTGCTCTTCGGAATCGGGATTGTCTTCGTGATGTATGTGGCCATTCAGGGTGTGGCGCAGGGAATCATGGGGCCCGAATTGGCAGTCAACCTTGAGGCTCCGCTGATTGCGACTGCCGAGCGCGCCTTCGGGCCGTGGGGGAGGACTTTCATGCTGATTGGGGCAGGCATCTCGATCCTGGGCGTCACTAGTGGCCATGTCCTCAATCACCCGAGGGCGGTCTTTGCCTCAGCCCGGGACGGCCTCCTCCCCGCAAAGCTGGCGGAAGTACATCCCCGGTACAGGACACCGCACATGGCCATCATATTCTGCGTGACCATCACGTGTGCCATCGCCATGACGGGCGCCTTCAAGACGCTCGCCATCGTGTCCAGCGGCTCCCTGCTGGTGCTCTATTTTGGTTGCAGCCTTGCCGTACTCAAGCTGCGCCGGATGGATAAGACTCCGAAGCCGGGCGTGTTCGTCATCCCCGGTGGACCAACGGTGCCTATCGCGAGCGCGCTGGTGGTCGCTTGGCTTCTCTCCAACATGACTGGGGCCGAGGCTATCGGACTGGGTGCGTTGCTGGGGGTGGCGTCAGTGGGGTATTTCCTGGTTGCGGCCAGGCGGCGAACGAAGTAGCGACCGACGCCCCCAGCTGCCATGCAACTGACTGCAGTATTCAAGAAGGTCCGAGAAGGCTACGTAGCTTTCGTGGAGGAACTCCCGGGTGCCAATACCCAGGGAGCGACGCTTGACGAAGCACGCCTGAATCTGAAAGAGGCAGTCGCAATGGTGCTCCAGGCCAACCGGGTACTTGCTGAGGAGGATCTGGTGGGCCAAGATGTGGTCCGAGAGAGGTTCGAGGTATCGGAGGTTGAATGAAGCGGCGCGAGGTGCCGGCGCCATAGAGGTATCAGTTGCCCGCGTCTTACTCCGAAAGCGCCGTGATCTGAGTCAACGCCACCTTGCGAAATTCAACCTCGGACCCCTCCGCTTGCAGCGCAATCTGACCTCGATCGGCAGTTGCACCAAACCCGTCGTTGACGAGATCACCGTTGACCCAGACACGAATGGCGCGACCAACAGCTTCGATGGTCATCGAATTCCATTCCCCTACCGGATGCTCAGATCCGTCGGTCAAATTGGTGATTCGGCGGCGCTTGCCCTCCGTCACACCCCATTCCTCAGGCGGACCTCGGCGGGCTTCCATATCGGGTACTTCTATGTCTTCCACAATGCACCAAAAGTCGCCGGCATTCTCGTGCATTCCCTGCACTTCGATAGACTTGGGAAACATCCCGTACAGGGCCCGCGGCGTCGACGCGTGGATGAGGATTCCGGCGTTTCCTGGCTCGGCCGAGAAGCGATACTCCACTTCCAGTCTATAGTCACGGAAAGTCTCATCCGTGATGAGATGACCTTCCGGCTCACCCGCACTCACCAGAAGGTTGTCCCGAACGAAAAAGGACGCGGGCAAGTCCGAAAGCGAATCAGCGGCGGGGACGTCAATGTGCCACCCGGCAAGGTCCATTCCGTTGAATAACGCCTGGGGCTCCGGAGGCGCCTGACAGCCAAGAAAAAGTGTCAGCGCGGCGAAAATGGTGAGGTTGTGTCTGATAGTCATTCTCCGTGATGGCGTCTTCACCGGTCCGTCTGCTCAAGATAGACTACCTGTGTTCTCCCGGACGGGGTAACCTGGTTATGCGAGACATCTGCCTCGGTTCGTGCCACCGCTGGGCGCCCCAAGCCTCAGTCCGAGAACTGCGCCCCGAGGTAATCGCCTTGGTCGGTGTACAGGCGTCGACTTCAAGGCAAATGCGCGCTTCCTGCCCAAGGCGTTGCGCAGCCTGGGCTCGTGCCTCTACCAGTCGCCCCTTCTCCAACTCGCGCTCTTGAGTTGCAAACCTCAGGCCCAGAGTTCCGACCAGTAGAACGGGAGCCAGAAGGCCTGCGAGCAGGACGAGTCGGCGGGGGAACGGCAATTTGACCGGCTGTGCCAAGGAGCAGGATCGATCCTGTGCAAGGAATCTTGATCAACAACAATACCGAGAATGTCATGAACGTGTGGAATGCGTGGTACGCCTCGCAGTCGTTCGTCCGTAAGGTCGCGCCATTTGCTTGTGACGGGTGCGTATGGTACAATACGTCGGTACTTACGTCTATCTACCGACGTGTTGTGAAACACACCGACCGACTCATCGCCCTGGCCCGGGAGCGCGGTGTCCTCCAAGCGAAGGACCTCGGCGCGATCGGTATCCCCCGTCAGACGCTCAGCCGCCTCCACCGCCAGGGCGTGTTTATCCGCGTCGGACGTGGCCTCTACCGGCTTGCGGATGCTGAAGTGACCGAGCACCACACACTGGCCGAGGTTGCACGCCGCGTTCCTCACGGAGTCGTTTGCCTCCTCTCAGCTCTCCGCTTCCACGACCTCACTACGCAGGACCCTTTCGACTTCTGGCTCGCTATCGAGCAGAAGGCGCGAAGACCCAAGTCGGAGACACACTCGCTCCGCATCGTCTACATGTCGGGCGCGGCATTCACGGAGGGCGTCGAGACGCACAATGTCGAAGGGATCCCTGTCAAGGTATTCGGCCCGGCGAAAACGGTTGCCGACTGCTTCAAGTACCGGAGCCGGGTAGGCCTCGACATCGCTATCGAGGCGCTTCGCGACTATCGGCAGAGCAAGCGCTTCGACGCCGATCTCCTCTGGCGCACCGCGAAGCTCTGCCGCGTCTCCACCGTAATGCGCCCATACCTTGAAGCCGTCGCGTGAGTTCGTCGTCCAACAAGGCTGCGTCAGTGCACCAGAAACTCCTCAACCGAGCGCGGGCGGAGGGGGAGGACTTCCAGGCCCTTCTCCTGCGCTACGTGTTGGAGCGCTTCCTCTACCGCCTCAGTCGATCGCCGCACCGCGACCGGTTCGTGGTGAAAGGTGCGATGCTCTTCGTGCTGTGGGAAGGTAACCTCCACCGGATGACGCGTGACCTTGACCTCCTCGGTTTTGGTGCTACCACCAGCATCATTGAAGTGGAGCAGGCCATCCGCGAGATCGTGGCGACCGAGGTCGAAGACGACGGTGTTGTGATTGCGGCGGACACCGTGCGCGGCGGACTCATCCGCGAGGAACAGGCGTATGAGGGTGTTCGCGTCACGGCCGATGCCCAAGTAGGGAACGCCCGCGTGCGCGTGAAGGTGGACATCGGCTTTGGCGACGTCATCACCCCGGAGGCGGAGGAGGTCGCGTTCCCCACACTTCTCGGTGACCCGTCTCCCGTCCTCAGAGCCTATCCCAAGGAGACAGTTGTGGCTGAGAAGCTGCAGGCGATGGTCGTGCTCGGTATTCTTAACAGCCGGATGAAAGACTTCTACGACCTCTGGCATCTCGCCCGCAGCTACGCCTTCGACGACCAGACTCTCACCGATGCTGTCATCGCCACGTTCGCCAGGCGAGGCGCCACGTTTCCCGAGGACGAACCGCTGGCGCTCACCGAGGAATTTGCCACCGATGTGGGAAAGCGGGTGCAATGGCGGGCGTTCGTGCGCCGAGGTCGGTTGCGTTCGGAAGCCCCGTTTGAGGAGGTCATCGTCGACCTCCGTCGGTTCCTGCTCCCGGTCCTCGAAGCGGCGCGTACAGGCAGTTCACGGGCCATGCACTGGAAGCCAGGCGGTCCGTGGGCGAAATGGGTAAAGGGCGCCCGCGACCTTCGATTATGAAAGAGAGTAGGTTTGGACGGGACAGCGCCACGGGGACATAGTGCCGGAGCCTGCCGCGAAACCTCCGCCTCCGCAAACTCGAGGACTAACGACGCTTCGCCCGCGCCAATTCCTCCACGCGCAACTCCAGTTCCCCGGCATCTTCTCGGTCCTGTCGCTTGGCAAGCTCAACCGCGGATCGAGCGGACTCCAAAGCCATATCGAGTTGGTTATCGGCTTCAAGGGCATTGGCCAACCCAGAGTAGAGACTGGCGGAGTTCGGATGGTATTCCAGTCCCAGTTGGTAGACAGCAATCGCCACCTGCGTCTTTTCCTGACGGATGAACGCGCGGCCCAGCCCGGCGATGGTAGCACCCATCCAATAACCATCTTCGATGGGGCCACGTCAAAGCCGTGATCCGCCGATAGCCTCTCGATCAACTGACGCGGGCGACGACGCCGGTGGCGCTCATTCGTAGGAAGTGTCGACGGTTGATCATCGAGCTGGCCGGTTGGTGTTGGATTCCAGTTTAGGACAGGGCAGGTTGGCCGTACCCGAAGCAGCCGGTCCTACCAGACTGCCAGGTTGAATCTGTCGCGAATGGTCCGATCCCGGGTCACAAGCTTCGAACCGTTCAGACCCGCCTGGCCGACAATGAGCCTGTCGAAAGGGTCACGTGTCCAGCCCACGGCGGAAGCGGCCTTTGCGACCGCCGCGAAGGGAGTAGGGCACTCCACAAGACCCATCCGGCTCCCCAACTCATCCAACACGATTTCTGGAGAAACGAGGAGCCTGCCGATTTCAGAAAGAAATTGAAGCTCCAGTCTCGTTGCAGGCGAAAAGCGTACCTCCTGAGCCGTGCGGAGGGTTCCAATGGCCTCGCGACTCAGCCTCGTTGGGCCGCCGTCCACGAAGAGCCAGACGAGGATGTGCGTGTCGAGGTAGATCAAGGGCGCCAGGAGTCCTCCCAGCCAATACCATCCAGATCGTCAATCTCGCCACTGACTGCCGTAGGGTGCGGCCTTAGATGGGATAGGCGGTCACCTCCGGCCAAGGGTGCGAGGAGTAGGATCCGTCCGTTTCGCTCGATCTCCACTGGCATACCCGTTAGGAGTACTTCGTCTAGTACCCGATACAGGTCCTTTCGGAGTTCCGTTGGTTTCATTCGGCGGGTTGTGCTCACGGGTATGCGTACGTCTAATCACGAAAACGTACGCCAACAGATCACGAAGGGTTCATCACCAAGAGGCAGCCAGCCGCCGCCGCAACACAGCAGGTCGACGCCACTGGCGTCAGGAGGCCATCGAGCCCACCCACCATTTCGCCTCCCGCCGCCCAGCAACGCCACTGGCCACGGACCCCATGCCGAAACGAAAGGTGGCCCTCAAGCTCGGCTCTCCGGTAGTGCAGTTGACAACAGAAGGGGTCAGGCCCGCTCTACACTCGTCTGGCCGACGGTTCTTACCGAGTCCTCATAAATCGTGTCCGGACAGATGTCCTGATTGTTGGGCCAAGCCACCGTTCCCCCGTGAACAAACGCTCGACCGAAATAGGTCGCGTCTGTCAGTTCCTTGAAAATGCCATGGCCGAGGAGGGGCGTGCAATCGTAGACACCCACTTCCCCGTTGGAGAACTCGATAGCGAGTGTGTGACCCTCGCGTGGGGAGACTTTCTTGACCCGTGGATTCATCGTGCCTAACGCAGAGGTTCGATCTTGAATAGGGGCAGAGCAGACACCGCCAGCGTCCAATTGGCCTCAAGCTCTTCCCTGTGGAGTTCGACCCAAGCGTTCAATAGTTTCAGTTTGGCTCGTGGGAGAGACCCTTCGAGCAACGCGCCCTCCGGGATAGATACCACCGCCTCCTCATTCTGATACCTGGCGTGTATATGAGGGAGGTGGTGCCTCCGGTAGTCGACGAAGTACATATACACAATGATCCCGTAGAACATCGAGATGGCTGGCATGGCGGTGGGATTGGGTTGCTGTAACCCAGAGGGAGGCTGCGCTTGGCTTGTCACCCCACCCTCAGCGCAATCCCGCCGAGTTGCCCCCCTCCCTGCGAACGTCTATGCTACAGAACGACCGGCACAACCATCTCCCACTACCGCATTGTCGCCGGTCTCGGCAGGGGCCGGATGGGCGTTGTCTATCGTGCCGAGGATACCAAGCTCAACCGGACGGTGGCGCTGAAGCTCCTGGCACCTCACATGCTGGCTTCGGACTCAGACCGTAGCCGCTTCTATCGGGAGGCGCGTGTCGCAGCTGCGCTGCACCACCCGAACATTGCGACGGTATTCGAGATCGACGAGACCCATGACGGCCGACCCTTCATCGCGATGGAGTACATCGACGGCCACCAACTGGATGAAGGACTGTCCGAGAAGCCGCTTCCTGTCGAGGACGCTGTCCGAATCGCCCGCCGATACGGGCGACAGGCGGTGTTCTTTATTGGTCGGGACGACTTGATCGCCAGCAAGGTTGCTGCTGCCGGCCCGCAGGACCTCGAGGACCTTAGGGTCTTGAGAGCGAGTGGATACGGCTCTGGTCAAGACGCCGAGTAGGGTCCGACAGCGGCGGAATGTCCATTCCGTCGTATTCTCTCGCCACAACCGGCCACCTTGTGGATCCATCCCGACATCCTATGCTTCCCAGAATTCTGTCACTCGGCCTGGTCCTGGCCATGCTTGCTGTCACCGCCCAGCATGCCCACGCGCAGGCCGATCAGACCACACTGCCCTCATTCGGCTCAGAGGACGCACCGGCAATCCGTGTGGAAAACCTGGGTTTGGCCGAAGGGCTGGCTCAGGGGACCGTCTACTCTTTCATGCAGGATAGCGATGGCTTCGTGTGGTTTGGCACGCAAGGTGGCCTGCACCGGTACGACGGCAGCGAATTCAAGGTGTACGAGCCGGTCGCTTTCGACTCGACTTCGATCACCTCGGGCTGGGTTTTCAGCCTGACAGAGTCCCGGGACGGAAGCATCTGGGCGGGCACATTCGGAAACGGACTGGACCGCCTTGATCCAAAGACTGGCGAGTTTGAGCACTTTACGCCGGACCCGGAAGACTCCACGTCCGTGCCTGGAAGTATCGTGGCCACCATCTACGAAGCAAGCGACGGTACCCTCTGGGTGAGCACGGACAACGGTGTGGCCCGCATGGACCCTGAGAGGCCCGGCGTGTTCGACAGATTCTCTCACGTTCACGACGATTCGACCACCGTCGCCGGAGACGCCGTGCCCTCGGTCCGGGAAGATCCTGACGGCAACATCTGGCTGGGTACGGATGATGGGCTGACCCGCATCGATCCCCGGACGCGAGAGGTCACCAACTTTTTTGGCGACGGCGAGCACTCGCGCGAGAATTCCAGCATCTTCTTATTCAATCTCGTAGACCGGCAGGACCCATACGTCTTTTGGTACGGCACGGGCCGGGGGGTTGCCCGATTCGACACGCGTACAAAGCAGATCCAGCGGTTTGTCCCGTTCCCTGAAGAGGCTGATGGGAGTGCCAATAACCAGGTCGGGCACTTGGCGTGGGACCCCAACCAGAGCGATGTCATCTGGACGCAATCCGCAGCCGGACTGCTGCGCCTCAGCATCTCGTC
>JBLHLC010000067.1:0-13971 GCA_047619685.1 Rhodothermales bacterium
CGATCATCGGCGCCGCTGCCGCCAATGGTGAGGCTCGACTGAAAATGTTGCGGACGCTCGGCGGCCGTTGACCCCATCTCCCAGACCATGCCTACTGCGTTGAACCCCTCCAAGGACCCGGCCGCGGCCTCCGGCGCGACGCCGGCTTCCGCTCCGGGCGCGGCTTCGGCCCCGGACGCGAGAAACCCGGCGTTTCCGCCGGTGATTGTCTCCGGCATCCAGCCTTCGGGGATCCTGCACATTGGCAACTACTTCGGGGCCCTCCGGCAGCACATCGCGCTCCACCGTGACCAGGAGGCGTACTACTTCATCGTGAACTACCACGCGATGACGACGCTGCACGACCCCCACGCCCTCAGGCAGTACTCCCTGGATGTTGCGCTGGACTACCTCGCGCTGGGCTTCGACCCCGCCAAGGCTGCGCTTTTCCTCCAGTCCGACGTCCCGGCGGTCAACGAACTGGCCTGGATTTTTTATACGCTGACGCCCGTTTCTCAGTTGGAGAAGGCCGTCGCCTTCAAGGACAAGGTCGCCCAGGGACTCGCGGCCAATGCCGGGCTCTTCAACTACCCGGTGCTCCAGGCTGCCGATATCCTGATCTATGGCGGCACCTTGGTCCCGGTGGGTCAGGATCAGAAGCAGAACGTGGAAATCACCCGCAACCTTGCGCAACGATTTAACGGGACCTTTTGCCCGGCCGACCCTGTGCTCCCGGTACCCGAGCCGTACATCCTCTCCGACGTCGCGGTTGTCCCGGGCGTGGACGGCCGCAAGATGTCCAAGAGTTACGGCAACACCATCGGGATTTTCGACGAGGGGAAGGTGCTCAAGCAGAAAATCATGAGCATCGTGACGGATTCCACGCCGCTGGAAGCCCCCAAGGATCCCGATACCTGCAACGTATTCTCCCTCATCAAACTTTTTGCTGATGACGCCACCCGGGACCGGATCGCGGATTCCTATCGGGCGGGTGGGTACGGGTTCGGTCACGCCAAGAAGGAACTCCTGGGGCTCATGACCGACTACTTTGCGGACGCCCGAGACAAACGGCGAGAGTTGGTGCAGCGACCGGACTTCGTCACCGATGTGCTTCGCGACGGTGGCAGGCGGGGCCGCGAAAAAGCGGCAGAGACCATGGAGCGGGTGCGATCGGCGGTTGGCCTGATCACGACGACCTGAGTCGGCCATGATCCTCGTCATCGACAACTACGACTCCTTCACCTACAACCTGGTCCACATGGTTGCGGGCGGAGGCCAGGAGGTTCGGGTGGTGAGGAACGACGCATTGACCCTGGACGAGGTCCTCACGCTGAACCCGGACGGAATCCTGATTTCACCGGGGCCCGGCCGACCCGAGGATGCGGGGATCTCCAGGGAGGTCATCCGGCGGCTGGGACCCACCACACCCCTACTCGGCGTGTGCCTGGGGCATCAGGCCATTGGCGAAGTGTACGGGGCCTCGGTGGTGTACGCGCCATCGCTGATGCACGGCAAGACGAGCCTGATAGAACACGACAACCAAGGCGTCTTTGCCGGTGCCCCGCAGAATTTCGAGGCCACGCGGTACCACTCCCTGGTCGTTGCCAGGGACTCGGTGCCCGATTGCCTGACGGTGACCGCCCAGACAGCGGATGGCGTGATCATGGGGCTCCGCCACAAGACCCATCCGGTGGAAGGCATTCAGTTTCATCCAGAGAGTTTCGTCACACGCGCTGGTGCCCAGTTGATCGCAAATTGGGTGGGTCAGGTGGTAAACGTGGCCAACAGCTGATCCGATGACCGAACATCTCAAGATCATTGCGGCCGGCCAGACCCTCTCCTTACTGGAGGCGTCGGACGTCATGCACATCCTGCTGCGCGGGGAGGCCAGTCCGGAACAGACCGCGGGACTTTTGCTGGGCCTGCGCGGGCGGGGCGAGACGCTGGACGAACTCACAGCCTTCACGCGCGTGATGCGCGAATACGCCGTCCCGGTCCAGGTGTCCGACCCCAACGCCATCGATATCGTCGGAACCGGCGGAGACGGGAGCGGAACGTTCAATATTTCGACGGCCACGATGTTTGCCTGCGCCGGTGCGGGCGCGACCGTGGCCAAACATGGAAACCGGTCTGTTTCTTCCAAATGTGGCTCGGCGGACGTACTCCGCGAGCTCGGTGTTTACGTGGAGTTGCCTGCGGATGCCGTCGGAAAGTGCATCGACGAGGCGGGTTTGGGGTTCATGTTTGCCCCTCTTTTTCATCCTGCGCTTCGTCATGTGATGCCCGTGCGAAGGGCCCTGGCCGTGCGGACGTTTTTTAATATCCTTGGCCCACTCTGCAATCCAGCCGGAGTTCGTCGGGGGTTGTTCGGGGCTTTCGCGCAGGACGTCGCCGAGACCATGGGAACGATTCTGTCCCGTCTGGGCAGCGAGCGAACCTACACGGTGCATTCTGCCGATGGCTTGGACGAGTTCTCGATTGCCTCCGCCACGCGGGTCCAATCCTACGTGGACGCAATGCCGCCGGTCGCGACCAGCGTCCGTCCGGAAGACCTTGGATTGGCCACCGCGCCCTTGTCCGCAATCAAAGGGGGCGACGCCACGGTCAACGCGGCCATTATTCGAGACCTTCTCTCCGGCGCGAGCGGGGCTCACAGGGATGTGGTCCTGCTGAACGCGGCGTATGCCCTGGTCACCGCTGGCCTGGCCGACTCGCCGCTGGAGGGCCTCGGCCTGGCCGCCGAGAGCATTGATTCCGGCGCCGCCGCTGCCAAACTTGGTGCCATGGCAGAGGCCTCGCACGCACACCGGCCTGCCTGATATGGCGACAATTCTAGACGACCTCGTCCTGGGGGCCAGATCGGAGACGGCTCGTCGGCGGAAACGCATGTCCATCTCCAACCTGGAGGATCTGTTTCAGCCGGAACGCCGCTCCCTGGCCGCCGCCCTGAGGCAGGAGGGACTGGGGTTCATTGCCGAAGCCAAGCGTGCGTCGCCGTCACAGGGCCTGATCCGTGAGGACTTTCATCCGGGCTCGATTGCCGAGGCCTACGAGGAGGCCGGCGCAGACGCCATGTCGGTACTGACAGAGACCCTGCAGTTCCAAGGATCGCTCGACCACCTGAAGGCTGCCCGCTCCCGGTGTGACCTTCCACTTCTGCGAAAGGACTTTATCGTCGAGGAATATCAATTGTTTGAGGCGCGCGCCTTCGGAGCGGACGCCGTTCTCCTGATTGCGACTGTCCTGGAGCGGGGCCATCTCCTGGATCTGGTCCAGGCCGCTCGTGCCCTGGAGTTGGAGTGTCTGGTCGAGTTGTACGAGGCATCGGAATTGGACCGCGTCGACTTCGACCTCGTGGATATTTTGGGTGTGAACAATCGGGACCTGCGCACTTTTGAGGTAGACCGTATGCACGCGCCCACGGTGCTGGCGCACGCCCCGACTTCGGTCGTCCGGGTCGCCGAAAGTGGTCTTCGGACTCCGGAGGATCTTGCCATCGTTGCTGAGGCCGGAATTGACGCTGTACTGATTGGCGAGGCCTTTATGCGAGCGAAGAACCCCGGAGAGGCGCTGGAGCGCTTGAAAGACGAAACGGCGGAGCTCATCGAGCGCCGCCGGCAAGCACGCGGATAACGCCATGGACACGCGCATAAAAATTTGCGGTATCACCAACTTGGCGGACGCCCGGTATGCGGCAGGGGCCGGCGCGGATTTCCTGGGATTCATACTCCACCCGGGTAGCCCCCGCTTCGTCGAACCCTCGTTCGCGCGGGAGATTATCGAGTGGCTCCATGGCCCCAAGACTGTTGGGGTTTTTGTGGACGCTGCCGTGGAGGACGTCAACCGGGACGCCGCACTCGCGGGGTTTGACCTGGTCCAGTTGCATGGAAACGAGAGCCCGGAGTTGTGCGCGGCTATCGAGCGCCCCGTCATCAAGGCAATCCATATTGGCGGCAGCGGGCCGGCGTCGGCCTCCAGTCCCGATGAGTTGTTGGCCGTTGCAGAGCGGTATCGCGGGTCAGCCTCCCACCTTCTTCTGGACACGGCAGGGGCCTCTGCAGGTGGATCCGGACTTTCTGGCGGCACGGGCAGGGCCTTTGACTGGTCCATCGTACCCGACCTCCCGCTACCGGTTTTCCTTGCAGGCGGGCTTCGCCCCGACAACGTGGCCGAAGCCATACGGGTCTGCCGGCCCTTTGCCGTTGACACGTCCAGTGGAGTTGAGGAGGCTCCCGGGCGAAAGGACTTTACTTTGATTGACGCATTCGCCCAAGCCGTCCGGGCGGGCTTATGACCACCTTTGAAACCGATATGGACGTTCCCAACGAGGCGGGCCGGTTTGGAGATTACGGGGGCATCTTTGTGCCCGAAATCCTTGTACCGGCCGTGGAAGAGCTGATCGCGGCCTACCGAGAGGCGCAAGCAGATCCTGCCTTTCAGGCTGAACTCTCTGAGCTGCTTTCCACTTATGTCGGACGGCCAACACCTCTGACGTTTGCCAACCGGCTCTCGGAGACTCTTGGAGGGCCGAAGATCTATCTCAAACGAGAGGATCTTTGCCATACCGGTGCGCACAAGATCAACAACACCGTAGGGCAGATCCTCCTGGCCCGCCGGATGGGCAAAACGCGGATCATTGCCGAAACCGGCGCGGGCCAGCACGGCGTCGCGACTGCCACGGTCTGTGCCAAATTCGGCCTCGAGTGCATCGTCTACATGGGCGCGGAGGACATCGAACGCCAGAACCTGAATGTGCTTCGCATGCGCCTTCTTGGGGCTGAAGTCCGCCCGGCCGTCAGCGGCAGCCAGACGTTGAAGGATGCTACAAACGAAGCCATCCGCGACTGGGTAACCAATGTGGGGGACACATTCTATATCATCGGATCAGTGGTGGGGCCCCATCCCTATCCAATGTTGGTACGGGACTTCCACCGCGTGATAGGGCTGGAGACGCGGGAGCAGTTGAATGCCGCCGAAGGGCGCCTGCCGGACGCGGTTGTGGCGTGTGTCGGTGGCGGATCAAACGCCATGGGCATCTTCCATCCCTTTTTGCAGGACCAGAGCGTCGCCATGTACGGCGTCGAGGCGGCGGGCGAAGGGTTGGATGGGCGACACGCAGCGACCCTGACCAAGGGATCGCCCGGTATCCTGCATGGCGCCATGAGTTATCTACTCCAGGACGCCGATGGCCAGATTGAACTCGCGCATTCCATTTCGGCTGGCCTGGACTACCCGGGTGTTGGACCGGAGCACGCCTACCTCAAGGACACCGGAAGGGTGACGTACATCTCTGCCACCGATGCCCAGGCGATTGAGGGCGTCAAACTGCTCTCGCGCACCGAGGGAATCATTCCCGCCCTTGAGACCGCACATGCCATAGCCGTTTTGCCTGATCTGGTGGACCAAATGACGCGAGACCAGATCATTGTGGTCAACTGTAGTGGCCGTGGCGACAAAGACATGGGCACCATCTCCGAATACCTGTAATGGCGGACCAAGAGACAATGCCAAGGGCGGCCTCCCGCCTTGCGGCGCATATTCGGCAGACCGTGGCCCGAGGCGAAAAGGCCATGGGCATCTTCGTGACCAGCGGATTTCCCGACCCTTCGGTCACCGTTGAAGTCCTCCGCGCCATCGATGCGGGAGGGGCAGACTTCATCGAGCTCGGGATGCCGTTCAGCGATCCGTTGGCCGAGGGACTTCCCATCCAGCGGTCCAGCGAACGCGCTTTGGCCGCCGGTGCGTCCATGAAGACCACCCTGCAGGCCGCGCGCGATTTTCGGTCCTCCAGCACCACCCCCCTCCTGCTCATGGGGTATCTGAATCCGGTAATCCGATACGGGGTGAGCAACTTTTTCGAGGCTGCTGCCTCTTCCGGGGTAGATGGAATCATTCTTCCCGACCTACCTCCCTCAGAACGCGAGCTCGTGTCGGGTGCCGCCAAAGCCTCAGGCATCGACGTGGTTCACCTTGTGGCTCCCAACACCTCAGATGCTCGCATTCGGCTCGTGGACGATGTTTCGTCAGGCTTTGTGTACGCCGTTTCCGTCACTGGGCTCACGGGTACCGGGCATGGAGGGACCGAGGCCGTCAATGTTTACCTCAAGAAGGCCCGAAGCCTGGTCACGCGGAATCCGCTCCTGGTGGGCTTCGGGATCGCCACACATGAGGACGCGATGCGGCTCTCGGCGCATACCGACGGCTTTATTGTCGGATCGGCAGTTATCAAACTCGTGGACACGCTCTACGGGGATGACCGGCTCTCTACCAAGGATCGCCACACGCGCATCGCCGACTTTGTCCGTGGGCTCAAATTCGGCTGAGGCTGCTTCCCGGGCCCTTGGCAACCGCTCCCTACACTCTCGCGTACCAGTTGGCCTCAGGCGCACCTAAAAGACATCCGCATGCGACGAACAGTAGTCCCCTATCTCATCTTCCTGCTCCTCTTTGGTCTGGGATGTGAGGCACTTGACATCAGGCCGCGCGCCGTCGGCCGAGAAGGCGAGATCGTGATCGTCACGGATTCCGTCAGCTGGAAGGGCGAATTGGGCGATGCCCTTCGCGAACAACTTTCGCCGTACATCGGGACTCTCCCGGCACCGGAACAGCTTTTCCAGCTTCGGCGGGTCGGCATTGTCAACCAGCGGTCTCTGGACCTCCTCCGGAAGCAGAAGAACATCGTGTTCGCGGCGCCGCTGGCGGACTCCACCCAGGAGTCTCGCTATTTGCAGGCCACCCTCGACCCGGATGCCCTGGATGCGGTCATGAACGGAGGCACGGTGGCTGTGATTGGCCGCCGGGATGAGTGGGCCCAGGCGCAGCAGGTGTACTACCTCATCGGAAAGGACGCCGCCAGCATAGCGAAAGCCGTGCGCGACAACGGTGAGGGGATTCGATTCAACTTTTCGACGATCACGCGCCAGCGCACGCAACGCGAGATGTTTGAGAAGGGCCGGCAACCCGAAATCGAACAGGCTCTACTCGATAAACACGGCTTTGCGGTCAATGCCCAGCACGACTATTTCGTGGCCATGGATACCACGAACTTCGTCTGGCTGAGGCGCGTGGTGAGCGCCGACTCATGGCGCAGCCTGTTTGTCTGGTACACGGACGAACTCAGTCCTGCCGACCTTACGGCAGAGTGGGTCCTGGCCGTGCGCGATCGCCTCACGAACGCCTATGTGCAGGGCAACATGGGAGGCCACGTGACGGTGGACCATCGCCGTCCCCTGGAGACTGAGAATATTGACTTCCTGGACCACTTCGCCTTCGAGATTCGTGGCCTCTGGCATATGGTGGGGCCCGACGAGTCCGGTAACGAGGTCGAGTTTGGAATGGGTGGCCCATTCCTGACCTACGCCTTCTACGACGAGGATTCGGGCCGGACGTACGTGATCGATGGGATGGTCTTCGCACCCGGATACGAGAAGAGGGAGTTCCTCAGGCAAATGGAGGTTATCTCCTACACCTTCCGTACCGCAGAAGAGACCGCAGAAGCGGTGGCAGAGGAATAGATGCCTGGCCTGAGGGGTAGCATTGCGGTTCTGATCCTCGTCATCCTGGCAGGATGCCAGCAGAACGAAACCCGAGAAATCGTGGTCAGCGATTCGCTGCTCATCGAGGTTCTGGCTGACCTGCATCTGGTTGACGCCCGCAATCGACTTCCGGATCAGCCGGCCAACCTGCGCGACTCCGTCTTCGTTTATCACAAGGTGGATTCGGCGGCCTTCCGAGAGGCGATGGACGGTTTCATTCAATACCCGGAGGAGTTGACCAACCTCTACAACTCTGTGCTCGACCGCCTGAACGCGTCCAGGCAGCCCTGATTTCGTCTAGGACAGGCAGTTGTCGCAGGCACCGCATTTGGCCGGGGAGGCCTCGCCGAAATAGTTCAGGATGACCCTTCGGCGGCAGTCCAGAACCGAAGCGTAGACGATCACATCGTCCGCCCTTGCCAGCGCGCGTCGCCGGAGTACGTCGACCTTGTCTGCCCCGAGCCGGGGCCGTGACGAGCGGGGACTGTTCAGTTGCATCTGCGTGACCGATGCCGTCATGACGCCTTCGATCAGGCCGCGGTCTTTGAAGTGGCGGAGCCCTTCGTAGAGTCTGTCCTCCTCTATTCCCGCGAGGTCCGCCAGCGCCCGCTGGGTCACATCCACGCAGCCTCCAGGCGCCTGAACGTAATCTGCCCGGAGAATGGCGTCCGCGAGATTGTGGATGGGGTGACCAGACGGATAACCAAGCATGGCAGATTTCAGCCCACCGCGGTCGGAAGTCATCTGTATTCGAATTCTGCCGACGTCGGGACGCAGAAGACTCCAGACACCCAGGCTTTCCAGAAGCGTCAGGGCCGACCGCACGCGGTCTGACCGCACGCCCACCACCGAAGCAATCCGATCTGAGTCCACCACAAAGGGCTCCTGGTTTCCCATGCCGACGGTGACCGAGGCCAAATCACAGGAAACGTCGTAGATGCGCCGTAGCTGGGCGTTGGACGGATAGCGATCCTGGGCCCATTGGCGCACACGGTCGCTGTCTGCCTGGGGAGAAATCAAGACGGCCTCTGCCGGGAGTCCGTCTCGTCCGGCACGACCAGCCTCCTGATAGTACGCCTCGAGAGAACCCGGGAGCATGGTATGGATGACAAACCGCACGTCCGCTTTGTCGATGCCCATACCAAACGCAGAAGTGGCGGCCACGACCCGGCAGCCTCCCTTCGTCCAGGCATCCTGGGTCGCCCGCCTCTGGACGGGCGACAGTCCGGCGTGGTAGGATTGGCATGAGACACCGGACTCGGTGAGGCGGCGCGCCCAGGCGTCTGCATTGTGACGGGTCCCCGCGTACACTATTCCCGATCCCGGCCATCGGCTCAGGACCGCCTTCACGTGTCTCATGAGGTTCTCATCGCGGATCACGGACCACCGGATATTCGGCCTATCTACGGCGTGAATGTGCGTATCTGCCTCTTCCAGTTGAAGACTCGTACAGATATCCGCCCGGACACGAGGAGGAGCGGTTGCCGTAAAAGCTGCCACAGGCATGGGCCCAAGTGGACGCAGAGCATCCGGGATGGTGCGGTACACGGGTCGAAAATCGTGACCCCACTCGCTGACGCAGTGTGCCTCGTCCACTGCAACGCGGACGATCCCCAGCCTCTCAACCCGGGCCTGAAATACGTCTCCGGAGACCGTCTCCGGCGAGAGGAAGAGGAGCCTCACTCCACCGTGCTCCACCCGACTCCACGCGTGCTCCCGTTTGAAAAACGGCATGCTCCCATGGATGCATTCCGCCTGGATGCCGCGTGCGGTCATCTGCGACACCTGATCCTCCATCAGCGCGATAAGCGGTGAAATAACGAGTGTTATGCCGTTCAGAAGTAATGCGGGCAATTGGTAGCACAGAGACTTGCCTCCCCCCGTGGGCATTACGACCAGCGTGTCCCGCCCCTCGACAATGCTTCGAACGACGCCTTCCTGGCCGTCGCGAAAGTCGTCATACCCCCAGTGCTTTTTCAGCAGGCGGAGTCCCTCGGGTCGATCATACGTCATCTTCGGGAGCACGCTCCAACAATCTTCCACAAATTGCGTCGACCATGGTTTGGGGGGCCTCGTTCAGCTGGCCTTGAATGATGATATCGGCCTTTGCGTATGCGCTTGCGCGTGCCGCCATCAATTCCGATACCCGCTGGATCAAAGCGTTCCCTCGGAGCATGCTCCCGTTCTCGTTCTGCAGAAGCGGACGGCTGTCTCGGGATTTTTCCAACCTTCGCACGATTTCGTCAACATGCGGGGCCAGGCACACCGACACCGCTGCCCTGGATATGCGCGCGCGGTTCTCTTCGTTCAGGAATGCCCCGCCCCCCAGAGCCACTACGCTGGGCTCGCCTTCCAATACCTCCTCCAGCGCGGCAGATTCGGCGCGTCGAAAATAGGCTTCTCCCCTTTCGCGAAACAGATCGGGGACGGATTGCCCCTCGCGCTTTTGAACCAGAGCATCAAGGTCCAGGAAAGGCACACCCAGTCTGGATGCCAGCAGTCGTCCAACTGTGGACTTCCCGCTGGCCATAAAACCGGTTAGTACGACGCGCGTATGCTGGATCCTCAATTTCAAATGCGTGCGATGGCGGTTTACCGCATGACCATAGAATACGACGGCACCGGCTGGCACGGATGGCAGTCCCAGCCTGGCGTCCCGACGATACAGGAGTCGGTAGAGCGGGCCCTTGCAACGGCACTCCGCTCCAGTGTTCCTATTGTGGGTTCGGGTCGAACCGATGCAGGAGTGCATGCAGTCGGTCAGGTTGCCCATTTTGCAACGGAAGTCAGCCTGGACTGCGACCGACTCACCGGGCAACTCAACGGATTGCTTCCGCGATCGATGGCCATCAAATATATCGAGGAAGTCCACGACGCCTTCCACGCCAGGTACGATGCCACGTTTCGCACGTACAGATACCAGATCACAACCGTCCCTGAGGCCATTCACCGAGTTTCGCGGGTTTTTGTTCGGCCTGCCCCTGATTTTTCGAGAATGAACCTTGCTGCGCGATCTTTCCTCGGCTCCCATGACTATTCCGGATTGTGTCGGACTTCCACCGATACGCCAAACCGGGTCTGCACGGTCCGGGAGGCTGCGTGGGTGCAGGGAGGAGAGCCGGCTCAGTGGGACTTCGTAGTCCGAGCGGACAGGTTTCTTCACGGGATGGTCCGTGCGATGGTGGGCACCCTTCTGGAAATTGGTTCGGGCAAGAGGCCGGCCGACGACATAGCCCGGCTCCTGGCGTCGCTGGACCGGCGGGAGGCCGGACCGGCGGCTCCGGCATCGGGTTTGGTGCTCTATCAGGTGGGGTATCCAGGCGATGAAGTTCGTCAGGCAGGGCAGGCATGGGCCCCGGCCCAGACCGCGCCTTCGACGGATTTGTCTACATGAGAACGTCGGCTCCCCCACTGATACTGGTCCTGGCCCTGCTCGCAATTTTTGCGGCTGGGTGCGAGAGGCCGTTCATCGACGTCTCAAGTCCGAGAATAGAGGTTGTGGGACCGGACCCGCTGGTCATTCAGCACCAGGCTGAGATTACCCTCGTTGTCAACGCGACCTCTTTTCGGTCCGTTAACCGGGTGGAGCTCGGTGGAGCGCCTTTGGTACAATCTGGCTCCGGAGAGTGGAGCATTCCTGTGACCCTGACGGCGGGACTTAACCGACTTCTTGTCGAGGCTTTCGACTCGGACGACGTTGCCCAGGTTGACACCATCAACTACCTGCTCATGGAGGCGAGTTCCGAAGTCCTGGCCCAGACCTGGAGCACGCCGAGGGGAGGTCACACGGCCACCGTCCTTAACCTGGGTGACATCCTCATTGCCGGAGGTTCCGGGAGCACGTCTGAACCTGCTTCTGACCATGTCTTTGTGCTCCCGGCCGGAAGCGGCAACATGCTTCGCGCGGACGTCGATTTAATCCATCCTCGGACAGGCCACACGGCCTCGGCCCTTCCCGATGGCAGGATTTTGTTTGCGGGTGGCAGTTCCGTTCCGGTTGTCTCGGCCGTTTCCGACCTGGTAGAGACCCCCGAGGTGTACGACCCGGCTGCGGGCACCATGACCCCACTGGTCGTCTCCGGCCCCCCCATTCGGCGGGCGTTTCACACCGCAACTGTCCTCAGTACGCCCCAGGGGCCCATTATTACCCTACTCGGGGGCACGGGTGACGTCAGTTATGTGCCCCAACCTGAGCTTGGCATCAGAAGAGACATCCGCTCCTTTTTACTGGTCGGAGATAGTTTGGAGGCTCTCAGCCCCGCCGTCGGACCCTTTATCGAACTCCTGACCGGCCACTCCCAGACAGAACTGGCCAGCCAACCTCCGGGCGTCGCATCCAGACAGTTGGTGACCGGGGCTATTTTTATCGATTCCGGAGTCGAGGCCCACGCCTTCATCCTGGATCCCAGGAGTTCTCTGGGGCTGCTATTCGAAGACATTCCTTCGCCTCGCATTTTCCGAACCGAACATGCCGCGGTGCTTGTCGGACTGGGCCGAGTCATCAGAATCGGCGGGCTTACCGGCCACAACACTCCTCCCGTTGGTTCGGTAGATCTTTTCGAGGACACACTGGAGGCTTTTCTGGAGATTGATCCGGACGGGCCGGTCAACCTGCTACCGCGTTTCCTCCATACTGCAACAAACTCGGGAAACGGCCGAATACTAATTATGGGCGGGTTTGGCGAAGACGGAACCGCCATGGGCACGATGGAATACTTAGTTTTCGATCTCTAATGACGCTACCGAAAAAAATGCTCGATACGCAGCAGATCTTGCGCTGGCTGGTGATGGCCATTGTGGCGATGGTAGCCATTGTAGTATTGGGCGCCATTCTGCAGGTCGCCAGTTTCCTTCTGCCGTACGCGATCAAGGGCCTCGTAATCCTCCTGCTGGTTGCCATCGTGATCCGGCTGGTGACTGCACTCCGCTCGCAGCGCCGCTAGAATAGCGCGGCTCAGCGCGTAGAGGACCACAAGAGACTGATTCGTTTGCCGGTGCCGAGCCGTACCTTGGAAGGATTCTCCAGTCCAGTTCTCGCCAAACGCCCGGTCGGTATATGTCCATTCAGTCTTTGCACGTCACGTCTGAAACGGGACACCTGAAAGAAGTCATTGTGCATACACCGGGTGCCGAGATGGCGCTGGTGTCTCCGGACAATCTGGACGAGCTTCTCTTTGAAGACATCCTCTTCGTAGGGCATGCACGCGAAGAGCATTTGGTCATGCGGTCCGTCTTCGAAAAGGTAATTGGCGGACCCGGTGGAGTGCTCGAGATCGCGGACCTGCTTCTCACCGCGTTCGAGGACGAAGACGGGCGCGGGGCGTTCGTCGAACAGATTTGTGCCGTGATGCCCGAGCGCAATCTTCAGGCCTTCGCAAAGGACCTGATCTCGCTGGGTCCGAAGGACCTGGCCCATTTCGCGCTGACAGGGGTATCGCCGCTCGCGATCTACGCTCAGCCGCTTCCCAACCTTCTTTTTACCCGTGACGTGGCCGCGGTTGTCGGCGACTCCCTCGTGCTGTCTCATCCCGCCACGGCGGCTCGAGCGCGGGAGAGCATCATCATGAACATCGTGGTCTCGCACCATCCCAGGTTCGCGGCGCATCGGGAGAAGGTGATTCGGCTACCGCGGGGAGTGACGTTTGAAGGCGGGGACCTGCTCGTGGCTTCGGAGACCGCCGTCGTGGTCGGGTGTTCGGAGCGCACCTCTTTTGGAGGAGTGGTCTCACTCGCGCGGGCACTCTTCGCCAGGACAGCCATCGAGGACGTGATTGTGGTCAACCTGCCGCAGCAGCGTTCCTGCATGCACCTGGATACTGTTTTCACGTTTGCCGAGCCGGGTCTCTGCGTGACCTATCCCCCGATCATCGAAGCCGTGGGGCAAAACAATGTGCTGCGGCTCAGGGCCGGGGAGGCCGACGCCAAGCTGAACTGCGAGGTCTACGATGGCCTCAAGTCAGCTCTGGAAGATGTCATGTCGCGGCCCTTCACGTTTGTCTCGTGTGGTGGCGGCGATCCCCTCAACCAGCAGCGGGAGCAGTGGACCGATGGGGCCAACTTCTTTGCACTGGCACCGGGCGTGATAATCGGGTACGAACGCAATAACCGCACGTTTGAGGAGATGAGTAAGCACGGTTACCGCGTGGTGTCTGCCGAGAGTTTCCTGGACTATCACGATGAGAGCGAGTTCGACCCGTCTCAGAAGCTGGCCATCAAGCTCGAGGGCAATGAACTCTCCAGAGGCAGAGGTGGACCACGCTGTATGACGATGCCCCTGGCGCGCGCCTGATGGAGGAGTTGCTCACCACGCATCGCAAGTGGATGAAGGTGGCTCTGCGTGAGGCAGAGCGAGCCTTCGACGCAGACGAGGTGCCGGTCGGTGCCGTCGTGGTACGCGGCAACGTCGTGGTCGGGCGGGGACACAACATGGTTGAACGCCTGGACGACCCCACGGCCC
>JBLHLC010000068.1:0-13906 GCA_047619685.1 Rhodothermales bacterium
GCAGCTATTGGATCCGGACTGGAAAGACGAGGTCGATATCGGTCTCGGAGCTCCGGTCCACGCCGTTCTTGGGCTCCTCATCAAAGTGGCTGAGTACGATTCGGAGCGTTCCGCTTGTGGTCGTACCGGGCGTGACCTGAAGGTCAAACTCCACTCCGACAGGGAGTCCGTTGGAGTCCTGATCGGTGACGGTGACCTGCAGCCGCTGCGCCATATCCCCTTCCGGAATGAAGAAGAACTGGTGCTCGTCCGCCTCCTCCTCGATTTCCTCGGTGATGGACTCGTCATTCACATCATCCCTGACATCAATGCCACCGGAGTAGAGGACCCCAGCTGTCAGCACCAGTTCGTCGATTTCGAAATTGCTCCCGTCGCCGTCTTCGTCGCGGGCACTTGCGGTTACGGTTGCATCATTACTCGTAAGTGTGAGGGTAACGCTGGTGATGAGTTCCTGCTCACCTGCTCCTTCCATATCTGGCTCTACGGAATCACAGGCCGCCAATAGCAGAACAATCGCAGCGGTTGAGATTAGTCTTCTCATGATCGGGGTCCAATCGGAATGTGAGCCCGGAGGGTTATGGTTCTTCCGGGGTCGTCGATGAAATAGCGAAAGCGACTGAGGTAGTCGCGATATGCGTTGTTGAACAGATTGTCGATGGTCAGCCCCACTTCGACCCCCTCGCTCCCGACGGGAATCACGGCATCGCCTTCCAAGCCGAAGAGCGTATATCCGGATGGCGGTTCGGCGAAATCGGTGCCGGGGGTCACGTGTCGCTGACGGGCCACCATGGTCATATTCATGCCAATGTGGGTCGAGCCAATGGTCTTGTGAGCCAGGAGCCGAACACGGTCCGCGGGCATATTCGGGATTGGCTCATCGGTATTGAGATCCCAGGCACGCACGACCGACAGGGTACCGGTCAGTTCCAGCCCGGACCCTGCCCGAGCGAGAATCGAACCGTCAATTCCAGCCAACCGGGCATCGGTCTGGCTGTAGTCGAACGCGGGGAATGACCCGCGAATGGTGACTCTCGGCTGCGCCGCGGGCGCCAGATAAATGAAGTTCGAGAGTCGGTTCACATAGGAGCTGAATTCGACGGTAAAGGTCTCAGACACGTGCCGGAGGGTGGCATCGACGCCGACGCTCTGCTCGGCTTCCAGGTTGGCATTTCCGGCCTCGAATCGAGCCGTCCCATGGTGCACGCCGAAGTTGTAGAGTTCGTTGACACCGGGGGGCCTCCATGCCGTACCCAGACTCGCGCCAAGAGACCAATGCTCTGCCCACCGCCAAATCATCCCGAGTACCGCTGAGGGAGACGTCCAGGCGTGAGTCCTTCGCACGAATGGACCAGTGTTCCCATTTTCAAGCGGGTAGGCCCGAAGCCAGCGGTGATCCAGCCTCAGGCCAGCCTCCAGCGTGAGCGGACCAGAGACGCGGCTCCCGTGCGCGAACACGCCTCCCGTCCGGGACCGAAAGTTGGGTATCAGCAGCCCTGTCTGGCGATTCCGGTTGGACTGTTCCATCACGCTGATGCCTGCCACTCCGAGCCAGGAGCCGCGAGGCTTTGCACGCAGTTTGAGGTCCAGGCTATGCGTATTCAGGCGAAGCGAGAACGCCGGAGCGCTGTCCAGATCGTTCCCTCGGGCGTGGGCGTCAAACTCGGCCCGCCGATTGGCCTGGTAGCCATATTGGGCTTCCAGCCAGTCTCCGGACGACAACTGAATATGGCCTTTGGCCGAAATGAGATCATGATCGATCCGCTGCTTGGGCGCGTCGATGTCGAACGAGAAGTCGTGATCCACTGCCGGCTCCCCCCGCTCAATGGCCCTCAACAGGTCATCCACGTTGCCAATGTGTGCTCCTGTGTACAAGCCCAGGGTCGTGCCGAAATGACTCGCCATGACCTTCCAGCCAACTCGGCGACCCTCGTAGCCCACCCCGATGCTTCCGTCCAACTCCCGGAAACCGGAATTGCGAATGATGTGCTCGGGCGTACGGGAGTCCCCGGCCCGGCGGGCCGACGACTGAATGCGCCACCCTACACCACGGTAGCCCCCCTGCACAGTGCCCGATCCAGCCACCTGGCGGTTGTTACTGTACCCATTGAGGTGGATGGTACCCGAAATGGATTCACGATAGGGGAGCTCCTCGGGCTCAACACGGATGACGCCTCCTATGGCCCCGATGCCATACTCGACGCTGGCAGCGCCCTTGATCACCTCAATACGACCTGGCGAGAACGGGTCGATCTCAGGACCGTGTTCACCTCCCCACTGCTGCCCTTCCTGCACCACGCCGTTGTTCAGCACGACCACTCGCTGGGAATGAAGCCCTCTGATCACCGGCTTGGAAATGGAGGGACCGGTCGTAAGGGACGTGACTCCTGGGAGGGTCTCAAGCATCTGCCCCAGGGTCTGCCCCTGCAGGTCCCCCAGCGCCTTCGCATCAAGAACCACGACGGAGCGAGTCGAGCGTTTCAGCAACGCTGCTTCCTGACTCTCCGCCGTAATGATGAGTTCACCAAACTCGAGGGTCTCCTCCCGCATGGTTACGTCCAGAAGAACGTCCTCGTCCCGCATTAGCAGTACGTCCCGCACCTGCGTCCGAAAGCCCACAAAACGATACTCCAGAGTGAGTGCGGCCGCGCCGACATGGTCAAGGAGATAGTGGCCGTTGACGTCCGTGACTACGCCGGTCGTTGTGTCGCGGACCGAGATCTGGACGCCGGCAAGCGGAGCCCCGTCTTCCGCCCGCACGGTCCCTTGGACAGACTGAGCCTGAACAGGTAGGCCAATAAGGACGCTGAAGATCGCCCCCAATAGAATGGGGACTCCTGGACGGATTGACATGAAGGTCTCTTGGCCGAGGCGAACAACTCTGCGAGACGGCCCTCGCAAGGGCCGCTGGCCGGAGTTATCCGGCCGGAATCAGACCTTCATGGGCGGGCTCCGTCCGCGTACGTCTCCATCACTTCCTCCCAAACCATCAGCGCGGTGGGGCCGGAACCGCGTCCGAACATCCTCCTGATCTGGCCCGCTTACGTCGGCATCGTAAATGCTGACCTGAACCCGCTCGCAGAGCGTGCAGTCGCCATGACTGGCCTGCACCCAATCCTCTTCAAAATGCGCCCCCTGACCGTCAAATTCACACGTCTCGGCAGAGGAAGACTGGTGCTCTTGGTGGTGAACCAGACGATGCAGGTCTGGTCCCAGCAGTCCACCCACAATCAGCAAGGCGGCCGCAATTCCTGCGGCAGCGTCGACTATTCGGCTCGATGATCGGAGAAGAGACACCATGCGCTCGGTAACGCGGTCTTCAAGCTTCAGGTTCTCTCGCTCCCGCCTGAATCGAAGTTGTACGCCAGTCACCGCTGCTGCCCGGAAACCCTCAACCCTACCGATTCTGGACCGCCGGGTGTCAGTCACGTACCTAGTGGGGCGTAGGGGTCGGAGTAAGGTGACAATTGCCGAGCCGGCTGTCATTGTTTCGGGAATGTCCGTCTGAGGTACCAATAGGGTAAGGAACCAGTTACTGACCCTCCGAGCCGCCAGAAAGGGACTGGCATCCCCCAGCGGGCGAGGAAAACGAGCAACTTGTTGCACCCATGTTGTACCCATAAAACAAAACCCCATGCAGTCCAAAGACTTACACGGGGTTGTAGTGGGCCCTACGGGATTCGAACCTGTGACCTCTCGCGTGTGAGGCGAGCGCTCTAAACCGCTGAGCTAAGGGCCCTGAATGGGCCAAATACTACTACGCTCCCCCAAGTTCAGCAAGCGAAACTTCTGTGTGGCGCCTTCTTACCGTTAGAGGAGAGCGCGAGAGGACTTGTAAAGCCCCGGACTTGAGTCCAGGGATACACGGATCCTCTCGTTTCCCGTCAAAGGCGGGAAGGGTATGACACGAAGCTGACACCAACGCCACATATATTAGACATGTGAGGCGTACCCTCAAATATCGTCTGTATACGTCCAAGCGCGACAAACATCTTGTGCGGCAGATCCATGCGGCTTCGTCCATCTGGAATCACAACCTTGCCCTCCAGAAGCGGTACTACAGCCTGTTCGGCAAAAGCCTGAACGCCAACAGATTGATGAAGCACATCGCCAAACTCCGTAACCGTAGCGAATACTGGTCGCTTCTCGGTAGCCAAGCCACACAGGATGTGGTGCAGAGGCTCGACGCGGCTTGGCAGAAGTTCTTCGCTAAGCAGGGACAGCGTCCCAAGTTCAGGTCGTACCGCTTCTACACCTCGTTCACGCTCAAGCAAGCGGGGTGGAAGTTGCTCAGCGGCAACCGCGTTCGCATCGGCAAGCACAACTACAAATTCGCTATGTCCCGCGAGGTCACCGGGACCATCAAGACAGTGACCATCAAGCGAGATCGCCGCGGCGATCTCTGGATCTGCTTCTCCGTCATTGAGGAGGGCGAGTTCCCTGAAGCCAACGAGGACGCTGTAACCGCGCCCGTGGGCATCGACATGGGACTCAAGACCTTTGCCACCCTCTCTGGCGGCGAGGAGATCACGTCTCCGCAGTACCTCAAAGAGAGCCTGTCCGAACTCCGCACCGGGTCGAAGCGGTTGTCCCGAAAGCAGCGTGGATCCGGTAACCGGCAGGACGCTCGCCGGAAGGTCGCCAAACTGCACCGCAGGATAACCGACCAACGCCGGGACTGGATATTCAAGACAGCTCACGCGCTCTGCGACCAGTACGACGGCATCGCCATCGAGGACCTACGACTTGAAGGCATGAAGGGTCTTTGGGGCAGGAAAGTCAGCGACATCGCGTGGGGCGAGTTCGTCCGCACTCTGGAGTACGTCTGCGCCAAGCGCGGCGTGGTCCTGAAGAAGGTCGATCCTGCCTATACGTCGAAGACCTGCCACGACTGCGGGGAGATCGTCAAACTCGAACTGAGCGACCGGAGTTGGGTCTGCCCCGGATGCGGGGTCACACACGACCGCGACATCAATGCCGCTCGCAACATTCTGGGGAGGGCATTCCCCAGTTCCGTAGGCGATGTAAGTCGTGCTTGTCACGCTGTCGCCGCTTGATGGAAGAATCCTCGTGGCCCAGCGCGGGGAGTATGTCAAGGATTAGCGACAACGTAGCTGAGCGAATCCGCCCACGTCACCAGCGTCATTTGAGACGAAGAACTCAGGGTTGGAAGCGCCATTACTGGCCCTGCAACGCCAAATGTCGCCCTGGAGCCCAGAGGTAGTCTGGCGGTCCGCATTGGATGCGCATCGCTTGGCGCAGACTCTCGTTCCATGTAGGCCTGGCCGGCCGATCCGCCGGACTGGTAGGTGGTAACCGCGGTCCCAAACACCATTCCGAGGATGAGCATCAGACCCGCTGCCGAAGTTACCCAGGCAAACGATCCCAGCCCGGACGCCATTGAGCCTGCGGAATTCCCCAGTTGCTCTCGGGCTATGGCAATGCGGAGATTCTGCTGAAGTGCGTTTGTCCCGTGGTGGCACGCACACTGTTGAGAAAGCAGCCGCTTGGCCTGGCAAAGACACTGAGCGTGCGCTGCCATCTCAGGATTGGCGCGGAGGTATTCCTCAAACGCCCGTAGCACGACCGGGTCCATCACCCCGTCTACATACTCGCAAAGGAACTCGTCCATTCCCTCGTCGAGAGGTGCCGCCTGTTCACCGTCGTAGCCTTCGGCCATACGTATTTGTTTTTGGGGTATCGCGGCATACACCCCTTCAAATCGCGGGATCCGCAGATTGGCAAAAAATCTTTGAATGGCCCTCTGGAGATCAAAAAACACTACCGCCACCCAGCGGTCGCCGTTGAATTGCCGACGCTTCGCCACAGATCTGTGACAACCATTCCTGGCGCCCCCACGTCTTAGGTGGTGTGATCGACACGGTGAAATGTGACGATGATGAGTGGTTAATCCAATTCGGGTGGCCTGGGGAGACCGTCCGAGAGGTAAGGGCCGGTGAGGATTTCTATCCTCCCGGCCCTTTTTTTGTCCAAAGGACTGCGCCGGGGCCGGGTTGTTTAGCCCGTTACGGCCACATCACAACACGTGCGCCCTCGGGAAGAGCGCGGAATATGGCTCTCGCATCCGCATCCGCCATGTCTACCTTCAGCCGGCTCTCGGTTGGGGCGGAACCGGTCAGCGCGATGGCTGCCATTTTCACTGCACGTACTCCATGGTCTACCACCCGGTAGGCCTTGATCCGGAGCGCGCCAAACCCGGAGATGTCTGAAGGGTTCAGAATCAAGTCAATGCCCGAATCCAGAGTCAAAATTCCGTAGGCTGGATCGGCGTCGAGTGGCTTCTTCGTCGGTGGCTTTGCCAGGGAACTGTCAGCGGACGCCACTACGAGCTGGACCGGCTGATAGGGAAGCAGGCCGCGACGTGATTCCAGGCTCCCGACGTGAATACGCCCGGGCGCACGGCGGCGCGCCGACGCAATCGGGATTCGCCGCAGAACCACGGCCCCGTAGACCAGCTCCGCTGTGCCAGCTTCGAAATCCAAAAATAGTCCGAATTCACCGCGCTCGGCCAGGGCAAGGCGTTCGGCCGCCAAGTTCGGACCGGGTGCATCTCCTCCTTCCACCGGAGCAGACCTCCGCATCAGCGGCGTGAGCATGAAAGCCAGAGCGAGCACGAAGCCAAGGCTCAGGGTTCTGATTGGAGTCATCACGCTCATCAGTATATATAGACCGCCGCGCCAGCGTTCATAGCCAAGTACACGGCCTCCAGGTCGAGTTCGCCCAATCGCACACAGCCATGGGTTACGGGCTGGCCGAGGAGTCTTTGATAGGGGGTTCCGTGGACCAGGTAGCCGTCGCCGAGCGACAGCGCATAACGGCCCAAAACCCCACGCTCGTAGCGACTTGCGTGCCCCTGGGGAGGAATGGGAAGTCCCGCTTCCACGAAGGCCCAGTCCGGCTTGGACCAAACGGGATTGACCCGCTTGTCCTGCACGCTAAATCGGCCACGAGGCGTTGCGAATAACCATGACTGGCCGTCGCCGGCTACAAGGTTGGTATAGCTCCCCGTAGAGCAGATGCCCTGCCGCAGTGTGTCGGATCCGGCAATGAGTTGAAAGGTGTTGTCTGTCGTCGAGACCACCAGATACGGTGACTTCGGCCTTAGGCGGTCAAGCGCCCGCTGTGTGCGCATCCCTTCCCTGGCCGTCGCGACCGAGTCTACCACCACATCAACCCGGCCAGTAAGTCCCGGTGGGGTGTGGAGTAGTTGGAATGCCAGCGGGGCACAAAGCCAACCGGCCATAAGGCCGGCAAGGAGGGCCAGAAGTCGATATCTGAAACGAGGACCCCTAGGTGGCGCCAACTCGGCGCTGGGTTCGCTTTCCATCATGGTAGTGTTGGTGCGATTAGCACTCGCGTTCCGGCTGGGACCATTAGAAAGAGGCGCTCCATGTCCGAGTCCGCGAGAGCGACACAGCCGTCGGTCCAGTCGCTTTCTCGGCCTCCCCCGCCATGAATTTCAATGAGTCCGCCGATGCGGGCGTCCGGGCCCAGGTTTCCCGAACGGCGACTGGCGTTAAAGCGCGCCCTGTCGGCTCGGGTGGGATAGTCCAGCAGAAGAGCCCTGTGGTAGCGGGTCTTGCCGGCTCCCAGAAGGCGAGAGACACTGTAAGTACCCTCCGGCGTACGCTGATCCCCCGCCTGTCGCTTGTCACCAAGCCATGCTGGACCGAGTTCTACGCGAAAAGTATCAATGTCGGACCTCGAGCGTACCACCAACAGCCTTCGCGCGGCCTTGTCAACCGCTAGAAAAGGGTATCTGCCGCTTTTGTGGAGTCTATCCAACTGAGCGAGCCATCCCTCGCTCTCCGTTTTGAGGGAATCCTCCAGACTGCTGATTTTGGCCGTCTCTCTCGCCAACGTTGCCTCGAGCAGCTCAAGGCGCCGGAGCGCAACCAGGAGATTGCCCCTGGAGGACGCGCCGTCGGCGCGCGCCAACAGTATCACTGCTGCAGACAGCGAATCAGCGCTGACAATACCCGCGGGATAAAATCGGGAAGCGTCTCGCACCGCCTCCAAGGTGGCAACGGCTGTCAATCGCCGCTCGGTATGCTGGCGTGTGAGCACGGCTCGGTGTGAGACCGCGGCAAACTCGGCCTCCCGGGCCAGGCGCTGGGTGCTTCGGGCGCGCACCCGCATTGAATCGATCCAGCGCGTGGTTAGCACCGATTCGCCATGGGCACGGAGCGCGTCCAAGAGCAGGTTCCATTCTGCGTCGGCTGCCGTCATGAGACCCGGTTCCATGACTTCAGTCGCCGCAATGCGGGCGTCAACCAATGCTCGTCTGGCGCCGTCGATCTCATCACCGGGGATGGGCTCGGTCATCCCAAGCAGCGAGGCTGCTAACACCACCCCGGCAAGGAGACCGGCTGCCCATCCAAACAAACGCCCCGGCCGGTGCAAGAGCCACCGACCGGGGAATCGTCCGCCTAAAGAACCAGTCACCTAGGCTCTAGGCCTCGGCCTTACGGCCTGAATGGCCGCATCCAGCTCGCCAATGATCTCGTTTGCTCGGTTGAGCGCAGACTGCGCCCTGTCGCGAGCCTCCAAGATCCGGCCTTCGGCCTGCGCAGCGCGTGCTGCCTGCACCGACGCGGTGGTCAGGTCCATGTCTTCGCGAATAGAGGCCAAGGCCATGACTCCGTCCTTGCCACGAGGAGCCTGATCCATCATGCCAAGCGCCTGGGCGACAGCGATTTCAGCCTCCTGAAAGAGGGCTTCATTCGCGGAGGCGATTGCTTCCTTGGCCGCAGGTACACCCGCAGTGACGGAGTCCGACATTTGAATGGCAAAGGCCAACTGAGCCTCGGCCCGGGCATAGTCCCGACCAAAAGCTGTCCGGGCAGCCTGAAACTCGATCTCGACTTGTGCTGCCGCAAGAGAATCTGAGGCGGCCTGGAAGATCTCGGTCATATACAGGTTGCCTTCTGCCTCAACGGCTTCGTCAAAACTGAGGTTGGCCTGAGTCAGGGTCTCCAACGGGGCGTTTGCACAACCGAGAAGGAGGAAGGAGAAAACCAGAAAGGTATATAGTTTAGCGTTTTTCATTTTAGTAGCGGGCCTGCTCGGACGGCGGCAGGCAAACTGTGCACGGACCTAACGAAGAGGCGGGAGTCCGCCTTACCTGAGATGGGACCGAAACCAACAGCCAGACGGGCGCCGGTGAACAAACCATTCGAACCTGAAGAGGTGCCGAATCAGGGCTCCCGTCGTCCGACGGCCGTCTGCCGTTCCGGCCGGGTGACCTGATGATTCGCGTACTGAGTTATACGCTGGGTTTCAAAAATACTTTCGTTCCGGCCCCGGTCCACAAATTTTCATAATTCGTTCGACAGGAGCCAGTAACCGCGATTTTGTTGCCCCTCGTAGTAGTCTGTCGTGGCCTCCACTACCTTCGGAAAGGCCGCCGACGACGCCCTCCCATCAAAAGCCCTTCTGGTCATCATGAGTTGGATTGAGATAATTCAGTACGCGGAATCTGCGGGACGACTGCGAAAGCTCTATGACCGGGTAAAGGGACCGGGCGACAACGTGGACAACATCATGCTGGCGCACGGACTCCGCCCGCATTCGATGGAAGGGCATATGTCCTTGTACAAAAGCGTACTGCATCATTCAGGCAACACAATCCCCAAGTGGTTTCTGGAGGTGTTGGGGGTTTACGTCAGTGTGCTCAACACCTGCGACTACTGCGTTGAACATCACCTGACGGGACTCGCCAGACTTCTCGGGGATGAGGATGCGGCAGAAGACATCCTCGCAGCGCTCGAGACCGAACAACCCATCGAAGCCTTCGAGACCAAACACGAGGAGGCCATCAACTACGCTCGGCTGCTGACGCTCTCCCCGGCCTCTCTAACTCAGGCTAACGTTGAGACTCTGCGCGACGCCAGTTGGACGGACGGTGAGATCCTCGAAATCAATCAGGTCGTCGCCTACTTCAACTACGCGAACCGGACCGTTCTGGGGCTGGGTGTAACTCCCGATGGTGACATTATTGGCCTCTCACCAGGGGCGTCCGACGATCCTTCGGATTGGTCGCACGGGTAGTGGCGGGCTGCGGTGCGCGCCTTTTGACTCCGGCCCTACGCGTTGATACATCCATCAAGAGTCGGTATCTTCCGTGTTGCACTGCCTTTGGTGTGACACTTAAAAACGTTCATAATGTCTAAAATTCTTTCTCGCGCCGGGTGGCTCGCCTGCGGCGTGTTGCTGCTCTCCGGTTGTGATGCCGTAGACACCGCCATTAACGATGCACTGCCGGAGGTTGGCGTCGCCGACGGTGTCCTCGGGCTCGGTGGCGAGGCCGGAACCGAAGTGACCAGTTCATTCGCCGCTGGCAAGTCAGGTGGAATTGATGCTGTTGCCACCTTCACCGTGAGCGACACGTTCAACGATCTCGACTCCGGCGACATCCAAACCATTTCAAATTTAAGCACCACGGTGGGCCTCAATGTGCTCAATGGTACTCTAGTGGGGCTGACCCGCACCTCCGGATCGACGCCGCTGCCAAATACCATAACCATCACCGCTGCAAGAGTTTCTTGGACTCTCAGCGACGCGTCGGCGTCAGTTGCCGACGATAAATCGACTGCCTTGTCTCTCACGCTCACGCGTCTCGGGACCTGCGCAGCCGAGGCCACGAGCTGCGGCTATGCTGCTGCCAGCATCTTCGAGGTTTTCCCGTTGGCAACCTTTGCGCCCTCCAACACGGCCGCAACGTCCATTTTCAACATCGTCAAGCAGTCAACGCCGGCGACTCCGAACTCGGTCAATCTCAGCGTGGTCCTCACAGTGACCAACACCGCAGCTGAGTTCTCTGGTATGGCCGCAACTGTGCGGATCGGGGAGTCCGAAACCACCCTGCAGCCAGCATTCTGAGAATCATGAACAATCTCCCAAACAGGATTTTCTCTTTTGTATCGGTTGTAGCCCTCAGTGGACTAGCCTTTGCGCCTTTGGCCTCATCTCAGGTCCGGCTTTCGGTTGGGCCGCAGCTATCGACGCTCGGTGTTGGTGTCGCCGCAACCGCGCGCGTGTCCAACAAAATCGGCATCTCGGCGGAGTATAATTTATTTCCTCTGTCCGAGACGAAAAAGACTGGTTTTGACAACACGCTCACCATCGAACCCACACTCGGGGGTGGCCAGGCCATGCTCACTTTTCATCCCTCCGGCGGCAAATTTGCGCTTGGTGCTGGCCTTCAGGTGGGTGGAATCAACGGAGATCTGCTGATTGCACTGGATCCGAACGGCAGCGCGACCCTTGACCTCGGCACCGGCTCCTACCCGGCCGCGGGAGTTGGCAATCTGACCGGTACCTTCGAATTCGGGTCCGTTCAGCCTTCTTTCATGCTGGGCTGGATTGGATCCGGGTTTAACTTCGCTTTCGGAGCGTCAATTGCATCGCCGGAGTTGGTGATTGAGGCCACTGGCCCCCTGAAGACCGACGCGGCCTTCATAGCAGACCTGCAGCGCGAGATTCAGGACTTCGATGATTCCGCGGGATCAGTGCCTGTGTACCCCTACCTGCGGATTGGGTGGCAGTTCGGCGGCCGCTAGAGCCAGGCTGAGACTGCGAACTGTTGATTCTTGCAAAAAGCGGGGCCTCCACCGGGGGCCCCGCTTTTTTTTGGACTCCGGCTCCCCATAGGGAGATCCAAACGAGAAAAGGCCGGCAGGGAAACCCCCGCCGGCCTTTCTCAAGACGTACGCTTCGCCCGGACTAGTCGTCCGACGAAGGCGTGTAGATGTCTTTCAGAAGCGCCTGCAGCTTCGTTCGGCCACGGTTGATACGGCTCTTGACCGTACCCATCGGAAGACCGGTGATGTCTGCGATCTCTTCGTAGGCCAGCTGCTGCACATCGCGCAGTACCACTACCTCGCGGAACTCCTCGGGGATCTGGGCAAGCGCCTCCTGGATGAAGTGATCCTGAATGGTGCTCTCTGCGTGTTTGTCCGGAGAAAACGTCTCATCGGGAATCTCCACCTCGTACTCCTCGTCGTCACGATTGACGGACTGGAGTGAGTAGAGCCGGCGCCGCTTGCGCTTGCGATACTCCGAACGCGCAAGGTTGCCAGCAATGGTGTAGAGCCACGTGCTGTACTTGGCAATTCGACGGTAGGAGTGCCTGTTGCGATACACCCGCAGGAAGGTCTCCTGCAGGAGGTCTTCGCACTCCTTCATATCGCCCAGGAAGCGATAGATATAGTTTGTCAGAGGATCCTTGTACCGGCTGACGAGAATGTCGAAAGCCTCGACGGTTCCCATCTGGAACTGGGACATGAGGTCCTCGTCGCTCATCTGCATAAGCGCTTCGTAATGGCGATTGTTCGGATTGACATTCGCCTGAATGCCAAGCTTACTCGCCTTTACATGTAGCGTACGCTTTTTGAGCGGGCTGACCCTGGTTGTCGTCTCAGTCATGCTTTTCTGTTTTTCGGACCAGGTCCGATTGGTGGCGAACCACCGTGGATCTATGCGGCAATTGCTGCGTTGCCCTCTTTGCCGGTTATACGGCGAAGCGCCAACATCAAGATCAGGCGCTCGTTTCTGCTGCTTCCGCCTTTCAGCTCGAAGTCAGCTTCCGCAAGCGTTCTGAACGCTGTGGCCAGGGCAGGCGCATCAAATCGCCTAAGCGTGTTAAGATACTCACTCAAATAGAAGGGTGGTATGCCAACACGCGCTGCCATCTCTTTTTCTCCAAGACTTTGTCTGTGACAACTTGTCAGGACCCAGAGCTTGGTGAAGTATGAAGTCAGCAAAGAAACGACCATCAGGGCCTCTCCCTTGCTGTTTGAAGACTGCTGCAACAACCGCTCCGCAATGCGGAAGGCATCGGAAAAACGCCTCTGCCCTACCGATTTCTGCAATTCGAATACGTTGGCATCTTTGGACTGACCACTTGCCTGGACAACGTCGTCTTCTGTAATGCGCTCTCTCTCGCCGGCAAAAGTCAGGATCTTTTCGATTTCCCGAACTGCCTTCTGCAAATCCGGGCCCACGTACTCAGCCAGCATCTGCACCGCCCGGCCGTCGATAGATGCGCCTTGTCTCTTGACCTCGCTCTCGAGCCATCGCGGTAGCTCCCGCTCGTACAGCCGCTTGGCCTCCATGGCCACTCCGTGCTGCTTTATGGCTCGATAGGGATGATGGGCTGAATTCACCTTACCGGATGCCACTACTATGACCACAGCCGTCGGGTTTGGCTGCTCGGCATACGCCTTGAACCGCTTGTTGTCCTGGAGTTTGTCGAAGTCCCGAATGATCACCAGCCTGCGCTGCGCCATAACGGGGTAGCTGGCGCACAAGGCCAGTACTCTCTGGACATCGGTATCCGGCCCGTAGGCGATGTCCATGTTGAAGTCTCGCTCGTGCGGCGCGATGGCGTGCTCAATAGCCAACCTCTGAAGACTGTCCACGAAGTAACGCTCCTCGCCGTACAGGAGGTACAGCGGCGAAAAATTGCCGTGCCTGAAGGCAGTGGCGAGTTCGTCGTAAGAGGCGTTACGGGCCATCAGGGAAGCTGCTTGTGGCGAATCTGAATTTAGGTTCGATGGTGTGACATCCCAGTGACAGTCTGTTGGGCTGCTGTGGGTTGGGATGCACGTTCGGAATGGTTGTTACTCAATGATAACGGTCAAAACCTGCCGCCTAGTGCCCGCCGACGTCAAAACTCTTGTCTTGCCGCAAACTTGATGGACGCCGGGTGGCGGCGCAGGGACTAATTGTCTTGGTCCTGAGGTCGATACAAAAAAAGACTCAGATCCCCATTGAGACGATGACCCTCGAATCACTGAAATTGCAGGCGCTTGAGGTGACAGCCAATGGCGTGGTCATCACCGATGCGACCGGCGAGAACGGCCCGTGACTATGACGCTGATGGCAG
>JBLHLC010000069.1:0-13118 GCA_047619685.1 Rhodothermales bacterium
CCCACTTGAGATTACGGCCGTTCCGAGGCCGGGGTACCAATTTGTGGAATGGACCGGCACCGAACCCTCCACCGAAAGGACGGTGACGGTTCGGCCCCTGGAGCCGGTTTCTCTGGTCGCCCATTTCGAGGCTGCTGCGGGGGATCCAGCGTCCATCGTCATCCACGAAATCCAGTACAACCCGGCCAATTCATCCGGTGAGTGGGTGGAACTGGTAAACACAGGATCCGGCCCGATAGACCTCGGCGGCTGGCGATTTGGCGATGGCTCCGGCGAGTTCACCATTCCCGACATCACGCTCCCGCTTGGTGGATACGCGGTTCTTTGCGAGAACCCTGACGACTTCCTGCAGACCTACGGCTACGGCTGTATTGGAAGCCTGCCTTTCAAACTGGGCAACAGCGGAGACGCCTTGTTTCTGACGGACGCCACCGGTGTTGTGGCGGACTCGGTGAGATACTCTGACGCGCCGCCGTGGCCGTCCGAGCCCGACGGTGATGGCTGGTCGCTGGAACTCAAAGATCCCTTGCTCGACAACGCCGACCCCAGGTCATGGCGCCCATCTACCTATCTCGGCGGGTCTCCGCAGGGTCCCAATTCGATTCGGACCGGCGTGCAGGCGGAGGTCCCTGTCAGTGCGTTCGAGTTGTCTGTTTATCCCAATCCGGTTCGGGGCGCTCCGTCCGTAGGAGTCGCGCTGCCAGAGCCCGGCGAACTGGTGGTCGAGGTGTTTGACACCGTGGGGAGACGTGTCTCCAAAAGTGTCCCCGCCTTCTTCGGTATCGGCCGGCACACGCTCAGTGACGTTGTGCCCCCGGGCGCGGCAGGCGTGTATTTGGTCCGCGTAACCTTGGATGGCGTGTTTTTGGGAAACGCCACCGTCGTCCGACTCCATTGAAAATCGCACTGGATGCCCGGTATCTGAATGCCTCCGGCAGCGGTGTGGGGACCTACACGGAGAATCTCCTCCGGCAGATGCTGAGGCTTGAGTCCGAAAATAATTACATCCTCGTCACACGCAAGCCGGGGCTGGCGGCGCAATTCGACGCTGAGCGGTGCACCGACTTCGTGTTTCCGGCGCCGCCGCGATCGCGCCGAACCGTCCGAAGTCTGGGACGAAAGCTGGAAGATGTCCCCTTCGATGTGTTCCACTCCACGTTCAACATCATGCCGGACGCGTTGAATCGCCCGAGCGTGGTCACCATACACGACATCATTCCGCTTCTGGACCCCGGACTCATTGACGAGGGACGCCTCTTCAAATGGACGGCCGGCAGGTTCTGGAGTACCCGCATGCGGCAGGCCGCACGCTCGGCTACGCGGCTGGTAACTGTCTCGCAGGCCTCGGCGGATGCGATAGGAGATTTCTTCGGGCCAGAGGTAGCCGCCCGCACGCTGGTGACAGGGAGCGGCGTGGATCCCTACTTCCGGGAGCAGGTGCCTGATGATTCCTCCCTGGCGCGTGAGGCACGAGGCGGCGATTTTCCCTACCTGCTCACGGTGGGGCAGGGCTCGCCCCGAAAGAACCACCTCCGGGCCGTCGAGGCCTTTCTTGAGGCCTTCGCGGCCGACGACCCCACGAAATTCGTCCTGGTTAAACGCCTGAATCGCGGAGCACACGAGTTCGATCGATTGATCAAGAGGCCGGAAGTCGCGAAGCGGGTGGTGCTGGCCAGCGATCTCAGCCGCCCCCAGTTGCGCGCGCTCTATCGACACGCCAGGGTCATGTTTCTTCCCTCCCTGGTTGAAGGTTTTGGTCTACCCATAATTGAGGCCATGGCCTGCGGGGCACCGGTTGTAACCTCGGACTTGGGTGCGACGGCCGAGGTCGCAGGCGGCGCCGCGGTCTTGTGCGATCCCTACGACGTCACCCAAATGGCTGCCTGCCTGGTGCGGGCAACAACAGACGGTCCGGAACGCGACGACATGATCGCGAAGGGCATCGTCAGAGCCTCCGAGTTCAACTTTGAGGCCTGTGCGCTTCGGACGCTGGAGGTCTATCGTGATGTCTCCGCGTGACGGTCGGCTCCCATTTAGGGGTTCTTTCACCAAACCCTGTATAACCAGAACCTAACATGCAGGAAACACTGGCTGGAAGACGGTGAAGCGACGAGATCGAAGCGTGTGGGGATTGGTTGCAGGGGCTGCTCTGTTGGCCCTTGGGATCATCTGGTTCGGTCCTCTCACGGTCACCCCGGCGGAAGAGGTCCAAGGCAAGCTGTTTGCTGCCCGCATCTGGACCCTCGAACATGCCGGCGGAGAGTTGAGCGCGAAGCTCCAGGACCGCCGCGGCGGAGTTTCAGAGCAGTATCTGGTCCAGAGCGTGGATCGCGGCGATGTGGCCGATTTCCGATTGGCAGACGGTATTACGCTTGGTGCCCAACTGGCGGTGGGAGATACGATCGGGGTCTTGCGCTCCGCCCGTTCAGCCCGACGCATGACGGAGTTCGCAAGCCGGGTCTCGATTGCCCAGATGGAGTCCGCCACCTACCAGGAGGGCGCGAAGCAGGCGCTCGTGGACGAGGCCAATTCCCGGCTCCAGGCGGCGCAGGCACTCCGCGATCTGCAATCGCGAATCGTCTCGCGCTTACGGACTCTGCATGAGGACGGCTTGATTGCGACCGACGAGTTGGAGCGCGCCGAATCAGAAGGTCTGGCGCTGGATGGCGAGTTGGGAATAATCCGGGCCGAGTTGGAGGTCCTTACTACCGGCGCGAGATCGTCCGAGCGGCGTCTTGCCGCCACCAAGCTTGAAGCGAGTCGCCGGGAGTTGGACGCACTCAGTGACCAGCTTGACGCGTCTGTCATAGTCAGCCCCATCGCTGGGGTAGTCTCGCGCCCGTCCAGCGAAATCGCGCTGGCCACCGTGAGAGACCTGAGTTCCTGGATCGTCGTGGTCCCGTTGCCCATCGAACACCTGGCCTTCGTGCAGGGAGGCGCGGTCCCGGAGGTCCCCGGAGTGGCCGAAGCCGGCGCTGTTTCCATTTTGGATGTGAGTCAGTCGGCCGAGTCTATCGGCGGTGCGTCCGTGGTGCTGGTCACCTGCGTCTTGCGTGATCCCCCTCCGGTCCCGCTGGATGGTCTATCGGTGACCGTGATTTTTCGCGGTGAGCCATTGGCACTCAAGGACGAAATATCCCTGATAGTGGGGGGCCTCTTCAGCCTGAGAAAGTGGTGGAGCAATGCGCCACGAACTTAAATACCTCGTCCCCAATTCCGCTCGGCCGTGGTTGCGTCGCCATGTGTTGCGTTACACAGGTCGGGATCCCCACGCGACCGAAGAAGGCTTTTATACCGTTCGGAGCATATACATGGACACGTCTCGTGGTGCCATGTACGAGGACAAGGTGGAGGGCACCCGTGCTCGCCTGAAGGTCCGCGTGAGAGGGTATAACGATGTTGATTTGACGTCTCCCGCTTCGTTGGAACTGAAGAGGAAGGCCAGCTCGACGGCATGGAAGAGGCGGGCGCATCTCCCTCTTGGGGAGGTCGAGGGTTGGCTCCGTGGAAACGGCGGTCAGGGCGGGGTTCATTCAGAACCAGATGATGAGGACGCAGCGCGCACCTTCCGGTACTTCGTTCTCAGGAACTCACTCAAGCCCGTGGTACTTGTGGTCTACGATCGTGAGGCCTTTGAAGGTGTACATGATCCCACGCTCCGGGTGACATTTGATTGTGACCTCCGGGGGAGGTTCACCAGTCAATTGAGTCGGCTTGGCGCGGAAGCTCCCGTGAGGGTCTTCGACCGTCACTTCATCCTGGAAGTGAAGTTCGACTACCATTTTCCAACGTGGCTCAAGCCTGCGCTTGCTGAACTGGGATTGCAGCGGAGGGCACTTTCCAAGTACACGCTAACCATGGATGCGTGCGCCCGCGCGACCCACGGACGGCGAGCTTCTTTCAGCGGAGGCCGTGTCCTTCGTCCCGGCCTACTGCAGACGTCGTTTTAATCCATGCTTGACGAGTTTCGAGATCTACCGTTTCTGAGGCCAGTCGTGGCCGGCGACATCGTGTCAAGCCTCCTGGTGGCTCTGGTCTGCGGCCTGGCCATCGCCTGGATTTACAGATGGACCTATCGCGGGACCAGCTATGCGCCCTCGTTTGTTCGGTCCATGGTCGTGCTGCCCATGATCACTGCGCTCGTGATGCTGGTCATCGGGAGCAATCTGGCCAGGGCATTCGGATTGGTTGGCGCCATGTCCATTATCCGCTTCAGAACCGCGGTCAAGGACACTCACGATATCGTGTTCATCTTCTTCTCCCTGGCCGTGGGGCTGGCGGCTGGCGTCGGACTGTTTGCAGCCTCGTGGCTCGGCACGCTTGTGATAGGACTGACCGTGCTGGCCACTTCGGGATTCGGGTTCGGGCACGTCCAGCGGAACGCCATGCTGCTCGAGTTCTCCTATGACGCGGAGAGCGGGCCCAACCAACCGACGTATCAGGACACACTCGACACCTATTGTCGAAGCTCCTCCATTCTGAGCGTCCGGCAACCCGCCGAACATGAGTCCCTCTTTCTCACGATGCACGTGCGGCTGAAGCGATCCTCCGGTGCTCCCGACATGGTGATGGCACTGAAGAAGACGGACAGGGTGAGCCGGGTGAGTTTGTATTACGATGATGAAGAAGTATAGCCGGCACTTGGAACTGCGGTAGGCTGGTAGGATGTGCTCCCGAAATTGTTTAAGAGGTGCTGGGGTTGGGATTTCGACGTTGGTTTGTGGGGTTGGCGGCGGTCTTGGGGCTTTCGAGCACTGGGGCCTCGGGGCAGGTGTTTGATGATTCGGTGCTGCCCAGCGTCTCTATTGAGCTTGATTCTGGTGATTTGGCGCTGATTTTGACGCCGGGGAATGAGGGGTCTGATGTGGAGTTTATGGCTACGTTTTCTTGGTCTTCTCCTACGCTTTCGGCCACTGTGGATAGTGTGGGGTTCAGGCTTCGGGGGAATACGTCGCGTAACGCCCGCAAGAAGTCGTACAAGGTGTCTTTCAATGCCTTTCGGAGCGGTGGTAGGTGGGAGGGGCTGGAGAAGCTCAACTTGAACGGTGAGCACAACGACCCGAGTATCATGCGGTCCAAGTTGTCCTGGGACCTGTTTGAGGACTTTGGTGTGCCCGCGTCCAGGGCCAACCATGTCAAGCTCTTCGTGAACGGGGAGTACTACGGGCTGTATGCCAACGTGGAGCACGTCGACGAGCAGTTTCTGCGTCGGTATTTCGGCCGGGCTGGCGGCGGCGATCAAGGGAACCTGTACAAGGCGCTCTGGCCCGCGGATCTCACGGTCAGGGGCGGCGACGGCGACGCGTATCGGCCCACAGGCGAGGATCGTCGGCCGTACGACCTCACGCAGGGTGCCTCGGACGCAGACGGGTATGACGACCTGGCCCAACTGATCAATGTGATCAACAACACCTCTTCCGGCGGCTTCAAGGGGGCCATTGAGCGGGTGTTTGACGTCAACGGATTCCTGAAGGCACAGGCAGTGACTGCGCTCACCGGCAGTTGGGACAGCTACTGGTTTCTAAAGAACAACTTCTACCTGTACAACAACCCCGCGACGGGACGGTGGCATTACATCCCGTTTGATTTCGACAACACGTTCGGCATCTGGTGGGACGGCATTTCGCCCGGGATCGACTGGACAAATCGGGATCTCTATGCCTGGGGGAATCCATCCGAATCCCGCCCCTTGGCGACCCGCATCTTGGCCGTGCCGGAGTTCAGGGAGCGGTACACGTACTACCTGAAAGAACTCCTCGAGACGCATTTCTACCCGGCTACCCTACTCGCGGAGATCGACCGCCTCAAGGCGCTGACCGAGGCAGCCGCAGAGGAGGACGTCTTCCGGCGGCTAGACTACGGTTTTACCGTTGCGGACTACCACGATTCCTTCACCGTCGCACTTGCCCAGCAGAGCGGCGGTCAGGGGCACGTTACCGCCGGCCTTCGCCCATACATTTCCCTGCGCTACCAATCGGCGCGGGCGCAGTTGGACCCGGGGGCCATCGCGCCGCTGGTCAGCGAGGTTCTCGTTGCGCCGGAGCGGCCTGGGCCTCGAGATCCCCTCAGGGTCTCCGCGCGTGTTGAGTCCCGTTCCCTCGCCATCATCGAGGTTCAATACTGGCCCGACCGGCCGGAGCAGCACTCGGTCCCGATGACTGCAGTGGGAGAGTTCCTGTATGAGGCCGTCGTGCCTGCGCTCGAGGCCACCGGCACCATCGACCTGCGCATTCGGGCGGTGGATGGAGACGGCAACGAGCGCCTCACAGAGCTGCTCAGGATCGGCGTGGATGCGGTCAAACCGTTGGTGTTCATCAACGAACTCATGGCCGACAACCAGGCCACCATCGCCGACGAGTCTGGCGAGTTTGACGACTGGGCCGAGATCTACAACGGCGCTGTGACGAACATCAGTCTCAACGGCTGGACCATGACAGACAACGTGCTGGAGCCAGGCAAGTATGCACTGCCGGACGTGCTCTTGCCGTCCGGTTCGCACTACCTGGTGTGGCTGGATGGGCAGCCTGAGCAAGGCGTCAATCATGCCCCCTTCCGGCTTTCCAGCGGCGGAGAGATTTTGGCGCTATACGATGCTGATGGGGTGGAGGTGGACTTCGTTTCGTTCGGGCAACTGGATCCAGACGTGTCCTGGGGGCGGAGTCCGGACGGTTCGCCTTTGTTTGTCGGAATCCCGAGCGGCACGCCCGGAACGTCCAATCCGCTTGTAGAAGCGGTCGATGACGTGCCCGGTGTTTCCACCGTCCTCGCCGCCTACCCGAACCCGTTCAGCGGCTCGCTCACGATTTCCGCGCAGGGTCCGTTTGAGGTTTTTGACGTGCTGGGCCGACGGGTATTTTCGGGCGATGAGGTTTCGGCAGTTTGGGACGCCTCCGGGGCTGCCGGTGGCGTCTACTTCGTCAGGGGTACAGGGCCCAGGGCCGCCGCCCTGCCCGTCATCAAGATCCGATGACCAGACTCGCACCAGAATCCCCGCGCAGCTTCCGGGACGACGGGAGGACCCTGTCGATCGACGTGCATGGCTGCACGATTGCCAGCGCAGTCAGGCTGGTCCGACGTGCCGTGTTTGAGGGGTCGTGGAAGGGGCGTAGTTCCGTCGAGGTGATTCACGGCATGGGGAGCGACGAGCCTGCGGGGTCCATCCGCGGAGCGCTTCGCGCCGCGCTGCTAAGCGGGGAGTGGTCGGATCACGCGACAGGGCATATGGAGTCGGGGGGTGCCAGGACGGTTATCAGCCTGCCGCTGGGCAAGAATCCTGATCCGCGGCGGATTACCGTTCGGGACCTGACGCGGTAGGGTCGAATAGGTCCGCGTGGGTGCCTGTTCTTGGTCACCGTCCGATGTCGTCCAGTAATTCCTGCGCGGTACGGTAGGAAGGTCCGCTCACCTTTGCATCAATGGCCGCGATCGTTTCGGCATTCGGGATCTCGACCGGGAAGGGGATGCCTTGCTGTAGGTCCACCTGACGGTAAAACAAGGAAATTGCTTGACTGGCTGTGAGACCTAGTTGATCAAACACCTCTTCGGCTCGCGCTTTTATTGATGGATCGATACGTGCGCTGATTGATGCTGACTTTGCCATGGCCCCGATGCGTTTCATTGTATATACATTGGGCTACACGAACGCGACTGGCACGAGTTCCGCGATCTGTGTCAGAACTCAGATTCGAGGGTCACTTCATTAGAGCGCGTCAGCCCGTATGCGTAACGAACGCGACCCGATAACCTCTCTACCCGATCTCAGCGCGCCCGCTGTGGATTGGCCCGGTCCGGTCTCGGAGGTTCAGCCCCGATCGCCCGTTCAGCACGGCCTGAATTTCGGCGATCGCGGCAAGCGCGATCTCTTCCGGGGTCTCGGTTCCAATATCCAGGCCAACCGGACCGAAGAGGCGGGCGCGTTTGTCGCTCGCAATGGCGGACCCTTCGCCAGCCAGTTCTCCGATCATGCGCGTGGTGCGTTCGCTCGGCCCGAGCATTCCGACGTAAGGGATTGCGGATCCAAGCAGAGCCCCCATCAGCTCGCGGTCCCGCACGTAGGTGTGGTTCATGACCACGGCCGCCGTATGCGGGTCCGGAGTGACGCGCTCCAGGACGGATTCGGGATGCATCAGGAAGATGTGGTCGTCGGCCTCGGGAAAGCGGGAAAGAAGAACCTCAGCCGGCTTTCGGCCCACGACTACAACCTCCCACCCCATGGGCTTGGCCAACCGCACGATGGCGCCCACATCATGCCCTTCTCCGAATACGAGCAGGCGGATCGGCGGCCGGATGATTTCCGCAAGTATCTCGGCAGAACCCGCCTCGTGCTCTATTGTCCGGGTTTGCCAGAGGTGCGGCCGTCCATCCTTCTGTTCGAGATCCAGCAAGGCCCTCGCATCCAGAAGAACCTCACGATGAAGCTGCGGGTCTGTCAGCCCACCGGACAAGGAGCCCGATGCTTCCACGAGAAGATGCCCTCCGAGATCGGCTCGAAACGTGCCCGTGGCCTCGATAACTGTGGCGAGCACGCCCTGCCGACGCGTCTCGAAGCACTGCGTGAACAGGTCGAGTACGTTGATCCGGGAGTCTGCCGTTACCGGCTCGATGAACACATGAACCACACCGTCGCATCCCGTACCGAACCCAAGAACCAGATCGTCTTCGCCCAGCGTGAAAGGGAGGAGGCGGGCCTCCCCTTTATCGAGTACGGCAAGGGCCTGCTGGGCGACTTCGCCCTCCAGGCAGCCGCCCGAAATGGTCCCCCAGGTCCGTCCAGTGGCGTCGACCAGCATGCGAGCCCCAGGCCGGCGATACGAAGAGCCGCCGATCTTGACCACCGTCGCCACAACAAAAGGCTCTCCAGCCTGGTGGAGTCGTTTGGCGACAGCAAGAATTTCCAGGAGTTCGTTCATGTACCGGACATGCTACCTGTTGACAGGCGTGGCGAGAAGGGGATATTAGCGGTGTCACCGGTGGCAAGTGAACCTGCCCCGATCAACTCAGAAACCCTGACCATGCTCCCGGCCCTTTCGGATACGATTGAGATGTTTGCGAGCCTGGAGGGTGCCGCAAAACTGGAGCTCCTGATTGATTTCGGAGAACAGCTTCCCGTCTTGGACGAACCGGACGCGCGCCTCCGAGACTCCGGTCAGCATATGATTCACGAGTGCCAGTCGCCCGTCTTCCTGGTGGTCCGGGTGCAGAACGGGGCGCTGCAAATTCGAGGCGATGCCCCGCGCGAAGCGCCCATCGCCCGCGGGTTTACTGCACTGCTGTGCGAAATCATGGACGGCGCGACCATGGCCGAGCTGAGAGCCACTCCGACGGATCTGCTTTCCGCTCTGGGTCTTCACGACCTCCTTAGCCTCCGGCGAAGGCACGGACTTTCGGCCATCTGGCAGCACGTGCGGGAATTCGCCGTCGCCAACTGACTCCCATGGTGAATATTCGCCGCGACTCGGCGCTGGGGTTGTCGGGTGTCGCCAGAATTCTTACCATTTCGACCGCGTTGCCGGTCATTCCCGGCATCTCGTCACCGCCCTGGTGGCGGAATTGGTAGACGCGCTGCGTTCAGGGCGCAGTGGGGGCAACCCCGTGGAGGTTCGAGTCCTCTCCAGGGCACCTAGACATACACTAAAGCCGTTATCTCGCATAGAGGTGGCGGCTTTTGTGGTTTGGAGCAGTCAGGGACCGCGCTAGACGTGCTCTATGCTTCCGGGGGCAAGTTCCTGAATTCGGGTCTCGCCTTTCCCAGGAGACGAGCAAACATATGACCTTCCAGCTTCATCAGGAACTTGAATTTTCTCCAAGGTGAGACCACTTCAGGGTCGGTTTCCACCGATTCGAAATCTCTTACCTGTGCAGATACAGGCCCTACGCCATCGCAATGTTCAACGTGACTATTAAACCCAGTCCTGTCGAACGATTGGCACTTGTCCGAAAAGGAGTCGGTTACAAGGATATATTCATCTGACGCGATCGAATTCTTAAGCAAGCGATGCGCGGTAATAACGTCTATTCCAGAGACTTTCGGCATGTCACGAATCTTCGTAAATGCTGCGCTTCCCCAATGTAGAATCGCCTTGAGTTTGAGTTGACCGACTTGGTTGCACGCCTCGCAAATGCAATACCCACACTCTCGTAGCAGATAGGCTTCCCGTTTGCGAAAGGCCAGGAAGTACTGCTCGAGTTGTTGATAGATGCTATCCGCCAGGCCCGGTGAGCCATCGTCCACGGCATATAGACTAATCGCATCCCCCAGGATTTCGTGGGCCACAACTGGTGCCTCAACCTCGTCGAGCATGCATTCCATGAGCTCGCCAATGATCCTTTCGGCATGTAGAAGGGATATCTTGTGCAAGCGGATAAAAGTCGTATACCCGCTAATGTCAACAAGGACGATAAATAGGGGCTTGACACTCATTTGGCTACCATGATTCGTTCCTTCAAATATATAGGAGCGAGGCGTTAGCGATAGGGGGCGAGGACCAGGGGTGTCTAGTGAGGCGCCGCCGGGAGGTAGCGTGCCGCTAACCCAACGATAAAGCGTCGAAACCTGCCGCCATGGCAGGGAAGGACGAGAAGACCACCCGCAAGTACCGCCAGTTGGGCCGGTCTCAGTTAGCGACTGCTATCCACGTGCATCGCCGGACTCCACGTCGCGCCGCCGCTCTTCGAGCGCCCGCGCAATGTCCTCAATGGCCTCAGGCGACACCTGGGCGCCGCGGGCACGATCCTTCCATTCCGCCAGGGCGTCCAGCGTTTGTTCAATCATGGCGGGCGCACCCTTAACGCCAAACCGCCGGGCGATGTCCAGGAGATCCTGCCGTGTGATCCCAGAGCGCTTGCCGGCCACCCTCATTTGATGCGCGGACGTCCAGCGTCCACCGCGGGCGAAAGTCACGTCGTAGGCCGGCGTCAAAGCCCATCGCCCATTCTGGTCCATGTGGAAGGAGACGTTCTTGACGTGGTCGTCCTGGTTGACGCCCAGGACGTTGAAGAGCATGCGGCGGTAGCCCTCCGCCACGGCGGCGGCCGGCATTCCCAGGGCCTGGATGGTGCGCAGGTATTCCTCGTAACTGCTGGCCCCGACGTCGTTGTAGTCCACGTGAAGCAGTCCGCCCAGGGTGTGCTGATGGAGCGGTGCGTTGCCCGATACGTCAAAGCGGGGGATGACCAGATGCGCGTGCCCATCGGCGCTCTCCAATACCCGGATGTCCACCACGTTCAAGCCGGCTTCTCTGGCCATTTGGGCGTAGACGGCTTCTACCCGGTTGAAGTGCTCGGGCGCACCGATGCCGTCATCGGGACCCACCCCGTCGAACTTCAGGATGGCCGGGACGTCGCCCGGGCTCTTGGCCGCGAAGGCAGAGCGGACCTCGCCGCTATCTGGATTCCAGAGCACAACGGCCTTGGGCCGCATGCCTCCGGCGGAGCCCCCGATCCGATAGATTTCCGGGATGGCGATGTCGGCTGAGCCCTGAATGATGCGCCGCGCGTCCGCCACCAGTGCGGCGACCTCCAAGGCCTCCTGATCGCCAGGTCGCGTCTCAAGCGCCTCGGCCGGCCGGAATTCCAGTGCGCCAATCGCGCGGCTACCCACGTACAGCAGGTGCTGCACCGGCGAGAGGGACTTCTCGACTTCCCCCCGCGCTGTGTAGAAGGATCGCATCACCGCCGTTCCAAAGGAGTCCGGGAGGGCATCGGCAAGCGCACCCGGCAGGCCGTTGAAGGCGGGCTTCCGGAGAAGGTCCGGAAACTCGAAGACGCCTTGCCGCAGAGGAAGTCGGAGGGGGGAAAGCGGCCAGTTTCGTGCCGTGAAGTCGGGCGCGTACTCGAAGAGGATGCGGTGGTCGTCGAGTTCCACCACGGCCCCGACGTAGGTGTCCCAGATCCAGATCTCGGCGACTGCGGTCTCCTTAGCCATAGCGCTCCCGCCTCTCGCGGACCACGGCAAGCGGGCTGACAGACGGTTCCGGGATCAGGTTTTCGATGCCGCCCAGTTCGCCGTAGACCCTCAGGAGCCTGAGCAGCGTCATCAACGTGGGGTTACGTCCCTGCTCGGCCCGGACCACCGTGCTTGGATTAAGCTCGGCCTGTTCCGAGGCTTCCTCAATGGTCAGGCGACGGGCCTTTCTAAGCTCACGCAGCCTACTGCCTATCGCCGAGACGATTTCCGGGTCGGTCTGGAAAAGGATGCTCCTGGGCATGGTCGTGCGGTGTGCGCCGTTGAGACATCCTGGATACGGTGGCGGTGAGCCTATGGTTGCATGCTTATAAGCATTAATGTGTAAAAATACCGAACAATGAGTGCTTATAAGCATTTATTGTGCCACCGTGTCGGTCGCTCGCGCTCTCCTCTAACAATAAATGAGACGATAGCCGCCCCGCTTTCCTCTTCGAGCATTGATGATCGGCTGAACGTCGGATCGAATGTGCCGGTACTTCTTGGCGAGATGCCGCAGGTTGCGCTTGAATTCGGGCGTAAACCGAACGTCGGTCGCGCGACGCTTCTCAGGCGGCATCTATGTCCTCCCAAAGCTCGGACACCGGCTTGGTCTGGTCGGCTCGCGCCTCCTGCCAACCTTGGCGGAAGCTCTCTTCGGCGGTCGGAAGAGTGACTCCCTCCCGAAACGCGCGCAGCATCTTGAGCAACGGCGGAAGGTACTCGGAGGGAATCTTGTCGAGTTCCTCTATCACCTGAGAGCGGTACAGGGGCTTGGCGGTGTCCATCTTAGTTTCAGAATCGTTCGGAGCAGCCCGGAATCCTCGAGACGCCACAACCTCGATCTGGGTCCGCCACCGCCTTTGCGCATAACGGTTGGGCTAATTGCGGCGAGCACCTCAGCGGCCGCGCTGGCACCTGTTACGACAACGCAATCGAAGGTCCTCTTGCTACTGAGAGTCCGCAACTGCTTGGCGACAAGGGTTTTTCCCGGTCCGGAAATATCAATGTCGCTGTTCACGCAACATGCGCTTGATACTGTTATGGCCACCCCCTGAAGCCTGTGACGTAGGACCGGGTGTTTCTAGGCTTAGCGGCCGCGTCTTTAAGCCGAGATGAGTTCGTGGCGTGGGTAGACGAGCACCTGACGCCTGATTCTGTGTAACGGACGGGCGAT
>JBLHLC010000070.1:0-12959 GCA_047619685.1 Rhodothermales bacterium
CTCGTCAGGCGTCACGGGTTGCACCGACAATCTGGGATTGCGCACCAACTGCATCTGTGCCAGCTTCGGATTGGCCTTGGCATCGTGAAGAGAGACCTTGTTTGGCAGCGCGCGATCATGCTTGATGTCGACCATAAACCAGCGCGGGCTGTCCTCAGGACTCCGCGGATCGGGGTGATCTGAATCTGCATCCCAGGCTGTCCAATCCGGGTATCCGTCCCGAACCACGGTGGCGGTCCCGACCACCGCGCTCGGCTTGCCGTTGGAGTGATAGAAAAGGACACGGTCCCCGACCTTGATGTCGTCGCGCAGAAAATTCCGCGCGCGGTAATTCCGGACGCCGTCCCAATGTGTGACCCCGTCTCGTTGAAGGTCCTCGAACGAATAGACGTTCTCCTCCGACTTCATGAGCCAGTATCGCTTCTCCGCCATGCCTCTTCTCTTGGGATGATGAGGCAAAAGATAGGATGCGACCGGGCGGGTAGGCTACCAGCCGGGGGCGTTAGGCCGCGCGGCGTACGGGCGGGCGGTCGCGCAGGGCTTCCAGGTCCACCCTATGCAGTCCCTCGCGCCGACTCATCGGACGATTCGGTTCTTCAACTGGCTTCTGGGCGTTGAGATTGCGGAATTCTGCGACGAGATGGAAGAAAATCATTCCCACGCCACTTACGGTGATGAGGCCCAAAACGGCGACTCCGGTCCAAATAATAAACTGCATGACTCTGGCGGGATTGTTCGTCCGCCACCATGCAAGCAGCGTACCGTTCACGCCGGGCGCATCCAGGGTGGGCCAAGCTCATTGATGCGGGCATAGACCGGGCAGGAATCGGAGTGCGCGCCGGGCAGGTAACCCGTGCTCATCAGAAACTCGCCGGTGATCTCCCCGCCGGTGAACTTGAAGGTCTTCTTGAACAGCTTGACCCAATCGGCTTTGGGCAACGGATGGTGAGCGTCCAACCATGCCTGGAACGAACCATGCGAGGCGCGAAGGGCCTGGATGGTCCGGGCATTCTCTACTGCCGCGTTCACCTTCAGCCTGTTTCGGATGATGCTGGCGTCGGCCAGAAGTCGCGCTTTTTCGGCTTCGCCGTATCCGGCCACGACGTCTATGTCGAAGCCGTCGAACGCCTTGCGAAATCCTGCGCGTTTCTTCAGGATCGTCAGCCACGACAGGCCGGCCTGATTGAGTTCGAGCACGAGCCGCTCGAAAAGGTCATTGTCGTCACTTACGGGAAAGCCGTACTCCACATCGTGGTAAGGACCATGAAACGGGTGGCCCACCGCATGATCACAATAGCTGCTCATCCGCCCCCCTTTGCGGCTTCCGAGGCTTCTAGCAAATGTGTGCTCACGTTCCGAAGCGTGCCCGAGACCCGTTCTATCTGCCTGTTAACCTCGTCCCACTCGGCCTCCTCGATGGCCTCCCGCACGCCCGGCAGTGTCTTCACCCCGTAGCCCGTGTAGTAGCCCGGCGCATAGATCTGGTGGCGAAACCACGGCCGCTTGGGTAGGCCGTCCATACTTGTCATGACCCTTTCCGCGACGTACAGAAGCCGGTTGAGCTCTTCGGACCCTGCGGCCCCTTCCAGTGCAGCCTTTAGTTCGGCGGCCGCTGCGTTCAGTCCGTCGCGCGCATTCATGAGCGGCGCGAAGTTCAGTTGTGGCACCGCCTCGGGCGCTTCGGGCGCAACGAACGTCTTGGTGGGATCGGCCGCCAATTCATAGACCCCGTCCTCTAGCAATTTCCGCTCCCGTTCGACGCTGGAGCGCTCATCGTCCGCCAACTTCACCACCTCATCCACGTACGTGGAGACGTTGTCGGCGAATGCCGAATACTTGAACGGGAGGATGTCAGCGTTGGCCAGCCTCAACGTGGCGCGACCGCCGACCTTGGCCAGCGTGGCTCCGTAAGCAAATCCTGGGTCACCGAACCGGACGAAGTACTCGTAGGAATCAAAGGCAGAATGATAGGAACCGCCTGAACTCTCGCCCCCGAAACCAATGTTCAGTGAGGCGATGCCGAGGTGCTGCAGGAACGGGGTATAGTCGGAACCACTCCCAAGCGGGCTGATGCGCAAATCCTTGCGCGTGTCTGCTTCCTTCTCTCCCCCGGCCCGCCGTCTTGCGCGTGCCCGGTCCGAGACGCTCACCCCGGTCTGAGGATCAGTGACCTGACGGGCGACCTCATTGATGAAGGGCTCCAACGCGTGAGAACCACCCATCCCCAGAAACCCCCGCCCAGATCCATCGGTGTTGATGTAGGCAACCAGCTTTTCGCGCAATTCGTCCGCGTGGTCTTCGGCCCACTCCGTCGAACCCAGAAGCCCAGGCTCCTCGGCATCCCAACTCCCGAACAGAATGGTTCTGCGAGGGCGCTTACCCTCGGCAGCCAGCGCTCCGATGATGCGGGCCTCCTCCATCAGCGCGACGTGCCCTGAGGTGGGATCGCCAGCACCAAAGACCCAAGCGTCGCGGTGATTGCCACGCATCACCCACTCATCCGGAAAGTCCGTGCCCTCCATGCGCGCGATGACATTGTAGGCGGGCGCCAGGTCCCAATTGAATTTGAGTTTGAGGTGCACCCGGGCGGGGCCTGGGCCAATGTGGTAGGTAATGGGCAGCGCGCCACGCCAGGAACTTGGCGCGACGGGACCCTCCATCTGCTGAAGAAGCGGGAGTGCGTCCGCGTAGGAAATGGGGAGCACAGGGATCTTCATGATGGTTGGTGCCTCTGCGACCGAAAGCCTCTTGGCGTCTTTGGTCGCTCCAACGAAAGGGGTCAGCGGATCTCCCGGATACGTCGGCATGTCGGCGACGGAGCCGCGCTGCGCGCCATTCTCCATCCGAAAAGAGCCTTCCGGATAAACGTCCCCCTGATAGTACCCGTCGTCCCGCGGATCGGAATAGAGAATGCAACCGATGGCACCGTGCTCAGCGGCCACCTTGGGTTTAATCCCCCGCCACGAGCCCCCATATCGGGCGATTACAATCTTTCCTTCCACAGAAATGCCGCGGCGATCCAACTCCTCGTAGTCGCCCGGAATGCCGTAATTCACGTACACCAGCTCCGCAGTGACATCGCCATCGGCCGAGTACGCGACATAGGGCGGCAACATGTCCTTGCGAACGGAGCTTGAGGCGTCTTCCGGTATGGCCGGCTCTTCCAGTTCTGCCCGGAACCGAACGGGCGACACCATTTCAAGAACGCGCTCGGCCGGCGTCGGGAAGAGGACGTCATACCGGACGATCTCTGTTTCGTATCCCCACTCGCGAAACTTGGCGGCGGTCCACTCCGCGTTGGCCTTGCCCCACGGAGACCCCACGTGCTGCGGCTTGGAGGTGAGGTGTTTCATCCAGGCGTCCAGATTGGCCGGATTCACCAAGGCGTCGAATTGCGCCTCCATTCGAAGCTGAGCCGCGGCGCCCTCCGACGTGAAACCTATGATGGTCTCATCAGGCAGGACGGCGAACGCTGTCACCGCAGTGACGATCAGAGCAAGTAGGATGCGCATGTTGGCTCTCTTTCGGGGTTTCCGAAATCTAGCTGTTGGCGCTCAACCAAATGGCAATCCGCCCAAGAACGTCTCCACAACGCGCCACGTCTCCTGGGTCGACGCGCCGACCCTGGTCGAGTCCAGCGTAGACGATCCGTGTGTTCCGGGGTCGGAAACGTGGACGATATGCCCCATTTCGGTCATCGCACGGAGTTGTGCGCGCACCGACGGAAACTTGGTCTCGTGGATCGCCCTGAGTACCAAAAGAGGGCTGGCGAGGCCCTGGGCGAAGCTCTCGGGCATGCACCCGTCCATGGGGTCCCCCGTGGCCGGCGAAAATGCAAGGACTGCTTTCACCTCGGTCGGCCTTCGAGCCGCCGCCTGGATGGCCAGCGCCGCCGAAAAGCTGCTCCCCCAGAGAATCGGGTGGTCATCAAAACGGCGGGCTTCTGTGAGGGCCGCCTCCACGTCCAGATAGGCATCGCAGTAGGAGTACTCCGTCTCCCCGACGCCACTCGCGGTTCGATTGACCGTCCCAAACCGATCCCCGCCTCGTCTCAAGTCCACGGCCAGGACGTCAAAGTCGGCGGCGTTGAGGCGGGGGATGATCAGGCCGTACTCTCCTCGGACGTCACCCCCACCTTGATTGAAGACGACAATCGTGCCTAGCGGCGCCGATGAGGCGGGATGCCAGTCCCCGAAGACAGCCACTCCGTCAGAAGCGGCCAACTGAATTCCTCCTGCCTGCGGGCGTGCCGGGCCGCACCCACCAACGACCAGCGCCAGAACGAAGACGAAAGCAGGGGCTGAGGCTCGCACAATCAGTCTCCCACCTTAAAGATCTTGTTCACGATCTGCCAGCGGCCGTCCACCTTGAGCAGCGACATGTAGTCCACGATGTAGGCGCCCGGATAGTCCAGGACGATCTTGGCAACCGCTGCGTCTCCCGTGACGTCCACCCAGTCAATGAAGCGGAGCCGCTCTGACTCATTTTCGGCCGGAGTCCCCAGGGCGCCGGCAATGTAGGCTTCGCTGGTCCTGGTGTTGAGCTCGCCGTCCCGCATCCAATACAGGTTCGAGACCGGATGAAAGGCCTTTGCGTGGTGGGCACCGTCGCCGGTTGCGTGTCCGCGCAGGTAGTTGCGAAGTGCGGTCTCAACAGCCGATGACTCCACCTTGTCCTGATCCAGGTCGCATTCTTCGCCGGGACGCCTGGTGTCCGACATGGACACCGCCCGCCACACGCTGTCGGCACCCTTGACGAACTGGAAGTGGTTGACGCCGCAGTGAAGAAACTGGTCATCCAGATAAAACGCGAAGTCCATCAGCGCGGAGGCAAAATTGTCGCGCACGTCAATCTGCACATCCCAAATCTTTTCGTCCCATACCTGTTCGTGCGGCGAACCGACGGAAGAAACGAACCCGTCAATCGGGGAGGCCTGCATGAATGGCGTTCCATCGGGCCGACTGCCGCTGGAGACCAGCTGCGCGCCGGGCGCAAAAACTGCCCTGACTGCCGTGGAGTCGCCCGCGCGCATGCCGTCGAAAAGCTGATCGATCACCGCACGGACCTCATGTTCGGAGTTGTCCTGGGCCTTCGCAAGACCAGGAATGAGGAGCGCGCTGACAAAAGCGGAGAGCAGGAAGCGGGTCATGGATGGGCACAGGTGTGTTCGCCTCCAAAGGACGCGTTCGCGGGCGGAGAGTTGCGCCCCGGGCTTGACGGATGAGAAACGCGCGCGGCGGCAGGTGCATACATCCCTCTCCGCTCCGCATATTGCAGGAAGCACTCACCTCCCTGAACCTATGCGCCGCCTCTCCCTTCTAGTCTGCCTTCTTGGCCTCACCGTCCCTGCGATTGCCCAGCAGCAGATGGACCAGGCCTACGCGGACAAAATCGCCGAGTACACCACGGACGCCAGGTTTTCCAACGACATGGTGAACCACCTGCCCCTCTCGGCGTCGGTCCCCAGCCCGCTAGACCACTTTGGCACCATCATCGGCGCGGAGGGAATCCTCCACAACACCACGGAGATCTACGGATACTTCCGCGCGCTTGAGGCCGCCTCCCCGCGGGTCCGTGTCCGAACCATTGGTACCACAGAAGAAGGCCGCGAGCAAATTGAGGTGATTGTGGCCAGCGAGAGCAACATGGCGAACCTGGAGACCAATCGAGGTTACCTGAACCGCCTCGCCGACCCGCGTGGCGTCTCGGAAGAAGAGGCCGCACAGATGATCAGCGACGCCAAGCCCATCTACTACCTCACCGCCGGACTACACTCCCCGGAGACCGGCAGTCCGGAAATGGTCATGGAGTTGGCCTACCGGCTGGCGGTATCCGATGCGCCGATGATCCAGGCCATTCGGGACGACGTCATCGTCATTTTCACTCCGGCTGCCGAGCCAGATGGGCGGGATCGGATGGTGGACGCCTACAAGTACCGAGCGGACCACAACGGCGTCGGTCCCAGCCTGACCTACTGGGGCGCCTACGCGGCCCACGACAACAACAGGGACGGCTTCGGTCTTGCGCTGGATCTCACGCGCAACATTCTGGGCTCCTTCGATCACTGGAAGCCCCAACTCATGCACGACCTGCACGAGTCCGTGTCCTATCTCTACACCTCGACGGGCCTCGGGCCGTACAACGAGTGGATTGATCCAATCACGGTGGATGAATGGCACAACCTGGCCTACGAAGAAGTCTCTGAGCTTACTCGCCGCGACATGCCCGGCGTGTGGACCCATGCGTTTTACAACGGCTGGGCGGCCAACTACCTGATCTGGATTGCCAACACCCGCAACTCTGCCGGCAAGTTCTACGAGACGTTTGGCAACTCGACTCCGGAAACCGTTGAGCGAAAACTGAGCAGCCGTCAGACATCGCGCGAGTGGTACCGCCCCAATCCGCCGCTGGAGAAGGCCATGTGGTCGCTACGCAACAACACCAATTACATGCAGAGCGGAGTGCTTGTGGCGCTCAAATACATGGCCGACAACCACACAGAGTTCGTAGAGAACTTCTGGCTCAAGTCCAACAACTCCCTGGAACGCGGGCGCACGGAGGCTCCATTTGCCTGGGTGATTCCCCAGGACCAGCTGCGCCATTCCGGGGTGACAAACCTGGTCAATCTGCTCATGGACCAGGGTCTGGAGATCCACAGGGCTGACGAGGATCTCTCCTGGGACGAGGAAGGCTCCGCCGCAGCAGGTGACTACGTCATCCGTGCCGACCAGCCGTACAACACGCTGGCAAGGGTCCTGTTGGACGAGCAGACATTCCCGTCCGGTGCCGACGCACCCTACGACGACACCGGCTGGACGCTCCCGTTTGGGCACAATGTCACCACCTGGGCGGTGCCCGACTCGTCCATTCTTGACGCCGGGATGACGCGCCTCAGTGGTCACGTCACCGCCAGTGGAGGGATAGATGGAAACGGGCGATGGCTTGTGGTGAACCATACCACCGACGACAACTTTACCGTCCTGCGCTTCGAACTCGGCGCAGATGTCGAGGTGCTGGCGGCGGAAGCGCCATTCGAGCATGGAGAAGCCTCCTTCAACTCGGGATCCTACATCATTCGTGGACCCGTGGACGGGCTGGACGCGGCGGCCGAAAGGCTCGGCGTGCCGGTGCAGGCTTTTCGCAACAAGCCGGACGTTTCCACCCACGCCGTGGAAGTCCCCCGTGTCGGCCTGATCCACACCTGGACCTCCACCCCCCAGGACGCGGGCTGGTGGCATTTTGCCTTCGACGAGATCGGTATCCCGTATACCTATCTGTCCGAACAGGACATGGCGACCGAAGACCTTTCGCAGTTCGACGTGCTGATCATGCCCAACACACGCTCCTCACCGGCGGCGCTGGTAGCCGGCAACAGCCGCGTGGGAGAGGCACTGCCCTGGCAACCGTCCGACAAATACCCGTCACTCGGAAAGATTGATCAGACCGATGACCAGCGCCGCGGAATGGGATACGATGGCTTGGGGAGGCTCTCGGAATGGATCCACGCGGGTGGACTATTCATCACGTCGGGCGCCACGGCCCGCTTCCCGATCGACATGGGAATAACCCGCCGGGTGTCCATTCAGACGACAAAAAACCTGCAAGCGCGGGGATCCATTGTGCGCACCGAGGTGGCCGACTCCCTCAGCCCGATCATCTACGGGTATGGCGAGAACCTTCCGATGTACTTCAGCGCCGGCCCGGTCTTCAGCGTGAACAAGCAGATGGGCGATGACAGAACGCCTGATTGGTACAAGGATGCGGCATGGCAGGCGGAAGTACCCCGAACCGTGCTCGCCTTCGGGAAGAAGGACATCCGAATGTCGGGGATGTTGTCAGGCGAAGGCGAGATGACGGGGAAACCCGCGGTCGTGGACGTCCCCGTGGGCGATGGGCATGTGGTCCTGTTTGCGGGTCGTCCCATCAGGCGCTGGAATACACAGGGCAACCATTCCCTGGTATTTAACGCGATGATGCACTGGAACGATCTGCGGACAGGATGGCCTGACAGGCCCGGACAGGACGACGAGGATGAGGCGGGCGGCCTTCTGGAGTGGGCAGACCATCACTGACCCATAAAGCCGGCCGGCGGCCCTTGGTACGGGGGCAGCCGTATACTTTGATATCCTGACCGAACTTGCGGGCCGCCACCATGTACTTATGTTGGAAACGCCGAGATCGGCGTCATCACACCAAAATGAGGGCCCATGGCCAGACCAAATTACTCCTACGAGAAACGTCAGAAGGAGATCGCCAAGAAGAAGAAAAAAGATGAAAAGAAGGCTCGCAAGGCGGCCGACAAGGCTGCAGCCGCTGGTTCAACTCCGGTGAGTGAAGCGAAGCCTACCGAATCCTGACCTGACGCCCGTGGGCGATAACTGAAGGCGTCCCGAAATGAAACTGGCAATCACTCGCGGGATATGGGGCCTGGCCATGGTCCTGAGTGCGTCGTTTTTTGCTGCGTGTGACACCGGTACGTTCGACCCGTTTGATAACGACGACCACTACTTCACCGTTTTCGGTTACCTGGATCAGCTCAGCTTGAACCACTCGGTTCGCGTGATCCCGATCACGAGATTCGCTGCGGACATTCCGGCCGTGGTGTCTCCCCAGGCTACCATCGACGCCGTCGTTACTTCTACCGATGTCCGCACCGGTAGTGTGACGCGGTGGGACCACAGCCTGGAATTGCTGGATGACGGCAACTACGGGCACATATTTCGGGCGCGATTCCAGGTTCTGGAAGGACGCACCTATCGTCTGGACGTCACCCGGAACGACGGCATAGTGACGTCGGCCGAGACGACGGTGCCGCGGCTGCCCATAACGATTCCGAGCCCGGACACGCTCTTTTTCCCGTATGAGACGGCCCCTGAATCTGGACTGAGCCAGGAAGTCTATCTGCCGGACATCCCGTCACCATGGGAAATCATGGTCGTTTACGATCTTCAGGGCCGGCAATTCCGGCTTCCTTACGGCCGCCCCGGAGCCCGCACCGAGGACGGCGGCTGGCGATTCACCATTGATCTGGGCGTCGATACGCCCAGGCTGAAGGATCTCGTCGGCCTGACTGAGAATGATGCCCTGCCGCTGCTGCACGCCATCACTTTGCAGGTGCGGTTGCTGGACTCGGCATGGGACCCGCCAGACGGAGTCTTCGACCCCGAAGTCCTGGCACAACCGGGCGTTATCTCAAATGTCCAGAAGGGGTACGGTCTGTGGTCCAGCATCGGGCTCTATCAGTACACCTGGATCGCGCCGCCCCAGTAAGGTGAACCCCGCGCGAGCGGGCCTAATCATCCAACAGGGGATCGGCCCTGATGGTCAGAAAGCGGGTCTGCACCATGGCCCCGGCAGCGAGGGTCACGGTATACGTCCCGGGAGTCGCCGTCTGGAGACGGAATTCAGGCCCGAGATCCGATGCAATCAGGCCGGACAGGAGTATCTGCAGCGATGACAGCTGCTGACGCGCATCGGCGGCCGCTCGAAAGCTCTCCCGTGCTGTCATAACCTGCGGCACAGGAAAACGGGCCAGAACGCCGGCAAACGCGGACTCTACTTCTGCCACTTGCGCGTCCGTCAGGGGCTCCGGGTCGAAACCAAGGTCCCACCGGTAGCGGTGGATGCCGGGCTCGGTTGACAATTCGGCCCGGTGCCGTTTCACGCCGGCCGGACCTGTGATTTCCAGGGTGACCCCCTCCGAGTTGGCTGCACCGACGTAGTAGGCGATGAGTGCGGTGTTCTTGAACTCGGCCCGTGGGATGCTCGAAGTGTTCTGAATAGAGGGCGGGTTTTCGCCGGCCCACCAGAAATGCCCTCGTTGTCCGCCGCGACTCACGTTCTCCCAGATGGTTGCGGGACGCTGCTCGAAGAGATGGGCCGCGGACGCACGAACGGCCGTAGAAAGCTGCTGCAGCGGCGTGATGTCGTCCATGACGAAGAGCCCTCGCCCGTGTGTCCCCGCCACCAGATCGCCGTCCCTTGGGTGAACGACAAGATCCATCGTCGAAACGGTCGGCATATGACCCATCAGACGGTGCCAGGACGCTCCCCGGTTCAGCGAAGCGAACACCGCGAACTCTGTCCCCGCAAACAGGAGATCTGGATTGACCGGGTCCTCCCGGACTACCCGGACCACTTGACCAGCAGGGAGACTTCCGCCCAGATCCGCCCAGGTCTCACCGAAGTCCGTGGTCGTGAAAACCCACGGGTCAAACAGGTCACTTCTGTGCCCGTCGAAGCTGACGTAGGCCGTCCCCGGGTCGAAGTGAGATGCCTCCACGCGGCTCACCCAGGTGCCATCTGGTACCCCGCGGAGCGCTCCCCGGGTGTTTGTCCAGGACGCTCCTCCATCGCGCGTAACCTGAATGTTGCCATCATCCGTCCCGGCCCAGATGATCCAGGGATCCACTGGAGACAGCGAAATTGTGGAGATGGTGCCATGCGTTTCCGCGCCGGAGTTGTCGGGCGTAAGGCCTCCGCTTTGTCCCCTGACGGTTTTTGCCGGGTCGTTGGTAGAGAGGTCTGGGCTGACCATCGTCCAGGTCTCCCCCCTGTCGATTGAACGGAAGAGGTGATTGGCCCCGTGAAAAAGCACATCGGGATTATGGGGAGACATTACCAGCGGAGACGTCCAATTCCAGCGAAACGGGGGGCCCGCGATTTGGGGCGGCCGCATGCCTTTCATCTGGTGGGTCATCGGGTCGTATCGGAAGCTCCGACCATTCTCCATCTGCGTGTAGACCCGCCGCCAGTCTCGAGGGTCAATCTGGACGTGCTGCCCATCGCCCCAGTGCAATTTCCAGTTGCTGTCGTTCAGGATTCCCCGGGCATCCCGGCTGAACGTGGGAACGGCATAACTCCCGTTGTCCTGAAGGCCCCCGTACACGTAGTACGGATCGCGCATGTCTACACCGATTCTGTAGAACTGCGCAAGCGGCAGGTTATCGAACAGGGTGAAATGAGTGCCGTCATGCGTCAGTGACGCGCCCTTGTCCGCGCCCAGATAGAAACGATCTGCGTTGGTCGGATCCAGCCACATGGCGTGAAAGTCGCCGTGTACCTCGGCGTCCGGGCTGCCGTTGCGGAGCGTCGTGCCCCCGTCATCCGAAACCATGAAACTGGTTGTAAGCAGATAGAGGCGCCTGTTGTCTTTCGGGTTGATGCGAACCTGACTGTAGTAGAAGGGGCGGTTGTTGTACGTGTTGACGTAGAGCCAACTTGCCCCTGCATCCTCGGTCCTGTAGAGGCCACTGCCCGGCCGGGACAGGTCGTTTGTCCGCTCCGCCTCAACCAGGGCCATGAGGACGTTTGGATCCTGCCTGGACACTGCCAGGCCGATTCGCCCGGTGTCGCCGGCCGGGAGACCACGCGAGAGTTTTGCCCAGGTCTGCCCGCCATCCTCCGATTTGAAAATACCGCCGTTTGGTCCGCCGCCGGTGAAGGTCCATGGTTCGCGCAGGCGCTCGTAAAAGGCCGTGTACAATACCTGCGGGTCTTGCGGGCTTCGGACCACGTCCGTGCATCCCGAAAGCGACGCTGCCGGAAGGCCTCCGGCGAGTTTGGACCAACTCTGCCCGCCGTCCGTGGTCTCGAACAGGCCTCGCTCGCCACTCTCTCCCCAAAGATGCCCGATCGCGCAGACCAGCGCGTGGTCCCGGTCGGCGGGGTGCGCAAGAATGCGGGCAATCTGGTGTGTCGACGACAGGCCGACGTGTTCGAACGAATCCCCGCCATTGGTTGACCGGTAGACCCCGTCGCCCCACGAGACGCTGTTCCTGTTGTTTGCCTCGCCGGTGCCCACCCAGACGACATCCGGGTCTGGCTGAAAGAGCGCGATGTCGCCGATCGACGCGGATCCATAGTCATCAAAAATAGCCTCCCAGGTGGTACCGGCGTTCACCGATTTCCAGACGCCTCCGGAAGCCGATGCCAGGAAGACCTTCGTAAAGTCATTCTCGGCGGCTTCGATGTCCACGACGCGCCCTCCCATGTTGGCCGGTCCGATGTTTCGCCAGGAAAAGGCGGACAACAAATCCGCGTCGGTAGGCTGGGCCGAGGCACTCGCGGCAATAAGCGAGCAGACGAAGACGAGACGGAGTCGCATGGCTTCTTTGGTTTGGTCTCCCAAGTTAGGAGTCCGAAGGGAGGGCATTCACTAGTTTGGGGCACCGTGACCCCACCTCGTAGAACAAACCGGCGGAAATCCGTGATTCAGCCCCGCATGCTCCTCGCCGCGCTTCTGGTTCTGTCGGCCTGCGCCCAGCCTGACCCCACCGACAAACCACCTGGAGAAAGGGCCGACACCCTCCGCATCCTGGCCTACAACATCCATCACGGCGCCGGCATGGATGAGGTGCTGGATCTGGACAGGATTGCGGCACTTATTCGGGAGGTGAATCCAGATCTGGTGGCGCTTCAGGAGATGGACAGCGTCGTCACCAGAACGGGCGGCGTGGATCAAATGGCAACACTGGGCCGGCTGACGGGCCTCCAGCCACTTTTCGGCCGCTTTATGGCATACCAAGGGGGCGCGTACGGAATGGGGATCCTGTCGGGGTGGCCGGTGGAGCGCCACGTAAACCACCGGCTTCCGGATGGCGATGAACCCCGGACGGTACTTGCGGCGCATGTAAAATCGCCTGAAACAGGTAGGCTTTTGCGCTTTGTCAGCATCCACTTTTATCGAACGGAGGAAGAACGGCTAGCGCAGGCCATCAGGATGGAGGAGCTTCTGAACGCGGAGCCTCAGACCACCATTTTGGCGGGCGATTACAACTCGCTACCGGGAGACCGCGTGATCCAGCACCTCAAACAGAACTGGTCTTTTGTGGACAAGGGTGCGGACAGGCTCACCTTTCCATCCTTCGGGCCGGAGCGGGAGATTGACTATTTTGCGTTCACACCGGGCAGCGGCCTTCGCGTGGTGAATCAGTATTTGATCGATGAGCCGGTCATCT
>JBLHLC010000071.1:0-12858 GCA_047619685.1 Rhodothermales bacterium
GAGGCCGAGATTACCCGGTTCTTGCCCGTATTGCCTAGAACGATTTCGAGGCGACCGTTGGGTCCGGCAACACTCACGGTCACCGCCTCCACGACCGGTGTCGGGGGGTTGGTTGCGTTGGGATCAACATTCGATACTGCCCGGAAGACGAACTGGGTGCGTCCAGAACCGCGGACCACATTCTCCCAGTTGATCCCACCGGAGAATTCGGAATCCGACAGTTGGATCGAGGTACTGCCTACCGCCTTGACCGCTGTGCCCTCTACCAGAGCGGCGATTGTGGTGCCTTGCACAAGCGGATTGCCGTTTTGGTCGGTTACGGTCAGGTTGTAGGTCGTGCCCACGGCCACGGTGCCCGGCGAAATGGTCACTACCGGCACCCCGGAGAAGATCACCGGCGTCACTCCAACGACGTCAGCGTTGTTCAAATCGGCCGTCGTGGCGGTGATGTGAGCGATGCCGTCGGCCGGTAGCGGATTGGCTGCTATCAGCGAGACGCTGCCTCGACCTTCCGCATCGGTCTGCACTGACCCCTCAATGACTCCGTGCGTCGACGTGAAATACACTGCCGTCCCAGGACGGACGGGATTGGCGTATTGGTCACCCGTGATCACTGAAATCGGATTGGTGATGCCGAAGCTGTTCAGACCGGGGAAATTACGCTGGGCTGGGCCAACGCTGAAATGGGTTTGGTCAGGAAGGCCGCCGTGGATGCTGATTGCGACGGGCTGGGAGCGAACGGTCTTTGCCCCGACTGACGTTTGCGCGACAACTTGGGTGACGCCCGCTACCGTTCCACTCGAGAGCGTAACCTTGACGACGCCGTTGTTATCCGTTGGGGCGGAGGTTGGGGCGAGGGTCTCGCCACCACCCGGTCCGACGCCCAGACTGAAGTTTATGAGCGTGCTGTTGTCGAGGACAACGGGGCGCCCTATCGAGTCCACGACCTGAAACGTCATGGATGCCACCTCTTCGGAGCCGCCCTCACGGACGCCAATGCTGACGGCGGTCTGCTCGAGGAGCAGGATGCTGTGCGCACGTCCGGATTCGGCTTGACTGGCCACGACCTGGGTCAGTCTCAGGGTGGGGACCTGGATGGTTCGACCAGACAGGGCAAGCACGGTCACCGTTGACGTATCGAAGCCGTCGCTGCCAGCCACGACCTGAAGATCCATGGTGCTGTCAATCTCCACGCTGATGTCAAACGTGCCATCCGCGCCTACCTCAAACAGCAGATCAAAAGGAAGCACCCGGACAAAAGCTCCGTCGATCGGATTATTTGTCACCTGATTCAGGACGATTCCGTTGAGCGAGACGAGACCTCCAGTGTCGTTGTCGCTTGAAAAAGAGTCACATCCGGAGGCAACGAGGACGATTACGGCAATAGCTGCAATAGCAGGTAGACGGCGCATGGCTTTGGTAGCACGGTGAATGCCCTGCACGAAACCAAGACCGTACCAAAAATCCGTCTAGGCCTGAATCTGGCTCCAGACCCACATGAGCGTTCGTATCCCAAGGCCGGCACAGACCAGGACGATGCCTCCACCCAGTGCGAGGTACCAGGAAGGGAGCCGGGTCGCAGACTGTTTCACAGCTACGTATAGAACGACTGCGGCGATGAGGGGAAGCAAGACCCCGTTGGCGGCCTGGGCAGCAACGATCAACTGGAGGGGACTGATTTGGGTCAGCCCGAAGATCAATCCCGTCAGGACGACTGATGCCCAGATGCCACGAAATCGCCATGGATGCGATTCAGGATTCCAGCCAAACAGCTCTGTGATGCCGGCAGCAGCGGCCAGAGGTGCGGTAACCGCGGATGTCAGACCGGCTGCCAGCAGCCCCGCGGCAAAGAGGTAGCGTGAGGCCGTGCCTGCGGCCGGCTCCAGAAGCACGGCGAATTCCGCGATGTTGCCCGGCGTCGGGTCAGGTGAGACGGCCGCGCCGGTAGCCAGAATGGCCAACGAAACAACGCCGCCCAGGGGAATAAAAATGGCCATTCCGACCAGCTCCCGTTTCCAGGCAAACGGCTGTGTGTCCTGCGCCCAGTAACTCTTGGATGCGCTGGCATGCAAGAAGAGGTTGTAAGTGACCACCGTCGTGCCCATAAGCGCGATCGCGGTGACAATACTGCCGTCGGGAATGCTAGGCATGACCAGTCCGGAGAAAAAAGCCGTCCACTCCACGCCGGCCATGAGGGCCGACGTCACAAAAAGTATGCTCATCAGGGCGACCAGCACGGCCAGGATAGTTGTGATGGCCCGGAGATTGAACAGAAGCATGCCGACTGCAGCCGTGGCGCAGATGAGAAGCGGCACGTTTCGACCCCAGCCGAACGCTACATCCAGGCCGGCCCCGGCGCCGAGCAGGTTACCCGTCTCAAAAGAGGCGCAGCCTACCCACAGCCCGACAACCACCAGCGTATAGACGACCCGGCGCACCAGAGGGGCATCCGAAATGGTTCTCAGGGCCTCCCCAAGACCCTGTCGGGCCAGTATTCCTGAGGCCGCGGTGAAAGACTGCAGCACGAAAACAGCCGCGGCCGAAAAAACGAGCACCCAGCCGAGGGCATATTGGTACCGAACGCCTGCCATTGCGCAGGTTAGCACGGTTCCCGGCCCAACGAACGCGGCAACGACGAGAGATGAGGTACCCAGCTTTAAACGCAATCTATCGTGAAGTTTCGGCGATTGGGGAAACTACAACAGGCCCATCCGCATGCAAGGCGGCTGCCCGGGTGTGCCGGGCTCCAATAACCGATCGCGAACGACCCATGTCAATCAAGACAGTAGATATAGATAAGCTGGCTGCTCACACGGGCAATATGTACAAGACGGTTGCCATTCTGGCCAAACGAGCCCGCCAGGTTGCCATGCACACCAAGTCGGAGCTTGACGAGAAGCTGGCTTATTTCGAAGGCTTCGACCAGGAACTCGAAGACCCGCGTTTCCAGGAGGAGCAGTCCAGGATTTCACTGGAGTACGAGGCCCGCAACGAACCCACGGAAACCGCTGTTGATCAGCTGCTGGGAGGCGAACTCTACTTCCGTGATCCCGCGTCGACCGTGGATCAGTAGCAGGACAGACCAGACCAGTTGTTTTGAAGGGGTGATCGCGAGGGTGGTCACCCCTTCCTTTTTGGTCGAAAGCCCAGAAACGATTGCTGTCTGATCCTGTATTACCTGTTCTATGCCGCCGCCAAAATCTGGGTTGAACCCTGGTTGATGGAAGACCGAATTGTCATCAGGGGTGCCCGCGAGCACAATCTCCAGAACATTGATCTGGAGATTCCCCGGAACCAGCTTGTCGTGATAACGGGGCTGTCCGGATCCGGGAAATCCTCCCTAGCCTTCGACACCATCTACGCAGAGGGTCAGCGGCGATATATGGAGAGCCTCAGCGCGTACGCGAGGCAGTTTCTTGGAATGATGGAGCGTCCCGATGTGGACCACATCGACGGACTTTCTCCGGTCATTGCCATTGAGCAGAAGACGGTGAGCAGAAACCCCCGCTCTACCGTCGGGACCGTAACGGAGATCTATGACTTTCTCCGCCTGCTCTTTGCCCGGGCTTCGGTGGCGTATTCCTACGTATCCGGTGCGGAAATGCGCAAGCAGACGGACGAGGAGATCATAGACGGGGTGATGGCGCTGCCGGAAGGCACTCGCCTGATACTCCTGGCACCGATCGTGAAGGGCCGCAAGGGTCACTACCGGGAGCTTTTTCAGCAGGTGAGCAGGCAGGGGTTCGAACGGGTTCGCGTGGACGGTGAACTCCTGGAGATCACGGCCGGAATGAAACTGGACCGGTACAAGGTCCACGACATAGAGATCGTCGTGGACAGGGTTGTCATCAATGACAGTGTCAGGACCCGCGTTTCACGCTCGGTGGACACGGCTCTCGGGATGGGCGGGGGAACGCTGATTGTGGCTGTCGTGGGAGGACCGGAAGGATCCACGAAGCCAGAGGATCGGCTCTACAGTCGGCACTTGTTCAGTCCGGAAGACGGCATCTCCTACGACGACCCATCGCCAAATTCGTTTTCGTTCAACTCCCCGTATGGCGCCTGCACAGAGTGTACCGGCCTCGGCGTGCGCAGTGAATTGGACCCGGATCTCATTGTCCCAAATCCCAAAAAGTCCATTGCCGAGGGGGCCCTCGCTCCACTCGGAAAGCCGCGGGATGTCTGGATTTTCAGCCAACTCAGGGCCGTTGCCGAGGCGTATGAATTTGATTTCGACACACCCTTCAACAAGCTGACGGACCGCCAGACAGCGGTGGTTTTGGAAGGGGCCGGCGAAGAGCAGTTCGATATCGTCTACAAGTACAAGGACCGGGAAGTCCGCTACAAGCATCGCTTCACTGGTGTAAACGGCCATATTTGGCACACCTACGAACAGACCTCGTCAAACACCTCCCGGAAGTGGGCCGAGGCTTTCTTGCGAAGGCGCGACTGTTCGGCGTGCGGTGGTGGGCGCCTGAAGCCGCAGAGTCTGGCATTTCGGATTGGAGACAAGAACATTGCCCAACTGGCGCGGATGGACCTGGCGGGACTCAGGGCTCACTTTGACACGGTCGTGTGGGGAGAGCGGCAGTGGGTCATCGCCAGGCAAATCGTCAAGGAAATCTGCGAACGCCTGGACTTCATGCTGGACGTGGGCGTGGGCTACCTGAGTTTGGACCGCACGGCGCGCACGTTGTCGGGCGGCGAAAGCCAGCGCATCCGCCTGGCTACGCAGATCGGTACGCAGCTGACCGGGGTGCTGTATGTCCTTGACGAGCCGTCCATCGGACTACATCCGCGCGACAACATCCGGCTGATAGACTCCCTGAAGAGACTTCGCGATCTGGAAAACTCGGTGCTGGTCGTGGAGCACGACCGGGAAATGATCGAAGAGGCGGATTTCGTGGTGGACCTTGGTCCCGGTGCGGGAGAACATGGAGGTCACGTCCTTGGCGCTTCTCCGCCTGCTGAACTGCCAGCCGTCTCAAACGGACACTACAGCCTCACGACGGCCTACCTCCGAGGTGAAAAGCGTATCGCGATCCCGGCCGCCCGGAGGGAGGGAAATGGCCTCTGGCTGGAACTGGAAGGAGCGCGGGGCAACAACCTTCGGAAAGACACCCTCAGGGTTCCGCTTGGGATGCTCGTGGCCGTGACCGGCGTGTCTGGATCGGGGAAGTCAAGTCTGGTCAATCAGACCCTCTACCCGATTCTGGCCAACCACTATTTCCACGCCAAGCAGGTGCCCCTGCCCTACGACGAAATCCGGGGCCTGGACCTGATCGACAAGGTCATCGATATCGACCAGAGTCCCATTGGCAGGACTCCACGGTCCAACCCAGCCACCTATACGGGGCTCTTCTCACACATCCGCGACGTGTTTGCCCAATTGCCGGAGTCCCAGATTCGGGGCTACAAGGCCGGCCGGTTTTCCTTCAACGTGAAGGGGGGGCGATGCGAAACGTGCAAGGGAGCCGGCATCGTCAAGCTGGAAATGAGTTTCCTGCCGGACGTCTACGTGGAGTGCGAGACCTGCAGCGGACGGCGCTACAATGAGGACACGCTGGATGTACGCTTCAAGGGCCGGTCCATAGCGGATGTGCTTGAGATGACCGTGTCCGAAGCGAAGGTGTTTTTCGAACACGTCCCGCGCATCGAGAGAAAACTCCGCACGCTGGCGTCCGTGGGTCTTGGATATATCAGACTCGGGCAGCAGGCTACCACCATCTCGGGCGGAGAGGCACAGCGGGTCAAACTAGCCAAGGAGCTTTCGAGGCCCGGCACCGGCCAGACGTTATACATTCTGGACGAACCGACCACTGGACTCCATTTTGAGGACATCCGACATTTGCTGGTGGTCTTGCAGGCGCTGGTGGACAAGGGGAATACCGTACTGGTCATTGAACACAACCTGGACGTCGTCAAGGTGGCGGACCACGTGATTGACCTCGGCCCGGACGGTGGCGGTGGCGGTGGCGCCATCCAGGCGGTGGGCACGCCCGAAGAGATCGCGGTCTCAGACACGCATACCGGCCGGTTTCTGGCCATCGAATTGGCCCGGGCCGCCGAACTGGCGCTGTCCATGGGGGATGGCGTAAGCGAGATGCTTGACCTGGATTCGTTGGCGGGTGAAGGCGAGGACGACGAGGACGACGAGGACGAAATAGAAGACGAGGACGAAGCGCCAGAACTCGAGGAGAGCGCGTCCAAATAACCAAGGAATGGAAATGGAGCCTTCTTTCGTGCCGGCATACAACAAGCCGGACGCACCGGGGATCGCGATGAACTTCGACAACACGGTGTCCATGCTCGCCGTGATTGGGCCCGAAGACGATTTTCTGCAGGCTGCCAATCAGGTGTTTGGCCTTCTGAAGGAGGCGGAGGACCGTTACCCCGGTTGGCCCCGGAGCTTCTATGTGGATATCATAGGGCATCCCGGGGACAGATCTGGTTTCGATGAGGACTTCTTCGAGTTCCAACAGGAGTTCTGGTTTGCCACGATCGCCCACTTCGTCACCGCTTTTGAATTGCCCATTACCGGGGCACTGGCCAACCCTCAGCCGCAAAGGAACGACATCCCGGACGCACTGAATATCTCAACTCCTCCCGACTCGGCATGAAGGCTTACCGTCTCCTGATCACCACCCTTTTTGCGGCCTTGGTCATGCCCGGAGCCGGCCTGGCTCAGAACATGGAGGCCCTGACGGTCAGCCCCGGCCTGGCGGCGGAGTCATCCATGCCCGCCATCCTGTCCATGCGGGACCGTGCGCAACTCATCGACAGCCTGCTTGAGGATCGGCTCCAGTCCGTGGTCCCGATGCTCATGAGCCGGGAAGGTGTGGACATGTGGATCATCGCGGCCCGCGAGTACAACGAGGACCCCGTCATCGAGACGATGTTGCCCGCAACGTGGCTGGCCGCAAGGCGACGGACGATTCTGGTTCTCAGTCGGACGGCCAGCGGGGAGATTGAAGGCCTGGCTGTGGCCAGGTACGCAGTTGGCCCGCTCTTCGCGGCGTCATGGGATCCTGAGGCACAACCGGACCAGTGGGCTGCGTTGGCTGAACTCGTGGCGGAACGCGATCCCAAAAAGATTGCGATCAACGTCTCCCAAACGTTTGCTCTGGGTGATGGGCTTACATTCTCCGAACACGAGAGCATGCTGGCGGCACTGAGTCCGAAATACCATGACCGCTTGGTTTCCGGAGGCAGGATGGCCGTTGGGTGGCTGGAAACGCGGACGGCTCGGGAGATGGAAGTCTACCCGCACATCGTGCGGATTGCCCGAACCATCATTCGTGAGGGGTTCTCGAATGCGGTAATCACCCCGGGAGTCACCACGACGGACGATGTGGTCTGGTGGTATCGAGACAGGATTCGCGAGCTGGGGCTTATCACCTGGTTTCACCCCAGCGTCTCTGTTCAGCGAGCCGAAAGCGGCGAGCGGGATGACGATTTCTCTTCGAGGCCCGAGCCGTCGGTCATTCGGCGCGGGGATCTTCTGCACGTCGATTTCGGGATCAAGTACCTTCGACTGAATACGGACACCCAACAACACGCCTACGTGTTGCGCCGCGGTGAGGCCGAGGCCCCGGAAGGTCTGCGCGCCGCGCTGGCGGTTGGAAACAGACTTCAGGACATCCTGACAGGGCAATTCCAGATGGGCCGAACAGGGAATGAGATCCTGGCAGGGGCACTGGCGCAGGCCGCCTCCGAAGGAATCAGAGCGACCATATACACCCACCCCATCGGCTTTCATGGGCATGCCGCCGGCCCGACAATAGGCCTCTGGGACCAGCAAGGTGGCGTACCGGGCAGAGGTGACTACCCGCTGTATCCCAACACGGCCTATTCCATAGAGTTGAACGCGTCCGTCGCGATTCCGGAATGGAACGGGAAGGACGTGAGGATCATGCTGGAGGAGGACGCCTTCTTTGACGGCTCGACGACGACCTACATCGACCCGCGACAGGTTCAGCTCTACCTGATTCGATAGGCTGCCCGAGCCCGGGTCCTAGGCCGCCGGCGCTACACTGAGATCGGCCACGTGCACGTTGGTGCCATGATTGATCCGGAGTCCGACAACGCCATCCGTTGGCCGGTCCGCACGCGGTATTGAGGCTACCTGGGCGCCGTTGACGGAGAAGGTGATCGTTTCGTCCCCCACGGCAACCGAAAGGACGTTTTCCAGAGTTGGGCCGGAGCCTTCCGTCCACGCGGCAACCGCCTCATGAGCCGTCCAGCCCTGGACATCTTCCGTCTCGGCGCCTCTGCGGACTTTGATCAGGAACTCGCCGCTGCGTCGAACCAGGAAATAGAGATACTGCTGGTCCGGCCCTTCGAGGTCCGAGCCACCGACGATCATCCCATACCCTTCGTTGCGGTCACCGGGATCGAAGAGATAGATCTGCGTCGAGGCGGTGAAATTGCCCGAGCCCACTCCGTCCGGGTGGTAGAAGATGCCGGCTGGCTTGGTAGTCAGGTGCCATCCCGGCGTCATCGTGACGAAGTAGGTGTCGGCGGAGTCTGCGTCTGTACCCACGGTGTAGTCCGATCCGCGGTCAAAACGCCAGCGCCACGAGGCAGGGACCACACCTTCGGGGCTGCGCCCCACGTTGCCGGGGTCCGGTCCGGTGACCGCCACCGGAGCTTCGGGCTGGGCCGTGTAGGCGTCCGGGGCGTCTTTCGAGGTGCAACCGATCACGAGGACCGCAGTCAGGAGGAGAAGGGAGTGCTTCATGGTTATTTTTGGGCAGTCAACTCGGTGTGGGCAGCCTTGATGGCGTTGGGAATGGCGGCCGCCCAGCTATCCAGGTAGTGGTTCGGAAAGTCGGGAAGCCGGTCCACCGCGGCAAGCTCGTCGACGGAATTGCCGGCCGCGATACCGGTGGAGACATATTCAAGGAGGCCCGAGAGGAAATCCCGCATGACCAGGAGGTCTTCCCGCGTGCCGACTATCCCGTAATTGGGTCCGCCGTGGCCGTGGATGAACACGGTATCGTCCGAGAAGCGGGCGTGCACCGTCTCCAGGGTGTGCACCCAGTTGGACACGGAGGCGCCACCGGCGATGTCTATAAACGGGGGCATCCGGTTAAAAACGAGATCGCCCATGTGGACGACGTCCGCCTTTTCCAGATAGACCACGGAGTCCCCACCTGTATGACCGGGACCGTAGTGATCAAGATGCAGGATTTCGTCTCCAACCGCCACGGAAAAGCTCTCTTCGTAGGTGGCTTCCGGGAAGGCCTGCTCGTCCGCAGTGCCCGCGGAGGCTGCGGACGCTCGCTGAAGTCGGGCCGCCTCCCGATGGGCAAGAAAGACGTCGGCCTGGGCGGCAAAGACGGGGTTGCCCGCCGTGTGATCTCCATGATGGTGGGTATTGACGAATACATCGATCCGCCGATCACCCTTCTCCTTCAGGCCGGCCAGACACTCTGCAGCCGTGTCTGGATACTGCCCGTCGATCACGACAAGACCCTCAGGCGTGGCCAGATACCCGATGGTGCCGCCTCTGGAAACAAACGTCCCGACACCTCGGCGAATGGGCGTGAAGTTACCTGCGCGCGTGAAGGCCCGAGCCAGCGCAGCGGGCTGCAGGAAGAGCGAACCCGCGGATGCAGTAGCCATGCCGGCCACGAAGAGTCGTCGAGAGATCATCTTTTTCAGGGCGTTTAACGGCAGGAGAGTACGCAAAGCATGCCGTACTGGTCTAGCGTTGAAACCAAATCGCCGACCTGACCGTGTCAAACGGCTAAACAAGCCTCACGCCTGATGCCAAGACCACTCTCTCACTCCTACGCAGCCGCAACGTCACGCCTGGCCTTAGGCCTTCTGATGCTGTTTCCGATAATTTCGGCACAGAGTCGGGCGTCCGCACAGACGCGCGACGGGTTGTTGCTTCAGGTGATGGAGGAGGCCCGCATCCCCGGGCTGAGTGTGGCCGTGCTGGAGGGGGGCAAGATTTCTTTTCTGGGGGCGTACGGCGTCCGGTCGATGGCCACCGATCCACCCGTGGACACGCTCTCCGTCTTTGAAGCGGCCGCGCTGACAAAGCCGGTGGTCGCATTGGCCGCCTTGCAGATGGTGGACGAGGGCCTCCTGAATCTCGATCGCCCGTTGTCCGAGTATTTCGAGTATCCGGACCTGGCCCACTCTGGCAGGGCCACCGGAATCACGGCCAGAATGGTCCTTTCGCACACCAGCGGGCTGCCCAACTGGAGACCATCGGGAGGTCAGTTGAACGTTGTCAATGCGCCGGGGAAGACGTTCGCGTATTCCGGCGAAGGGTTCATTTACCTGCAGCGGGTGTTGGAGAGCATTGCGCGCCGTCCCCTTCATGCCATTGTGGAGGATCGGGTGCTGACGCCCGTCGGTATGCCGAACTCTTCGCTGGTCTGGAAGCCCGAGTTCGGCCCCGTCGTGGCGGTAGGGCATAGCGATATCGGGACTCCCTTCGACAAGTTTACTCCCTCCGAGGCCAACGCCGCCTATTCCCTCCATACGACAGCCGCGGACTATGCGCGATTCCTGGCCTTCTCTTTGGCCGGAGGAGGACTGTCTGCCGAAACCCGGGCTGAACTGACCGAAACTCAGGCCGATGCGGGGGATGGGCTGGCATGGGGGCTCGGTTGGGGACTGGAATCCACGCCTCTCGGGCGTGCCGTATGGCATTGGGGGGACAACCGGGGCTTCAAGGCTTTCGTGGCCGGATATCCGGCCGATGGCCGTGGGTTCGTGTTCTTTTCGAACTCTGACAATGGCATGCTCGCGCTGCATCGCCTGGTCGAAATTCTGGACGGCGTCCCGCATCCTGCCGTGGATTGGTTGGCGTATGAACGGTTCGACGACCTGAGTTTTCAGGTGGGCAGGGAGCTCCGTCTGGCTGTGGCGGACTCCACGGCGCCGCCGCTGCGGGAAATCTATCAGGACCTAAAGTCACGGTTTGACCGGGACGCGTTCACGGAGGACACACTGAATGACCTCGGATATCGACTCCTGAGGAACGGCGAGGTGTCGGCCGCTATCGCCGTGCTCGAACTGAACGTCTCTGAATATCCGAACGTCGCCAACTCGTATGACTCACTCGGTGAAGCGTACATGGTGGACCAGCAGATGGAGCGGGCGCTTTTGAATTATCGCGTGTCATCTGAAATGGATCCGTCCAATGACACGGCTAGGGCGATGATCGCGCGCCTTGAGGCCGCCCTCAGGGCCGGCGGCCGGTAGGATGAATCAGTTGCCAAGGCCCGAGAAATCCTGGCGGAGATAGGCGAAGACTGAGTCGTGGCACTGCCCTTGCAGTATTAGGGTGTAGACCCACTCGATGCTTACTCCCAGGGCTCCATGTCACGAAAAAGTCGATTCCCCCACCGTGGCCTCATTTTCGGTGTCCTTTTTCTGGTCACCCTGACTACCGGAGTGGACGCCTTCGGGCAGTCCAACGGCGTTGTCGTACGGACCAATTGGCCGGACGTGTTATACGAAACACAGGCTGCCGCCATGAACCGACCAGGGATGGCCGCGGCCGAGGACTTTGCGGATGTAGCCGTCTTGCCGTTTGTGGACAGCCTGTCTCTGTCCTACAACGCGTTCGTTGAGGCCGACTTTCCGGTCATCGACTTCTCTTTGCAGTGGATCGCAGGTCAAGGCGGCATCCTGGACGGAGAACTCACCAACGAATTTCCTGACTCGCTCTTTTTGACTCTGATCGACCTTCACGCGGACGTGCGCGTCCAGGGCGAGAAGGTTGGCGACCTGATTTTGACGCTGGACAGCCTGTGGCTGCCCTCGGGCGACTACTGGTACCAGTTTTCTACCAACCTGGCACACTGGGAGGGCATCTTTGACGATGTCGATGAGGCCGGAGCCCGCGCGGCTTTTGAGTCAGGATTCGAACTTGCCGGCCTGGATATTCTAAGGGTGGAGTTCGAGGCGGCGGAGCCGGCCACGTGGGTCGAGGAAGAGGTGCTGGTCGTCAGGCGGCCGCCCCGGCGACGTTCCATTTTCGTACCGGAGCCCCAGATTTGGATCGGTTGGAATATTGGCCCTGATCCATACCAGCGCCGGCCCAGAGCATCCAGTGGAACGCGCCGTCCCCGCGGGAACGTGGGAAGGGAGGGCACAACCACGCGGAACCCTGACCGTAGAACGCGCGGTGGCCGCGACGGTGCAGCCGCAAGTTCGGGCGGATCTGATTCGGCTGCCTCTTCCGGCACCACTACAACTGCGGACTCGGATTCGAAGCGCGGAGGACGGGGAATAGCCGACATCATCGGCAAAAAGAAAGGCAACGACGACGACAATGATGACAACGATCGTGACTTCCTTGGGCCAGCCCTGGGTGCGGCAGCCGTGGTTGGCGCGTTGGCTTACTTCGGGGGGACGATCGGGTACTACGGTATCCTGTCGGACGCTCCGGTTGGTTTTGAGGCCGGCCGGGTCACGGCAAGGGGTGGAGCCCTGTTTCACGTAGCCGTCAGTCCGCGCGTCATTTTTGGTGGACCGGACGAACACCTTGTTGTGGGTTTTTCGGCCGTGTTCAAGCCATTCGTCAGTAGACTGCATCCCGTCGCCGGACTGGACGTCTGGTTTACGGAAGACGGCGATACGTACTCCGCGGTGCCTATCGCAACAGCGGGACTTCTGTATCGGGCCACCGACAAACTGGCCCTGCAGTTGGGCACGGACCTGTCGGAATTCCGGACCCGCATCGGTTTGTCGTTTACGTTCCGCTAGAAGCCTGTTGAATAAGTGGAGTATGCCAGGCTACGAGCGCCGGGATGCCAGATGCAAGGCGTCCTGACGAGTAATGGCACCGCCATTGCGAGGAGGGGCAACGCAGGAGATGGCGTTCCGCCG
>JBLHLC010000072.1:0-12516 GCA_047619685.1 Rhodothermales bacterium
GGGGTAGCGGCACAACCCATACACGCGCAGGAGGCCCCCCTCTTTCTGGCCCACTACATGCCCTGGTACCAAGCAAAACCGTTCCGCGCTTACTGGGGGTGGCATTGGACCATGGGCGTTTTTCGCCCGGATGAGACGGACTCCTCTGGGTATCCGGAGATAGCGTCGCACTACCACCCGCTGATCGGCCCCTACGATTCGAGCGATCCCGCGGTGCTTGAATACCACGCTCTGCTCATGCACATCGCCGGCATCGACGGGGTTATTGTCGATTGGTACGGAACGAGTACGCTGTATGACTATCCGGTTCTGAACCAGGCCACACAGGACCTTTTCGAGGTGACGGAGGAGATCGGCCTGACGTTTTCGATCTGCTACGAGGACCGCACGCTCAAGGCGCTGGTGGATGCAGGCCGGATATCGGCGGCCAATGCGGTGACTCAGGCAAAGGTGGACATGACCTTCGTACGTGATGAATGGACTTCTTCTACGAATTACCTGTCGCTGCAGAACAAGCCGGTCATCTTCAATTTTGGTCCGGTATACCTGAACGACTACCGGGATTGGGAGGAAGCGTTCACGGTGTTTTCAGAGCCTCCGGCCTTTGCAACGCTGAACAATCTCATGTTTCAGACGGGGTCCGGCGCGTATCCGTGGCCGCCCATGGATCGTTCGGTGGCCGGCGTTCTCTCGCCAGAAAGTCTGAATGAGTACCTCACCGCGTTTTATGCGAAGGGGGTCGACTGGCCCCTTAGGGTGGGAAGCGCATTCCCCCGGTTCCACGACATTTACTCGCAGTCCGGGGTTAGTAACAGTTACGGGTACCTCGACGCGCGTGGTGGGACAACGCTACGCGAAACGCTGGCCCAGGCGCTGGCGGCTGAGGTATCCATCGTACAACTCGTGACGTGGAACGACTTCGGTGAAGGCACGGTCCTCGAACCGACGGAGGAGGACGGCTACTATCACCTGACGATCATTCAAGAGACCGTTCGATCAGTTCGCGATCTGCCGTTTGTTAGCGAAGACCTGGAGATTCCTCTAGTGATCTATGTGCAGCGACGACACACGTCCTCGGGAACGGCCATCGACCTGCAGTTGGACCAAGCGGTCGCATTCCTGATGGACGGGGATGCAGCGTCTGCAAGAGCCACTCTCGATGCGCTGTCTGCGACGGATGTGGAGCCTCTTCAGATTTCGGAATCCCTGACCTTGGGCCCTAATCCTTCCGATGGCACGGTTACCCTGTTTCTTGAGACACCGGTGGGAGGCGCGGTTGTCGTCACCGCATATGATGCGCTCGGCCGGCAAGTTGCGGAGCTGGCGAATGACTGGTTCTCCGCCGGATCACACGAGGTGGCCTGGAATGCCGAAACGGTCACGCCGGGCGTGTATTTTGTTCGCACTACGGTGGGTCGCGCGGTAGTGACGAAGCCGGTGGTAATTCGATGACGGCTTAAACTGACCGGGTCTTTCCCGCATCCATAACCCAATGCCCCGCATCCTATTAGACCCCATAAACCTTAACTATGTACTGGTTGGGTTGGCCGCCCTAACCTCTGCGGGGTATTTCGTCCTCGTCAAGGACAAGGTGGCCTCAACGTGGTACATGCTGGCCTTTCTGGCGGCGTGGGCGGTCTCCGCGATGTCCCTCGCAATCTGGGCGTTCACACACGAGAGCATTACTACCGACGCGGTCTTCTACACTTCGATTGTCGGAAAGGCGACAATCACTCTGGGCGCGCTTGCAGGACCGATGCTCATGCAGGCAGCCTATCGGTTCATGGGCAACCCATTCCCGCGGGAAGCCAATGGCGTATTGGCAGTCTCGATCCTCACGGTGTTATGGGTCGTTCCATCGCTGACTGCGAATCCGGCCATAATGGTAGCAACCGCTCGCTGGATGGTTGCGGGCTCGTCGTTCTGGGGCGCAGTCGTTCTTTTACGGAAGAGTGGGGTTCTGGGCGGGGCCAAGCCGCTGAGCCGCGAAAAATCGGGGATGCTGGCGGTGGCCGGCTTCTTGATCGTGGTCTGTGTTTCAGAGTACTTCACCGGCCTGGACCGGTTTTCGGGAAGTTCACCGTCCTTGGGACTCCTGATCCTGGTGCAGATTCTTCAGTTCACAGCGGTCCTGGCTTTTCCTGTCGTGTATGTGCAGTATGCGCCACAGCCCACCACATTCCAGGTAAAGCTTGTCGGATTCCTTCTGTTGATCGTGCTTTCGGTGTTCGGCACACTGAACGCCAGCCAGACCGCTTTGGATGGCCAGCGGCGGGCATTCGATCCGGCGCCAGCGCCGCGAACGATTTCGTTTATGCCAACTGGGAGTCGGTACGAAATCATTCCGGGGGAGTTGTCTTTCGAGAGCGAGATCGGGGCCGACCTTGGGTTGATCGATGACTCAAAGGTGCCAATCGAACTCCCCTTCGGCTTTCCGTTTGCCGGCGATACGCTGTGGACCGTAGTTGTAGATGCAAACGGCGCGATCGAGCCGGTGGCAGTAGCTTACGCACATCGGAACTTCAGCGCGGGCTTACCGACCATCCGTGAGCGTGCGCTCATTGCTCCCTGGTACATCGATCTGAATCCCGGCGCCGGAGGTTCGGTCCACGTCAACTCTCTGTCAGACCGTTTTGTGGTCACCTGGAAGGACATTCCGGAGTGGAATTTCTTTCGCCCCCATACGGTGCAGGCTGTCCTCTACCGGTCCGGACGGATAGATTTTAACTATGTAGACCTGCCGTTCGGCAAGTTCGTGGGAGCGAGCGGGATACTGACCAACCCGGGAAGACTCGAGGCCGGGACAAACACAGCAGGCTCGGGTCTTGACCTACTGTTCAACGCCGGACCGATAGAAAACCCATTCGAAGCCGCCGACCGCCGCCTCGAATTCAAGGAGTACCTGCATGGCAAGACCATGCCATTTGTCTGGGTTTTGCTGGGCACTATCGCTTTCGTCCTGCTCCTCGCTCCGGTGTTCTACCGTCTTTCGATTACCCGACCGCTAAATCGACTCCTGGTGGGCATGCGTCAGGTGAACGACGGCCGTCTGGACTCGGAAATGCCGTTGGGAGTAGAAGACGAGTTCGGTCACCTGGCTCTGAATTTCAACCAGATGACAAAATCGCTGCGCGCCTATTCCGGAGAGATGGAGTCACTGGTCGACACTCGTACCCGAGAGCTCAAAGAGTTGCTCGAATCGCTCAAGTCGACCCAGGCCCAGTTGGTTCAGCAGGAGAAGATGGCCTCACTGGGGGCACTCACCGCGGGTATCGCGCACGAGATCAAGAACCCGCTCAACTTCGTCAACAACTTTGCCGAGGTGAATGCGGAGTTGGCAGCCGAGGTACGGGACGCACTTTCTGCCGGCGATACGGCCGCCGCCCAAGAGGCGCTCCAGGACCTTGAGGCCAACTCAGTGCAAATCGCCAAGCACGGCCAGCGTGCCGACTCCATCGTCAAGGCTATGATGCAGCACGCACGCGGCGGGGCCTCCGAACGGGAGGAGATCGACGTCAATACGTTCATCGGCGAATACGTGGACCTGGCGTGGCACGGCATGCGCGCCCGCGACGATGGTTTCAGCACTGAGATGGCCCGAGACTTCTCCGAAGACGCGGGCACCCTGAATGTGATGCCGCAGGAACTCGGGCGCGTCATTTTGAACCTGCTTAACAACAGCTTCGATGCGCTACGGGGACAGAAAGGTGGGCAGGTAACCGTCTCTACTACAAAGACCAGCGATGGCGTTCTGATCATAATCGCAGACAACGGCCCCGGAATCCCCGAAGATATCAGGGAGAAGATCTTCGAGCCGTTCTTTACGACCAAGGCTACGGGAGAGGGCACGGGTCTCGGCCTCAGCCTCAGTTATGATATCATCACGAAGGGACATGGCGGGACCCTGGCGGTAGCGAATAACGAAGGAGGGGGCGCAGCCTTTACTATCGGGCTTCCCCTGGAGGCCCCTGTGTAGAGTCTCGTTCCTCGGCTGACCGCCATCAACACCCAGTCCGTCAAGAGCACAGCGACTTGAGGGAATGCAGGAAAGTCGCCGGTACCGTTAGGTCGAAGAGATCGTGGGCGCATGCCGGTTCAGAGCTGATCGGATTTGATCATCAATAGCTTGTCCACCTGCATCTCGTGCATGGTGTGCGGGATGCCGCCAACCCCGTGGCCGGATTCCTTCAGCCCGGCAAATGGCATCCAGTCGACCCGGAACGCCGTGTGGTCGTTGACCATGACCGCGGATCCGTTCAGCCGTTTGTAGCAGCGGAGCATGGTATCGAGATCTTCGGTGAACACCGCAGCCTGGAAGGAAACCGTGAGCGCGTTCGCGCGGGCAATCGCTTCGTCCATATCGGAGTAAGGGTACACGCACACCACCGGACCGAACACTTCCCTGGTAGACACTTTGGCATCGGCGCGAGGGTCCCACAGCATGGTGCAAGCGTAACAGGTGTCGGAAATCCGTTTGCCTCCGCACAGCACTTCTGCCCCACCAGCGACCGCCTCGTTGACCCACTCCTCCACCCGGTCTACTTCCCGGGGACGGATGAGCGGTCCGATGTCGGTGTCCGCCGAGGTCGGATCGCCCACGGTGAGCTTGGAGGCCTCCGCGGCCATGCGTTCCGCGAGCTCGCGGGCAATCGATTCGTGGGCAAACACTCGCTGCACCGAAACACAGACCTGTCCCGCATGATAAAATCCACCTTTGACCAGGGGCGGCACGGCTTTTTCGAGGATCGCATCCCGGGCCACGATCACCGGGGCGACCCCGCCATGTTCCAGGGCGCACCGAGCGCCCGGGGAAAGTTTGGAGCGCAGGGTCCAGCCCACTTCGGCACTGCCTATGAAGGAAAAAAAGTCTACGCGCCGATCGGCTACCAGCTGGGTCGCGGCATTGCGGCTCGCGGTCACGATGGCTTGGGCCCATTCGGGTTCCAGTCCGGCTTCGTGCAGAATTTGAATGAAGCGCATGCAGGAAAGGGAGGTCTCGGAGGACGGCTTGACCACTACCGGACAGCCGGTCGCCACCGCGGGACAGACCTGGTGGACGATCAGGTTCAAGGGATGATTGAACGCGCTGACCGCGACCACTACGCCGATCGGTTCCTTGCTTGTAAAGCCGATGCGGTTCATCGACGCCGCATTGATGTTCATGGGCACCACATAGCCCGGTTCAGTGCGCAGGACCTCGACGCAGTTCTTGACTCCGTCGATGGCGCGTGCGACTTCGACCCGTGAATCAAGCAGCGGCTTGCCGCCTTCGCGTGCGGCCTCCACCGCGAGTTCTTCCGCGCGCCTGGTCATGATGTCCGCCGCCCTCTCGAGAATCCCAATGCGCTCGGCGTGGGTCTTCCAACCATCGCGATTCCGGTTCAACGCATCCGCGGTGGCGAGGGCGATTTCGACCGCCGCTTCGTCTCCGGTTTCAATCGAAGCAATCTTCGAAAGGTCGTAGGGAGACAGGACATCGATTTCCCCGGCACTCTGGGCACCGGGCACGAGAAGCTTAAAAGTTTCAGACATGGCACTACTCCTGGGCAGGTGATCGACGATCAGATCTTCCTGCTGTTTTCCTTGATTTCGACGTTGAGGATGCGGTTGTTGTCGACGTAGTCCACCGGGCAATCGATCACATGCACCCCGTCCGAGCTCAGGCAGTGCTCGAGCATAGTTTCGAGGTCTTCGGACTTCTCGACCCGGTGCCCATGGGCACCGTAACTCTCCGCGTATTTGACGAAGTCCGGGTTGCCGTAGGTGAGGCCGAAGTCTTTGAAGCCCATGTTGGCCTGTTTCCAGCGAATCATCCCGTAGGAGTCGTCGCGCAGAATCAGCGTGGTCACGTTGATGCCGAGGCGCACCGCGGTCTCGAGCTCCTGCGAGTTCATCAGGAAGCCGCCGTCGCCGCAGACCGCCAGGACCTTGCGATCCGGGTAGATCAGCTTTGAAGCCATAGCAGAAGGCAGACCCGCGCCCATGGTGGCCAGCGCGTTATCGAGCAAAACGGTGTTCGGCTGGTGTGCGCGGTAGTTGCGGGCGAACCAGATTTTGTAGACGCCGTTGTCGAGGCAGATGATGCCGTCGTCGGGCATCACGTTGCGCACCGCACGCACCAGGCGTTGCGGGTAGACCGGAAAGCGCATGTCGTCGGAGCCGTCTTCAAGATGATCGTCGACCGCCTTCCGCACCTTGTCGAAGTAGCTGAAGTCCCATTCCTGCTTGGTGATGGATTCCTTGATCCGCCAGATGGCGTTCGCGATGTCGCCCACCACTTCCACCTGGGGGAAGTAGACCGGATCGACTTCGGCGCTGGAGAAGTTGATGTGTATCACCTTCACTCCACCCACGGTCATGAAGAAGGGCGGCTTTTCTACCACGTCGTGGCCGACGTTGAGAATCAGGTCGGCGTGCTCCACCGCGCGGTGCACAAAATCCCCGGCGGACAGCGCGGTGTTGCCGAGGAACTTGGGATGCCGTTCATCGACCACGCCCTTGCCCATCTGGGTGGAGATGAAGGGAATGCCGGTCTCGTCGATAAAGTCGGTGAGCATCCTCGAGGTCATTTTGCGGTTCGCGCCGGCGGCGATGAGCAGCAGGGGCGATTTGGCTTTCTCGATGGCCAACACCGCGGCGGCGATGGATTTTTCCTCCGCGGTGGGACGCCGGACCGAACTGGGGGTGAGCAGGGCCATGTCCGAATCTTCGCACGCGATGTCCTCGGGAAATTCGATGTGCACCGCGCCCGGTTTTTCTTCAATGGAGCGGCGAATCGCTTCGCGCACCCGGCTGGGAATATTGTCCGCGCTCACCAACTGGTGGGTGAACTTCGTCAGCGGCTTCATCATGCCCACGATGTCCACGATCTGGAACTGGCCCTGTTTGGACGATTTCACCGGCTTCTGCCCGGTGACCATAAACATCGGCATGCCGCCGAGGGTGGCGTAGGCGGCGCAGGTCACTAAATTGGTGGCGCCCGGTCCGAGGGTCGACATGCACACGCCAGGCCTGCCGGTGTGACGACCGTAGGTGGCGGCCATGAAGCCCGCGCCCTGCTCATGGCGGGTCAGAATCAGTTTGATGCTGGATCTGACCAGCGAGTTGAGCATGTCCAGGTTTTCCTCGCCGGGAATACCAAAAATGTATTCCACGCCTTCGGCTTCGAGTGCTTTTACAAACAGATCAGATGCTTTCATGACAATCCCCCACGGGGGTACTAAAGTCTCTCGGTGAGGTGGTGTGTGGCCCCATCCCCCCAACGGAAGTCAAGTCTATCGTTCCAGAGCCGTCGGCATACCCGTCCAGATCGCCACCGTCCGGTCGAGCTGGGTATCCTTGGCCTTGTACTTAGGGACCAAAAGGGCAGAAGACAAAACCCACGATCAGGCTTCAGTCGCAGAAGCTGAGTTAGGGCCGGACGGGGATCAGAGGCTCCCGACCCTGGGGCATGGTGGTACAATGATGTTGGAGCCCGGAGAAAGCGGAGGCACAACCTTCACCATGGGGCTACCGTCGAAGAACTTGGGATAGGGTGCGCGCGCGTTAGGCCGCGGTAGGAGGAGTCGAAGTGGGAGGTCCCCGGGAGACCAGCCGCGCTACGGCATTTTTGCGGGAATCAACTTCACCGAAGCAAACTCGCCGGGCGAACCGAATCCGATCCAGAGACCCACATTCCCTACCCGGGACGGCGCGAGTCGTTTGACCGCAAGGTCGGGCTCCGCTCCCCCACCCACCTACGCTCGAACACTATCGGGGCTGATCTCCAACCGCACGACGTGCCAGGCATCCGGATCCGGGGCAGGCTCCACGGCGTGCTCGAACTCGCCGGAACGTTGGTCTCGTAGGAGGTACCAAGGATACTCGGGGTGGTAGATGTACTGAATTCCGTGCGCGTGACGCGTCGAGTCCTGGGCGGGAAAGTTGAACGGACGCAGGTACACGGCCTCGAAAGTCGAATCGTTGACGCCGCCGAAGGCCAATCCGACAAAGGATGCCCCCTGCACATCACGACCCCGAAGCTCGAATTCCAGGGTGCCGGTCTCGAAGTCCACGCCGTCTAGCTATACCAGACCGGTCTCGTCCACCGAGTCGACGGCAACCCCTCTGCGTTCTCCATCCGGAAGCAACGTGAGCGTACGTGCGACCGGCGTCAGGCGACCCTCTTCAAGGGCCTTGGCAAGATCAACGGTGAACTCCGAGTCCGGGACCACCTCCTTGGACAGCGACGCGCAGGAGGTCGATACCGCCAGAACGATGAGTACAGAGAGTGCAAGACGCATGGTGCTGACCAAGAGGCGTCAAGAGGTTTAGGGGGGGTACTGAGACCCGGAGGTGGGCCACAGAGCGTGGAATACGCGTCCGGCCCCGATTGGATGCGGACGGCTGCAGGGCAGTTGACCCAACGAAGCCGAAGATTTGGGGTAAGGTCACACTGACTCCAGCGAATGCCTATCCTGCGGCAAGGCGGCCCATCCCCCAAGTCTCAGCGGGCCGCACCACACCCAGAAATGTCGGATAGAACTTGAAGATTTCTTTCGAGTGGTGCCTCCACTCCAGACCACATAAGCGCGGGCAACGTCCGACTGTTTCAAAGACTCTATTTCTCTCCGCCGCTATCAGGATGTGTATGTGCGTACCGCTGGTGGCCACGCTGGTGTCCAGCAGTAGCGCACAACCTGCACAGTTCACCCATCAAGTCACCGACGGTGTACAGACCTTTCAGGCGCACTTCGAACTCTTCGACAATCGTTCGCCGAATTTCCGTGTGCTGGTTCAGCAGGGAGACGGCAGTTTTGCAGAGCACACCGCGCCGCCGCTGGCGGCCTATATCGGTTCGGTTCAGGGTGCGCCTGGAGCCAGCGCGAACGCCCTCGTCAGGGCCGGGGGCCAAGTGTACTACCACGTCCTTTTCGAGGACGGTACGGAATGGCGCAGCGAGGACGGGGCCGCGACCGTATTGTCGTCGCCCCTGACAGCACCGAGTTGGCCACATCTGGTACCGTCTACCGGTGGAGCAGGGAGTGATATCGATGCCGCAGAAGTCGGTGTCGACTTGACCTTCGACCGCCTCAATGGCACCCACAACGGCGACGTCGATGCTGCGCTAGAAATGATCGAGCACTCCATAATGAGTGCGAATATGGTCTACCTGCGCGATACCGGCCTGATACATCGCACCGGCCGTGTGATTATTCGTGGCAGTCAGGCCATGGACCCCTACGCCGGTCTCACGGATCATGGTCCGTTTCTCGATACGCTCATCCAGCAGTGGGAAAACGTTCTTCCGGCCAGCACCCATGACCTTGCCCTGGTTGTTCGGACCACGGGTGGGGCGGGGCTTGCGGGTGTTGGAATTATCGGCAACCCACCCGGGTATTCATCGAATGATGCGACGGATCGGGGTGATTTTTCCAGACCCTGGCGCCACGAAGCGGGCCACAACTGGTCGCTCCTCCACTTCGATGGGGGCGCCCCGGAAGGCAGCACCGTCAATTCGGGCAATTCCCTGTCCAGTTTCTCGGGCCCGGAGCAGGCGCTTGTGACCACTTTTCGAGATGGCCAGTCAGCATTCCTTGATAACCTCGGCCCCTTCAATATTGCTTTGCCCCCGCAGGCCGCGACCGACAACCTCTACCTCCCAGCGTCTTCTGCTTCGACGCTCGTCGACATCCTGGGGAATGACCACGATGCCAATGGCGATACCTTGGAACTGGTAGCGATCGATGCGACGTCCGATGGAAGTCTGGGCGGTACCATGTCCATCGAAAAAGGGGCGGGTCCTGGTGGACGTGATGCCGTGCGCTATGTCCCGCCAACCCTTCCCGGTCCGACCTCCAGCATCGACCGGTTCAAGTATCGCATTCGTGACGCTAGCGGACGTGAGGCCATCGGTTATGTGTTCGTTCGGATGGTTGACTTCACAGCGCAATTCGCACAGGACTTTTCTGGTTTAGCGGACGGCTCCACTGTTTTGAATGACGGCTCCTTCATCAGCGATGTGGAGGAGGGTTCTGTTGCCAGCGTTCTGGGGGAAGCCCTGCAACTCACACCAGACGAGTTGGGGCGCCAGTCGGCCTATACCTTGCCTTTGACCAACCTGACCGGTGGTTATGTCGCCGAATTCCGCTTTTTGATGGACGCTCAGGGCACGCCTGCCGATATTCTGGCGCTGAATTTCGGCGATCCCATTCCTGCTTTCAACAATCTGAATGACAGCCGCTTCAATAGAGGCCTTACGCTGGAGTTCGTCACGTTTCCCAGCCAAGTCTATCGAATTCAGGTCGACGGATTCCCAGTCCCGCAAGGCAGCATTCAGGCCAACGGACTGGTCGATGGACAATGGCACACCGTGGTGGCGGAATGGCAACCCCGGCCGTCGCCCATGGACGGAGCCATCACGGTCACCGTCGATGGCGTTCGGGTATTCGACGGCCTCGGGACGCCTGGCTTTGTCCCCCAGACCAGCGAGATGCTGGCATTTACGGCCAGAACGGGTGGGCTCTCGCAGCGAGTCCTTGTTGACGATGTGACCGCCGCCCGGACGTCAAGCGGCACGTCGACGGCCGCAGACGAGCCGATCTCAACTTTTGCTCTGGAGCAAAACTATCCGAACCCGTTCAGCGCCAGCACGACGATCGGCTTCTCACTAGCAGATCCGGGTCCAGTGCGTGTTACTGTCTACGATCTGGTCGGACGACAGGTCGCCACGCTTGCAGACCGCATCATGTCTGTCGGCACGCACCACGTTACATGGAACGCGCGGACGGGCGACTTCGCTGACGGCGTCTACTACTACCGACTCCAGACGGCGACCGGTCAGAAGGTGCGAACGCTGGTACTGATGGGTGACGCTGGCCCCCGATAAAGACCAGCCCGCCCAAGCCGGACGTCCGGACACCACGATTCAAAGCCCATGGCAAGCAGGCGCGCAGACCCGCCCGAGGACGTCGGCGGTAGCCCGGGCTACCAGGAATTCCTGGAGGCTATCCGCAACGTGAACCACCCCGAACACGAAAGCTATCTCTACTGGGTCGGGGGCTCGTTCGATCCAGAGGAACTCGATCTGGAACTGATCAACCGAGCGTTGAAGCGGTGATCAACGGAGCTGTCTTGCACGCTACTTGCTGTAGGGCAGCCCATCTCACCACCTGCTTGGGCGGACAATCACCGAAGACCCATCCCGGATTCGATCTGGAAACTGACTGGCCCTAAGCACGCCCTCCCGGATCGGCCTCACAAAGGTTGCAGCGTTTCGTAGTGCGTGTGCGGAACGCCGGCCTATGACGTGACTTTCGCCCGCGGTGGACGCTGGACGTCCGCGTCCCCTAGTGACAGCTACATCGAAAAGCGTCGTCCAGGTCCAGCGGCAGAATCAGGGTACTAAACTTCCGATTAACCGCATCGGTACACAGCGCAGCTCTCGCGGCGGAGTCATCTCTGTACTGACTTTTGTACTCCGCATTCATCACCACTGCCACGTCACTAAAACTCCCGGGCGAAACCAATTTCCGGTATTGTCGGCAACTATCGGCGGACCATCGTCGGAAACCGGAGAATCCTCATCCGACTGACACCCGGAGACGAATAACAGGGCAGCGACACATACCGACACTTTTAGAGTTTCTAACATACTCGGCAGGGATCAGCGTCGGGGAGTTGCCTGAGAATCATACACGTTCGATGGTCCCGCGTCAAGACCGATTGAACATGTCTCGGGTTTGGTGGAAGCGACGGGGTCTCAGAATCCTATCTAGTCCGCATATTCCCCTGTTATCGCGACAGCAACGCCAGCAACAATTCCTCTGGCTTAGGCGTCGAAACGACTCATGACAGGGATACCGACATGGGCAACGAGATCATTTTTGTGGTAGCTGAATCGGCTGAGAGCGGATTTGAAGCTCGGGCACTCGGGCACTCGGGCACTCGATCTACACCGAGGCGGACTCGCTCGAGGAGCTTCGTACCATGGTCAGGGACGCGGTCTCCTGTCACTTTGACGAAGCGGGGCGACCAGGCATAATTCGACTCCACTTCGTTCGAGAAGAAGTTCTAGCAGCGTCAGAACCCCGCGCGACCTGCATGGCGAAGATCTCGTCCGCCGACTCCGCAAGTTCGGCTACGAGAAGACGCGGCAGTCTGGGAGTCATGTTCGGTTGACTCGAAGCCGGGACGATGGTGACCACCATATCACCGTGCCTCTTCATAGCCCCCTTCGCGTCGGTACGTTGAACCCGATACTAAATGATCTTGCGGCGAACCTGAACCTCGACAAGGCAGACCTCATTCGTCGTTTGAAGTAGGCGCGCTAACCAGCCAATTCAGCGGTCTCCCTCCGGTCGCCGCTGATCGCCCGTCCGTTACACAGAATCAGGCGTCAGGTGCTCGTCTACCCACGCCACGAACTCATCTCGGCTTAAAGACGCGGCCGCTAAGCCTAGAAACACCCGGTCCTACGTCACAGGCTTCAGGGGTGGCCATAACAGTATCAAGCGCATGTTGCGTGAACAGCGACAT
>JBLHLC010000073.1:0-12260 GCA_047619685.1 Rhodothermales bacterium
TGGCCTCCGTTCTGGCCTGTCGACGCTCTGCGAGCGCCTCCTTGCGCATCTCCTTCCGCTCAAGCCTTTCAACGGCGTAATTCTGCCATCCGGCTTTGGACTTCTTTCCGGCGTTGACGAACAGGTTTTCGACCCGGTCCAGGGATCGTTGAATGTCGTGATCTACGATGAGTAGCACCGTCACAGCCAGGAGAAGGACAAGGAGTCCGAAAGAACCAGGCCGGCCAAAAACCTGATCCATCCATCCAGCCAGGCCTTCGCCGACCGCTCCGGCCCACGCAATCATCTCTGACTCGCCGACAAGTCCGATCCATCCCAAAAGCGTGGCCAGGACCAGTGCTCCACCCAGGACCAGCCCGGACACCAGAGGCAGAAACAGCGCGATCTTGTTGCGGAACCAGATCCAGCCCCAGCTTCCCAAAAGGACCGGAAAGAGAAGTGAGCAGTAGCCCAGAAGCCCGGGAACCAGATGAAAGGCTACCCACGAACCCGTGAGCCCAAGGGCATTGAGAGCCCGGTCATCGCCGGGGTCCAGGAGCGCGTCCAGCGAAAACCTGCGAGCCAGCCTGTTGTCCTGCGGATCGTAGGAGATGATTGCCAGGAGGACAAGCGCCGAGATCACCAGAAGGATGAGGCCCAAGATCTCTCTTTTTCTCTGCCCGGAGACAAACTGCTGGGCGTCGGGCTTCTTCTTGGCCGTGCTGCGTTTCTTGACGGTAGATGCCATGCTCGGAACCTAAGGCTGCGTTTCGACCGATGAAAGGTTGGCCGTCGGGGTCAGGCGGGCGGGGTCTCCCGAGGATGCCAGAACGAGTCGCTGTTCCCGCAGTCGCGGCACGACACCAATGGTGTCTATTCCGATACAAACGGCAATGTCGTCGCCATGGCCCATTTCAACCAGCCGTCGTGCGTGATTGCACCGCCCGATTGGCAGAGAGAGGTCTTCCTCATCGTGTTTGTACTGCCACAGCGCCATGTAGGCAGTATCGGACAGGTCTGCCGGACTCTCGCCGTCCAGAAGCAGGCTGACGATCATCCCCGCGCAGAGGGTGTCCTCAAGCGAGACCCGATGCTGCCAGCCGGCACACACGATGGTGACGTCTCGATCGGCCTGCCGAACGGCGTCCACAACCGCCCGAACATTGATGAATCCACCAATCAGGACTTCCTCCGCCGCCTTCGCCGCGAGAATGGCGGGCGTCCCGTTTGTGGTGCTGAGAATCAGGGTCTTGCCGTCAACCACCTCTCTGGTGTATTCGCTCGGCGAGTTTCCCAGGGCGTAGCCCTCAATCTTGTGCCCACCTCGCTCACCGCCCAGCAGATACCTGTCGGGATCCAGTGCCGACGCGATCCGACCAGCTTCCCCCATGTCAGGCACCGGGATCACTTCCCGTGCTCCGTTAGCAAGGGCAGTGGCAATAGTCGTGCTTGCGCGCAGCACGTCTACGGCCACGACAGTCCGACCCTTGACGTCCTCGGCAGTCAGACTGGAGGCGGTCAGGAAAATCTCTATGTCTCGCTCGAACACCATTCTACTACTTGTGGAGAGGAGGCCTCTTTACTTCTGCCGGCAACGTCCGGTTGCGGACCTTGATACCTATTTGGCTCCCGGCCGTTCTATAGTCGGGTAGATTTTGCACGTAGCCCATACCGATCCCGGCGCCCAGGGTCGGCGATTGCGTGCCGCTGGTCACGATTCCAATCAAGTCGCCAGCCGTATTTACGATTTCGCATCCGGCGCGGGGAATGCCACGACCTTCTACCGTGAATGCCACCAGCCGGCGCGCCAGACCCGCTTCTTTAGCCGCCACCAGCGCGTCACGCCCAATAAAGTCCCCCGCATCCAGCTTCACAAGCCAATTGAGGCCGGCCTCCAGCGGATTGGTGGTCGTGGTCATGTCGTTGCCGTACAGGCAGTAACCCGCTTCCAGCCGGAGCGTGTCGCGGCATCCCAGGCCCGTAGGCTTGAGTCCCCGAGAGGCACCCGCCGCCGCCACGGCCTCCCAGACCTTCACGGCGTCCCCGGAGTCGCAGTAAATCTCGAGACCTTTCTCACCCGTGTATCCGGTGTGAGAAAGGATGACCCTGTCGCATCCAAGGAAACTGCCGGGCTCTGGCCGGATGAAGCGATAGAAGGGCAGCGGGCTCAGGTCCACGTCGGCGACGTCGGAGACAATATCAAACGCGGCCGGTCCCTGCACGGCAATCAGAGCCATCTCAGCAGAACGGTCGGTCAGTTCGGCGCCAATCTGGTTGTTGGCATGCATCCAGGCGATGTCCGTCTCGATGTTGGCGGCGTTAATCACCAGGAGGTAGAGCTCTTCCTCAAGCCTGTAGACGAGCAGATCGTCTACGACGCCTCCGTCTGGCCTACACATCACCGTGTACATCGCCTTGCCGTCGTCCAGTGCCGAGACATCATTGGTCACCAGATTCTGGATAAACGCCGCCGCCTCCGGGCCCTGGACGAAGACCTCGCCCATATGGCTTACGTCAAACATTCCCGCGGCCGTACGCACGGCGTGGTGTTCGTCAATGATGCTCCCGTAGTGGACGGGCATGTCGTACCCGGCGAATTCCATCATTCGCGCGCCAAGTGCGACATGTATCTGGTGTAGTGGAGTAAGCTGCATGAAGCGTGTGAGTGCAGAGTCGTGACTAGAGACGATACGCGTGGAGTCCGGCATCGGCCAGGGACGCTACGGCGCCATTTGCCGAATTGTCATCCTTGAATCCGAGGCGGAATGTACCTCCCGTGCCTTCGCGGATCTTGAGCAGTTCGATGTCTTTGACGTCAGCGCCGGCGTCGGATAGGGCGGTGATGATACTGAGGAGTGCGCCGGGCTCGTCCGGCGTGTAGACAAAGACGTCCGACAGCGGGTTAAGAAAACCCTTGGAGGTTGCCGGCACGGCGTTTCTGATGGCGGCGGCGCTTCGGAACTCCGTTGCGACGGCCTCCAGGTCGTCTTCGGCGATCCTGTTACGCAGTCGTTGAAGGGATGCCGCAAATCTGGCGAGTTCGTCCAGAATCGGGCCGTGGTTGCCGACAAGGATGTCTCGCCACATCTCGAATGAGGAGGATGCGATCCTGGTCATGTCCCGAAAGCCTCCCGCGGCCAGCCGGGCGCTATCTGAATCGTCGGCGATTTGGTTGACCAGCGCTACCGCCATCAGTTGAGGCAGGTGCGATACCCTTGCGGCGGCCGCGTCATGCGCCTGCGTGTCCATCACCATGATGCGGGCGCCCGTCCGCTCAATAAGCCCCGTCAGGCTCGAGAAGGCCTTGGAACTCGGGTCCGTGGGGCACAGGACATAAACCGCATTCTCAAAAAGGACGGCGTCCGCATGGGCGATTCCCCGCTTTTCCGAGCCGGTCATGGGGTGACCGCCGATAAACTCCACGCCTTCGGGCAAGACCCGGTCGGCCTGCTCGCGGATGGGCCTCTTGACGGAGCCTACGTCTGTCACGCAGGTGCCGGGCCGAAGGAAGGGGCTCATTTCCTCCAACAGTGTGAGGCTTGCGCCCAGGGGAGCCGCTATAAAGACGATCTCGGCATCCAAAACCGCTGCTTCTATCGAGGCCGCGGGTGTGTCAATAGCACCCCTTGCCTTGGCCAGGTCCAGGACATCGGGGTCGTCAAACCCCGTGATGTGAAGCCCCGAAACATGACGCTTCAAAGCCAAGGCCAGTGAACCGCCGATGAGGCCCAGGCCCATGATGGCAATGCGTTTCGGAAGGCTGGCGGTTTCGGGCATTCCCCAAGATAGCGCGAAGGGTGGCGCGGGGATCCGCCCGTTCACACACGCAGGGTGAAGATGAGTTGAGATCAGAGAGAATGGGGTCCCGAGGGTAACGGTGATCGTATCTTTCTGCGTTAATCACTCTTGTGTTACCTCAACCGGAATATCGAATGGCGAAGCCAACGTTCAACGCGGAAGACGCCTTCAATTTTGAGTCACTCCTGTCTGAGGAGGACCGCCTGATCATGGAAACTGCGCGTGACTACGCGCAATCCCGACTCGAGCCCTGCGCGCTGGAGGGGAATCAGGAAGGCATTTTTCACGACCATATTCCGACCGAGATGGGAGAACTCGGACTCCTGGGTGCGACCATACCCGAGGAGTACGGTGGGGTGGGCGCGTCCTATATGGCCTACGGCCTCGTGGCGCGAGAACTGGAGCGGGTAGATTCCGGATACCGGTCGTTCGCCTCGGTCCAGTCTTCCCTGGTGATGCACCCGATCCACGCGTTTGGCACGGAAGAGCAGAAGCAGAAGTACCTCCCCAAGCTGGCGACAGCGGAGTTGATTGGCTGTTTCGGACTGACCGAGCCCGATCACGGGAGCGACCCGGGGTCGATGACGACCACGGCCCTGCGCCGGGACGGCGGCTGGGTGCTCAACGGCGCCAAGATGTGGATCACCAATTCGCCGGTGGCCGATCTGGCGGTTGTTTGGGCCAAGGCCAAGGAGACCTCAAGTGACCCCGGAGTCATTCGCGGATTCCTGCTTGAACGGGAGATGGACGGTTTCTCGACGCCGGTGACCCACAACAAGATGTCTCTCCGAGCTTCGCACACGGGCGAAATCGTTATGGAAGACGTCTTTGTGCCGGACAACATGGTATTTCCGGATGTGACCGGGCTTCGCGGGCCGTTCTCGTGTCTGAATAGTGCGCGCTATGGTATCGTCTGGGGCACCCTTGGCGCGGCAGAGAACTGCTACCACCGTGCCCTCCAGTATGTCATGGAGCGCAAGCAGTTTGGGTACCCACTGGGCGCCATGCAGCTCGTGCAGACCAAACTGGCCAACATGGTCACTCAGATCACGCAGATGCAGCTGTTGGCCCATCGGCTTGGGCAACTGAAGGATGCCGGCCAGGCACATCCGGCGATGATCTCACTGGCCAAGCGGAATAACTGTGGGACCGCGCTGGAGATTGCGCGGGTGGCGCGCGACATGCTGGGCGGCAATGGCATCACCGGCGAGTTCCGCGTGATACACCACATGGTCAATCTGGAGAGCGTCAACACGTACGAGGGGACCTACGACATTCACGGCCTCATTCTGGGGCGGCAGTTGACTGGTATCCAGTCGTTCACGCCGCGAGGTAATGACATGCCTGAGGAGGTATCCGTGTCGAGGCCTGCGATGGCTCGGTCCAACTAGGGCTCACGCCGGTTGAAACCGGTGCAGGGATCGGAACGTAACCCGGAATTCATCTAGAGACAGGGAGCGCATCATGCCACCAGAAATCATGGCCATCGCAATCATCGCAATCGTTGCGGGGACGATCCTGAGGCTGACCCAGATGAGTTTGGCGCACCGCGAAGGACGCTCAGGTGTCAGCGGCGGGAAGACCTCTTCCAACAGTTCCAGCGTCACGACCAGCGAGCTCGAGCGCATGCTACAGAAGGCCGTCAAAAAGGCAACGGATCCCCTGATAGAACGGATGGATGAGCTCGAAGACCGGGTCGGTACGCAGGCGGCCCTGCCAGAAGCCGCGACTCTGATAGAATTCGATGAGGTATTCGAGGACCGGGAGCGAGCCATGGCGCCCAAAAAACAGCGGACGCGGTAGGAATTGGATTGCTGACGTCCGAACGCGTTGGGACTGAGCAGGGGACGGTCCACGGGACGGTCGTCCGATCCACGGGGAGTTGGTACGATGTGCAGTCAGGCGACCGGCTGATTCCGTCCAGGGTGCGCGGTCGATTTCGGCTCACCCGCGGTAAAGAGACCAGTCCGGTGGTAGTGGGAGACTCGGTTGAGGTCAGACTCGGCGACGACGACACCGGGCTTATAGTCGGTATAGGAGAACGGTCGCGCTGCCTTTTGAGGCGGGCCGCCGGAAAGCAGATCGGGAGGTCGCATGTGATCGCGGCCAACGTGGATTTTGCCTGGGTCGTCCAGGCCGCTGATCAGCCCAAGTTCAATCCGGGCTTCGTGGACCGATTCCTGGTGATGGCTGCCAGCAACCAGTTACCGGCCGGCATCATTGTCAACAAGCGGGATATCCTGCTGGACCGCGCGGCCAGATCTGCTTTGGGCGAGTGGCGAACACTCTACGAGGACCTCGGATATGAGGTGATCTACGTTAGCGCCCATACCGGCCGAGGCCTGAGAAAGCTGAAGAAAAGACTCCGCGGCAAGATTTCCGTCATGGCGGGGCCATCCGGCGTCGGAAAGTCCAGTTTGATGAACGAGGTCTGTCCGGACCTTGATCTCCGGACTGGGGAGGTCAGCGAGGCCACCGGCAAGGGCGTTCACACCACGACCGTCGCCTCGTTGCACAGGTTGAAGAAAGATGGCTTCGTGGTCGATACGCCCGGACTCAGGGAGTTCGGACTAATTGGCCTGGACCCTCCACACCTGTCGCATTACTTCCCCGAAATGGCGCCGCTGCTACCCCAGTGCCGATTTCAGAACTGTACGCACGATCATGAGCCCAATTGCGCCATAAAGAAGGGCGTTGAGAAAGGGGATCTCAATCTTGGCCGATACGAATCGTACATCGGCATGCTCAATTCGCTCCACCTGGGCGACGCCGACGTCGGCCGATGACTACGCGGTCGATGCCGAGACGGCCGATTGCCGGGCGCGGCCGATGACTACGCGGTCGTAACGGTGCCATTTGGCACCTGACGTCCTACTTCTTCTTGGGGGAAGCCTTTCGGGGCGTGGACTTTTTGGCTGCAGCCTTCGTCTTGGCTTTGGGCTTCGCCTTCGCTTTGGCCTTGGGTTTCGTCTTGGCGCGGGCGTTCAGCAGTTCGACGGCCTGCTCGACAGTGATATCGTCCGGCGAAGAGTCCTTGGGAATCGAAGCATTGGTCTTGCCATGCTTGACGTAAGGCCCGTATCGGCCTTCGAACAGTTCGATCGGGTTGCCGTCTTCGGGATGCTCTCCCACAACCCGGAGGGCCTTGTTCTTGGCCGCTTTTTTTGCCAGCAGCTCAAGCGCACGAGGTAACGCTACCGTCAGGACATCGTCGGTCGCGGTCAGCGAGGCGAAGGTCGACTCGTGCTTCACATACGGTCCAAATCGACCGATGTTGGCAACAATTACTTTGCCCGTTTCCGGATGGTCGCCCACGGGACGAGGGAGGGCGAGAAGATCGACTGCCTCGTCAAAGGCAAGCACGGCAGGGTCTGAACCCTTCGGCACCGAAACACGCTTGGGTTTCCCTTCCTGGTCCTTCTCACCCAACTGAACGTAGTAGCCGTAAGGGCCCCGGCAGACGTAGATCGGCATATCGTGCTCCGGGTGAATACCCAGCAACCGATCGCCCTCATTCGCCACCTTCAGGAGTTCTGTGAGCTTCTCCGGAGTTACGTCACCTGGAGACCAGTCATCCGGCAGCGACGCCTTCTTGATCTCGCCATCGACATCGACTTCGATATAGGGACCGTAACGGCCAACTCGAATGGAGTAGGGCAGCCATGCGTCGAACTTGAGCTCTGAGACCGCACGGGCATCGATCGAATCCAACCCCCTAGTCACGCTTGTCTGAAGACCGGCCTCGCCATCAAAGAACTCGTGGAGGTATGGGGTGGCCTGGGTGTCGCCTGCGGCGATGTCATCCAGCGTCTGTTCCATCTGGGCGGTGAATCCCAGATCGACAAACTGTCCAAAATTGGCCTCCAGAAGGTTGTTCGTCGCAAAGGCGATGAACGTGGGTACCAACTGGCTACCCTGGCGACGCACGTATCCGCGATTTGCGATCGTGTCAATGATCGAGGCGTACGTACTCGGCCTGCCAATGCCTTCGCTCTCGAGAAAGCGGATCAGCGATGCATCGGTCAACCGGGCCGGCGGCTTCGTTTCCGATCCCCGGGGATCCAAACCGTGACAGCCCGGCGAGTCTCCCTTTGCGATGGCAGGAAGGGGGGATTCCCGGTCTTCAAGCTGAGCTTCAGGGTCGTCAGAGCCTTCTACATAGGCCCGCATGAAGCCTGCAAAGTCGATCGTACGGCCCGAGGTGCGGAACAAACACGCGTCATCTCCCTCTCCCGCGCTGATGCGAGCGGTGACCGTACGTAGCTTGGCGTCGGCCATTTGGGAGGCGACGGTTCTTTTCCAGATCAGATCGTAGAGATTCCCCTCGATGCCATCCAATTGGAGCTGCTCGCGGGTCTTCATCTCGGTGCCCGACGGCCGAATGGCCTCGTGCGCCTCCTGGGCATTCCTGACCTTGCTCGCGTACTTCCTGGTCCCGTCGTACAAATAGTCAGCGCCGTACAACCTTTCGATTGCTCCGCGGCTGGCCGTTACCGCTTCAGCGGACAGATTGGTTGAATCGGTTCGCATGTAGGTGATGAAGCCCTGCTCATACAGGCGCTGCGCTACACGCATGGTTTCTCTGGCGGAGAGTCTCAGCTTGCGGCTGGCCTCCTGCTGGAGCGTGGACGTGATGAACGGAGCCGCAGGTGATCGGGACGAGAGCTTGGTCTCGACCGAATCCACATTCCACTTGGCCGCTGGCAGGCTCGCGGCAAGGGCGCGGGCCCTGGTCTCGTCCAATTGCAGGACGTTCACGCCATCCTTGAGATCAGGCTTCAGAAGACCCGTTTCGTCATCGAAATCACGGCCCGCCGCAATGCGAATCCCACCAACATGGGTGAGCGCGGCCTCGAAAGCGCCCGCAGCAACACTCAGTTTCGCGTCGATATTCCAATACGACGCGGGGACGAAGACAATACGCTCCTTCTCCCTGTTCACAATGATGCGCACGGCCACGCTCTGGACCCTGCCGGCGGAGAGCTTCGGCGCGACCTTCTTCCACAGAAGCGGCGACAGCGTATATCCTACGAGCCGGTCCAGGATACGCCTGGTCTCCTGAGCCTCGACAAGGCTCGTGTCCATTTCGCGGGTGTTCTCAAGCGCCTCAAGAATGGCCTTCTCGGTGATCTCGTGAAACACCATGCGCTTCACCGGCACCTTCGGATTCAACACCTCGAGCAAATGCCAGCCAATGGACTCGCCTTCGCGGTCCTCGTCAGTCGCGATGAAGAGTTGGTCGGCTTCCTTCAGTGCCGCCTTGAGTTCGCGGACCACCTTGGACTTGTCCGGAGGGACCACATACAGAGGCGCAAAGTCCTCTGCCACATTCACACCCAGACGGGACCACGCCTCACCTTTGTACTTTGCGGGGATCTGACTCGCTGACGCCGGGAGGTCCCTAACGTGCCCCATGCTCGCTTCCACACGGTAGTCGCTCGAGAGAAACTTGCGGATTGTGCGTGCTTTGGTGGGGGATTCGACAACAACGAGATAGGGCATACGGACGAATTCTTGAAGGCGGTTTCTCTGGGCGGCCCTCTCACGCGCCCTTGCCGGGGACGTTCCGGCCCCCGTCGAATGGTCGGCCCTTCGCGCCTTCATCACCCTTGAAGGCCCCACAAAGGAACGACCCGTCCCCCCGAAAGCGCTTCCGGTTGCTTAATGGTTTCTTGGTGGTAGACTCTTAGAGCCTCTGCAAGGCCACCTTATCTTATCAGGCAGCCCGAAAAACTATACAGACTGAAAATGGAAACGGCCGAAGCAGATATCGCACTCGACGCTCAGATGGTCTACCTCTTCGGAGGAGGCAAGAGCGAAGGCGACAGGTCCATGAAGGCACTCCTTGGTGGCAAGGGAGCCAACCTCTCCGAGATGAGCGCGATCGGCCTTCCGGTCCCTCCGGGATTCACCATCAGCACCGAATGCTGCCGCTTTTACGGCGAGCAGGGCAACAAGTGGCCCACCGGGCTTGAGGGAGATATCCGCGCGGGGATCGCGCACGTTTCCGAGGCGATGGGGCTGGGCTTCGGTGACCGCAACAACCCTCTTCTGGTTTCGGTCCGAAGCGGCGCAGCCGAGTCGATGCCGGGCATGATGGACACCGTGCTGAACCTGGGTCTGAACGACGACGTGGTCGAAGGCCTTGCCGAAAAGACAGGCAATCCGCGTTTTGCGTTTGACGCCTATCGTCGGTTCATCGACATGTTTGGCGATGTGGTGATGGGCGTTCCCCATCATGACTTCGAGCATGCCATGCAGGCGCTCAAGGAAGAGAAGGGCGTCGTGGAAGACGTCGACCTTACGGCCGCGGACCTGCGCGAACTGGTCGATCGCTACAAGGCGATCTACAGGAAGCATACCGGCTTCATGTTCCCATCTGACCCGTTTGAGCAGCTGTCGCTTTCGATAAATGCTGTGTTCGGATCATGGGATAGCGACCGTGCACTGAAGTACCGGTCGATCAACAAGATCACCGGCCTCATTGGCACCGCGGTCAACGTCCAGGCCATGGTGTATGGGAATATGGGTTCCGGCTCCGGAACGGGCGTGTTGTTCACGCGCAACCCCTCTACCGGAGAGAACAAGCTCTACGGCGAGTTTCTGGTCAACGCGCAGGGCGAAGACGTGGTAGCTGGCATTCGTACGCCCGAGGATATCTCGAAAATGGCGGAGAAATTTCCCGCCGCGTACAAAGAACTGGTGGCTGCCACGCAGCAGTTGGAGCAGTACTACAAGAATATGCAGGACATCGAGTTCACGGTGCAGGAGGGGAGACTCTTCATGCTCCAGACTCGAAATGGCAAGCGGACCGGTGTAGCGGCGGTCAAGGTTGCGGTGGACCTGGTGAAGGAAGGCCTCGTTAAGAAGGTGGATGCGGTCAAGAGCCTTGTCGATCCCCTGCACATCGACATGCTGCTCCACCCTCGGTTTGAAGACGTGGGGGCTTACGCCAAGTTCGTGATCGCAAAGGGCCTTCCGGCATCGCCAGGAGCTGCCGTCGGGCAGGTTGTTTTCAGCGCGGAGCATGCGGAATCACAGAAAGCCGCCGGCAAGCGCAGCATCCTGGTTCGCATCGAGACCAGCCCGGAAGACGTGGGCGGTATGCACGCGGCAGAGGGTATCCTCACCTCACGAGGCGGAATGACCAGCCACGCGGCTGTTGTGGCCCGAGGCTGGGGCAAACCATGCGTAGCGGGTTGCGGCGAGATCGTGATCAACTACGGCACGAAGACCTTCACCAATGGCAACGTTACCGTCAAAGAAGGTGATTGGGTGTCGATCAATGGTTCCACCGGGGAAGTGGTTCTTGGTGAGCAGCCTCTGGTCAAGCCTGAGATGTCCGGCGAGTTTGCCGAGTTCATGACCTGGGTCGACGAGTTCCGGTTCATGAAGGTCCGCACCAACGCGGACACGCCGGCCGACGCCAAGGCGGCGCTGGACTTCGGCGCGCAGGGTATCGGTCTGTGCCGCACGGAGCACATGTTCTTCGAGGGTGATCGGATCGATCACGTCCGTGAGATGATCGTCGCGAAGGACCTTGCGTCCCGTCGCGTGGCTCTCGCAAAGCTGCTCCCCGTCCAGAAGTCGGACTTCCTGGGAATCTTTGAGGTCATGGCGGGCCTGCCCGTTACCATTCGCCTTTTGGATCCGCCGCTCCATGAGTTCCTTCCGCACACGGAGAAGGAGGAATACGAGATGGCAGCCAAGATGGGGATCTCGCATGACGCTGTCCGCGCCATGATCGACGCCCTGCACGAGTTCAATCCCATGTTGGGCCACCGCGGCTGTCGTCTGGGTATTACCTACCCGGAAATAACCGAAATGCAGACGCGCGCCATCATCGAGGCGGCTGTCGAACTGAAGCAGAAGGGCGTCTCGGTACTTCCCGAGATCATGGTGCCCCTCATCGGTACGGTCGAGGAGTTTCGGCACCAGAAAGCCATCATCAGTGCTACGGCCCAGAAGGTCTTCGACGAGAAGGGCGAGACGGTGGACTTCATGATCGGCACAATGATCGAAATTCCAAGAGCGGCCCTTACGGCGGACAAGATTGCGGCCGAGGCCGAGTTCTTCTCCTTTGGAACGAACGATCTCACGCAGATGACCTTCGGGTACTCGCGTGACGATGCGGGCACGTTCCTTCCGCATTATGTGGAGAACAAGATTCTCGTGGACGATCCGTTCCAGTCGATTGACATCGAGGGTGTCGGCCAGTTGGTTCGCATCGGAACTGAACGAGGCCGGTCGGTGCGTCCCATGCTCAAGGTGGGCATCTGTGGCGAGCATGGCGGCGACCCCGCTTCGGTCCACTTCTGCTATGAAGTCGGTCTGGACTACGTCTCCTGTTCTCCTTTCCGCGTGCCGATTGCCCGTCTTGCGGCGGCGCAGGCTTATCTGGCCGCGCAGGACAAGCGCGCGTAAGCTCGGAGAGTTTTTGCCTGTGACGGGGCAGTCGCCATCTGGCGGCTGCCCCGTTTTAG
>JBLHLC010000074.1:0-12203 GCA_047619685.1 Rhodothermales bacterium
GGGCGGGTGCGTCGGGCTTGAAACCGAGGCGCATTACGACAACACGATCCGGCAGGTCGAACAACTGCTGAATGGCAAGACGGGGACGCTGATCCGTCTGCTCCGGGATGAGATGAAGGACCAGGCGACCGCGATGCACTTCGAGGTGGCTGCCGACCTTCGAAACCGGATTCGCGCGCTTGAGAAGTACGCCGAACGCCAAAAGATTGTGAGCCTCGAAGAGGTGGATCGAGACCTGTTTGCCCTGGCCGTGGACCGCGAAGAAGCCATCGCCAGTGCCGCCATGTTTCAGGTTCGGGACGGCAAAATCGTTGGCAGCCGCCAGCAGTATCTGAATCGCATCCAGGAAGAGAGCGACGAAGCGCTCATGCAACTCGTAGTCGAGCGCTACTACTCTGAGGCCACCTTCTTCCCCGACGAGGTCTTCCTGGACACGCCGCTGGCCGATCCCGAAACGGTCGCGGACTTCCTGCGCGAGCAGAAAGGGCGCAACGTGCTCATCCACGAGCCCAAGCGCGGCGACAAGGCGGCGCTTATCCGGATGGTCTCTTCGAATGCCGCGTTGCTCCTGGAAGAGTTCAAACAGCAGCGTGTCGTCCAGGGCGAAGGCCGGATTCCGCATGCGGTCCGTCAGTTACAGGATGATCTTAAGCTTCCCAAACCTCCCCGACGCATCGAATGCTTCGACGTCTCACACCTGAGCGGTACCGGCGTGGTAGCCTCGTGCGTGGTGTTTGTGGACGGCAAACCGCGCAAATCTGAGTACCGCTCCTTCAAGGTGCGGACCGTGGGCGGCGGCAAGTCCGACGACTTTGCCTCCATGGAGGAGGTGGTGCGCAGGCGATACACCAGGCGCCTTGAGGAAAACGGAGAACTCCCCGACCTGCTGGTGATCGACGGCGGCAAGGGTCAACTCTCGAGTTCCATGACGGCCCTCCGCGACGCGGGCGTCTACGGCCTCTTCCCCGTTGTTGGCCTGGCCAAACGGCTCGAAGAAGTGTTCTTCCCGGGCGATAAGGAGTCCGTTATCATGCCAAGGGCCAGCGCATCCCTACAGCTTCTGCAGCGGGCCCGCAACGAGGCACACCGGTTCGCCGTGACGCTTCAGCGCAAACAGCGGAAGCAAGACCTGAGCACAGAACTGACCGAAGTGCCCGGCATCGGTGAGCAGACGGCCCAAAAGCTCCTGGAGCGGTTTGGCTCCGTCAAGGGAGTTCGGTCGGCCGACGAAGAAGCCCTCCGCGACGCCGTTGGACCCAAGACCGTCGAGCGTCTTCGGGCGTATTTTGAAGCAAACGACGAACTGGCGGAGGCTGAATGAGCGGCTATTCGAAAGGAACTGCGTTGAAAACAACCGTCATTACCGGCTTCCTCGGAAGCCTGGCTCTGGCTGCCCTTTTAGATGCCATCCCGGCTGCCGGTCAAGTGCCTTTTGAAGGAGAGGTCAGGCAGATCGTCACGTTCTCACTCCTTCCGGGACGCTCGGGAGAGGCGTTGGACCTCTACAGGGAGCGCGCGCTGCCGCTGTACAAGAGCGACCAACACATGCACGCCTTCCGGGTCTATCGGGAAGTTGAGAGTCCGGTAGCCATGGATGTCATGGTGGTGAGTTCCTTCCTCGGGATGTCGGGCATGGACAGCTCGAATACCTCCTTGAGGATGCTCGCTCAGGAAGCCGGGTCCAGCATTGGATCGATCTATGGCGCTATCGGCGGGTTGTCGTCCAGCCACACAGATCAGTTCGTAGAGATGCTTCCGGATCTTGGCGCCGGCGACGCGTCTGCCGCCAGAATTACCGCTTTCATGTGGTTCAACGTTGAACCGGGCCAATCCGAGGCCTTCGAATCCGGTATCGCGGACACTGTGCTCCCGTGGGAAAAAGAAAGCGGGGTGGCCGCGTCCACCGGCAGAGTTCTCGTGTCCGATGGATGGGACTATCTCCGCGTTGTCGGCCGGGAGTCACTCGGAGACTTCCAGAGTTACCTTGAGGGCTTGAACTCGCATGGCGGAGACGAACTCGATCCGACGATATCAAGGCGAAGGGTGATTCTGGTTTCCAACATGAAAGACATGGCCATCCGGTAGCGGGCCGCACGCTTGTCAGGGGCACACCGCCACCTCTGGCGTAGTGCGCCGTTCTGTTTGGCAGTTAAGCGTTGGCCTAAGAGTAGAATACGTTGTCCCAATTCTACTTCCGTGACCCGGCAACCGGGGTGCGAAAGTGTAATTGCCGCCCGTGTTCGACTTCCGTGCGGTCAATTCGGTGATTTGGAGGAATTGGGATCCCTGATTCCACTCCGGCGCATCGAGCGTCCGCTTAGGTCCACCCACAGGCTGGGGCGATGTCCTCACGTCTGCTTGAGAGAACAAGCCCAAACAAGCTCCCTCAACTACGGCGCACTACGCTAGAACAACTCTCCCTGGCTCCTGCGGAAGCCCCGATACGGATTGAGCGAAAACCGGAAGCCCACATCCGGACTCTTGTTCTCAGACAGAACGGACTTGGTAGCGTCCGTCAGGAATAAGGTCGGCACGGCGCGCCTCTCCTCTTCGTCCAGGGCGCCGAGATCGAGCTCTGTTCGAAGTCTATCGAACCTGTTGGCGGGATTGCTCCCGGCCCCCCGGCCCTTGCGATGTATCTGCACGTCTGACATGCAGATAAGACATACATGAAATACACATGTTTCTACACATATGTTTAACCGGGCCCGGACGGCAACATGCCAGCCCGGCGATTTCTATTTTTGCACCCGATGAACGGATTGATCCCCAGCTTCCCGGTAGCAGACATAAACCGCTCGGTAGAATTCTACCAGGAGGTTCTGGGGTTCGAGTTGGTGCGAATCACCGGGAAGGACGATGTGACACGCGCCTTCCTCAGGGCTGGCCAACTCAGAATCGTGTTTCGCTCAGTGGCCGGGGAGTCAGTTGTGGACTATCGGAAGCCCACTCTGGAGGACCGCATCATTCTCCACATTCCCATCGACGACGTCCGTCGGCTTTACGACAGAATCAGAGGCCAGGTACCACTGATCAGCGACCTGGAGCCGCGCCTTTTTGGAGCCTACGAATTCACCATAGAAGACGTCAACGGGATCCTGTTGACGTTCTCTGAACTGAAGCCATAACCTACTATGCCCCTCGAGATTGGAAGCCCGGCCCCTACCTTTGCTGGAGACACGCAGGACGGATCAATCTCCTCCGCAGATTTGCGGGGTAAGAAGGTCGCTCTCTACTTCTACCCAAGGGACAACACGCCGGGATGCACCAAGCAGGCGTGTAATTTGCGGGACAACTTCGAAGTGCTGACCGACGCCGGCATCGCCATAATCGGCGTTTCTGACGACCCAGCAGCGAAACACGCCAAGTTCGCCGAACAATTCGACCTCCCCTTCCCCTTGATCGCGGACACCGAACGCACCGTGCTGGAAGCCTACGGGGCATGGGCAGAAAAGAGCATGTACGGCCGAAAGTACATGGGGACGGTCAGGAGCACGTTCCTGATTGATGAAGAAGGCGTCCTGGTGGACGTGATCAACAAACCCAAGGTGGGACAGCACGCGCAGGAGATCATGAAACGCTTCGGCATCTGACCGAATCGGCCTCCCAGGGGACTCCTGAGGCGGTCTGCCAAGCGCAAGCGTTTCACTCAAACTTTCGGGTCTTTTTTTCCACACCCGCCACTGTGGATAGACGGGGCAGCGGGGTGGATAAGTAGGGTACCGATCTCCTTGATGTGCCTCGGTCCTGGAGCCTAAAATGGCATCGCCCGCCCCTCTCTCTCTCACCCGCCCCTTTCAGCAACCCCCGCATGACGTCAGCGTCCGTATCGCTCTGGGATCAGTGCAAGGACTCGCTACAACGCGCCGTGCCGGCTCAACCGTTCAACACCTGGATTCGTCCGGTAGAGCTTCTGGATTTTGAGACTGGACCCGACGCACCAAGCGTCACGCTTGGGGTCCCTGATGATTTCCACCGCACGTGGGTTTCTCGCCACTACACAGACTTGTTGCGAGAGACTATCGCCACCATCGACGGCCGATCTCCCGAGATTCATTTTCGAGTGATGGGCTCCGACAGGGTCGCCTCCAAGCGACCCGAAGCAGCACCCCAATCGACAGCTCCCCCTGCCCCTGCAGCCTCCCCTGCCCCCTCTCCGGCGGCCCCTGGCCTACCTTTTTCCAGGGATTCATCACCCGCCCAGGCGGTGCCAGCACGGCCGGCGACGCTCAATCCTTCTTACACGTTCGACGACTTCATTGAAGCCGATTGCAATCGGCTGGCGCGCAGCGCCGGACTTGCGGTTGCCGAACGCCCGGGGGCTACGAGTTTCAACCCGTTCCTGATCTACGGGAAGGTCGGTCTGGGAAAGACCCACCTTGTGCACGCCATTGGCAATCTGGTCGCAGACGCACATCCGGAACTGAACGTTCTCTACCTCACCAGTGAGGCGTTCACCAACTGCTTCGTTCACGCGGTCCAGCACAACATGCTGGGCGAGTTTGCTTCCTCTTTCCGGGAGATCGACGTTCTGATCGTTGACGACATACAGTTTTTCAGCGGCAAGGAGAAGACACAGGAGCAGTTCTTCCACCTCTTCAACGACTTGCATCAGGGCGGCGCACAGATTGTCCTGGCAGCTGACAGACCACCGTCAGAGATCAAGGGTATCGAGGAGCGCTTGCTGTCCCGGTTCCGCTGGGGTCTCAGTGCGGACGTTCAGTCGCCAGACTTCGAAACGCGGATTGCCATTCTTCAGCGTGGCGCGAGCCGGCACGGTCTGGACCTCCCGTTCGAGATCGTCGAGTACATCGCGGCCAACGTCACAGACAACATCCGCGTCCTTGAGGGTGCACTGAATCGGATTCTGGCCTCTCGTCAGATTGACGACTCGCCGCTGACACTGGACATTATCCAGCCGCTCCTGTGCGATGTCATTTCGACTTCCAAGCGCCGAACACCCTCCGCTTCGGAGATTCGGGACACGGTAGCGGAAGCCTACGGGATGACTGTGGAGCAACTCATCGGCAAGAGCCGCAAGCGCCCCATTGTGGATGCAAGGCACGTTTCGATGCACTTCTGCAAGCAACTAACCTCGTTGTCGCTTGAGGCCATCGGCAGGCGGTTCGGCGGACGTGATCACTCAACGGTGATTCACGCGTGTCGGGCGGTTCAGGCGCGGCTTGACACGGATCCAGCCTTCGTGCTCGAGGTCGAGCGCCTTGGGCGCCGGCTGAGCCCGGGCTGAGTTTCGGCTCGCTTTTCCGAGCAGCTATTCCGCTGGGGTCACTCCCAGCGGAATACGCGCGCCGATATTGCCGTGTAGACAAGAAACAGTCCGGTCAGTGCGGCAACGTGAACCCAGTTCTCGGCCCAACTCTGGCCTATCCAGACGGCGTCCAGTAGCGCCGCGGCGTGTGTGACAGGCAGGATGTTCGCCAGGACCTGCAAGGCCCCAGGTAGTATCTCAACGGGGAAGAAGAGCCCGGATATCGCCAACATCGGGTAAAGGAGCGCACTACCGATGGGTTGTGCGAACCTGGCCGTCGGTACAAGACTGGCTATCAGAAACCCGATAGACAGAATGCTCAGTGTGCTGAAAAGGAGCGCCGCACCGAAGCTGATGAGGTTGACGTCCAGCAAACCCGGGAAAAACTGCCGGCCGGCCAGCACAAAAAGGGACAGCCCGATCAGGGTAAAGAGCAGCTTGACCGCCACGTGGGCACCCAGAATCGTCACCGGCGAGAGGGGCGTAGCGCGAAGGCGCTTCAGGATGCCACCCTCCCGGTAGATCGAGATGATGGCGACCAGGGAGAGAACTGCTCCCAGAGCCATGAACAGAGCCGCAAGGACCGCCACGTTGAATGGAGGGCCCTGTTCGAACGCATCCACCCCCATGGCCGGGGATCCTTCGTCTATAACCCCGCTCAAGAGGAAGAACAGGACGATGGGTATCAACAGCGAACCAATGAGGCCCATCGGTTCTCTGACAAAGACCTTGATCTCTACCCAGGTGAGTTTCCAGAATCCAGTTAACATGTCAGTCGCGAATGGTGTGCCCGGTGAGTTTCAGAAAGACGTCTTCGAGGGTTGGAATCTCTGTTCTGAAATCCCGGACACGCACTCGGTGCTCCGCAATCGCCCCCATTACGTCCGTCACGAAATCATCTCCTTCGCCGGTCAGCGTATAGACCGAATCTTCCCTCTCCAGCTTCGTCAGGCGTGGAATGCTCTCCATGGCCTCTTCGACGTCTTCGGATTCGGACGAAAAGACAACGCCCCTCTGGGAGCAGTGCCTGCGTACCAACTCTGCAGGAGTCCCGGTTTCTATGACCCGGCCATGCTCCAGAATGGCCACCCTGTCACATAGTCTCTCGGCCTCCTCCATCAAGTGCGTGGTCAGAAAAACCGTCTTCCCGCGCTCCTTGATCCCCAACACCAACGACCAGATGGCCCGCCGCGCCTGAGGGTCCAGGCCGGTGGTCAGTTCATCCAGGAACACGATCTCCGGGTCATGGATGAGGGCAAGCGCAATGAACAGTCGCTGCTTCTGGCCGCCGGAAAGCGTCATGAACCAGGCGTCGCGTTTGGCAGATAATCCCAACTGCTCGAGGATCACATCGGGATCCGCAAGGCGCTTATAGAGGGTAGACCACAGATCGACGGCCTCCCAGACCTTGATGCGTTTCTGAAGCTGGGCCTCCTGGTGCTGAACGCCGACCCGTTGCTGAAGGACACGCCCCTCTTTCACCGGATCCATTCCGAGGACGCGAATCACCCCGCCATCGGCCTTCCGGTGTCCCTCCACGCACTCCATGGTCGTGGTTTTGCCGGCTCCATTTGGCCCGAGAAAGCCGAATATCTCGCCGCGACGGACCTCGAAACTGACGTCATCCACCGCGACGGTCTTCCCGTAGGTCTTCCGAAGATTCTGGACCTGGATGACCACCTCCAACTCAGCCGTCATGCCTGCCCTCCGGTTGGCCAGTCATCTTTGAGCAACCGCGAGAGCGCCCGGTCTTTCAGAACCTTGCCGCCTGTCTGGCAGGTGGAACAGTAATTGGTCTCTGTTTCCGAGTAGACAATCCTCCGGATCGGCGTGCCACACTGGGGGCAAGGCTGACCCGCCTTCCCGTGCGCCCCCATGCCGGTGCGAAATGCGGTCACCTTGGGCCACCCGCTGCCCGCCTCGAGCTTGATTGCATCGCGCCATTCCGCCAAGACCTCCTTGCAGGCCTGATGTAGCGTAGCCATGTCATCGTCGCTCAATTGGTGGATCTGTTTTAGGGGGGACAGCCGGGCGCGAAGCATTATTTCGTCGGAATAGGCGGCGCCAATGCCCGCGAGAATGTGTGGGTCAGTCAACGCTCTTTTCAGCGTATGACGACGGGCTCGGAGTCGTTCCTGGAAGGTCTGTTGGGTGATATCAAAAACCTCTGCGCCTCCAGGGTCCAGTTCGGCAAGGGCCTCTTCGCCCTCCACCACATGAATGGAGGCCCGCCGCTTGTTTCCGGCCTCAGTCAGAAGCATGGAGCCGTGATCGAAGTCGAAGGCACACAAACCCATTTTCCCCGGAAGACCGGCGCCCGACTTTCCCCATTTCAACCGACCAGCCTTCATGAGGTGAATAACCACGAATCGAACTGGCTGGAAGCTGGCGAACTCCATCACGACACGCTTGCCAATCCTTTGCAGCCCGCTAAGCTCAGCCTCGACAATGGAGTTAAGCGGCGGCGTTATGGTTCGAACCAGAAATGGAGAGCGCAGCCTTACCCCACGCACCACCCGGCCCTTCACATCTCTGCGCAGTACGTGCAAATACGCCTCTATGTCCGGTAACTCTGGCATTGGAAGTCCGGATCGGGACTGGATACCTTTCGGGTAGCATAACACCTGAAAGATGACAGACAAACCCGCCGCCGGCACCGTGACCTGGTTCGACCTTACCGTGCCCGACGCCGCGAGGCTGCGAGACTTCTACGCGGCTGTAGTTGGCTGGAAACCGGAGCCCGTAAAGATGGGCGACTACGACGATTACACCATGACGGTCCCCGGCACCGGAGACCCCGCCACTGGCGTGTGCCACGCCTGAGGGGGAAACGAGGACCTGCCCGCCCAGTGGATGATCTACGTGAATGTGGAGAATCTGGATTTGTCCATGGCGGCCTGTCGTGGCGGAGGAGGAGAGGTAATTTCGGGTCCGAAGGAAATGAGTGGCCACGGGCGATACTGCGTCATCAGAGACCCTGCTGGAGCCGTAATGGCACTTTTTGAGCCCGTCGGCTAATCGGACACTTTTTCCGTTTGCCTGGGTAGTTGTACCCAAATCGGGCACCGATTTATACCTATCCGGATCACAATCGTCGTTGCTGGACCTTGGCGCGCGGTTTGATGAATGGCTAGGTGCCAGAACACCGCGTCCTTCCAGGTGGCCCCGTAGGCTGCCCAGATAAGACGCAGAAGGGAGTCCCGGCCCCGTCAGGCCGGGACTCCCTTCTGTTCTTTTGGAGCCGTCCAGGACCACTAGCGAACAAGCGCAGTGACATCCAGAACGGATTCATCGGCGATGGCGAAGACGCGATCTCCTTTCCGCGTCGAAACGGGATGCCCCCCCGAGAACCGGGTGAATGCGGGAAGCACAAGGATTCTGCTACCCACGTGGAAACATGGCAGCGAGAGACTGTCGCGCCCCGGCCCTCGAAGCCGGACTGACGGGTGGAGGTGACCGGCCAAAACGAGCCCGTTTTCAGAAATCTCTGGATGGTGCCGAAGGACAAGGCACGAGCCCACCTGGTCTATCTCGCGCGCAACCGCGGGCGCCATGTTCTTCCCCACGTGGCCGGTCCACTCGAAACGCTCAACCACGTCCGGAAGCAGGGCATCCACGATCACCGTCTTGGACTCGCGGCCGCGGACCACAGTCGCCATCTCGTGGGGTTTGGTCCCAACCAGAACCCGAAGGGCCTCGTCCAGATTCGAAATAGTGGCGGAGACACCACATATTCGAACGCCTGGTCTCCATCGGCGCATGCGTGCCAAACCCAACTCGGTCTGCGTCCCTCGCTTGCTTCCCAGGAGTTCGTGCCACTCGTCCACGAAGACGGCCTCCAGCTTGTCGAATTCCGGGCGCAGGTTCTTGTAGGTTATCAGCAGAGACAGACTCTCCGGGGTCGTGACCAATACCTCCGGAAGGGAATCGCGCTGTCTGGACTTTACGTCGGAGGAGGTATCCCCGGTCCTCCGCTCCACCGTCCAGGGGATTCCCAGATCCTCAAGCGGACGGCGCAATGCCTCAACCGTGTCGTTCACCAGCGCCCGCAAAGGCGTGATCCACAACACCCGGAGCCCACCCCCACCTTCATCCCCAGTCTCGAGCGCGTTCAGGAGCGGCCCGAACCAGGCCGCGTACGTCTTTCCGTAGCCCGTGGCCGAGTGGATCAAGCCGCTTTCGCCGCGCAGGTACCGCTCCCACACCTCCTCCTGAAACGGGAATGGTGCCCAGCCCTGGGACTCGAACCATCCGAGCGCTGGCTTCAGTATGGGTGATTGCCTTTCCAGACGAAGAATCTAGGGCGTCAACGCCGTTTGTCCACCCAATACACAGGTTTTCTTCGTTAATCAGAGTGCTCGGACACGTTGGATGGAAGGCCTCATGGCCTTAGTTTGCAAACCTGTAAACGGCCACAAGAGGGCGTGCATTCGCACTTCACGCAACCGCCCACCTGGCCCGGGGAGAGCAACTGGTTTAGAATGGCACTTCTGAATTTCGCGTCCGACGTAGCGATTGATCTCGGTACCGCAAATACCCTCATCTACATCAGGGGTCGTGGTATCGTGCTTAACGAGCCGAGCATTGTCGCACTTAATCGGTCCACGCGAAAGATCATTGCCGTTGGTGAGGAGGCGCAGCAGATGCATGAGCGCACCCACCGGGATATCGAGACCATTCGCCCGCTCAAGGACGGAGTAATCGCGGATTTCGAGGTCGCTGAGCAGCTTATTCGGCACCTCATCCGAAAAGTCCAGACCAGTTGGTTCACGGCCATTCGCAAGATGGTTGTCTGCGTCCCGAGCGGAATCACGGAAGTAGAGAAGCGCGCAGTCCGCGACTCAGCCGAACACGCCGGCGCCCGTCAGGTCTACCTGATTGACGAACCCATGGCGGCGGCCATCGGAATCGGCTTGAACGTAGCCGAGCCTGTTGGAAACATGATTGTCGATATCGGCGGTGGGACCACGGAAATTGCCGTCATCGCCTTGAACGGTATTGTCATCGACGAATCCATCCGCGTAGGTGGCGACGAACTGGACAGCGCAGTTGTGCAGTACTTCAAACGCAACCACAACCTGCTCATCGGCCATCGGACGGCGGAACGCATCAAGGTCGAGGTGGGAAGTGCCGTAGAGCTTGATCCAGAATTGGAACTGTCCGTCAAGGGCCGTGACCTTGTCTCGGGTATCCCGAAGATCAGGACCATTTCGTCAGAAGATGTCAGAGAGGCCCTTCGGGAGCCAGTCAGCCAGATCGCTGCGGCCGTGATTCGGTGCCTGGAAAGGACTCCCCCGGAGCTCGGATCTGACATCCTTGAGCGCGGAATCATGCTGACGGGTGGCGGGGCCATGCTCAAGGGCCTGGACTCCCTCATCAAGGGACGCGTGGATCTCCCCGTCTACGTCGCGGAGGACCCGCTGACTGCGGTGGTCCGTGGGACAGGCCTGGTCCTGGAAGACATTGCGAAGTACGAGAAGGTCCTCTCCTAAAGGCTACCCGATCTGGCGAAACGTCAGGTTGATCCTGGCCTCTTCTACCCGCCTTGTTTTGGGCAACGCGGGCACGTCCAGGCCCTCGTCGGCGAAGGGGCTATCAAGACCGATGGAGGGGTTCGCCGCTGTCATTGAGCTACCAACCCAACACCGCAATCCACAGCTTGTCCACAAGTGGGTTTTTGGCCAATTGGGCCGCTTTTTTTACTTCCAGAGAGAGGGTCGGATTTTCATGTTTGCCGAAACGCTGTAATAACAAGGTTTTGGTGCGTTAGGACGGCGCTGCCGAACGGTTTAGGTAGAATTACGTCTTGCCTGTGGATGTTTTCCACAGCTCATCAACATTTGATGGTGGCGCTTTTGGCTTTGGAACCGCTTCCAGCGGCAGTGCCAAAATACTGACACCCAGGGTCTTGCTGCATGCCGATACCGCGCACCCGTTGTCGAGGGGCCGCCTCAGCGACGCCTGAGGCGATTCCCATCCCACCGCCAGTCATTTTCTGGCGTGAGATGCGTGCCGCCTCGCCATGAATCAAGACCAATGCTCGATACCCGATCCCGCGCTGAGGCCAAGACTTGAGTACCCAGGCCAGTGATAGACCAGAGACCATCCGGCTCCTCCCTCAGGAGACCCGGGCTGAGGCCCGCCAGCACTTTCCAGAACGACCAGTCACCGCGAAAGGCGGCCTCCTCGCTGGCGTCCGTGGCCCGAAACAACGCCACGCCGGACTTGGGCCCATCGGACAGCAGCCTCAAGACCTCCGTCTCCGTTCTGGCCAGACCACCCTTTGACGGAAACGACTCAAGCCACCGACGAAGCGCCGGGGCCAGGTGCGAAAGGGCAGCGATTCCCGGGTCCTGAATCAGTTCAGGCATCAAGTCAGGCCGAGGCGCGGTAAATGCAGCCCAGGCGCGTACGGCCCACTCCCGCTGCGCCTCCGAGACTTTGACGGTCTGATCGAAAGCAGTTCTCAGCGCCTCGGGCCCGAGATCGGTGATGAAGGTGTCCTGCGGCACCATCCACAGGTCCGATCGGCACGAAAGACGGGACAGGATCTGAATAAGCTGAAGCTGATCGTAGAGATCATGCTCAAACCATAGAACGATTCGGCCTTTGGCCTCCTGCAGGGTCCTGTCACGGAGTCTAAGTTCCGCCTCGATCGGACCAGGATCGGCCCCGTCGGCCAGGTACGCCGCCCGCACATGGGCCAGCTCCGCATCCCCCAGACCACCCGGAACGGGGCCGTCGTGGAGGACGTCGTCCCAGGGGAGCAATTCGCCGGGAATCCCCGCTTTGCGAACCGCCCCCACCGCAGATTTGCCGTTGGTTACAATGAGTCCCGTTTGCCCACCCTCATGGTTAATCTCGCCAGCATTATCGGTTACATCGGCGTAGCCACCAACACCGTGTGGCCGTTTTTTCGGACCCGCGCTGTGAT
>JBLHLC010000075.1:0-12189 GCA_047619685.1 Rhodothermales bacterium
GACTCCGAGTATCATCGTCGAGAACAAGGCCCAGGGGAGGGCAGGACGCACCCATTGGGTGTATTTGCGCTTCCAGAGCGCCGCAACCGAAAACCCGAAGGGCACGATCATCATGGCGAACCCTGTAAATAGGGTTGGCGGGTGGATGACCATCCAGTAGTTCTGCAGGAGGTCGTTCAGTCCTTGCCCATCCTCAGGCACGAGGCCGGCCGCCAGCATCGGGGCGTTTGGAAACTTCTCTGCGAGGAGTATGAACGGCGATACGCCCAGGTTGAAGAAGCCAAGATCCAGACCCGCTACCATCGAAATCAAAAAGACCTGGCAGACCGCGATAACGGCCATGACGGGCGCCTCCCATTCTCTGGCCCATCGCATGACGGACCAACCGACCAGCCCGTTAAGCACGATCCAAAGCATGAACGACCCTTCCTGACCAGCCCAGTTAGCCGAAATCACGTACTTCAGGCCCAGATCCCTCGCCGTGTGTTCGTACACATAGGCGTACTGAAATTGATGCGTCAGGCTCAGGTAGAAGAGGAATCCGTATGAGATCAACATCCCAACGGTCATCACGCTCCATGCCGCCCGGCCTACGCGGCGCCAATCGTGGCTTCCCCGTTCCAGTTGTGCGGCCCGAAAGTAGGCCACGCCGGCCAACCCGGTGGCTACAAAACCAACCAGTACAAGAAGCTTTCCGACTACTCCAATCATGACTGCCAGGCTGTTCAGGATCCAGAAAAACGACCCATCGAGGCGTGGGTCAACGACGAGGACCGGAAGGAAGAAGATAGCAGGACTGCCGATTCACGATGTGAAACAGGAGCCAATAACCGGCTCATTTCGCGTAGGAAACGGCCCGAACCTCCCGAATCACGGTGACCTTTACCTGACCGGGATATTGCATTTCTGCCTGGATCTTTCGGGATATGTCCACGGCGAGTTGCTCGGCATCCCCATCAGAAATCCGATCCTGATTGACGAGGACCCTGATCTCACGGCCAGCCTGAATCGCAAAGACACGTTCGACGCCCGGAAAGGCCCTGGCCATCTCTTCCAGCTGTTCGAGTCGTTTGATGTATGACTCGAGAGCCTCCCGTCTGGCGCCTGGCCTGGCGCCGGATATGGCGTCGGCAGCCTGGACAATGGGGGAGAGCATCGAGGTCATCTCGATCTCATCATGGTGCGCCCCGACGGCGTTGCAGACCTCGGCATCCTCACCATTCCGACGGCAAAGATCCATTCCAACCAGCGCGTGAGGCCTCTCGATGTCGTCCTCCACGACCTTCCCGATGTCGTGCAGCAAGCCGCCTCGGCGGGCCTTTGCCGCGTCCAGGCCCAATTCCGCGGCAATCATGGAGGCAATCCGAGCCGTCTCCATGGAGTGTGCCAGGAGGTTTTGTCCGTAGCTGGAGCGGTACCGCATGCGCCCCACGTGACGAATGAGTACCGGGTCCAAGCCAAGCAGATTCAGCTCGATTACGGTTTGCTCGCCCATTTCCACCAGTTGCTCCTCGATCTCGGACCGGGTCTTTTCGACCACTTCCTCGATGCGGGTCGGGTGGATTCGGCCGTCCTGAATCAGAGCCTCCAGGGCCAGGCGGGCAATCTCTCTTCGGACCGGATTGAAGCCGGACAGGATCACGGCCTCCGGGGTGTCATCCACAATGACCTCGATACCGGTTGCGGCTTCAAACGCCCGAATATTGCGGCCCTCGCGCCCGATGATCCGACCCTTCATTTCGTCGGACCCCAGGTTTACGACTGAGACGGTGTTCTCAATGGCGTGGGAAGCAGCCGTCCTTTGAATGGCCGAAATTATGATCTTTCGGGCCTCCCGGTTGGCTCGGAGGCGGGCCTCCTCACGCACCTCTTTGACATGGATGGCGGCCTGATGCTCTGCTTCTCCGCGAAGTTGATCAATCAGCTGCGTGCGAGCCTCTTGTGCAGTCAACCCGGCGGCGGATTCCAGCCTCTGACGCCGCTCGGTCAGAAGCGAGTTAGCCTGCTCCTGCGCCGCACCCAGTTCGACTCTTGCGAGCGCGAGTTCTGTTTCCCGGGCCTGGAGAGCCACGTGTTGGTTGGTCAGATCAGCGGTTAGAGTAGACACGGCACTAACCAGATCCGCTGCGCGCGCACGTGAGACCTCGGCCTCCTGAGTGAGGGCGGACAGGGTGTCCGAGGCCTCATGCAGGAGGGTCTCCCGATCGTTCAGACGACGGGCTCTTTCGTTCAGCGACTCGTGTCGCTCTTCAAGCTGTTGACGCGTGCGCCGCCAGCTGCGCCGGGACGATTCAGTATTGTCTTCGAGCTCGGCCTCGCGCCGCTTTAACTCTGTTTCAGCCTTGACGATGCGTTGATCGTGCAGGGCCTCTATTTCTATCTTGGCGTTTGCCAGGAGCTGTTGGGCCTCCTGACGAGCATTCGCCAATCTATTTAGACCGACCAGTTTGAGTAAATACCGGTCGACAATGAATCCAACCCCGAACGCAGCGGCAAGGGCGAACACGATCTGGAAGGTCGTGTACTCCATCACCTTGTCCCGGACGGCCCCGGAATGTCTCCAGGGCCAACCGATATGTTCAAACCAACATACCAAAAAAAGCCCCGACAATCGCCACAGACAGACGGGTCCGTCGGGGCAAACTGTCGGGGCCAATAAAGCGCACTACCCGCAACGATCGATATGAAGAACCTCCCTCATATCAATGTGGGCAACCTCTCAAGCCCTTCCACCTTCCCCGGACCGCCGAAGCGGAGTCGATTGCTCGATTGGGGCCTGGTGTCCAGCCCTGAAGTGTGGCTCCCAAACGTAACGTATTAAGGTTCTTACTTACGCTCGAAACGGGACAGTGCTCTGAGAGAATAAAGCTCTCGGAGAGGGCAGTCAACCCTTGGTCGTGAGGGATTCCGTCAACTGTCGTTCCAGTTCGCCGAGTTGTAAATCCAAACTCTCCCGCACCTCTTCCTGCGTGGCCCGCTCCAGAAACAACTCCTCCGCGATGGCCAGGGAGGTCATGACAGCGGCTGTTGTGTCGGACTGGTCTGGGTGCGCCTTCCGGAAGACCGACATCTTGTGGTCAACGTAGTCCGCCAGCTGCTGCGTCTGGTCCCGATTGTCTTCGTGGACCTTGAGTGTGTAGTCGCGGCCCAGAATTTGGATACGGAGTGACTTGAACATCAGTCGCTGGCCCCTCTACCGCGGATTTCGTCTGCCAGATCATCCTGGAGGTATTGATCAATGGCCTCAATAAAACCCTCCACCTTGCTCCGAAGCACGGCTGGCGTCTCCGTGAGCAGAATTGTGGAGCCTTCTATCTGGACTGCGACTCCCGATTTTAATTCTTCGACCTGGCGGTGGAGCTCGGCATTTTCGGTCCGTAGCCGGGCCAATTCCCGAGAGGTAAGCATCACCCGGTCCCGCAGCGTCTCCAGAGACTTGTAGCTCTTGAGTTGCACCGTTCTCCGGCCCCCGACATCCTCAGCAACGCTGGACCCGGGGGTACGTGGGAACATGTTCTGCTGCTGGTCGGGGTCGTCCTCTGGCTGTTGCGGCCCAACAGATTCCGGTCCGTCAGATGTCAGGTCGTCGAATTCGTCCGTCATGGTCTTAAGGGGGATCGGTCGAATATAATACGCACGGGCTAGGAGCGCAGGATGGCGCCGTACTCCGAACCCAAAGCCCGCACAATATTGTCGATAGCTCGATCTACCTCTTTGTCTTTGAGGGTGCGGTTGGCTCCAAATTCAAGGCCGAACGCCACGCTCTTCTTTCCCTTCTCGATGCGGTCACCCTCGTAGAGGTCGAAGACGCGCTCCGATTTCAGGAGTTTACCGCCCGCGCTACGAATGGTTTGAAGCATGCCTCCAACGGGCAGGCTACCATCCACCAAAAGAGCCAGGTCCCGCTCGACGATCGGGAATTTGGACACGGGGTCGAATTGAGGTGCGCCATCCTCACGGCTCAGGCGCACGATCGCGGAAAAATCGAGTTCGGCAAAGAACACGTCGGTGTCCAGGCCAAACTCGCCTCCAGCCCCGCGCGATGCACAACCAATCGTCCCGATGGACTCCTTTCCAATCTGGACCGACAAATGATATCGGGTCAGGTCCGATCCCGCCGGCGAGGCAGTCATGTCCACGCCATGAAGGCCCAACGTGCTCAGAATACTCTCCACAGCGCCCTTTAGGTCGTAAATATCCGTTTGGTGCGCCGAGCCGTCCCACGACCCCTTGCCGTCGGTGCCGGCCGCCAGCAGGAGGAGGTGTTCCTCTTCCCGGAAGCCTGGAATCACCGAGTCACTGGTCTCCAGCCGATCAAAAACGTGGCCAAACTCGAATGTCTGGAGGCCCGGCTGGCCGTGGTTCAGATTGTGGGCGAGTACCTGAAGCGCGCCCGGTAGAAGACTGGGCCTAAGGGCCGCCATCTCTTGAGATATAGGGTTCAGTGTCTCGACGACCTCGCCCACGGGTCGGCCGCCCCTCACGTCGGGGGACGCGAATCTCTTGGCCCGGTCAACCCGCATCATGCTGTTCGTGCAGATCTCCCGGAAGCCGAGTCCGGTTAGCAGATTTGCCAGTCGGATGCGGTTCGGGAGTGGCCGGGGAGGCTCAGGGCGCTCGTTGGGGACTCCGGCGTGCGTGGGGACTTCGATCTTGTCGAGCCCATGCAGGCGGGCTACCTCCTCGATCAGGTCGATTTCGCGCGCGACATCTGACCTGAAAGGAGGGACCACAACGTTCCAGCCGTCACCACTTTTCGTCACACCGAAGCCTATGGCACTAAGTAGCCGGGCCGTCTCGGATTCGGGAATCTCAATACCCAGGACCCGGGTGATGCGGCTTGCGCGCAGGTGCACGGTTGGGGCCTCCCATGGAACCGGGTGGCAGTCCACCATGCCGTCTACAATAGTCCCCCCGGCAAGGTCTCGCATGAGTTCGGCAGCGCGGGCTGCTGCCCATGCCTGTCCGGTGGGGTCGACCCCACGCTCAAACCTGTAGGAGGCGTCTGTCTGTAGTTGGAGCGCCTTGGCGGCCTTCCTGATATCGGATGGCGTAAACCAGGCACTTTCAATCAGCACGTTTACGGTGCTGTCCGAGACTTCGGAGTTCTCGCCGCCCATCACGCCAGCAACCGCCACATCGCGCTCGCCGTCCGTGATCATGACCGTGCCCACGGGCAGGTCTCGCTTCTTGCCATCCAGCGTAGTGAAGGTCTCCGGACCCGCCGTGCGTCGAACCGTAATCTTTGCGCCCGCCAGTTGGTCGAAATCAAAGGCGTGGAGAGGCTGGCCACATTCATACATCACATAGTTAGTGATGTCCACGACATTGTTGACCGAGCGCAGACCAACCGCCTCAAGCCGTAAACGGAGCCATTTCGGAGACTCGCCGACCGTGATGCCGCGAACCAGGATACCAACGTAGCGGTGGCATCCCGTCGGGTCCAGAATCTCAACCGATACCTGATCGGCGGCCTTGCCACCAGACATGGGTACCGTTACATCGGGCTTGGTCAACGGCACATCGGCCAGAGCCGCCACATCCCGTGCCACGCCGATGTGACAGACCGCGTCCGGACGATTCGGTGTGATGGAAATGTCAATGGAAAGGTCCGAGTTCTGGACACCCACGGTGGCCAGATAAGCCGTAAAGGGAGACCCGATCGGCGCGTCCGCTGCCAACACCATGATGCCATCGTGATCTTCGCCCAATCCGAGTTCGTCCTCGGCACAGATCATGCCCATGGATTCTTCGCCCCGAATCTTGGACCTCTTGAGCGTGACCGGCACCCGGGTGGACGGGTCGTTTCGGTCGGGGAGGTCCAGCACCGTCCCGACGGTCGCAACCGGTACGCGCTGGTCTGCAGCCACGTTGGGCGCACCGCATACAATCTGGACGGGATCTCCGGCGCCAATGTCCACCGTGCAAACCCTGAGCCTGTCGGCGTTGGGATGCTGTGTCACGTTCAGGACATGGCCCACAATCACGCCAGCCAGATCCGAACCGACCTTATCCACCGACTCCACTTCCAGGCCGCTCATGGTAAGGCGGTCCGCCAGTTCGTCCGCGCTCCACTCGGTGCGCACGTAGTCAGCAAGCCAATTGCAGCTGATTCTCATAATCCTAGGCCAGAATGCGAGCCTCTGGGCTCGATTGCGTCATCGACGGGGCAGATCCAACTAGTTGAATTGCTCCAGGAAGCGGACGTCGTTTTCGTAGAGGACGCGGATGTCGTTGATGTTGTGGCGGAGCATGGCGATGCGTTCCACGCCCATGCCGAAGGCGTATCCGGTATACCGCTCGGGGTCAATGTCCACGGCCTTCAGGACCTCGGGATCCACCATCCCACTACCCAGGATTTCCATCCACCTTCCGCCATCCGGGTGGGAGTCGTCCGGCCACCAGATATCCAACTCGGCACTTGGCTCGGTAAACGGGAAGAAGCTCGGGCGATACCGCGTGCGCACATCGGACCCGAACATCTTCTGGGCAAATGCCAGCAGAATCTGCTTCAAGTCCGCCATGGAAACGCCCTCGTCAACGTAGAGGCCTTCGACCTGATGGAACAGGCAGTAGGATTTGTACGAGATGGCCTCATTCCGATAGACCCGCCCTGGCGCGATGACGCGGACAGGAGGGGCCTGACCTTGGAGAACCCGAATCTGGACGGGAGATGTGTGTGTTCTCAAGAGCACACCTTCACCCTTCTCGTTGGGCGCGTCTATCCAGAACGTGTCCTGCATATCCCGGGCAGGGTGGTCTGGCGGGAAATTGAGCGCACCGAAGTTGTGCCAGTCATCTTCCACCTCGGGTCCTTCCGCGACTGCAAAACCAAAGGACTCGAAGACGCGCCGGATTTCCCGTTCCGTCTGCGTGATGGGGTGCAGGCTTCCCAGTTGACGTCTACGGCCCGGGAGGGTCAGGTCAATACCGGTCGGGGCGGCCACTGCGGAGCGGCTCACGGCTTCCTGCGCCGTCTGAATCCGCTCCTCAACGGCCTTCTTGATTCCGTTGACCAACTGGCCGTACTCGCGGCGAGACGCTGGCTCTACTGCCGTAATCCCTTTCAGCAATTCCGTGATCTGGCCTTGTTTCTTGCTCAGATACCGGATCCTGAACGCATCGATGTCCTCAGCGGAGTCCATCGGAGCAGCGGCAACCGCCGCTGCCAACTCAGAGAAGGTTTTTTCCAGGGAGTCAGACATCCGGAAAGGGGAGAGGGTGAGAAGTGCTACAAAAAGAAAATCCCGCCGTGCCCAAAGACCGCGACGGGATTTTCAAATCGACCAGGACGGGATCAATGATCCCTATGGCTTCCCACGGCTACTTGGACGCAGTCTGTACGACTTTGGCAAAGGCCTGTGGGTCATTCATTGCCAGATCCGCGAGAACCTTCCGGTTGAGGGTTACGTCCGCCTTGCGGAGCATTCCCATAAAACGGGAATACGTAGTACCGTTCAATCGAGCTGCGGCATTGATACGGGCAATCCAGAGCCGGCGGAACTGGCGCTTCCGCTGCCTCCGGTCGCGGTACTGGTAACCGAGGGCTTTCTCTACGGCGTTTTTGGCGACCGTATATATGTTGCTCCTCCGGCCCCAATAGCCTTTGGCCATCGCCATGATCCGCTTGCGGCGGGCACGGGAAGCAACTCTATTTTTTGCGCGTGGCATCTTTCTCTACTTGATTTAGGCCAGGATGAGCCGCTTCATGCGAGGCTCATCCGCAGGGTGCACCAGCGTAGACTCGCGCAGATGGCGCTTCCGCTTGGGACTCTTCTTGGTCAAAATGTGGGCGTGGTACGCTCTATTTCGCTTCAAACGGCCAGTTCCGGTCACTGTGAACCGCTTTTTGGCGCCGCTGTTGCTCTTCATTTTCGGCATAATAACTATCCGGCTTCGCAGCCTTTTCTGTGTGCCGATCCGGGATCGGGACGCTTCATCCAGAGCCGACTAAATTACGAAAACCAAAGCCCGGCAGGCAATGGTCACTCGGCTCTCAGGTGGGAAGAAGGAGTGAAGTGATCCGGGCTGCAGAAGACTCCCAGCCGACTCCTCACTGCCCCTTCTTTATCGGGCTCAAGATGGTCGCCATGCGGCGGCCTTCCATCCGGGGCTCCTGATCACACTTGGCCAGGTCCTGAAGCTCGCCCATGAAGCGGGCCAGAACCTCCATACCGTGGTCCTTATAGACAATGTCACGTCCTCGGAACTGGACGTAGGCGCGCACCTTGTGGCCAGCCACCAGGAATCCGCGTGCGTGCTTGACCTTGAAATCGAAGTCGTGGGTATCGGTGTGAGGGCGAAAGCGGACCTCTTTGAGTTCCTGGTTATGCGACTTCTTTCGCATCTCCTTCTCGCGCTTCTGCGCCTCGTACTTGAACTTGCCGAAGTCCATGATCTTGCAAACCGGCGGCTCTGCGCCGGGGGAGATCTCAACCAGGTCAAGTGATTGTTCCTGAGCCATCGCAATGGCGTCCGGCGTATCGTATACGCCGTGATTTCCCAGAGGGTCGACGACACGAACCCGCGGAACGCGGATGGCATCGTTTACTCGGACACGTAGTTTAGAGATAGTTCTTTAGTAGTTGATGGTCGGAATAGGCGGGAGTCTTTCCCTCGGGATCGACCGAGAAACAGACAGCTAAACACGCTAATACCGCGCGGAGGGCTCCCTTGTTTCGGTGTGAAGGTAAGCGTCAGGTGACAACCTGCGCATTTGCTGCGACGCTCACTACGTCAGACTCCTTCAGGACGAGGTCGGTGAAGTCGGAAATGGTCATCGAGCCCAGATCGCCTTCGCCGTGTCGGCGTACGGAAACCGCGCCGGATTCGCGCTCTCTTGCGCCCAATACAAGCATGTAGGGCACCTTTTGCATCTCCGCGGATCTGATCTTGTAGCCGACTTTTTCGTTACGAAGGTCAATTTCGACCCGGACGCCGGCACTCTTCAGGGAGGCCAAGACTTCTTCCGCATAGGCGTCAAAGTCTTGACCCACGGGGAGCACAGAAACCTGCACCGGCGCCAGCCATGTTGGGAAATTTCCACCGCAGTGCTCAATGAGAACGCCGATGAACCGCTCGAGTGATCCGAACGGCGCGCGGTGGATCATAACCGGCCGGTGTTTCTCGTTGTCCGCGCCCACGTACCAGAGGTCGAAGCGTTCGGGCAGATTGTAGTCAATCTGGATGGTGCCCAGTTGCCAGGATCTGCCGAGTGCATCCTTGACCATGAAGTCCAGTTTCGGGCCGTAGAAAGCGGCCTCGCCGATTTCCTCGGTGGTAACCAGTTCCATCTCCACGGCGGCCTCGCGAATGCTCTCTTCGGCGATATCCCACAGCTCATCGCTGCCGACGTATTTCTCCTGGTTCGCGGGGTCACGGAGCGATACCTGCGCCGTGAAATCCGTGAAGCCAAGAGAGCGAAACACCAGGAGCGTCAGGTCAATGACGTCCTTGAACTCCGCCTTCACCTGTTCGGGCGTGCAGAAAATATGGGCGTCGTCCACCGTAAACCCTCGGACGCGGGTCAATCCACCCAATTCTCCGGATTGTTCGTAGCGGTAGACCGTTCCGAACTCGGCCAGGCGATACGGCAGTTCCTTGTAGGACCGCGGCCTTGCGTCGTAGATCTGCGTGTGGTGGGGGCAGTTCATGGGCTTGAGCAGGTAGCCCTCGTCCTCGCCCTCCATCATCGGAGGGAACTGCGAATCGCTGTAGTACGGGTAGTGCCCAGAGGTCTTGTACAACTCCAGACGCCCGATGTGCGGCGTGATGACAGGCAGGTAACCGCGGCGCAGCTGCTCCTGCTTCAGGAAGTCAACCAGCGTTTCCCGGACCATGGTGCCCTTGGGCAGCCAAAGGGGGAGTCCCGATCCAACCTTGGCGCTGAACGTGAAGAGCTCCAGTTCCTTGCCGAGCTTGCGGTGATCCCGCTGCTTGGCCATCTCCAATCTCTCCAGGTACTCGTCCAGAAGCGCCTTCTTCGGGAAGGTAATGCCGTACAGGCGAGTGAGTTGCTGCCTGTCTGAATCTCCGCGCCAATAGGCCCCTGCGATATTCAGGATCTTCGGATTCTTGATCCCCTTGCTTCGGCGGATGTGGGGCCCGCGGCAGAGGTCTACGAAGTTGCCCTGCTCGTAGAACGTGATGGTGCCGTCTTCCAGACCCTCAATAAGCTCCAGCTTGAATTCGTCGCCCTTCTCCGTGAAATAAGTCGTGGCGTCGTCCTTGGAGACGTCGCGCCTGGCGAACACAACGTCGCGTTTCGCCAATTCGGCCATCTTCTTCTCGATGGCCGTCAGGTCTTCCGGGGCGAGCGTGCGGCCGCCAAGGTCAACGTCGTAGTAGAACCCGTTATCAATGGACGGGCCGATGCCGAATTTCGTGCCGGGGTAGAGTGCCTCCAGGGCCTCGGCCATCAGGTGAGCGGACGAGTGCCAGTACGTGGCCTTCCCCTGGTCGTCATCCCAGGTGAAGACCTTGAACGAAGCATCGGCGTCGATGGCTCGGTCAAGATCGCGGACCTCGTCGTCCACGCCTACTGAGAGGGCGTTCCGGGCGAGGCCTTCAGATATTGAGCGGGCAACGTCAAAGCCGGTCACGCCCTTGTCATAGACCCGCGCTGAGCCGTCGGGGAAGGTGAGCGTGATGGAATCAGCCATTGTCTGGGTTACTGTGCGCTCCGGGCTGGAGCGGGTGAAAGGGGCACTTGAGTCAGTTGGAAAACTACCGCAGATAGAGCGGATGTTTCGTGGATCTTCCGGTCAAATCGTTGCATCGGCGCTCAGAATCCAAACGAAGTGGTCTTTGACGCGGAAGAAGGCGTTCGGCGAGGGACCTCCTCTTCGTCCAGGATCCTGTTCAGCACGGACGCGGTAATGGAATGTTCGATGCAGATCTCGTCCCTTGTCAGGTCCGAGTCCAGATAGTCGGCCACCACTCCCTGCACGAGGTCCTTGTCCAGCGTCTGCTTCCGGGATCGCGGCGGCTCACCGTGGGTCTTCAGGACCTTAATGAGCAGGCTGACCGGGATGTGGAAGTTATCACAGATTTCCTTCTGCGTCTGTCCCTCCCTGGCGGCCTCCAGCAGCCGATAATCGCGGACGCCGTACTCGTACTGGCGCTCCAGTGCGCCCGACTCCAAAAGGATTCTGCGCACCTTGTATTCCTGCATGGAGAGAAGGCGAGCCACGCTGGTTGCGCTCAGTCCTTCGCCATGCAATCGGTGGATTTTATGCCACGTATCACTTCGCATAGCCTCGTGAAACGCGCAAGATTGTCCTAGGCTCCGGGAGGGCCAGGCAAAGTCAATCGCTCTGTCGGCCTGCCTCCTGAGGCTTCAGGTATCGGTCGTACCAGCCGAGGTATCGTTCGTAGCGGTCTTTCTGGTAGGATGGCACCTGGATTCCGTGACCCTGCCGCGGGTACACGATCAACTGCGTGTCCACTCCCAGGCGACGCAGCCCCTGATACAGTTGCTCGGAGTTCTGGATCGGAACGTTCCAATCGTCCTGGCCTCCCATCACAAGCGTGGGCGTGGTGACCTTGTCCAGGAAGTTGAAGGGCGAAATTCTCTCCCAGGCATCCGCATTTTCCCAGGGCAGACCAAGTTCGGCCTCCCACTGCGCCTGGTAGTGATCGTGTCCGTAGTTGGCGCGGTAGAGCACCTCGGACGCCCCGGAAATGGCGGCCTTGAATCGCTGGGTCTTGGTAATCACATGATCCGTCAGAATGCCTCCATAAGACCAGCCGCCCACGCCCAGCCTGTCGGTGTCCGCCCAACCCTCGGCAATCACATGGTTCACGCCCGCCATTACATCCTCAAAGTCCGGCCCGCCCCAATTGGCCCACAACGCGTGCGAGAAGTCCTGGCCGTACCCGGAGGACCCGCGGGGGTTGGTCTGAACCACCAGATACCCTTTGGCCGCGAACAGTTGCGCTTCGAAGCTGAAACTGTGGGCGTATTGCGAAACCGGTCCCCCGTGGATTCTGAGTAGCGTCGGATATCGTCTGCCCTCGACAAAGTCCGGCGGAAAGGTGACGAAACCTTCAACGGCCGTGCCGTCCGGACTCTCAAAGTCAATGTCCTGCACCCGTCCCAGGTTGACGGATTCCAGGAACGACGTGTTGACCTGGGTTACGCGCTGAAAAGCACCGCCGGACAGTACATGAACCTCTCCGGCGCGATCG
>JBLHLC010000076.1:0-12110 GCA_047619685.1 Rhodothermales bacterium
GGAGACGTTTTCTACTCCGCGTACTGGTATCCCCAGATTGCCGTCTACGACGACATACAAGGCTGGAAAGCGGACCAGTACTTCGGAAATGGGGAATTCTATATGGGATACGCCACGTATGATGTTTCCCTGACCGTACCGCAACCGTGGATTCTGGACGCCACCGGCGTTCTCCAGAATCCCGAGGCCGTCCGTTCAAATCAGACGTTGGTGCGCACTGAAGCGGCCCGAGCGAATCCCGAGTACATCGTCAGGGTGGTGGACGAGGAAGACCGATACCGCGCCACCGTTCCCAGCAAGACCTGCCCTGGCTGTCGGCCGTCAGCCCCTGGGCGAAGTCGAAACCTGACGCCAATCGGTTAAGCGTGCCTTTCGAAAAATCGGTGGCCCGGGCCCCCGGCTCAGTACCCGTCACCGTCAATCTGGCGAGCTCCCAGGGATAAGCCGGCAGTTCCCGGTTGACGTCCCAAACGGGAAACTCGCGCTAAAGAAGTTGAAGCGGTTCGCAGGCAGGGAAGAGGTACAGGTTGGCGAGGTAGATCGCGCCTTCCTCCGACGATTTGATGCGTGGATGGAGAAGACGCTCGGCAATGCGGTGAACATGCGAGCGAAGAGCATGACCATTCTTAGACACGTGTTCCGGCAGGCCATTCAGGATGGCATCGTGGCTCCTTCAGATGATCCCTTCCTGCACCTGCAGATCAAGAGGGGCAAGGTCACAAAGGAGTCGCTGACGATAGAGGAGATCCAGGCGCTGTCGGATTTGGATCTGGCCGGAGAGCCAGCATTCGAACTGGCGCGCGACACATTTCTGTTTGCTTTCTTCGTGGCCGGGATCCGTTGGGGCGACGTCTGCACGCTGCGAGTGCGCGACATCCGAGACGGGCGGCTGCACTACACGATGAGGAAGACCGGCACGTCAAAGGCGATGAAGTTGAGTCAGCCTGCGCTAGCGATCACTGAGAAGTATCTGGATGACAGCGACGCTCCCGATTGTTTCGTCTTTCCGATCCTGGACGCGAACTGTGACTACAGCGATCCTGTGTTCTTGCGCAGGCAGCAGTCGTCAAAGAACGTGGTCGTCAATCGCAATCTGCAGATGCTTGCCAAAAGGATCGGTACGACCGTTCCGATCTCGTTCCACTTGGCGCGGCACTCGTTTGCGGACTTCGCCCGGAGGAAAGGGGCAGATCTGTACGACATTTCGAAGGCGCTGGGTCACTCGAAGCTCCAGACGACGCAGATGTACCTTGCGGGGTTTGATCAGGGGGCCGAGGACGAATTAATAACTGGGCTTTTCGATTCCGAATGATGATGTACCAAAGCAGCACCAGGGCGGACTAGTCTACATGGGGGGTAGACTGTTCGCGTGAATCGTTGCTCGTGGTAGTCCCTCCCGCACCGCGTTTCAAGAGCCCGTAGTCAGGTGGTCGGGCAGTGTAGTCGTGGCCGTCAGGGCTGATTTCGACAATGGGCACGTGCTTTACACCTCTTGACATATCCCAGAGATGTCGGATTGCATTAATAACGGTCCAGCCGAAATCAACCCACTCACCATGAGTGATGTCCTCGAACCATCGGTTGATGGACGGCTTTATCCTCCGAGCGGCGCCCTGCGCGGGCTGGCCGTTGCCTTGATCAAGATCGCCAGCGACGTGCGACTACTCGCCTCGGGTCCGCGCTGCGGTCGGTCACGACGAAGCCATCGGCGTAGGCGGGATGTCGGGCCACCTCAAACTGAACACCAGCAAGCCGTTGCTCGCGTACTGCCTGCTGCATCAGATCCGCCTGCTGGCCGACGGCTGCCTTTCGTTCTCCCGGCGCTGCATCGCCGAGATGGAGCCGGAGTGGGAAACGATCTCCCGCCACCTGGATCGCTCGCTTATGCTGGTGACCGCGCTCGCTCCGCACGTCGGCTACGAGCGCGCGGCTCACGCGACCAAAATAGCGCTCGACGAGAACAAGACCCTTCGCGAGGCGGTTCTCGAACTGGAACTGCTATCAGCCGACCAGTACGACGCCGTGGTAGATCCGGCGGCAATGACCGGCAGCTCCGACCTCGAGAAGTGAGCCTGAATCAAACAAGGAGATCGCCATGCCCCGCAACGTCACCCAGAAGTTGATCGAATCCCACCTGGTCGACGGCACCCCCGAAGCCGCTCAGGAGATCGCTCTGAAGATCGACCAAACCCTGACCCAGGACGCCACCGGCACCATGGTGATGCTCGAGCTTGAGGCGCTGCGCCTGGACCGAGTGAAGACGGAGGTGTCGGTGCAGTACGTCGACCACAACCTGCTTCAGGCCGACTCCAAGAACGCGGACGACCACCGATTCCTGCGCAGCGCCTGCCGGCGCTTCGGTGTCTGGTACAGCCGTCCCGGCAACGGCGTGAGCCATCCGGTGCACATGGAGCGGTTTGGGGTTCCGGGGAAGACACTGCTCGGCTCGGACAGCCATACCTGCTCGGCCGGTTCGCTCGGTATGCTGGCGATCGGGGCGGGCGGACTGGAGGTCGCTCTGGCCATGGCTGGCGAGCCGTACCGCCTGACAATGCCACGGGTGATGGGTGTGCGTCTGACCGGACAGCTGGCAGAATGGGTCAGCGCGAAGGACGTCATCTTGGAGATGCTGCGCCGCCACGGCGTGGATGGCGGCGTCGGCAAGGTGATCGAGTACTACGGTCCGGGTGTGGCCACCCTCTCGGCGATGGAACGGCACGTCATCGCCAACATGGGCGCCGAGATGGGCGCAACGACCACCGTCTTTCCCGCTGACGAGCGAACTAGGGAGTTTCTGCGCCGGCAGGGCCGCGAAGAGAACTTCGTCGAGCTGCTGCCGGACGATGGGGCCGAATATGACGAAGAGGACGAGATCGATCTGTCCGGACTCGAGCCGCTCATCGCCTGCCCGACCAGCCCGGGCAACGTCGTGCCGGTGCGCGAGGTGGCCGGCCGTCCGATTGGCCAGGCATACATCGGATCCTCGGCGAACCCGGCGCTGCGGGACCTTGCTGTTCCAGCCCTGATGGTCGACGGGCGGCGGGTCGACCCAGACGTCTCGTTCGACATCAATCCGGCGAGCCGACAGATACTGGAGAACTTAATCGACCTCGGCCTGCTGGGAAAGCTGGTCCGCGCTGGAGCGCGCCTCCACCAGGCCGGTTGCGGTGGCTGCATCGGCATGGGGCAGGCCCCGGCCACAGACACGATCAGCTTGCGCACTGTGCCGCGTAACTTCCCCGGCCGTTCAGGCACCCGGGAGGACCAGGTCTACCTGTGCAGCCCGGAGACCGCGACCGCCTCGGCCCTCTCCGGGAAGATCACCGATCCCCGGCAGATCGGCATGCCGTATCCCCTGTTCTCCGAACCGGAGACGATCCGTATCAACACCGAGATGCTCGTCGCCCCGGAGCCGAAGGACATCGGCCGGGTTGAACTGGCCAAGGGCCCGAATATCTCCTCGCTGCCGGAGTTCGGTCCGCTTCCGGACAATCTGACGGGGCCGGTCCTGCTGAAAGTCGGCGACAACATCTCCACCGACGAGATCCTGCCGGCCGGAGCGCAAGTGCTGCCGTTGCGTAGCAACATCCCGGCGATCAGCGAATTCGTCTTCTGGCAAGTGGACCCGGATTTCGCCAAGCGGGCGGCGGATTTCAAGGGCGGCGGATTCCTGATTGTCGGCGGCGACAACTACGGCCAGGGCTCCAGCCGCGAGCACGCCGCCATCGCGCCGCGTTACCTCGGGTTGCGGGCGGTGTTGACCAAGGGGTTCGCCCGTATCCACCGGCAGAACCTGGTCAACTTCGGCATCCTGCCGCTGACCTTTGTCGATCCGGCCGATTACGACGCCGTTGAGGCGGGTGACGAGCTGTCGCTGGCGGGCCTGTGGCGGGGGCTGCAGTGCCAGCAGATGACGGTGCGCAACGAGACCCGCGGCCAGGAATTCGCGGTGCGGCATGGTCTCAGTCCACGCGAGCAGGAGATGGTGCTGGCCGGTGGACTGATAAACCATCTGCGGCGACAGCATGAAGGGTAGAGCGACGCGTCCACCTAATGCTGATCCAGAACGTCAGCTCCTCGCGTCGGGGCTACTGCCAGCGGTAGAGATGGACCGGCTGCTCGATCCCCGGCCCATGACCAAGCCGGGACGGACGGTGTCGTCCGCCAGCCTAAAGATGGGATTCCGGCACGGTCATGTCATCCTCCCGCCGCACGCGCGTCACCTTGAGGGGCGGTGACCCTGTGATCAAGCGGGCGCCCTTGTGGGCGAAGAGAAAATTCCACAACCAGTTCCACATGACCACCGCCTTGGCGCGGAAGCCGATGAGGAACATGATATGCACCAGACCCCAGACCACCCAGGCAAACCAGCCGGTGAGCCGGTGACCGGCGACCTCGGCCACCGCCCGGTTGCGGCCTATGGTGGCCATAGTGCCCTTGTCGCGGAAGCGGAATGCCGGACGCGCGTCGGGCGCAGATCCGTCACGGACTTCGCGGGCGATGACGCGCGCCACGTAACGTCCGCCTTGAATCGCCGCCTGGGCCATCCCCGGCAGCCCGTCCGGGTAGCGTTCGTCGTGCGCGACGGCTAGATCGCCAATGACGAAGACTTCGGGATGACCGGGCAACGAGAGGTCGTTCGCCACGGGCACGCGGCCGCGCGGATCGAGCGCCACACCCAGGCTGCGCGCCAGGGGCGAAGCCTGCACGCCGGCGGCCCAGAACACGTTGGCCGCGGACAGGAACTCGTCGCCCACGCGCACGCCTGTCGGGCCGACATCGGTGACCAGGGCCCGCGTGCGGACCTCGACGCCAAGGTGTTCGAGATCGTGGCGTGCCCGCCGCGACAAGGTCGGGTCCATGCCCGATAGCACGCGCTCGCTGCCCTCGAACAGTACGACCCGCGCGGTGGTGGTGTCGATGTTGCGGAAATCGTGGGGGATGGTGCGTGCGGCGATCTCCTTGAGCGCTCCGGCCAGTTCCACGCCCGTCGGGCCAGCGCCCACCACGACGAAGGTGAGCTTTGCGCGCCGTGTCGCCGGATCAGATTCCTGCTCGGCCTCTTCGAAGGCCAGCAGGATGCGTCGCCGGATCTCCAGGGCATCATCGATGGTTTTCAGGCCCGGGGCGCTGGCGGCCCACTCATCGTGACCGAAATAACTGTGCGTGGCGCCGGTGGCCAGCACGAGATAGTCGTAGCGCGTCTCTCCGCCCTGGTGCTCCACAACGTGACGTTCCAGATCGATTGCATCAACGTTGTTCAGGTACACATGGCAATTGCGCTGGCGGTTTAGGATCTTGCGGATGGGCTCGGCGATCTCGGCGGGTGAGAGCACCGCCGCCGCCACCTGGTAGAGCAGCGGCTGGAACAGGTGGTAGTTGTTACGGTCGAACACCGCCACGTTTACCGGGGCGCCCCCCAGTCCCTTGGCCGCGTTCAAGCCGCCGAAACCGCCGCCCACGATGATCACGCGCGGGCGACGCGGCAGAACACGATTGGTGGGCTGGCTGGCCACGGCATTTCTCCGATTTATACAGGCCAATATTTGACCCGGATTATTGATGAATGTTGAATGACGAAAGCCTCTCTGTCGGCTAACGTTGTTTTACCACAAACTACCTTTCAAGCCATTGCACGGCAAAACTTACCCAGTCACACCCTTAGGGTGGTATGGAAACAGGTATGGAATCGGCCCCTGTAAGGACACCCTCAGAGGGTATCCAACCTTCCCTCAGCCCCCGAGCATGTAGGGGCTGTAGCTACGGCGAGCGCAGAGGCCTTTCTCCGGTCTATCCAACTCTACCAGCACGATCCACAGGCCGCTCATAAGGGCCGAGCCTAGTGCTTCCCTCAAGGAATCTACTTGGCACACGGTGTCGAAGAGACACCTCCGGCGGTCAGGCAATTGTCGGGGCGAAGCATCACTCTAATCGTATCTGTCCGAAGGCAATCCCAATTGCGCCCGCAGTAGTCGAAACGGTCCTGGTGACTGGGAAATCTAGCGTACCAGCACCACCGAGCCGCCCGCTCGCCAGTCACTCGCGCTAATTGAGAAGTGGTACATCCCCGGCGATAACCGGGACAGGTCAAGGGGCAGGCGCAGGATTCCCGGTTCTATGTTGCGAGCGAAAGTTAGCACTTGACGACCAAGGAGGTCGTGAACTGTGAAGCCCCGCGACGTTCATTTACCAAACATAAGTATGGGACTGCCTATTGGCGCAAATGACCCCATCAGCAGCCCCCCTCAACGAACGTCAACGCCGCTTCGTCGAAGCCTACCTTGACTGCGGTAGTGGCGCGCCATTACATCGACGGACGCCGAAGTAGACCTCCCCACCGAGTTCACCCTCCTGCCCAACTACCCGAACCCCTTCAACCAATCCACCGTCCTTCGCTTTGGCGTGCCCTCAGCTAGCCACGTACGCATTTCGCTCTTCGACATACTCGGCCGGGAGCAGCGCGTGGCCGTCGATGAGGTCCTGCCGGCAGGGTGGCACGAGGTGCTGCTTGAGATGGGCGTTCTGCCATTGGGGACTTACTTCCAATTGATGCAGGCCGGAGGCACGATTAGCACGCGCTCGCTGGCGCTGGTGCGTTGAGGTTGTCTAAGGGGATGCTGGTCTCCAGTATTGGCGATTCTCGCTTCAGCCTTTCAAATGAAAGCAGTCGCAATTACAATAAGGCCTCACAGATCCCTACCTATTTCCACACCGCTCAACAAAAAAACCGCTGCAAGTCATTGACCTACAGCGGCTTCCTGCCTTAGCAGAGTGCCCGGGACTGGATTCGAACCAGCACGTCCTTGCGAACACCGCCCCCTCAAGACGGCGCGTCTACCAATTTCGCCACCCGGGCAAGGCACCAAATATACACCGCGTCGGACAATTGGGGTCAAGGGGATTGGTGAAGAAACGGTCGATGACCGAGAGTGCTACATCAGTCGATTGCCCCGAGTGCCCAGGCAACGGTTCTTCGTACCTCCAGGTCAGAATCATCCATGGCTGCAATCAGCGCCGCGGTCGCGCGGCGATCACCGATCGCTCCGAGCGCCCAGGCCGCTTGCTGGCGAACGTCTGCGACGTTATCCGAGAGCAAGCTCAGAAGAGGGTCCACGGCAGATAGCGCCTCGATCGCCCCAAGCGCCCAGGCCGCCTTGCTCCGAACTTCAGGATTCTTGTCTGCGAGCGCTTTGGCCAGGTGGGGAACGGCAGCCGGCTCCTCCAAGGCGCCCAGCGCCCAGACCGATTTCTCCCGTACGAGCGGGCTGGCATCGGTGGCGGCAAGCGAGAGTACCTCGATCGCGGCCGGATCCTCGATGGAGCCCAATGCCCAAGCTGCATCGGCCCTGATTTCCGCGTACGCGTCCTTGCGTACCACGCCAGCCAGGACCTCAATGGAGGCCGGGCTTTCTACGTGAGCTATGGCAAGAATGGAGCGATGGCGCACCAGGACGCCGCCGCCAGCCAGCGCCTGATGCAGCGCGGGCAGCGCTTTTTCACCAATCTCGCCCAAGGCCTCCGCGGCCAACAGGCCAGGCGTTGTAGTGTGTTTGCCACCGCGCTGATTCCAATCATACCAGTAGCCTCGACGGCCGTTGATATCGCGGCAGACATCGCCGGGCAATTCTGCCTCATCGGCTAGAAGTACCACGAGCGCCGATACGGCTGGAGACGCCTCTGCTCGGAATCGTCCAAGCTGGCACGCGGCGCGTCCTCGCGTCTGGGCATCGGCTCCCGAAAGTTGGGAGGTAAGGGTCTGGACGGATTGCGCAGATACGCCCACGGGGGCAAGCGCGAAGGCGAGGATAAAGGCCAGGAAAAGGGAATTGCGCATGACTGTATCGGCAGGTGGAGTATCATGCTAATAAATTAGCACAACAAAACCTACTGCTCGCGCAATTCCGCGTCACATGGGACGCATCGCCGCTGAAGCGGTAACCAAGGGCCGGGCGGCTTCGACGTACGCGGACCTCACCAGCTGGCCTAGCAGGGACTCAACATCCCGCCTGGTGCCATCTCTCCCCCTGTAAGCCAGTTGCACTTCGTAATGCCCACCCGGCGCCGCGCGAATGGACACCTTGCCAAAGGGTCCGGTGATCCGCCGGAGGAACTCGATACCGGCACCCCCGCGGAGGGTCACGCCCAGGAAACCGGGCAGCGCCATGCCGATGCTGGTGCGAAACATGAGGACCCTTTCGCTCATGAGGTTCGGTCCGTCATCCAGGAAGATGCCCGTGAACTTGGCAGGGTAATAACCCGGCCGGTCAACAATCACGTCGGCGGCGCCGCCCGTCAGGCCGGAGAGTCGAACGCGGTCAGAACTCACCGCAAATCGCCCAGCGGCCAGGGTATCGGCATAACTGGAAGGATTCAGGACGAGCACGTCCACACATTCCATGCGCAGCCTTTGGGTGGCGGCATCCCCGTCCTCCTCGACAATACGGAACGAGAGTGATGCTCTTCCGCGGCCAACATCGTCGGGGGCCAGCTCAACATCGCAATGGTCCGGCCCGCATCCGGTGAGGATACTGACCGCTAGAACGGCTACGATTGAAAATGGGCAGGCGAGTGACATTGCGTCCGGAATCTAGTGACCACGCGATCTTGGAAGCGAGGCGCAACAATGCGCACCAAAGGCCAGTATCGGATGTCCTAACCAGACGCCCCTATCCATGAAGTTTGCCGCCCTCGCGACACTTGTCGCCTCGTTCTTTATCGTCGTCTCTCCGGCCCTCGCACAGGACATGTCCGATTCGGACGGCGTCCACGCGGCGGTGCTGGACTACCTGGAGGGGATATACGATGTCCAACCCGAGCGCATTGAGCAAAGCGTCAGTCCGGCTCTAGTAAAATTTGGATGGTACCAGTCGAATCCGGATGCCGAGTTTCAAGGGTCTCCGATGACATTCGAACAGTTGAAGGGCCTCGCCGCCAGTTGGAATAAAGACAACCGTCAGAACATCACAGCGGACACCCCTCGGGAGATCGTCGTGTTGGATGTTCTAAGCAAGACCGCGGTTGCCAAGCTCACCGCAATGTGGGGTATTGACTACTTCCAGCTCGAAAAAATTGAAGGCCGCTGGATGATTCGGCACGTGTTGTGGCAGTCCCACCCCAGCGCCTGAGCCCCAAACCGGAATGCTAGCGGATCACCGTCAGCGGTCTGGTCTCAATAGAGTGTTGGCCCTGGAGGCGCAGCAGGTAGACGCCGGGCGCGCGCGAACCGGCGTTCCATGCGGCCTGGTGAGTCCCGGCGGGCAGGGAGCCTGAAACCAGCGTCTCGAGTCGTCGCCCCTGCAGGTCATAGATCTCGACGCTCACCTGATCCGGCCTCGGAAGGTCGAACGTGATCGTGGTTGATCGCGCGAAGGGATTCGGGTAATTGGAGAGGCCGAGCTCCGTTGGCACCTCTGCGTTTTCCGTGACCAGAACGGAGCCCAGATGGACGGTCACAGACTTTTCCACGCGGTCCCCGAGCTGGTCCGTGACACGGATGGTGACCGGGCCAGCGCTCTCCCCGGTCGGTACGCCCAGGATCTCACCAGTGAAGCTGTTCAGGGACATTCCGGGCGGAAGGCTCCCGCTCACCACTTCTGCGAAGTAGTCCGGAACACCACCAGAGACAAGCTTCGCCCCGTAACGATCCGCACGCCTGTCCAGCGTCACCTCCTCAGCAATCGTGAGGCCGATGAATGGCGTAGTATCGCGAAGTTCGTATCCGACCTCGCGGGCCATGAGAAGATCGGTTTTAGTGATGATCCAGCGCCTGGGCTCCATCACTCCGTTTCCACTGGCGAGCTCGGAGCCAAAGACGCCGCGCCGGCTGGCCGGATCAACGATATACTTGGCATTCCCTCCGTCGTAGATATGGTCGAAGCGATCCACAATGGCCGGGCCTCCCAGGTAGTCGATGATGTCTACGGCCGTTGCCCCGCCGGTGGCCTTGATGAGGTCCCACTTGTTGTGGCCGGCGCTGAAGAACATGGCGTGCGCAATCTGGTGATGCACTATCGAGTAGAAATCGGCCAACCCGCGCGGGTGGTTGTCGTTTCGCCACCAGTCACGTTCGTCTGCATAGAAGGCCCATCCGAGCACGTTCCGGTTGCCACGTAATTCCATGGCCACGTGCCCGGACGCGATGATGTCTACGGGCCACCCGTCAACCGTCTGGTACTGTCCGGTAGCCGCTCCGCCTGAAAAAAGGCCGACGCTCCGCATGCCCCACGCGTAGAGGTAAAAACCGCGGAAGGCCATCGGGTTGGTGACCCAATAACCGGACAGAAATCCGTCACCGTTCCATATCCAGCTTCGGCTGGCACCACGGATGACTTCGTCAACCCGGTTGTCGGACAGGAAATAGGCCCAATCATCCGCAGCCTTCTGAGTCTCGGCCCGCACCGTCGGATTTGTGTAAAAGCCCGTGGCATCAAACGACGTCTCCAGGGTGACCGGAAACTCGATCGGTCTGTCCCGATCCTGGTCCTCCACAATGATCGGAAGCACAAGCGTCTTCAGGCCATCGTTGGCGGTGTGCACGCCAATCCACAAGGAATGCGCTTCGTCCAGGTCGTCTCTGTCCGGCCAAATGGCAATAACGACGGGAGCTGCCTGAACGCCAGACTCAAGTTTCAGGGTGAGCTTGGGGCCGGTCTCGCCCAAGGTCGAGGGCTCGGACCGCGCCAGTCTTCGCTCGGCGAAGTGCAGCCTCTGATCGCTCCCCGCTATTTCCACGGTGGCTGGAAGCCAGGCTTCCGGGACATCGATGGAAAATTCCACCGCCGGGTTTGCGATGTATCCCTCCCAGTCAACCAGCCTCAATGCGCGCGTCTGCAGATTCCGACCGAACCGATCAGATACTACAATCTGGCCCGCACTGTCGGCGACAGTGACGCACAGAAAGGCAGCAAGAAGGAGGATACCCCGCATCAACACCGGGTAATGGTTTAGTCGTCATAACCCGCCCAGCCGACGCCTCCCGTACTACAGGACGCTTCACCATCTGGACGATCATCTACTGGTACGTCCAAATCAACCCGCAATCGTTCCAACTCTGCCTGGAGTTCGCTTCTGATGTCCGAAAAGTCCGGATTGTGGTATTGGTTCGTGAGTTCGTTGGGGTCTGAGCTCAAGTCAAAGAGCTCCCACTGGTCCAGCGTGTAGAAGTAGATGAGCTTGTAGCGATCTGTTCTGACGCCATAATGCCTGCGCACACAATGCCAACCGGGGTATTCGTAGTACTGGTAGTAGAAGCTCCCTCTCCAGCCGCTCGGCGTCGTAAATGTGGCCCATGGATCCGGCGGTGTTTCGAACATTGGCGCGCGTGATCGTGGGAAAAATAAGCAGGATGTTTGGCTGCTCGGGCTCCGGCGCGCGGGCAGCAGAGCCAAGGAGTAGCACGAGCCAATCAACAAGTCCGCCGGTCCAGCGGGGACTGGAAAAACGACTCCCGAGAGTGTGGGTGGGTAGAGCCATGAATCCGTATATTTTTTCAACCGAGGCCTCCCCCCACATGAGCCTGGACCAACGTCTGGATGATCTGGCTGACCTCTACGTGGGCCTTGCGCACGGAGTGGATGGGCGGATGCATTTCAATGAATTTACCCAGATCGCGGATCACCTGTTGAGGTGGCGTCATCCGGACGACCCTCGTGATGTGCTGGATCTGGTAGATGCGGCCGTCTCAGAATACGACCCAACGCGCGTGGTTCAGGCAGTCGACCGGTTGGGAAGGGTTATGTCGACACGAGAGCGCACCGCTGTTATGGAAGACCTGTCGGAGATAGCCTTGGCCGACAGGCGTTTCCTGAGGGAAGAAGCCGAGTACATCGTCTGGGTCGCGAAAGCATGGGACATTCTGGCTCCGGGAAATTCAGCGGGTGCTTTTTCCTCCGTGTTCCGCGCGGCCTCCGCAGGGCTCTAGGTCCCCAATAAATTGATTCGTTTTATGATGAGCAGGTTTTCCAGAGCCCTGATGGTGGGGCTCCTAGTGTAGTGCGTCGTAATTAAGGGATCTAATAAGGTGTTCGCCGGTTGCATTTGCTGATCTGTAACCGGAGATTCGAACATGCGCGTGGCCCCTGTCTTTTCTCTTTCCGACGAGGTCGCGGCGA
>JBLHLC010000077.1:0-11877 GCA_047619685.1 Rhodothermales bacterium
TTTCTGGCGCGTGCGGGGTCAGACGGCGACCAAGTGACAGGAGTGGGCATCGACGAGCGCACGGCTGTGGTTATTCGGGACGGCCGCTTTAGGGTCCTCTCCGGCGGAGGGTCGATCTGGCTTTACCACCTGGACGGCCTGGTGATTGCCGAGCAGGGCAAGCCCCTCTCGGTCGAGGAAGTCCTTCGCATGCAGCTGCCGGATGGGTCCGATGGCGCCTGGCCGCCGGAATGGGCGGGATCTGTAGACACATTGCGCGTGGTTGAGGGAGAGATTCAACGCCGGTAAGCTGAAGGACCTTGGACTTACAGAGAGTCTGGACGTTGGGTATCGGCTGTCGCCACGGGGCGAGGCTGTGCTGGATCGGCTTGACTCGAACCGGTCAGGACCGTAACGCCTGCCCCTTTCCTGGAAACAGCTTTCCGATCAGAATCCAGCCACCCAGCGTGATGAGGCCGGCAAGACCCAGCTTCATGTCCGGCGGCCCCGAAACGGTCAGCAGGATAACTGTGGCAGGCATGGCGGCAGACACCAGCACTGATTTCGACTCGTTTGAACAGCGACATTGATTATTCCGGGCCCATATGCGTCCGGAAAGGTCAATGTCGCTGTTCAGCCGCGGTATCTCCATCGCCGGCTCAGATCGAGTCGCTGAAAGGCGCGGCGGAGGACCGTTGCGGCCGCGCTGACAGGAGGCTCGTTCGTCGCCACCATTAGCGGTTGCCCGACAGGTCCCGTGAGCCGCCTTCTGCTTCGGTCGAGAACGCGACCAGGTGAACGATCTCTCCGGCATGGTTAGGGGCAGTGCCCGTTCCTGTCCCGGGGCTAAAGCGGAGATCGGTGCCCAGACCGGGGGATGGAAATGGCTTCGCCTTGGCCTGCTGAATCCCGGAAAGAAACGCGTCTGCCTGACCCTCCATCACGACCGGCTCCCGGAGACGCATGGAGTCTGCCACGTAGCTCTGAACCAAGCGCTCGAACAGCGCCGCGAAGACTTCGGGCCGCGAAACCAGGTCGATCCCGACCAAGCCGTTCGGGCCGAGGGCAATGAAGCCCACCTGCTCCGGCAGGAGGCTGAAGGACTTGGTCGCGGCAGACAGTTCGCCCTTGAGGTCCTCGAGGGAATCACGCAGCGCGGACGTCCTGGAATCCGTTCCCACCGACAGGTTGAAATGACGGACCCCCTCCCAGAGCTGGCCATGATCTGACCGGTGCGTCCGGGACATGTCCAAAGAGGCATGCACAGCACGCGTCTTCGGAGCTCGAACCGCCGGCGGCTGGTGGTGACCAGAACTCCCCCACCCAAGACTCCACTTGTTCAACCCAGGGATCGTTGATAATCATGATTTCGCTTTAGCTGGACTTGTTGAGCGCCCGCAAGCTGATAGCTCAAATCGGCGCTGGATAATTGGGGTGCGTTTGTCTTCTGGACTGAGGATTCAGTCTGTGCCAGCAGGCGGTCTATCTACTCTTTGTCGAAGTCGCCAGTCTTGTGACCGTAGGTCGCTACTGTCATGCGTTGTTGCTGTCTGTTGTCGATATCCGATGGTACGAGGGTGGGTGTGCAACTGGGGTTCACACCACCGCCGTTCACGAGGGAAACGGGAGAAATTGTCGCCCCGCGAACACCCTCAGCTTGATTATCCCCAGGAAGACAAGTCCTTGCATCCACGCGGTAACTTTGCGTCCTGGAACCACCCCCGTTCGCTAACTTCCTCCCCTCAAACAACCAAGCATGAAAGTAGCAAAACACTTCAGGTGGGAAGCCGCCCACCGCATCCCCTGGCACGACGGGGGCTGTCACAGCCTGCACGGGCACTCCTACCACATGACGGTGGAACTGGAAGGAGACCCCGACGCCCGCGGAATGGTCGTCGACTTCAAGGAAATGAAGGCGATGGTCAAGCCGCTGGTGGACGAGTGGGATCACTCGGTCATGGCGGACCATCGAGACACGGAACTCATCGAGTCCGTCAACAAGCTGGGTTCCAAGCTGTCCATTCTCCCGTGCGACACCACGGCGGAGAACGTTTGCCAAGTGGCCATCGACCGGATTCTTGAAGCGGGAAAGGCGCGGCTGAACGAGCTCGGCATCCACGGTATCACCGTTCGGGTCCGCGAGACGGTGACATCCTACGCGGAAATGTCGGCAAGCGTCTAAATCAGAAAACGGGACCCCGCTCATGCGAGGCCCCGTCCTGAAGTACTTAGGAAGAGCGTTCAGCTCATCCCATCCCTGGCGCTCCGCCGGGCATGCCACCCTTGCGACCGCCGCGGCGATGACCCGCTCTGGATGCCAGCGCCTTGTGAATCTGCCAGATTTCGAAGGCGTCGTCATCGGCGATGACCGAAGCGATCTCGGCACTCATGTCGGTGTACAGTGCACGGACGGCATCCCGAGAATCCGTCGTTCCACGCAGCGCCTCAGCTGCTTCGATGAAGGCCTCCACGGTCGCCAGCATGGCGTCAGCCTGCTCATTCGTGATGCCCAGGACTGAGATCATGACGGCGCGTTCGGCCGCAAGTCTCTCCTCCCTCTGGGCGGCGCGCTCGGCCTGAGCGGCGTCGATTGCTGTCTGCTGGTCTGCCGTAAGATTGGCTGCCAGGTAGGCCTCGACCTCTGCTTTTACTGCCTCATGTGCGGCGCGGAGGGCCTCATGAGCAGCCGTTGCAGCGGCTTCGTCGCCGGCATCACGAGCGGCGCGGAATGCTGCAAGGAGTTCTTCGGTCCCGGCGCGGCCGGCTTCGCGAATAGCTTCCAGAGCGGACTTCTGATCCTCGGTTAGGATGTCTCCCAGGACGCCACGGCCGATGCCACCCTGCCCGCCACCAAACTTGGGACCCGAAAGTCCGCCAAAGTGGAGTCTGTCGGGGTTCAGGAGCCGGGCCTTCTGGTCGGCGGTGAGGCTGTCGGCCAGCGTCGCGGCCAGATTCCAGAGGAAGCCTGGCTCGGAGGGTCCGTCGTCGCCGAAGCTGTCGGACGTGCTGCTCAGCGCTGCCTGCTGATCGCTGGAGAGTGCCAGCTCTGAGGTCAGCGCGGATGCGAAGAGGACCATCTCCTCGGATTCCTGGCCTCCTTGGTCAAAGTCGGAGCCAGAGTCGCAGGCAGCGATTGTGCCGGCCACCATGAGCGCAAGGAAGACGTTGCGGGTCAGATGTTTGAATGCTTTCATGATCGGATGTCTAGTTGGATTTTCTTGGTGGTTCTTGCGGACCAGCCTCGGCCCGTCCTCCCTTTCGACTCTACTACACAGGGACATTGCCACCACCCCCAACCTCACTCAGGAAAACTCCACAGGGCCAGCCTTCGGGAGCCGTTCAGACGCTTGGACGGCCCCCGTAATCGCCCAAATAGACCCGTTGGCCTTGGAAAGCAGATAAAGCTCCCCGGCCGCGTCTCGCCCAAACCTCAAATCGGCGCGACCAATGCCGGCAAAGTGGTCAAACCCGTGGGCCACGCCCTCCTCATCCACGAGCGTAGCCTTGCGGACCCGAGCCGGCCGGCGGCCCGACTGCATCGAGTCCGCGTCCACATAGAAAACGGATCCAAAAACAATGTCGCCGAAGAGGTACTTCCCCGCCAGCGCAGGCAGTGCCTTCCCCCGATACACAAACCCGCCCACCACGGCGCCCCCATCGTCATGATCAACCCGGGCTACCGGGTAGGTGAACCCGGCATCGCCCTCGGGCAGCGGCCAGGTCTTCGACGGCTCCTCCTTCTCGTACCGGAAGCCATTCTCCCGGACATTCCATCCGAAGTTGGCGCCAGAAAACCCTTCAAGAATGCCGTCGGTATTGGCCTCCCCGATGTGACCGATGAACATGCGCCCGGTCTCAGGATCCCAGCTGAACCGGTGGGGATTGCGGAGCCCCATCGCCCATATCTCGCCAAGCGCCCCGCCCGTCGCCGCAAATGGATTCGCCGCCGGAATCCCATATTGACCGTTGGAGGCATCCGTCCCGGCCGGGTTGATGCGAAGGATCTTGCCCCCGATCGACGCCAGCGATTGGGGGCCGTCCGACTGCGCGCCCGGCGTTTCCCCGTCCCCGACGGACGCGTACATCAGCCCGAAGTCATCATCGCCTCCCGCAAGATCCAGATACGGCGTCACCACACCGTTGTCGATCTGGTACAGCGTCCCGCGAAGGTCATTAACGAAGAGGCGCCCCGTGCCGTCGCCCGCATCGCTGAGGAAGTTGATCCGGGCCGTGGCCTGGGCATCCGGGTCACTGAGCGGAATACTCGCGAAGGGCGTCAGCTGAAGGGTCAACCCGCCGGTCTCCACCCGCTCCCGCACAGGGTCTGCAATGGCGGGAGCGCCCTCGACGATCTCGAGATTGCGGATAGCCCCCGTGTCGTCGAATGACCCGAAACCAACTGCCCCGCGTCCAATGCTGGTGTCCATGGCGGTCATCAACGGACGGCGGGGATCATCCATGAACACCTCGATCCGTCCCGAGGCCACGTGGCGGCGCACCTCAACCTGGTGCCACGCCGTGTCGTTCAGTCTGGTCTGAGGCGGGCTCGCCAGACCTGGGGTGTCGATGCGCCGACGGTCCGCGCCATCCACCACAAATATCCCGTTGTGGGCGTAGATCGTGTTGTCGTTGGAAAGGTGGGCGTAGTAAAAACGCGTGGGCGACTCGTAGCCGAAGACCACGATCACGTCTCGCCCGACAATGGTGGAGTCCGAGGTGCCCCTGATTTCGGCTGTGAGGCGAAAGTCGGTCAGTCCCGTCGTCCCGCCCAGATAAGCCAGCGCTCCCGGCCGGCGGATGTAAAAGACCTGGGCTCCCGGTTTGATGAGCTCGAGTGTGCCGGCGTCCTGGCTCCAAAGCGTGGAGTCTTCCAGGACCCAACCGGTGGGGGTCGTAGGCTGGGGCGTCTGGGCCGTGCAGCCGGCCAGGAGAAAGGTCAGGGGCAGGAGGAAACGGGGCATTGTGCAGAGCTTCTGAGCGAGGTCTGATTATACCGCGCGGGCTTTCCGTCGGCGCGGACTTGTCGGGCGCGAGACGTTATGACACGAAGGAACTCATCGAATTGGAGACCGACGAAAAGGGGCGCTTCCAATTTGAAAGGGAAATCAGCTACACCGGGAGGGGTGTTTGCGATGGTCATTCAGGGAGATCCATCCACACCGTTTGGGGTCACCTGGACCGCGGTGAGCGACATCGAGGGAGACCCGGTTTCGTATTCCTGGCACCTTGCCTCCGATGCCAACTTTGCGGACACCCTGTTCTACGTCGGTGCCATCGATACCACCGGCATCACGACAACCTATGGGCAGTTGGAGGCACTGTTGGGTGCAACAGGTGTGAGGCAGACTGAGGTCAAAGCACTCTACCACCAGGTCTCAGCCTCCGACCCGGACACAACCGCCCACGGCACGGCCCAGACGATCCTGTTTACGAGGGGGGCTCTGACGCGTCCACTTGGGGAACAGGTGCCCAGCTCGTTCAAGGTGAGCGAAGCGTTTCCGAACCCATGCGCCGGGACGCTCTCCATCGAGGTGGCGTTGCCGATGCCCGAGAACGTCAAGATCATTATGCACGATATCCTGGGGCGAGAAGTCCTGTGAATCGACCTCCGCCTGGAGGCTGGTCGCTCCGTGGTCCCGATTGACGTGTCGGGGTTCTCGCCGGGAGTCTATCATTATTCCGTGGGCGCCGGGGACTGGCAGGAGGCAGGCGCTGTGGTTGTGGCGCGTTAGAGGCACGGCCACCCCTCAATAAGGCCCTCGCACGCATCGAGCCAGCAGTCCCCGGAAGCTCAGCCCAAGAGACCGCCGCGGCTTAGACGTATAATCAGGCCTACCAGCCCAGCCCGAAGCCCGCCATGCGCCTCTGCCTCATCGCCGTCCTGCTCCTCTCCGCCTGCGCCCCGAGCGCCGAGCAACCAGGGGGCTCCGAAGCGAGCAAAGCCCAAGCCGCCGCCGCCACAGCCCGCCTCTCCGCCACCCCGGCCGGCCAAACCGTCCTCCGCGCCGTCACCGCACACGGCGGTCTGCAAGCCTGGTACGAAGCCCCAACGAGCTCCTACAACTGGGAGTACTCCAACGCGGGCTCCAACACCCGCTTCAAATCCTTCCTGGTTGCCGACAACGCGACACGCCTCGCGTACCACGACCTCACGGAAATGGGTGTTCCTGACTCCGTAGGCCCGGTAGAGGCCCAGTTTGCCTGGAACGGAGACGTCGCCTGGATGAACCCGCCCGAAATCATGAGCCCGAACCCGATGTTCTGGGCCACAACGGGCTACTACTTCCAGTCCATCCCCTTCGTGCTGGCGGACCCGGGTCTCCGGTACGACGCACTCCCGGCGGACACGCTGGACGGTCGCCCCTACGACATGGTCCGCGTCTCTTATGACGTCGGCGTCGGGTACTCGGACGGCGACTCGTACACGCTCTACGTGGACCAGGAGACGGACATGCTCCGCGCGATACGCTACACGGTCACATACGGCCGAGGTCGCCCAGCCGAAGGTGCGCCGCAGCGAGAAAATCTCTTCTACTACAACGATTACACGACGGTGGACGGCTTGAAAATGCCGACCCATTTCATCGGCTACCAATACGCCGACGGCCAAAAAGGCGACTACCGAAACGAAGCGTGGGCCTCAGACTTTTCCTTCCGCAGGCCGTTCGACCCGGCCAGGCTCGAGGTCCCGGAAGGGGCTCGTGTGGTCTCCCCTCCGAGCGCGGAGAGTTAACGCTGGCGCGAGCCTATCGCCCTTTGCTCCTGTCCACAAAATTGACCGACTCCACCAGGAGATCCTCCCACTTTTGCTCATCGCGGTCGGTCACCGTTACCCACTCCTTGAAGCGTTTTCCCGAGGGCTTGAACTCGTAGCCCTCGCCGTCGGCGATCATCTGTTGGACGCGTCCCGATGCCAACTTGACCACCAGATGCCCGGTGGAGGGCTCCATCGACGCAAAGAAGTCGCCATGCGTCCTCAGACAAGGAAACCCCATCATGGTGCCCTTGGAGATGGCTTCGCTTTCCATAAGGCCCGCAGCGCGTTCCAAAAAGAAGCCTAGCGAGTGCTCTGAATTTCTCATTTCGACTTCAGGGATTGTGGTCCCACGTTTTCCCGGGATGGTCCGCGACCGGCCGCGCCAGCCGCAATATATGACCAACCCGGACTGCCAGTGTTTCAACGCCTTCAGCGCCCGAAGCTAGAAGAAATCGCGACTCTGGCTTTTTAGTCGGGATTCCTCCCCGTCCCGCGCTTTGACGCCGCCCTACTTCTCGAACAGCCCCAAGCCCCAAAAACAGGGCTCGCTGGAGCACTCGTACATCTTGATGTTGATCACATGCACGCCTGACTCGCGCGCCACAAATGTGATAACAGGGACGTCATCCGTGGCAACGTCCGACGCAATGGAGTTCCCGTTAGAACTGACGTCCAGGTCCACATCCGAGCAATCCTCATCGCAAGCGGCCATAAGGAAGTACTCACGACCGGCGACCAGCGGGAAGCTCCAGTCGTCACTCTCAGAGGCCCCGAGTTTACCAACGATGTAATTTACCAACTGGTATTCCTGGCTGTCTGTCAGCACGTCGTATGTGGCCTGCAACTGATCCCATACGGTTACCGCGTAGGACTGGGCTGAAACGGTGTTCGCAACCGCTGATGTCCCGAATAGAAAGGCCAGAAGGAGAAAGAAACGGCGCATGGGAGAGTTTCGAAATAGTTGGAGTGTGAGGACAAAATACGGCGCGTAGCCTTGCGATTACCAGTAGTGCCCAGCAGAATTACATTCGTCTGAACCGCTCCAACGCCGCGCGATCCAGGTCCTCCCGGTGGTCGGGGTGCGCAATGCTGATCAGGGCCCGAGCCCGGTCGCGCAGGTTCTTTCCGTAGAGGTTTACGGCACCGTATTCGGTCACAACATAGTGGACGTGCGCCCGTGTTGTCACCACGCCGGCCCCCTCCTTGAGGAACGGCACAATGCGGGATTCCCCGCGCCGCGTGCTGGAAGGCAGGGCGATGACGGGCTTGCCGCCGGGCGACAGCGAAGCGCCACGGATGAAGTCCATCTGTCCGCCGACCCCGGAGTACTGACGCGTGCCGATGCTGTCGGCTACCACCTGCCCGGTCAGGTCCACCTCAATCGCGCTGTTGATGGCTACGACCCGCTTGTTTCGGCGGATTGCCCTGGTGTCGTTTGTGTAGCCACAATCCAGCATCAGGACCTGCGGGTTGTCATCTACGAAGTCGTACAACTTCTTGGAACCCACCAGAAAACTGGCGACAATCTTGCCCGGGTGCGTCCGCTTCCTGGCGCCCGTTATCACACCGGACTCTACCAGCGGGATAATGCCATCGGAAAACATCTCCGTATGAATGCCGAGGTCCTTGTGGCCCGTTAGCGCAGCCAGGACCGCATCAGGAATGGCCCCGATCCCCATCTGGAGACAGGCGCCGTCCTCGATGAGTTCGGCCACCTGCCGACCGATGCTCAACTCCACCTCGCCAAGAGCCGGCGAAGGATGTGAGGGCAGCGGCGTGTCGACTTCCACCCCGAAATCAATCTTCTTTACGTGGATGACGCCATCGCCATGAGTCCGCGGCATTTGCGGATTGATCTGCGCGATGACCCGGGTGGCCGTCTCCACCGCGGCGCGGGAGCAATCCACTGAAACTCCGAGGGAGCAGAATCCGTGCTTGTCGGGTGGAGAGACATGCACCATCGCCACGTCCAGAGGCAGGACGTTGCGTCGGAAAAGGGCTGGTGTCTCGGAGAGGAACACCGGGATATAGTCTGCACCACCTTCCGCAACTGCCTGGCGGGCGTTACTCCCCACAAACAGGGCGTTGGTGTGGAAGCTCTCCCTGTACTCGGGGTTGGTGTATGGCGCAACACCTTCTGTGTGAAGGTGGACCACCTCCACGTTTCGGAGTTCTGAGGCCCGGGCCGTCATGGCCAGTACCAATTCCTGCGGTGCCGCTGCGGCGGTATGTATAAAAACCCGGTTGCCGGACTCGATGATCTTGACGGCTTCCGCGGCGGATACGATTTGCATGGTCAGCTGTGGTTGCTCACCCTGTGAACGCCGCTCGCAGGGTCCGGCTCTGGTACTTTTGTAAAGACGCGCGCAAGAAGGTCCCGAATCGCGGCTTGGAAGCCCTTTCACCTACCGCATGGTCCCGGATATCCCGGGAAGCCAGCGCAGCCCCACGCCGCCCAGCAGCGCCCCCTCGGCATCGACCTGAAGCCAGGCGCCAGGACTGAGGCTCCCGCCGGGGAGAATGCCTGGATATACGTTGATACTCAGGCGCCTGTCGTGGAGACCGCTGTAGACCATCGATGCCAAGAGACTGCCGTGCCGATCCACAAAGAGCCCTGCCGTTCCGACAAGGTCTACCGTATTCCGGTGCTTGGACTCGTCTCGGATCACCAGTTTCTTGGCATGCGCCCCGGCGCCCAACGACACGGCCAGCCCGCCCGGCGCGCGGTAGGTGGCACCCACAAGTGTGTTCATGCCGAAATAGTAGAAGACGTGCCAGGCACGACTGCCCGGTACTCGCCACTGAATTGAGAAGTAGGAGCCCGCGTTCTCCAGCGTTCCGTCTTGTAGGCCGATGGCGGGCTGGAGCGGCCAGGACCGGAGATTCAACTTCTGCGAAAAGAATCGACGCACCCGTTCCGATGAGAAGAGCAGGATGCCGCCTGCGTCAAACAAATAGATGTCCGCCACGATATCTCCCGAGTATCCCTCGAAGCCGCCGTGCTCAACGGATTCGTTTAGTGCCCGCTCTACCATCGCCGTTCCCACGGCCCAAGCCGCGGGGTGCCGAAACCCCTGCGCGGAATACCACTCGGTAGTCATGGCGTGGAGCATGCCGCCGCCCACCAGATGAAGCTGGTAGTTTGGCAGCCACTGCCCGCCGCCCGAGCCGCGCGTGCTCAATGGAAGGAGTTCCGAGCGCAGGAACAGCCCGTAGCCGTATCGCGATATGGTGCGAAACGGATTCGCCACGGATCGCCTTACTGCTGCCCATCCGCTTCTGTAGGGGTGAGCCTCGAAACGGCGATCCCATCCGTCAAGTTGCAGGATGTCGTAGGCGTCGTTGAGAACGATGGTCAGCGGGCTGAAATTGGCCTCCGAGCCGTATCCCAAGCCGAAGTAGAAGTACGGCTCGCCCGCCGGCGTCTGCGCCAGCGTCTCCGGCGGGGCCTGCGCCCAGGTGGAACCAGTTGGCAGCAACAGGCAGACCAGCAGTGGTAGGAAGGACGCCTTGAGGCGCAGATTCAGGGGCATTGCGGAATGTACCCCTGAACAGAATCCGGAACGCCCTGCCTGGAGCTATTCGTACCGCAGCGCTGTCACCGGATCGGCTCTCCTTGGCCCGCGTGGAAGACCTCGCGGTGGCCAGATTCACGAAATTGAAGCAGGCAATCAGGAGAATGAGGGCGGCGATGGCCATGAGGAGCTGCACATACGTCGTGCTGCTCCCCACCTGGAGCTCGTTGCCCTTGGGGTCAAGGTGGATCTGCGGGAGGGGCTGAAGGGCCAGCGAGCAGCAGTCGCGAAAACCTTCGGTGGCGTGCGTGCTCACAATGTCCGGAAATAGCGCCTCCAGGCGCGCGGCGGCGCCTTGGTCGGCGACACGCACGAAGGTGAAGAACGGGTTCCAACTCCAATTCTCGATCCCAGCGCCGAACGCGACCTCCACCTGATTCCACGATGCCAGGTAGTCAAAGCCAAAGTGTGCATTTGGGGGGACGTCTTTCATCACGCCCGTCACCCTGTAGTCCGTCTGATTGTCGACACGCACCGTCTGGCCCACTGGGTTGGCGTTCCCGAAGAGAAGGTCCGCGGATGACTCGGTCAGGCGAGGGTGTTTGGCGCGGCCAGAACGCTGGCTGGGTCGCCGCTGACGAGCCCGAAGTCGAACATTTCGAATGCAGCGGAATCCGCATACATGAATCGCGCGTCGTCCGTGTACAGGCGTCGGGCGCCGGCCTCCAGAAGCATCCGCCGGGGGGCCGGATAGAAGCGGACCATCTGCTGCACGTCTGGCGAGGTCGCCGCAAGACGAGGCCCGATCGGCGCAGACGTGAGGGCGTTGTTGAAGACGTCGTTAAAGACCACGTTCACCCGGTAAATATTGTCGGCATTCGGGTGAAACTGGTCATAGCTACGCTCGTGCTGGACGACAAGGAAGATGACCAGGCAACTCACGATGCCTACCGTCAACCCGAGCAGATTGAGTGTTGCGTAGGCTTTGTGTTTGACCAGCGACCGGACGGTCACCTTCAGGTAGTTCTTGAACATGGATATTCTCCAGGCCAGTTCGTGACCAACGCCGTTCTTCTGACGCAGCTTGCCCCAGTACACCTTCTGAAATTCGGACTCTGTATCCGGGGTTTGGCCGAACTCCTGCACCGCTTCTGCGAAGGCGTCGGCAGGGGTTTTGCCATGATCCACAAGGAATCCGACTTGGTCCCGCAGGTGCCGCTCCAATTCGTCCGCGTCGGCGCCCGGAATGACGCGACTCCAGGCAAATTTCCGGCGCCAGGTGACGATGGCTTTTTCCAGGTCAAACTGATAGTCGGCGTTTTTCATGCGGGTGATACGTCTGGGGCCCACAGGCGGGCGAACATTGCGTTGACCTTCAGCCACTCGGATTTGGCGGTGGCCAGAGCCTCTCTCCCGCCTGGCGTTATTCGATAGTACTTGCGGTCCGGGCCCTCTTTGGAGGGTTTCCAAAATGCCTCTACCAGGCCCTTCTGCTCGAGTTTGTGCAAGAGCGGGTAGAGCTTGCTGTTGGACCACTGAACCTGCCCGTCAGCGAGCATCTTGGCCCGGTAGGTAATCTGAAATCCGTACATGGGCCCCTCGGCAAGCATGGACAGGATGAGCGGT
>JBLHLC010000078.1:0-11504 GCA_047619685.1 Rhodothermales bacterium
TGAAGGTGGACATAAGCGGACGCTCGATGCGCCGGAGTGGAATAAGGAATCCCAATTCCACCAAATCCGCCGAATTGACCGCACGGAAGCGGAACACGGGCGGCAATTCCACTTTCGCACCCGGATCCCGACCGCACGGAAGTGGAATTGGGAGAACGTATTCTACTTAGGCCAACGCTTAAGTGCCAAACAGGACGGCGCACTACACTAGTTGGCCGACGAGTACGAGACCTGTTGTGGGGGATTTCCCGACGGTCTTAGCTGGCCACGGGGGTCCAATCGGGGGCGGGCCTCCCGGCCCAGACCCATACGATGTAATCGACGGTCGGAGGCTCCCCGCCAAGCTCCCGAATTCGCCTGTTGGCCTGTCCACGGTGGTACGAGCTGTGGGCGGCGACCTGGTAGATGGTTTCACCCAGGGTGGTTGCTTCAGCCGTGAACCCAAGCTTCCTCTTCGAGAAGTAGGCGGCCCACGGCAGGACGGACTCCGATTGGATATTCTCGCTAGTCAACTGATCTGCGAAGGCCTGAAGTCCCGGGTAGATGCTGCGGACCCAGTCTTCGAGCGCGGCTAGCGTCTCCAGTTGTGGGAGCGCCTTCCAGTCGATTTTCTCACCCTGCCACGCTCCGTAGAACGCAAATTGGGTGTGATGGAGGTGGGTGAGGGTTTTTAGAAGCTGTTCGTCGTCGCCATCAGGCTGGGCCGCGTGCGCTGCCTGGAAGACTTTGGCGTCGGCCCACTCCATATGGACGAAGAGCTCTTTGAGGAATGCGGCTGTCATGGCGGGCTGGTCTGGTGAGACCGGATCTTACCCCACGCGCCAGACAGATGCACGGGGCATTGATGCCCCACCCAGGGGTATCTTGCTGCCGCTCGCGGCGCCCCGAGCCTCGCTGTTTCCTGTTTTATTGATCGCTCTCTCCCATCGGAATCCTCGCATCGGCGCTCGACGACGCTCAGCGAGCCATGCTCATGCGAATCGTCGACACCTACTCGTCACTCATGGCTGAGGACGTCGCCGAGCTTCGGATGTCCGATCTGCAGACGGCCGGCATCGAAAACGTGTCGTTCGCATGGGCCGGTGGCTCCGAGCCCGGCGTGGGATCGTACTACCGCGTCCAGGGGCCGACCTTCCTCATCGAGTTCGACAACACTCAGAACGACGCTAATCACATCCACTCGGCATGGCGCGACTTCGACGGAGACTTCGGGCGGGACCTCCTTCGCGAACATCTGCGGGAGCACGAGCACTGATGCACGCGTGGAGAGTGATCCTGGTGACCGGAGGTCGGGGCGTGTTCGTGGACTAATCCTGGAAGCGGGATCCATGTTGCCGACCGCTTCCGCAGCACTAGGCGAGACGACCCACGTGGAACTGCGCTAGTTGCGCCGTTCAAACCAGACGCCTCTGGTCCGTCCATTTGCGGCCGAGAACCCGTCGATATTTCCGACAGGATCGCGATGGAATTCCATGGTCGAAAGCAGTCCGGGTCCGGAGAATGTGTCACCCTCCCGGTGGTTGACTGCGGCAGGATCCACCCAGCGGTGGTGTGCCATCAGGCGCTCGTCCTCCACGCGAAGAGTATAGAAGGTCTCAAGCTCCTCCGAGTAGTAGCGACCAGCGAACGCCGCCAGTTGTTCTGGTGTGGGCGCAACCGGTGCGGCCGTGGTGTCCTCCGCAGCTTCGGCGGGTTGCGCGGGGGCCGGGAGGGGCTCGAAATAGTCCGCAAAGAACGCGTCTGCGATTCTGGGCCACGTCCCGTTACGATCAAAGGACGGGTTGTTGCTGGACATGAACAGTCCAGACTGGATCTCCGGGTAATAGCTGAAATACGTGCGATGGGCCGTTTCCCCGCCGGTATGGCTGTAGAGTCGCTGTCCCCGGTACTTGCCGATGCCAAGCCCCAGGCCGTACGTGAGGGTATCGCCGGAGGTGGTGATGCCGGGCGTGGTGATGGCCTCGACCGCAGCCGCGCCCCCGACCCGGTGGTGTGTGTAGTTCAGCATCCATTGGGTGATGTCCAGCGCCGTGGTGTTGACCCCACTCGCACCGTAGGCAGAGGCAAAATCCGTCACGTATCGGTACCCGCCGTCCTGCCTGGTTGCGTACCCCTGGGAGCTTCCCGGAATGACCTGTCCCTGAACCGTCTTGACGGTCGTTGACGTCATTTCCAGCGGCCCGAAGATCCGTTCCTCAAGGAAGTCCCCCCACGACTGACCCGAGACACGCTCCACCAGTTGCGCGAGGAGCATGAAAGTGGTGTTGTTGTAGTTGTACTCGGCTCCCGGCGGGTTTTGCAGGGCCGCCTGGCGCTGGATTACGCGAAACGGCTCATCGGCAGACATCGCATCGGTGGACTGCCAACCCCCCATGCCGAGGAAATTTAGAATTGCCCTGTATCCGGTGGTGTGGTTGAGCATGTTGCGGATGGTGACCGGCGTCCCGAAGTCCTTCAGTTCGGGCAGGTGAAGCCTCACATCATCATCCAGCGTGAGCTTCCCATCGCCCACAAGGAGCATGACCGCCATCGCCGTGAACTGCTTGGAGACGGACGCCACGCTCATGCCGGAGTTGACGTCCAGAGGAATCCCGTAGGTCAGGTTGGACATCCCATAGGCCTTGGCGAAGACGATCTCGCCCTCCCGGAGCACCGAAACCACCACGCCGGGGACCGAATCTCCGGAAAACGGCGTCATGAGCTGGTCAACGATTTCCTCTGATGTTACGGCGGCCGGTTGAAGGGCGATGAGCAGCACCTCATAATCACCCTCCTGGCGCTCAAAGGGAGTGACGGCCAGGGTGAAACGGCCGGACGAGTCCGTGATGATCTGGAACGACTCCGGCCCACGGGCGGGGGAGTCGAACGTGCCCAGTTCGGCGCCGTCGGGGCCGAGAATGGTGACAACCACGTCAACCGTCAACTGGTCGACATACCCGTACACGTAGGACCCGGAGTCCGCGCGGAAACTGTAGGTCTCGCGGGAGTCAGGACCAAGGGTACCGGGAACTGAGGTACCGAGCACCAACGGCGCTTGGGCCAACACGGGCGAAGCAAGGAGGGCAAGAACGGCGAGGCAGAGCGTGATTCTCATTTCTATCCGGCGATGATTCCGCCGAATAATAACCCCCCACAGCCGACCCTACTTCATCACTACCATCGCCTTTCTGATCGTCTTGCCAGCCGCGTGGAGTAATCCACCCACGGTCGCATAAAGGGGGTCGGAAATCAGCGTTTGCCCGGGGGCGCGGTCCGCCGTTATGATTGACTACAACCGACGATAGAAATCGCCATGATCAACCGCCAGATTATTCTCCTGTGTTTGTGCCCGTTTGTGGCTGCAAATGTCAGCGCGCAACGTGGCGATCTCGTAGGTAGCGATGGGAAAGTCGCCTTTGACCACTACCACACCTGGCAGGAGACACATTCGATTCTCGAGTCCTGGGCCAACAAATACCCGGACCTCACGGAGGTCTACTCGATTGGGAAGAGCTACGAAGGTGTGGATCTGATGGTCATGGCGGTCACCAACGAGGCAACCGGACCCGCGTCGGAGAAACCCGCGCTCTATCTGGACGGCGGCATCCATGCGGCAGAACTCACCGGCTCCGAAGTGGCGATGTACACCCTGGAATATCTCCTGACGAACTACGGCATCGACCCCGAAGTCACCGGACTCCTGGACACGCGGGCCTTCTACGTCCGACCAAAGTTCAACCCTGACGGTTCAAATCTGGTGCTGACCACAGATCAGTCGCTGCGGAGCACGGTCCATCCCGTGGATCAGGACTTCGACGGGCTGATTGATGAGGATCCTAGCGAGGATCTCGATGGCGATGGCTGGATCACGACCATGCGTCGGCCCTCCGCGGACGGGGCGTTCTGCGCCGATTCCCGTGACTCCCGCATTCTTCTGCGTCGAGCCGATGCGGAGGAGGGAGCCGTCTGCTACGAGCGGATACCGGAGGGGATCGATAACGATTCAGACGGCCGTTGGAGTGAGGACGGGACTGGCGGCATCGACATGAACCGCAATTTCCCGCGGAACTGGGAGCGATGGCACCTACAGCCTGGTGCGGGGGACTTTCCGCTGTCGGAGCCCGAGACCTATGCCGCAGTCAACTTCCTGAATGAACACCGGAACGTGGCGTTCATCATACACGGGCATACCGCCGGTGGCTTTGTGTATCGTTTGCCGTCTGCGTCGGCGCCCAGTCTGTTCAACACGACGGACTTGGCCCTTATCGATGACCTGAGTTCGTTTTATACGGAAAGCACAGGCCGCCCTGTGATTCCGTCCGCAACGCATCCCACGGAGCACCGGTACGGCACGCTGATCAGTTTTGGATACTGGGACCACGGCGTGGTCGGGTGGGTGCCTGAATACTCTCCCGGGCCGTCCGAATGGGTCCCGGATTCAGATGGGGACGGTGAAATCGATGAGTTGGATCACCACGCCTACAACGATTCGGCCTTTGGCGGGCGGTACTTCAGCGATTGGACCACCTTCGAACATCCGCAGCTGGGCCCGGTCGAGATTGGCGGGTGGCACAACAAGTATTGGGGCCAGAATCCGCCCGCTGAGCTCCTTCTGCAGGAGGTGCAAGCGCAGGTGCCCTGGATTCTGTACGTGGCGGGGAGGACGCCGCTGCTTTCCGTGGGCGATCCGGAGGTCGAGCCTCTCGGGGAGGGCCGCTACAGAATTCGGGTTACTGTTCGCAATGACGGAAGCCTCGCGACACATCTGACCGAGAGGGGCCACGAAGGAAGGGAGATCGAGGGCGGCCGGCTGGTGCAACAAGTTGTCAATCCGCCAACGGTTTCGCTGGAGACGGAGGGCGCGCGTATAGTTGAGGGCGGCGACGGCGTAGTGCCGTCATCGAGGGCTACACTGCCGCATCTGGCCGGGACAAGCGGGATAACCAGCGCTGTGGGTTCCAGCGAGCACGTCGTGGAGTGGGTGGTTGAGAGCGACGGACGCTTCGCGGTAAGGGCCGTGGCTCAGGCCGACAAGGGAGGGACGGCTCGTTCTGGCTGGGTCAGGCACCGCTAGGCCACCTGGACTGCCTCAGCGCGCCAGGAGCATGGACCGGGTGGCTGTTCTCTGGCCGGATCGCAGGAGAATTGCGTAGAGGCCAGGAGGGCTTGTTCCCGCGTCCCAGACTACTACCTGTGTTCCCACCGCCCGCGATCCATTCGCCAGCGTTGCAATCTTTCGCCCCAGTACGTCAAATACAGAAAGCTCAATGTCACTTGGTTCGGGCAGGCGGAAGCTGAGGGTGACGGCTCCAGCAGACGGGTTGGGGAAGATGGGGTCCAGTCCGAACTCGGTGGGAGGGACCTCCGTCGGCGCCGCCCCGGTACGAAGCTCCAGGCGGCGCTCACTGCCTTCTCCCGCGGAGGCAACCGAGTAGGCCGGATCCTGGCTCAGATCATGCGAGGTCCCGGTGGCTGGGTCAAAGACGTGGGCGCTCACGGTCTCGGGGACCTCAAATGTGAGCCTCACGACACCCGCGGTAGCGGTCGTTATGACCAGCGGCCATGAGCTTCCGGCCGGCCGCGCGTCAACCGACAGCGGAAAGCGCTCGCCTTCGAACGACACGGAGACGTAATCCCCGATCACCGGCGGTTCAGGCCGGTCCAGAAGGTCCCAACCCATTGAGGCACTCGGCGCGAGAACCGCAAGGTTGTCTGCGTCGCGGGAACGGCTCTTTACCGCCGATGCCCCAATGGTCCAGTCCAGGGAAGCCTCCCATTTGGGGGCCGCGTTTGTAGAAACACTCGACAGGTCGGGGTCGATGAACAGGGTATCCTTCGCAGTGCCTGAGTTGTGGACAGCGTACTCTTCGCCAACAATCCAGGGCCCTTCGTGACTCGACCAGGCACCATCATAACGTCTCGCGTCGACCAACCCGGAGCTGGAAGTAACCTTTTCCGCCGGAATCGGGAAACCGAACGGATTGCCGACCAAATTCCAACCCGGGAGGAGCTCTCGTGCAAAGGGCTCATTGGCCGCGACGGAGGTCAGAGGCCCGGTATCGAACGTCGCGCTCGTTCTACTCCGAAGCCAAAATGCAAACCCTGGCCCGATTCGAACGGCTCCTGCCGGGTTATGCTCACGCAGTACGCCCCCTGTCACTTCACCGAACAGTCGCCACATTGACGACTCATACGCTCCGAGGTCATCGACAAAAACCGAATCGACGGAGTCATTGTCCGGCCTTCCGGGAATGGAAATCAGTCGGTACCCGTCCGCCGACCAAGGCCCCATATGTCAGACCTGTGGTCGACGGTTTCCCCCCGAGCCTGCTCTGGAGACATGTAGGCTGCAGTCCCGACGGTGCCGCCGGCCGTTGTCATGTGGGCCGATCCAAGAAAGCGGGCAAGGCCAAAATCAAGGACGCGCAAACGACCCCTCGGGTCTACAATCAGGTTTCCGGGCTTGATGTCACGATGAACGATCCCCTGGTCGTGGGCCGCGCCGATAGCCTCCGCCGCCTGTCGTACCCAGTCTACCGCATCGGCGACAGGTACATCGCCATCCTTGATGCGCTCGGCCAATGTCTGGCCCTCCACGGACGCCATCACGATGAACGCCTGGTCTTCGTGTTCGCCGAATTCGTAGATCGGGCATATGCCCGGGTGATCCAGAGCGGCTGCCGTCCGCGCCTCGGCGAGGAATCGCGCGTGTGTTTCCTCGTCCGTGCCCAACCGGGTGAGAAACTTGAGGGCTACCGTCCGGCCCAGTTTGGTATCTTGGGCCTTGTACACAACCCCCATTCCGCCTTCACCGATGCGGTGGGTGATTTCAAATTGGGCGACGACGGATCCAATCATGCGAATAGCGGGGAGGTACCTTGAACATGCACGGCCAAGGGAACAAAGTGTGAAACCACTGGGAGCAAATGTCCCAAACACGCTTGCTCTTTAGTTGTGCAGGCGTACTCTTACCTCACTGCATTCTAACCCCTCCCTCATGGAGCGTGCCTTTCCACGCGATATTGCGGCATTGGATAGCATTTTTGCCTACCTGGACGAATATGCGGGCCAGGCTGCGCTCAGCCCCGCTGTCAGTTTCCCCATCAGCATGGCGGTGGAAGAGCTCTTTACCAATATGGTGAAGTACAACAGTTTGGGCGCTGGCGAGATTGTCATTGGTATCTCTGGAGGACCGGAGTCGGTCGAGGTGGTGTTGGTTGACTCGGACTCGGCCCCGTTTGACGTGACGGCCAATCAGCGGGTGGATACGTCGGCTCCGCTTGAGGCCAGGACACCCGGCCGCCTGGGCTTACACCTCGTTCAACGCATGATGGATGAGATCTACTACGAGCACAAGAAGAGGCGGACGCAAATCCGGCTCGTCAAATATTTGAGATGAACAATATGTTCGAACTTTGGAGAGATGAAGATGGAACGGTTTGGCTCAAGGGACGCCTGGACGCATCCCAAGTAGTGACTGCCGACGTCGTTCTTGATCTAGTTCTCGATTCATGCAACGTGGATTTCTCGAACCTTGGGTACATCTCGAGCGCCGGGTTGGGAGTGCTTCTGAAACACCAGCAGCGACTCGGCGGCCTCGGTCACGAAATAACGCTGACCGGCCTGAGTCCTCATATTAAAATGGTTTTTGACTACGCAGGCTTCGAGGCCGTCTTCAAAATGTTGTGAGCGTGAGCCGCACGATATCCCGGCCTTCCAACCTTGACCGCGTTTCCGTGTAATTAGACCAAAGGGTTATGGAAGTGACTGATGCCCAGATTGTAGAGCAATGTCTTGAGGGTGACACCCGCGCGTTTGCGGTTCTTGTCGACCGCTACAAGAAGCCGTTGTACAACGTGGCGCTAAAGATGCTAAAGGACCCTGATGACGCGGAGGATGCCACGCAGTGTGTCTTCATCCGTGCTTACGAAAAACTTGGGTCTTATCGACCCGAGTTCAAGTTCTTCAGCTGGATCTATCGCATGGCCGTAAACGAATCTCTTAACAGAGTCCGGGCCGAACGCAATCACGTGCCTCTTGACGAATCGGCTCGAGCGGACGCCGACTCCGACGCCTCCGCAGCCATCCAGGTCGCGGAGCTTGAAGACCGGGTAAGCGAGGCGCTTATGTATCTGAAGCCGGAGGACAGGGCTCTCATTCTGCTCAGGCACTTTGAGGACCTTCCGTATCGCGATCTCGGATACATATTTGAGATCCCACTTCAAACTGTGAAATCCCGTCTCTTCACCGCAAGGCAGCGTCTACGTGACATCTGCGTGGTGAAGGGGATTTCGATTTCAGGAGGGTAGTCCATGGAATGGGACACCGACATGCTCATCCAGCAGGAGCTCGATGGGGAGAACACAAGTGAGGACTCCACTCGTCTCAAGGACGCGATGGGCGTAGATGCAGGGCTTCAGGCCCGGTTCGACGAATTCGCACAGCTCACAAGCGCCATTTCGAAGCTGCCGCGTGCTCAGCCCTCCGTCGACTTCACGGCGAAGGTTATGGCCGCGTTGCCAGACCCGCATCGTGCGCGTGTGATGACGCCAAGTCCGGTGCGAGCTGCCCGGAGCGGCGCCTCATTCCTGCGGTCCCTCGTGGCTCCTCGCATGCAGCTTGCGTACGCGGCCGTTGCGGGAGCACTTGTAGCGGCTGCCGTGACGCTTTCCATCGGGTCCGTGCCGAACGTTGAATCGGCCGCAGGTACCATGAGTTCGGTCTCAGACCAGCCATTTCAGACAATTCATATTGAGGGCGTAAGCGTTACGGCTTCTCAGGTAGACGCCCAGATCATACTGGCTTTTCAGGGGAGGGCAGAGATTGCCTTCAGCTGGGAGGGCGAGGCGTACGAGGTTTCCGGCGTGTTCTGGACCGGCGATGTGGTAACTGCCATTGCGAATCGGGGACAGTTGTCCGTGTCGAATGCCGGTGTAGGTGAAGTACGGATCTCCCTAAGGCCCGTTTCCGATTCCAATATTGAGATTGCCGTAGGCGAGACAGTCGCCACAATCCTCCTGCCAATCCGGGAGTGAAACCTGTCCCAACTCTTGCCAGGATTGGGTGTAGTTCTGGTAACGGAACGGGAAAGGATCCCCGCCATACGGTCTCCATACGCCGATTTTAATCTGATCCCCAAGCAGGTACGTCCATGAACCACGAGATGGTTCATTTGGTCACAACTGACAAAGCCTCTCGATCAGACCGCCTCTTTCGGACCCTCTTCCGCGGCAAGGTCAATCCGACGCCGGATCAGCCTGTTTCGATGCTGTTCAGCTATCTGACCACCCCTCGCTGGTATACTCCGCGGTGGTATCTGGAGGGAATGGCCGTCTACATGGAGACGTGGATGAACGGCGGATTTGGCAGCGCAATCGGCCCCTACGACGAGATGGTCTTCCGGACGATGGTGCGCGATGACGCCCACATCTACGATGTAGTCGGACTCGAGCCAGAGGGCACGACGGTCGACTTCCAAGTGGGAGTCAATTCCTATTTGTACGGGACTCGATTCGTGTCCTACCTGGCCTACACCTATGGCAACGACAAACTCGTCCAGTGATACAACCGGACGGACGACAGCGAACGGTATTTCTCAAGACAGTTTGCGAGCGTCTACGGTATGTCCCTGCAGAAGGGGTGGGACGATTGGATTAAGTGGGAGAAGGAGTGGCAGCAAGGCAATCTCAGCCTCATTCGCCAAAAGGCGCTAACGCCGTTTCGGTCAATCTCGGAACGTGCCCTTGGGTCGGTGTCGCGCCCGTATTTCGATGAAGACCGGAACGAGATCTACATGGCGATTCGGTACCCGGGACAGGTTGCCCATATCGCATCTATCAACCTGGAGACCGGTAAGCTGAAGCGCCTGAAGGATGTCACAGGCCCTGCAGGCTTCACGGTTACGTCCCTGGCCTACGACCGGACAAGTCGGAAACTGTTCTACACAACCAATAATCGAAACTGGCGCAACCTGCTCTCTCTGGACCTGGCTACCGGCGAAACCAAAACGTTGATCAAGGACGTGCGAACCGGGGATCTTGCGTTCAACGTCTCAGATAAGTCTCTTTGGGGGATGCGTCATTTTAACGGCTTGTCCACGATCGTCAGGATCCCGGAACCGTACGCGGAATGGCAACAGGTCTACACGCTTCCGTACGGCCTGGATATGTTCGACCTGGATGTGTCGCCAGATGGTAATACACTGATCGCCTCTGCGGCGGACGTTACAGGTGCACAGCAGTTGGTATCTCTGAATATCCCCACGCTGCTGGAGGGCGCCAAGGAGTACGAGGTGTTGTTCGATTTTGCACCGTGGGCGCCCGCGAATTTTGTCTTTGCTCCTGACGGCAAGTCCATTTTCGGGACATCGTATTACACCGGGGTCTCGAACGTCTACCGGTACGATGTCGAGGAGGATGAGATGGAGTCGCTGAGTAATGTCGAATCAGGGTTCTTCCGGCCAACACCGCTCTCTGCAGACTCACTGCTTGTCTTTCGCTTTACCGGAAATGGATTCATCCCTTCCATAATTCCGAATCAGGTGCCCGATGAGGTGAGTGCGGTCCGCCTTCTTGGGAATGAGATCGCCGCCAAGGAACCTGTAGTCAATTCGTGGGCCGTCGGATAACCGACACGTTTTAACGTCGATTCGATGACCACGTCCGCGGGCACATACTTTCCGCTCCATAACCTCCGCTTGGATTCCGTTTACCCCACAGTGGAGGGCTACAAGGGCGTGACCGCGGTTGGACTTCGGGCGGATCTCTCGGACCAATTGGTTTTCAGCCGGATCAAACTGGCGGCGTCCTACTCTCCGGCCAAGGGCATTGCCGCGGGGGAGCGGTGGCATGCGGGGCTGACGTTCAACTACCTGAATATTGCAGTCGAGGCCACGCACAACAGGTCTGACTTCTACGACCTCTTCGGGCCGACGAAAACGAGTCGGAAAGGCAATTCGCTTTCGGTGCGATACAAGAAGAACCTGCTCTTCGACGAGCCCATAACCCTCGATTACACGCTTCAGGTGGCGGGGTATGCAAACCTGGAAACTGTACCGGAATACCAGAATGTTGCGGCTCCTTTTGACAAACTACTGTCTGCGTCAGCCGGGTTGAACTACGCAAACATGCGTCGTTCTCTAGGCGCGATTGAGAATGAGCTGGGGACGAGCGCCTCGCTCGGAATTCGGTCAAATCTTGTCAATGGGGAATTATTTCCTCGACTACAAGCGGAAGTGGAGTGCGGAGTCCTGCTGCCCATCAATCACTCATCCCTGTGGTTGCGCGCATCGGCGGGGCAATCTCTTGCCGCGCAAAAGTCTGATCCGTTCGCAAAGTTCTACTTCGGTGGCTTCGGCAACAACTGGGTTGACCATCTGGGCGTCAAGCGCTTTCGCGATTCCGAGAGTTTCCCCGGCCTGGAGATCAACTAGGTTGGCGGGGCCAACTTCGGTAAATTCCAGGCGGAGTTGGTGCTGCCTCCGATCCGCTTCCGCAGCATCGGCGTTCCGAGTCTCTACCTGAGAT
>JBLHLC010000079.1:0-11202 GCA_047619685.1 Rhodothermales bacterium
TTCGGCGCCGATGTCACGGACCAAATGGATGACTTTACTCGCGGCTCCCGGACGATCTCGTTTATCGATAGCTACCTGGATGCCGGGATCTCCCCCGCCGATCTACTGCGCATCCTCACTGTGAATGGCGCCCGGCTCATGGGCTGGGACGAGAACAAGGGCCCGGTGAGCATGGGAAAGCATGCAGACTTGATTGCGGTATCCGGCAATCCGCTGGACGATCCGAACGTGCTGAAAACGGTGTCGTTTGTTATGAAGCGCGGAGTCGTTTACAAGCGCGACGGCCTGTTCGGATGGACCGTGCCGATGACGCGGACGTACGATTGAATGGCACGTGAGCTTAGTCCTGACCGACATCCCTAGCTACCCGGCATCTTGACCAGAACCGTCCCCACTCGCTCTCAAGACCCTCAGGTCCTCAAGATCTTTCGGGCGGGCAGCAGCCGCCTTGCTGGCTATCAAATCGTCCCGTCCTATAAAGAACACTTCCTGCCGTCCGTAGCGCCCCCTCTTTCTTCGAGGCCAGGCATCATCGAACTGGACCCCCTTGATGGAGGTGAGAACATCAATCCGGTAAGGCGGGACCCCCAGTTGGATGACTCGGTTTCTGACACGGAATCGCTCTGCTGTAAGCTCCGGCGGTCCGTAGCCGAACGCGCTGAGTGCTGTCATCAACCGGTCCGTATTCACTTCGGATCGCGAGACGAAGAGGTCAAGGTCATCCGTGAAACGCGGGCGCGAGTGGACTGCTACCGCATAACCGCCAACAACGAGGTACTCGACCTCATTCGCGTTCAACAATTCGAACAGGTCCTCGAAGTCCCTGGACTCGATCATGGTCAATTCCGTTCATCTTTCCCCACGAGCGCCGGATGGCCTGAAGCGCGTCCAGACGCTCCTCTATGGACCGTCCACGCCAGTAGGTCCAGTCGTCAGTCTCCTGGTCGGGATCATTCAGATGGTATTCGCGAACCCTCGGCATACTCGCTGCTACGCTCGGCCCCGTAGAGGGGTCCGATTGCCGCCTTTGCCGAGCTCGGACCCTCGTCGCTGTCCTTGTCACCGTCGCTGCATGCCCACCCCTTGCGAGGTGAGCATCACGTTGGCGCTCTTGATATCCCGGTGGACGGTGTCCTTGGCGTGGGCCTCCTTGAGGGCTTCGGCGATATGGCCCGCTATGTTGACCGCTTCGTTCAGCTTCAGCTGGCCTTTGCGGACGTAGTCGTGCAGCGTCTCTCCTTCGATGTACTCCATCGCGATGAAGAGTCGCTTTTCGGTCTGGCCCTCGACTGGCTTACCGTCCGGTGTGAGCGGCACGGCTTCGTCCACCTGGTAGACGTGGCAAACGTTCGGGTGGGACATGGAGGCCGCGGCCTGGGCCTCACGGAAGAACCGGACCCGGTCTTCTGACGAAGCGAGCGCGGCGGCCGGCAGCACCTTCAGCGCCACCTTCCGGTTAGGCTTGGTGTCGGTGGCCAGAAAGACCACACCCATGCCGCCCCGGCCGAGCTCGGAGTCGATGGCGAAGTGGGAGAGGTGGAGGCCTGTCATTTGGGGCGCGAACGTTGGAAAGAGCGGGGGGACTCACGCCACGCGAGCATTCGCCGGTGGGCCCACTCCGTCTCGCCGATGGAGGTAGCAGTGTGCATTAACGCTCCGTCGTCATGGCATGCAAAGTCGGAGGGTCCCATCGAACACGCGCCTCAGTGCAGACGCTTCCTCCGTGTCGCAACCACCGGGTCAGTGGTTCTCCAATTCGCTGAGCCAGTTGACCAACACATGCACGGCGGCGCCGGCGCTTGCGGTCGTGTCGGCCTGGGCCTGTGTCTCGATCTGGTCAGCGACGATCGCTCGCTCCCCGTCCCCGTAGACTTCGAAGTATGGAACGACCGGGCCGAGCAGCGCCACCTCGGCCCCACTCACAGAACCTCCCGCGTATGGCACCTTCAGGCGTCGCACAAATCCTTGATTCGACACGTAGAGCACGAAGCGACCGTCCCTGGTCCAACGCGGATACTCGCGAACTCCCGTACTCATGTTGAGCGACGTCCCGGACCCGTCCAGCGCCTCGACGATCACCTCGTCATCCTGTTGAAAGGCCACCCAGTCGCCGTCGGGCGAGAATCTGGGATCCTTGATGACGTTGTTCTGCGCGGTCCTCTCGACGGTGGTGCGCTCTCCGGTTCTCACGTCCTGAATACGCAGGATCCCCGCGGTGTCACTCGCCCGGGCAACGTATGCCAGGCGCGATCCGTCGGATGTGATATCGAGGTACCTGTTTTCCGAGCGACCAATCGACAGCCGTCGTTCCCGGCCGGTTCCGTCTGCGGCACGAACCATCACACTGGTCGCCAGTCCGGTCATTGCGGCATCCAGATAGGCGATCGAATCTCCACCGGCCGTCCAGGCTGGATAATTGACCGCGCTGTATCCAACCAATTGCCGTAGACCGCCCGACTCGAAATTCAAGACCCAGAGGGAGCGCTGGTCCCCGGTACCGCCACTCCCGCCTCGTCTGATGAATGCCAACTCGGTTTGGTCGGGACTCAATCGGAATTCCGAGTAGTATCCGCGCGGGATAGGCAACGGCTCCCTGAACTCCGGAAAGGTAAGGATGGCCGGAATGGAGCTGACTGCCCCGGTATCCACCTTCGGGCCCGATTCGGAGTAGACCAACGTTCCATTGCGGGAGACCGTGTACAGATTGACAAACGATACATTCGCGACCGAACGACGGGGTCCCGTCAATTCCAATCGGTCCAGGTCAAACGGAACGACGACCACTCCTTCGCCGCTGACGAAACCGACCAGATGTCCCGATGGGAGATAGTGCACACGATAGGCCGAAAAATCGATGGTTGCCTTGATCACACCACTCTCAAGGTCCATGAACCGGAGCCGCCTCGGTCGATCGGTGATTTCGAGCGTCGCCATGACCGTCCTTCCATCCGGCAGCAGACTGGGCCAATCGAAATCGTTTTCGCCCGCAAGACTGTCTCGGCGGGAGATCTGCACACGTTCGCCCCGGGACTCGGAATACTTGAATATCTGCTGTTTGTCCTCGTAGATGATCCAATCATCCGGACCCCAGATGGCGCGGGGATTGCCTTCGGTGGTCCGGAGTACCGTAAGCGCGGTTCCACCATCGATCGATAGGCGGTCCACCGAGACGGACATCGTCATCAACAGCTCTTTTCCATCGGCTGAAAACTCGACGCCGAGTGCGTTTTCCGAGCCCTGAATCGGTCGTTCTTCACCCGTCGTGAGGTCGGCCACGTACACGCGATCGGTGCCATAGGCCAACTTCGTACCGTCCGCGGACAGGTTCATGAAGGTCGGAACCTCCGACGATCCGAGCAGATGCGTCAAGCGGAGCGTCGGCGCCTGGACTCTTGCTGGTTGTGACGGCCAGAACATCCAGACCAGCCCCACAATCGATGCACCGACGAGTACGCCTGCGAGTAGCCGCCGCCACCCGTCCGCAGACGATTTTGCCCGGGACTTGACCGCCGCCGCATCCATCCTTGATCTGCTCGAGCCTCCGTGGGCCAGATCGATCCCCCGGAGATCGACCAACAAGTCATCCGTGGACTGATACCGCCTCGCGGCATCCTTCGCCAGAAGCTTGCCGACAATGCGCTCCAGCTCCATCGGAACGCCCGTGCGAATTGTAGTCAGCGGTTCCGGCGGCTCGTTCAGAATGCCGTAGAGGATCGCCTGCTCGTAGTCCCCAGCAAACGGCAGGCGTCCCGCGATCATTTCGTAGAGCACTGTTCCGAGCGAGTACAGGTCGCTTCGCCCATCCACTTCTTCTCCGCGGGCCTGCTCGGGGCTCATGTATGCCACGGTCCCGAGGGTCGAGCCCATGCGCGTGAGCATCGTGGACTGGTTGGTCTTGGCCAGCCCGAAGTCCAGCACCTTGGCCACCCCTTGCGAGGTGAGCATCACGTTGGCGCTCTTAATGTCCCGGTGGACGATGTCCTTCGCGTGGGCCTCCTTGAGCGCCTCAGCGATCTGGCCGGCTATGGTGACCGCCTCGCTCAACTTGAGCGGACCCTTGCGCACGTAGTCGTGGAGCGTCTCTCCTTCGATGTACTCCATCGCGATGAAGAGACGCTTTTCCGTCTGGCCCTCGACGGGTTTGCCATCCGGTGTGAGCGGTACGGCTTCGTCCACCTGGTAGACGTGGCAGACGTTGGGGTGCGACATGGAGGCCGCGGCCTGGGCCTCGCGAAAGAACCTGGCCCGGTCTTCTTCTGAGGCCAGCGCCGCCGCCGGCAGCACCTTGAGCGCCACCTTGCGGTTCAACTTGGTGTCAGTGGCCAGAAAGACCACACCCATCCCGCCCCGGCCGAGCTCGGCTTCGACGGCGTAGTGGGAAAGGTGGAGACCGGTCATGGGGTATTGATTTACGACGCGGGACCCCGCGTTAGCAACTATGCTTCACTCCAGAAGGAGACAAGGGCGGACCACGCGCAGCTGGCTACCTACCGTCGAGCCGCCGCTCCAACTCTAGGTCATAGTTCCGCCACCACTGGATGACGTCGTAATTTTCCCGCTTCTCCGAGAACGAGAGTTCCGTGGTGAGCAGAACCACGCGACCGTCGGGTCCCACCGAGTAGAACACGTTCCCAGCGGCGCGGAGCACGAATTCCTTCTGTCCCCTGACCGTGAATCCCCCCCTCGTGGTGACCGGAATTCGGTATAACTCGTCGTCGTCGAGGTAATACAGGTAGTCGCCCTCGGGGGACCACCGCACGTCCGCAGCATCGACCAGGATCTCCTCGCGCGCCTTCGATATCACGTCTTGAGCGATGATCCTGCTGGACGTTCCGGTACGATTGACATACGCGACCCAGCGACCGTCCGGCGAAACGGCGGGCGCGAAATTCGACCCCGATTGACCGGGGAGTTCGCGGAATGAGGGCGAATCGGGGTTCAGGGTTCCGATTCGCAAGTCCGCATCCTCGGATCGCCGGAATGCGACAACTGCTCCCCTCTGTGATTCGCCTCCAAAGACTATCCTGCTTGCGGGAGCCGAAAGCGTATCGGGCACCCCGGATCCCAGGACGGGATATTGGATTAGTACCTGCTCGTTCTCTCCCGTCTCCACTGTCGCGACGAAAGCGCGATTGTCGGCCGTCCACAGCGGCGCCGCGATGTCCATATCGGGGGAGTGCTGCGCGGACGCCCCGCTGGCGAGTTCGACTCGGACGATATGGGAAGATTCCAGGCGGTTTGAACGTGCCACAAGCAGGACGCTCTGTCCGTCCGGGGAAATGCTCGGATCGAAGAACTGCAGGTCGCGGGAATCCTCAAGGGACACCCGGCGAACCTGAGCCGTACGCGTTTCGACCACCAAAACCTGGCTCGTCCGTGCAGCCGATCGGGGGGTCATGAGCAGATCCCCGCCGTCCGTCGCCTGGAAGTGCGCGAACTGCATGGTTTTGACAACCGGAACCGGTGCCGACGTGAAGCGCCGCGTGCCGGGGTCGAATCGGCGCGCCACCAGCGGTCCGAGATCGTCCGTGAGCTGGTACACGACGATGCCGCTCCCGATACCCTGCGGGTTAATGATCCCTGGATCGCCGACCGTCCCTTTTCCCGAATCGAGATCGATGGCCAGGAAATGTGGATCGTTATCGATGGTTCCTACCCGCTGCAAATTGGCCAACTGGACTCGCGTACCGCGGACCACGGGTCCCGGGTGGACCCCATATTCCCCGAACGTCGAATCGGGCTCATAGAGCAGGCTTGACTCTCCTGAGGTGAGGTCAACTCGCGCGACACTCGCTTGCATGTTCGTATTAAGGAGGTGGTCTTTGTCCTCCCAGTAGGGAAACCAGCCAGGGGGACCGACCACCCTCGGAGCGCCGGCCGGTATGTCGACGACGAGCGTCTCTTGGGAACCCAGTCTCGAATAGGTCAGCCGGTCTCCGGATGGCGAAAACCAAGGGTGTTTGCCGCCCTCGGTGCGCCCTATGCGACTTACCACGCCGGTTCGGACGTGATAGAGGAATAGGCCTGTCCACCCGGTCGTATCTGCTCCGGCGAAGGCGATGTACTCCTTGGTTGGGGACAGGGCGGGACTCATGATGCCCCGCACGCCTTCGATGTGGAGCGTGAGTTTTTCCACTTGCCGGACCGGGCCGCTCCCCTGAAAAAGAGTCGAGACGCCCCAACCGACGGCGAGAGCGACCGCGATAATGGCCGGCAATCTCCAACCCCGAATAGGCAGGCCGACTGTCCTGTCCGGCACCCCAAGGATGCCGGTCGCAGCCGCCATCGAGCGCTGCGTCATACCGCTACCGGATAGGTCCAGACTCTTCAGATCCACCGTTAGGTCCGCCGCTGTCTGGTAGCGGTAGTCAGCCTCCTTGCTGAGCAGTTTGTTGGCGATGCGCTCCAACTCCATCGGGACGCCGGTCCGGACGGCCGTCAGAGGCTCAGGTGTCTCATTCAGGATTCCGTACAACACGGCCTGCTCGTAGTCCCCCGCAAACGGTAGCCGTCCTGCGATCATTTCGTAGAGCACTGTTCCGAGCGAGTACAGGTCGCTTCGCCCGTCCACCTCTTCTCCGCGGGCCTGCTCGGGGCTCATGTAGGCCACGGTGCCCAGCGTGCTTCCCATCCGGGTCAGCATCGTGGACTGGTTGGTCTTGGCCAGCCCGAAGTCCACCACCTTCGCCACCCCTTGCGAGGTGAGCATCACGTTGGCGCTCTTGATGTCCCGATGGACGATATCCTTGGCGTGGGCCTCCTTGAGGGCTTCGGCGATCTGGCCGGCGATGGTGACCGCCTCCTGAAGCTTCAGCGGCCCTTTCTTGACGTAGTCATGCAGCGTCTGACCCGCGATGTACTCCATCGCGATGAAGAGGCGGGGCTCGGCTCCGGGCTGGGGGTCCTTTCCGGGTTCAACCGGTACTGCTTCGTCCACCTGATAGACATGGCAGGCGTTGGGGTGCGAAATCGAAGCCGCGGACTGGGCCTCGCGGAAGAAGCGAGCTCGGTCGTCTTCGCTGGAAAGCGCAGAAGCTGGCAGCACCTTTAGCGCCACCTTCCGGTTCAGCTTGGTGTCGGTGGCCAGAAAGACCACACCCATGCCACCCCGACCGAGCTCGGATTCGATGGCGTAGTGGGAGAGGTGGAGACCGGTCATGTGGAGTCGGATGAGATGGACTCATTTACGACCGAAAGTGCGTTCGGGCAAGCTGGCCGGGAACGGTGAAACCCCCGAGCCGAGACGGAGAAGCGAGTCGGAGCCCCTAACGGCGAAAACAGGACGTTGTCGACTACCTATGCCATGTGGGGATGCGCCAAGACATCTACTTCCTGTGGCGGCCGGTGCTGAGCGACCCTCGGGACGACATGGTCTTGGAGGTTGGCATCGCATCAGCAGCTGACGCCATCGTGACATTCAATGAACGTGATTTTCGCAAGGCCAGTACATTTGACATCGCGATCGTGACGCCACTCGACTACTTGAAAACGGAGGCATTGCTATGAGTACCCTGAGTTTAAGACTCCCGAACTCGCTCCACGACCGGCTGCGCCAACTTTCGGAGGCGGAGGGGGTCTCCATGAACCAGTTCATCTCGACCGCCGTGGCCGAAAAAATGGCAGCCCTGATGACTGAGGACTATCTGGAGAAGAGGGCAGCCCGTGGCTCAAGAGAGCGCTTTGCTAACGCTCTCTCACAGATTCCTGACAGACCGTCGGACCCTGAAGACGCCCGGTAGATTCCGCAGGCCGAGGGCTTCCCCTTGCTACTGGCCCATCGCGTGTACTTCCGCTGCGACCCGAAGCCCCTTGCGAGCAGTCAGGACCCTTCCCCCGGGGCGCGTCTGAGCCTCCACGGTGACCTCGTGGCCGAGTGCCAGCAGTCTTTGGGCTGCAGTCAGACCCGACAGGCCTGCGCCAACAATCAGTATTCGCTGCGGGCCTCTGAAACCCGTCTTGAAAAGGGTCCCTGAGGCAAGCGATAACGCCGCGAGTCCTTGGCTGGATCGAACAATGAACCCGCGACGATTCATGACAATTCTATGAGCGGCAGGCAGATCACAAACGTAGCACCACCATCAGCGTTGGTTTCCACCCGCATGGTCCCACCATGGCCCTGGGTCACGATGTCGTGAGCCATGGAGAGCCCCAGGCCGGTGCCCTCACCGGTCGGCTTGGTGGTATAAAACGGCTCGAAAATTTTGACCCGCAGCTCTTCCGGAACACCGCGACCGTTGTCGGCGACGCGAATTTCGATCCGGTCCTTCAGGCGATGACTGGAGACCCGGATTCGTCCGTCGTCCTGGTCCCGGACCTCGTCCAGGGCGTTGACGACCAGATTGATGATGACCCGGCCCAGATCTTGAGATGCCAACTTGGCATTCCCGACATCGGGGGCAAGATCCCGATCGAGCGAGGCCTTCAGCCCCGGATACCGTGCTCGATAGCCGTGCCAGGCCAAGTTCAGGTATTCGGTCATGAAATCGTTGACCGCGACTGAGAGCCGCTCGGAATCACCCGTGCGTGCGTGCGCCATCATTCCGCGGACAATATCGTCCGCGCGCCGGCCATGCTTTGCAATCTGCATCGAGTTCAGTTGCAGACTGGCGATGAGTTCGTCCATCTCCTCGCGTTTCTCCGCCAACGCCGCCGTGTCGTTGCCTTCCACTAGGTCACGCAGTTCGCCTGCCAGTTCGGCGTTCACGTCCGCGAAGTTGTTTACAAAGTTCAGCGGGTTCTTTATTTCGTGAGCGATTCCGGCCGTCAACTGCCCGAGCGACGCCATCTTCTCCTGGTGCACGAGTTGCTGCTGCGTTTCCCGAAGCTCGGCCACAATCCCGTTCAACTGGCGATATGCGTTCGCATTGTCCAGAGCGACAGACGCGTATGCCGAGATGGTTTGCAGCAGATTCAAGTCGTTCTGGGTGTAGGCGTGCTTCTTGAAACTCTGGACCGTGATGACCCCAAGGATCCGGTCCTGGGTCAGTAGCGGCAGGTAGATCATAGAGCTCGGCTGCGTGGCCGCCGATCCGTCTTCCAGCATCCCGGACTCCTGCTCGAGTTCTTCGATGTACTTGCTGTACTCCAACTCCACGTCGTTTATGAAGACCGGGGCGCGATTTTCGATGCACCAGACCGGTAGCTGATTCTTGTCTTTGGTATCACGCGTGTAGGGGCGGTATCGCTTTCCGTTTTCGATTGCCATCCGGTACTCGATCTCGCTGACCTCCGGGTGATATATGCCTACTCCAAAAACAGGAGCGTCGGTCAAATCATTGATGTGGTGATATACCCTCCCGAAGATGGTTTCGAAATCCAGGGACGCGGTGATCTCCTTACCGATGTCCGACAGGCGCTCGATGTTCTTCTTGCGATCGTTGTCGGCCTGCAGGGCCCTGGCCTCGGACTCGGCGGCCTCGGCACGAAGCTCGATCTCGGCCAGATCGGCACGGGCGTGTTCGGCCTTGAGGAGGCGGTGGCGTTGGATGCGGTCTATTGCAAAGACGCCACCGGCCAACATGGCGGCGAACAGCAGGTAGGCCCACGCGGTCCGGTACCACGGCGGGAGCACGGTCACGCCAAGAGAGATTCCCTCCTCATTCCAGACTCCATCGGGGTTGGCTGCGCGCACCCGCAGCGTATAGTCTCCGGGCGGAAGATTGGTAAACGAAGCACTCCGGGAGTTACCCGCGTCAATCCAGTCCTCGTCGTAGCCCTCCAACTGGTAGGCGTACTGGTTCCTTGATGGGTCACTGAAGTGCAGCGCCACAAAGTCGACCGCAAAGTCATTCTGGCTGTACTCGAGTTCGATGGCGTCGGTCTGGGTGATTGGCGCGCTCAAGGCACCGCCATCAGAGGGCTGGACCTCCCTACCATTTACACGCAGGCCGGTGAATGCGATGGTCGGTGCCGTCGGGTTGGTGTTCAGCTGCGCGGGAGCAAACGAAACGATTCCCGAGACGTCGCCGAAGTAGAGCATGCCCCCCGGGCCCCGCGTCCAGGCGTTCTGCATGAACTCCAGTTCCCGGAGTCCGTCGTCCAACCCGTAGTTGCGGAAGGTTTCGGCCTCAGGGTCGAACGCGGAAATACCCCGATTCGAGGACATCCAGAGCTGCCCATCGTCACCCTCGAGCACACCGTACAGGTGGTTGTTTGCCAGACCATCGTCTTCGGTGAAATGGCGCACCGTGCGGGTCGCCAGATCGAAACGGTTCAGACCCGCCTGTGTGGCGAGCCAGAGCACCCCCGGAACGGAGTCCATCTCGAGGATGGTCTCTATCTGCCCAGACGCCACCCCGAGGGTGTCGCGCTCATTGTAGGCATAGCGCTCAACCGCGCCGGTCTCACGATCCAGCCGTGCGAGGCCCCCGGACTGTGAAGCCAGCCACAGCCCCCCATCGCTCGCAAGCAGCGCATCCGCAATTGAGTTCGGCAGCTTGGAAAGGTCCGCAAACGAGCCCTCGTAGTTCGTCACCACTCCCGTCGCCACCTCGTAGCGCTGGAGTGCGCGGCCAATTCCACCGAGCCACAGAACGCCTGGCTCGTCAGGCGCCTCATAGATGGCGTGGATAGTGCTTCCCCACACCCGGCTCGAGTCCTCGCGCGAGGTTGCCCGTGGAATACGCTCGCAGACTAGCGTTCCTGGAGTGCAACGATTCAGACCCGAGGTCCCGACCCAAAGCGTGCCCTGAGAGTCCAGAAGAATGGACTGGACGGAGCCCTCAGGCCATAGGGTATTCGGATCGCTCTGGGAGGACCGCTGTTGCCGGACCTCTCCCGTCGCGAGGTCAAACTGAATCAACGCGTGACTGTTTACTTCCGCGACTCCCACCCAGAGGAAGTCTTCCGAGGCGTGCATGGCCCAGACATTCCCTACGGGTAGTCCCTCTTGCGGCCGATCCGCATTGGCTGCGATGTGACGGATGGCTACCGACTTGGGATTGAATCGACCGATACCCTTGTTGCCATACCCGACCCACATCGTCCCGCTCCGATCGGCGAACACCGTGTTGACCTGGTTGGAGGCTAGCGAGTTGGGGTCTCCGGGGTCGTTCTCATAGCGATCGAATCGACCGGACGAGATGCTGAGGCGCAGCAGTCCGGCTGCGGATTGCGTCCAGATGACATCGCTCTGGTTGGGGTCCCACGCCAAGTGCCCGACCTGGTTATTGGCACTCCCATCAGCCTCTTCAGGGAACGGGA
>JBLHLC010000080.1:0-11013 GCA_047619685.1 Rhodothermales bacterium
AGGGCACTCGCAGACTCGCGAAGAGGAAGTGGAATGCCGGTGAGCCCGGTGTGGGTGTTACGGACGATGGGAAGGAGGCTGTACAGGAAAAGAGCCACCACCGCCGGCGGCCCTCCGATTCCGAGTACTGGAATCATGAACACCAAAAGCGCCAAAGCGGGAATCGTGTAGATCATTCCCACGACGCCCAGAATGATTGGCCCCGCCAGACCACCTTGTGCGGCCCAGATTCCAAGCGGGATGGCCAGTAGTATAGCGGCCAGCAGCGAGATGCCGACCAACTCCAGATGCTCGCGGGTGGTGCGGAGTATGCGCTCGGTGCGGGTCTTCTCCGTGAACACCGCGTCGCGGCCAAGGCCTCTCAGAAAGCCGGCCGCTACGGCACCCTCGGGCTGGCCGTCCACGCGAACGCGGGCGTTCATGGCCACCATCGAGTCCGCGGAGATGGTCCCGCTGAGGCTCGAAATGGCGGATATTAGTTCGCGGGGGGCGTCCAGTCTGTAAAGCACCATGGCCTGGTATTCCGGGAAGACGCCCAGGTCGTCCTCGAGCGTTTTCAGGTCGTATACGGCAATCTCTGCGTCCGTGCTGTATAGATCGATCACATCAACGTCACCGGCCGCCAACCCGCGATACCCCAGGTCGTGGTCCAGCCCACGAACGCCGTCATCCGGCAGTCCGTATCGCTGCCGCAGGAGCGGCCATCCGTCCTCGCGGTCCATGAACTCATTGCTGAATGCCAGGCGGAGGTCGGGATGCCCACCCAAATCGGAAATACGCGTGATGGCCAGCGCTTTGGCTGCCTCTTTGCGCATTCCCAGCACGTACGTGTTGTTGAACCCCAGAGGATCGGAGGCCCCGATGCCCAGCGCCGACAGGGTATCTGCCACACCCGCCATGGTCAGCGCGCTGCCGGACAGGACCTCCGCCAGAAGAGTGCCGGAGTATTCGGCGTAGGCGTCGATGTCTCCGGAGAGCAGCGCTTCCCAAAGCACACGGGTCCCACCCATCTCGCGCCGATGGACAACGTCCGCGCCCTCAGACCGAGCGGCCAGCGTCACGATATCGCCAAGAATCACGGCCTCCGTGAACTTCTTGGAGCCTACGGCCAGCTGGCGGCTCGTTTCCTGGGCAGATACCTGTAGCGGGGTGAGGCTGTCAGCGACCAACCCACAGGCGCAGAGGACAATGGGGAGGAGGTACTTCACAGCGCCTCCTGAAGAGACTCCAGCGGGCTCCGCTGGGCGTTGATGAACGCCCGGACGAACGTGTCGGCCGGCGACCGCACCAGATCACGCAGCGAGCCTTTCTGCACCACGCCGCCCGACTTCATAAGCACGATTTCATCAGCGAACAGGCCCGCTTCGCCAATGTCATGCGTAACCATTATCACGGTCTTGCCCAGGGTTCGAAACATGGTCACGAGATCGTGCTGTAGCTCCGAGCGGATCATCGGGTCCAGGGCGCCCAAAGGTTCGTCAAGGAGGAGCACGTCCGGATCTGTCATCAAGGCGCGTACCAGGCCGACGCGCTGGCGCTGGCCTCCGGACAATTCTATTGGGTAGCGCCCCAGGTGATCAGCGTCCAGCCTTACCATCCGCGCCAGCGTCTCTGCCCTCTCTCGGATGTCGCTCGTTCGCAACCCCAGCCGGCGAGGAAGCAGCGCCGCGTTCTCAAGCACGGTCAGGTGGGGGAAGAGGCCGCCGTCCTGAATGACGTAACCCACCCGGTGCCGCACACTCGTCACGGATTCGGGTCCGAGCACCGTATCACGGAAGAGCACGCGGCCCGTGTCGGTCTGGACCAACCCGAGGCAGAGGCGCAAAATCGTGGACTTCCCGCAACCACTCGGTCCGATCAGAACCGTGGTCTTTCCCGGGGCGAAGTCGTGCGACATGCGGGCCAGCGCCGTCGTGGCACCAAACCGCTTCGAGACATGTTCGAGGCGAAACATGTCGGAAAGGTAGGCAGTCGGGCGGGTTACATGCCCCAAAGAAATGCCACCGTTCCTTTCGTAAGGTCCGGTCCAAGCCCTTTCTGCTGGTGCACCAGGACGCCCTCAGCGTCCAGGACGGAAATCAGGTTTGTGTGGGCAAAATCGCCGTTCTGCATCTTGCGATAGCGAACTCCCAAGAGGGCGGCCATTTCCCGTACATCGTCCGCCGGTGCGGTCAGAAGCGTCCAGTTGTCGGAGAGGTGGCCCTTCTCCGCGAAGGTCGCCAGGGTTGCTGGCGAATCTCGGTCCGGGTCCAGTGAGAGCAGGACGAAGCCAGCCTGGAGCCCGTCCTCGGCCAGCGTGGCCTCGATGCGTTTGAGGTCGGCCACGATCACAGGACACGAGACCTCGCAGGACGTGTAGGTCATGGCCAACAGTTGGATTCTACCCGCCATCCCGGATAGTTGGACGGCCTCCCCGCGCTGATTCATCCATGGCGTATCCACCTGATAGAGCGACATCTCCGCCAGCGCCGGAACGTCCGCCTCCAGGACCGTGCTCATGGCGTCGTGGGCAGCGTGGTCAACCGCGTCCCCGGTGGCCGCTGTGGACGCGTCACTCGGCGCCGGCCCGCCGCAGGAAGGCAGCAAGACGGTCAGAAACGCCAAGGCGAGAGCCCTGGAGCAGGTTCGAATCATGACTCCGTGGGTGAGATGGAGCGGACCGTGCGGAAGCCCAGATTGGCTCCGGAGTACTTGGCGGAGAGACTTCCCCTGAAGGAGAAGCGCATGAACGCCGCGTAGTCCAAAAAATCGGAAGCGCCGATGACGCCTGCGCCGCAGAACAGTTTGCGCTCCAGTCCGGAATCGCCGCGGGATTCGCCCGTCACCAAAGCCGAGTTGAAGTCAGACACCCACTCCCAGACAATCCCGTGCATGTCGCGCACGCCCCAGAAGTTGGGCTCCGATGCGCCGACCAGAGGCAAAGTCGAAGGCGTGGGGCGGCTGGTCAGTGCCAGGATGTCTTTCGTGAACCCGGGGTCTTCACGGCCAATGGCCCGCGTTTGGCTGGCTCCGGCCACCCACTCCCATTCGGTGACGGTGGGAAGCCGATTGCCTTTCCACCGCGCGTACGCCTTGGCGGCAAACCACGAGACGTTCGTGACTGGCTGGCCGGGTTTGGCACCGCCGAGGCTAACGTCCGCGTCCCATTGGCGGAGGTAGGCTTCGTCGGCGAACAGGGCGGACACCTTTGAGCGCTGCCACTTGGGGTTTGCCCGGACGAACTCCAAAAATTGTGCGTTCGTGACCGGGTCCTGGTCCATGTAGAAGGACTGCACGACCACCGTCCCATCCTCATCTGGCGCCCGGTAGAGAGCGGCGTACTCGCCGCTCTCTACCGCCACCATCCCGGGTGGCGGCGAGCCCTGACGTGCCAACGCTGGGTCTGGTGCCAAAAGCACCAGACCCAGCGAGGCAGCGGTAATCAAAGTGGCCAGACGGCGCATGTCCTAGTGTTGGCCGCGGACGCGGGCTACGTCTCTGGAGCTAATCGGTCCACCTGTGTTGCCCCATTGGGAGAGTACGAAGGTCAGCACGTTGGCAACCTCCGCATCGGACAGACGAACGCCCGGCATGACACCATCATAGTCCGTGCCGTTCACCGTAACCGGCCCAGTCAGGCCATTGATGACCACGCCGATGGCGCGGTCCGTGTCAGCCTGGAGGTAGTCCGATCCAGCCAGCGGCGGGAACGCTCCTGCCATGCCCTGGCCTTCTGGCTGGTGACATGCGGCACAGTTCTGGGCATACACCCGGCTGCCGGCTTCGATGCGTTCTTCGAGCGTCATGTCGGTGCGCGGAGCCGGGGCCTCTGCCCCGATCTCCTGAATTCCGCCACCCTCAGGCAGGTAGACGGTTTCCTCCTGCTTCCCGGAGTAGATCTCAAGATCCTCGGGGCCGGTCACCGTAAGCATTCCCAGAGCGCCCTTGTTAAAGGCACGGAAAATGGAGTGGTCTACGATGATGAATGTGCCGGGCACATCAACCGTGAACTCCACGATGGCTGAGCCGCCTGCAGGGACCAGCGTGGTCTGAACATTCTCCTGGTTGGCGATGGAACCACCTTCCGTGTAGACCAGGTCGAATATTTCACCGATCACGTGGAATGAGGAAACCAGATTCGGGCCGCCGTTTCCTACGTAGAGGCGAACGCGCTCTCCGACTTCAGCCGTGATCGCGTTGTCCCCAACCAGGGCGCCTACTGCGCCGTTGAAGACCACGTACTCTGGCTGTTCGTGGATTGCCTTTTCCATGTCAAACGGCTGCAGGCCGGCATCGCCGTATCTGCCCGCGGTGTAGAATTCGCTCTGCATCACGTAGTACTCCTTGTCGACCGGAGGGAGTCCTTCTTTGGGCTCGACCAGAATCAGGCCGTACATGCCGTTCGCAATGTGCATACCGACTGGAGCGGTCGCGCAATGGTAGACGTACAAACCGGGGTTCAGGGCCGTGAAGGAGAAGGTCGAGCCTGTCCCAGGTGCCGTGAACGAGGAGGCGGCGCCGCCTCCGGCACCGGTTACCGCGTGCAGGTCGATGTTGTGCGGCATCTTGCTGTCAGGCCGGTTGTTCAAATGAAACTCTACGAAGTCCCCTTCGCGAACACGGATGAACTTGCCGGGGACTTCGCCGCCGAACGTCCAGAAGGTGTACTCGACGCCATCGGCGAGGCGCTTGACCTCTTCCGTGGTCTCCAACTCGACGATGACCTTAGTCGGGTGGTTACGCGTGATGGCGGCCGGGACGACCGGGGCATGCGTGAGGATGGCTCGCTCCGTGCCCGACAGGACGGGTTCGTTTTGGCAGCCAACGACCAGCGTTGCGAAGGCGAAAAGGAAGGCTGCTCCATACGCAGTCAGGTTGGGGGAAACGGTTCTCATGTCAGGTTCTGCCGGGCTGGCATCAATGGATAAGGGGGTCCACTAAATAAACGCCAGCGTACTCGAATGCGATGTCGGTGCTTGCCGGGAACTGACGTAGGGGGATCACTTACAGACATTTCCTGATCTTCTGACTTGGCCGGCAGCGTGGGCAAGGTTTCATTTACCGCTTTGGCTCGGAAGCCGATACTTTGAAATAACCGTGCACCGCTCCTACGCGTAGGTGGTTTTCAATTTGGCGGTGTATTTTTCCCGACTACGCCAATGTAGCTCAGTTGGTAGAGCAGCTCATTCGTAATGAGCAGGTCCGCGGTTCGAGTCCGCGCATTGGCTCTGAGCGCGCGGCTCCGCGCGCGACAAAACGCCTCTCTCGGGTTCGGGAGGGGCGTTTTTGCGTTTGGGTGGCGCTACTCACATGGAGTGGCCCGAAACAATGGGGACGACATGGGGACGAGGCGCCACGTCAGCGAGCATAGGTCGTCACGCATCTTGGAGCGATACCGCCTGGAGGCAAGCTCTCCGCCACGGCCCTCTGGACTTCAAGTCAGTCCTACCTCGCGGCTATCGAAAAGAACCTTTGACACCAAACTTTAGCTCCCCGACCGTGTGGCCTGTCGAGGCTACCCGGAACTCCCCCCGCGCGGCGGCACTCCACCCTCGGCTACCTCACCCCGGCCGACTTCGAATCGCAGTACATTCAACAACAAGCCAGGAAGCCCCATGCGTAAGCTGGTAGTCATCATTGTCTGCTTCCTGGTAGCTGCCGGCTTGTGACGAGGACACGAAGGCCTGGCTTGAGGGGAATCAATTCCGCTGGACGCGGTGACAATTCACTACTCGGGGCCCTGTCCCGTCAGATCCCAGTTGAGTTAACCTAGACGTCTGCCTCGGGCCTGAGGGCCAGCCATTCTCCCGTTCAGCAGCAAGGTGTACCTCCGTCAAGATTCTCCTAGAAGTGACGGGCGCGGATCGCTCCTGTGTCTTGGTCCCATGCCACGGAGTCCCTCTCGACCTGAACGCGCCTGTCCCAAGACTCGGCAAGCCCGCCGCTCACTGACGCCCAGCGTGGGTTGCACATGCTGGACGCCCAATCGGCGACGCGACGGGCTTAGTCGGCAATGTCCATTTCCGGTTTCCCTCAGTTGCCTCCTTAAGGATGGCGTTGTCCAACAGTTGGTCGGCCAGAAGTGGCTTGAGTCGCAGCTGAAATTTTTGCGCTGCACTTAACAAAAATGGCTAGAACACTGTGGCCAGATTACCATCGTTTTCGCCTAGTTTTGAACTGGGCGTTGGCTTGACGATGCCGCAGTGCCTTCAGAAAACTCTGTCTGTAAATTTGACTATCCGTATGATTCGCAGTTTCAAAAATAGGCCGCTTCTTGCGTTTGTCGTGGTCTTCGGCGTCGTGTGCGCAGGCACCGTGTTTCAGTCAACGTCGGCGGAGCCTTGGCTGATTGATCCATCTACCGTCGCCAGCGTCCCTCCCAACAGCGATTACCGCCTCACTCTCGTTGCGAGCAACGGTGACTTCGAGGATCGCGTCGAACTCGACTGGGATGAGGAAAGCCCTGCCGGCAGCATCATCACCATTACGCGTGACGGCGCCGGGATCGTTGCACTCGCGCGTACAGAGACTAGTTATGTCGATCGCACGGGCACCCCGGGCGTATCGTACAACTACTGCGTAGTCGTCACTACCAACGGCTCCGACAGCACGCCGGCCTGCGCGACCGGAAGCAAGATCATCTTCAGGCCCACGGCGATGAGCGCTACCGATGGCGAGCTGGAGACGGGCGTACGGGTATCGTGGAGCGACAGGTCATTCGTAGAAGACAAATACGTCATCACTCGGGACGGCAACCCGCTGGCCACCCTGAATGCCAACACAGCGACTTATCTCGACGAGACCGCGGTTGCGGACACCCGGTACACCTACAGTGTCAAGGCCGTCGTTACCGATGGTGCAACGCCGGGCGAATCCGAGGCCGCCACCGATGAAGGATGGAGGGGCTTCGTCACACCACCCGCCGAGGTAAGCGCTACGGATGGCCAGTTTACTGACCGGGTTCGGGTCAGTTGGGTTGATCAGTCGATCCTTGAGCAGTTCTACACGGTCTATCGTTTTGATGGGTCAGGCCAGACCGGCACGTCGACCAATCTGGGTCAGGTCGTCGATCCAGACCAGGAAGCACGGGAGACGCTGGAGTTTGATGACCTCACGGCCGTGGCCAATACGGCTTACACGTATTGCGTGACCGGTACAACGGGCGGATTGGAGTCGATATCGGTGTGTGATGCCGGGCGGCGCTCCGGTCTGGCAGGACCGACCGTGGTGGTGGCATCGGACAACCTATTCGACGACCGGGTGAAGATCACCTGGAACGATGTGGCGGATTCAGAAGACGGATTCATCGTCCTACGGGACGGTGTGGCCCTCGATACCACGGGTCCAAACGTCGTCACCTATGCCGACTATACTGCCGCACAGGACGTTACCTATTCCTATTGCGTGCAGGCGGTCAGTACCGATGATCCGGCCAACCATAGCACTTCGGAGCAGTTGTGTGACACCGGGACGCGGCTTGCCGTTCTTGCGCCGCAGAATATGAGCGCAACGGATGAGGAATTCGAACAATGGGTGACTCTCAACTGGACGAATCCGTCGACCACGGCCACGCTATTCAAGATCCTTCGGGACGGCCAGCTCATCGACACGGTGCCCTTTTCGACGCTCACGCACGCCGACGAAGCCATCGAGTCGGACGTTGCATACAACTACTGTGTCGTAGGGGTCACGTTGGTCGGCGCAAGCAAGAGAGCCAGGGCGCAGCTTGTCGGGCTGCTCGCCTCTCTGCGGTCGAATAGCGCCGGATTGCAGCAAAAATCAGCTTCTGTGGCGTCTGTAACCGAACGCGCCACGCAGGTATATGAGGCCTTGGCTACGGCCGCGGCGAACGGGTCCATGGGCGCTTCCGCCACCGGCTTGGTCGATTCCACCCCGGTATGTGACACTGGAAGCCGGTCCCTGGGAGCCCCGACGGACGTCGCGGCCACCTTCGACGAATTCGAAAACCGAGTCGAGATAACGTGGATTGACAACGCCTCCGGCGAAAGCGGGTACCGCATCTATCGCAGTGAGGGCACCACGCTGCAGGCCGACGCCACAAAGATCGACAGCGTTTCGGCCACCCGTACCTCCTATGGCGATTATAAGGGGGTTCCCGGGACTACCTATACCTATGGCGTGCGCGCATACGATAGGTACGGCTCGTCCCTGCCGGGTTCAGACACCGGACAGCGTACGATCATTCCTCCGACCGGACTCGTGGCCGCCGACGGCAAGAGCGAATATTCGGTTACACTCACCTGGAACGATAATTCGCGGGTCGAGAAGGGTTACACAATCGTGAGTTCCCAACAAAACGGAGGAGATCGGCAAGAACACACCACGTCTCCCAATGTAACCAGGTTCGTGGACGTCCGTCCGGACCGTGGGCGGGTCAGATTCTACGAGGTAAAGGCGTTCGACGACTTCGGTTCATCCACTCATATTCAAGATGAGGGGCATAGTGCGGTCCTTCCTCCGATCAACGTCACGGCGTCGAAAACCTACAGCGATCGGGTCGTGCTTACGTGGGTCAATGTTTCTCAGGTAGCCGATAGGTGGCAGACGGGCGTTCGCACTATCGGAACCGAGGGGAACGGTGGCGCAGTCAGGGGCGGTTCGAATTCGATATCGACAATCGTGTATCCGGTCATTAATCCGCTCACTGGAGTTGCTGACAACACGAAGCGGGAGTTCTGCGTCTCGGTACGCGCACAGAACAGTACCGGTCTTGAGTCTGAGGTTGTCTGTGACATCGGCTTTTCGACGCCCGAGGTGGCCGGTCTGGCAACGGGCGGCCGCGCCCCCTCTCCGCCTTCTGACGTTTTGGCCACATCGGGCCTGACGGACCGCATTCAGATATCCTGGAGTGACAACAGTAATGTCGAAACCGGATACTGGATCTTCAGGCGTGAAGTCGATAAGACGCTCGTGCGGATTGGGACCACCAATGCGAACAAGACTTCATTCGATGACTTCACGGCCCCGCCGGGGGATGGATTCGAGTACTGCGTTGCCGCGATCGAAGAGAATTTCATCAAGGAGTACGGCGAAGGCGTATCGGCCGAGAGATGCGCGACCGGCTGGCGCAAGGCCAATGGCACGATCAGCGGCCGCATCGCTGCCTTGGGAGGAGGAGGCACCCGGGATGTCAAAATGTGTATCTCGCCGGATCCGAACCGCGGCCTGCTTTTCGACGGAAACATCCCCGTACCCACCCTTTGCAACTCCGCTGGCTGTGAGAAATTTAGATACGCACCGGACGCGACCCGCCTCAGGGTAGCGCCCTTCCAGATCGAAGGTGGAGGACTCAACGAGTTCACGCTCGAAATGTGGGTCAGGACGCGTTCCGAGAACCAGGGAACGCTGGTCAATTATGTAGGCAATCTGGGTTTGGCTACCATCTTGATTAAGCACCCAAGAAACCTGTCGATTCAAATCGGCGGCAGTGCGGCTCAATTCACCGGCGTGTCCGTCAACGACGGAGAATGGCACCACATTGCATTGGTCTGGAGCTCCTCGGGTTCTACGCTGTTGTACAAGGATGGATTTTTGGCGAGCAATCTGGGATTGATCGCTGCAGGAGAAGTCATAGATAGTGGAAGTGCACTCTACTTCGGATACCAGGCGGCCAGTCCCTTCCTCCCGGACCGCGATGCGTACCTCGGGGAGATCGACGAAGTGCGCCTGTGGTCGGAACGGCGCCCGACCTCAACTATCTCGTCGATGCGCGCGGACAAGTTGACGGGTTCGGAGCCCGCCCTCATCGGGTACTGGCCGTTTGACGCTGGCATTCGTGCAGTCGCGCCCGACCTGACGGGTCTCGGCAACGACGGAGAGCTCGTCGGCGGCGTGGCGTGGACTGATGGAGGCGCGCCCATTGACGCCTGCGCCACCACCGACTCCGCAGGCAATTACGCGTTGCCGGGCGTCCGGTATGGTGCCTCGACAGAGTTTGTGGTAACCCCGAGCGCTCCGCGACGCTCCTTCACGCCACCCTTCAAGACTATAACTCTTACCACCGACAGCCCGGTCCAGAATGAGGTCGGCTTCACCGACAATACGGCGTTCACATTGAGCGGCGGGATCACCTTCGATGGCACTATGTGTCCGGTGCCCGATGTTTCGTTATTCCTTGCCGATGTGAAAAGCGGTGTGGTCGGCGCGGATGTGCTCAAGGGAACGTCGGAATTGGACGGATCCTGGTCGATTTCGGCAGATCCCTCGCTGGACGCGACCGATCTGCGCCGAATCAAACCCCGGTTCGTGAACGAACAGGATGCCGGCGATGTGCATGTGTTCACCCCCATGCTGAGTACACCGCTGTTTGTAGACAGCGACCAGAGTGGCCTTGATTTTGTTGATACCAAAACCCGACGGCTCTCTGGCTTCTACGGAAGCAGCTGCGGATTTCCGATTGGCACGGCGACGCTCAAGATCACTACAGAAAATGGCTGCTACGAGCGGCAGGTAGAAACCAACGCGGACGGGTCTTTTGCATTTGACCTGCCGCCTCAGAAATACCTCGTTGAGGTCTTGGATGTGTCCAGCAGCCCGCTGCGAGCGGCCGTCATCAGCTTCTTCGATGCCATCGGCACCCAGGCGATTGACCTGACTTTGCAGCCGGACACGCTCGATTTGATCTATCACGCGCCGTTGAAAATCACGGTTGGGGGATTGCCATCTGCTTCCAATTCGTGTCCGGCCAATGAAATCACGCAGATCGAGGACGGGATCGAACGGAGGAAATTCTCGGTCGTGCCGTTGCTCACGCTGGGCGACAAGATCACGTTGGACGTGGAGGTGGCAGAAGACTACGGAACCCTGGGTGAGTGTCCCGCAACTGCAGGTACCCTGACCCTGTTCGATAGTATTGCCGAAGTCCCTGAAGTCAGTTTTGACATTAAGGACGGACCGGCGGAGTACGAGATGATCGTAGGTTCGCCCAACGTGTTTGCGGGTGCCCGGGTTGAGGGCATTGACAGATCCTTCCAGAAGTCGTTCACGGCTGTGGCATCGGTGCCCGGGCAGCCC
>JBLHLC010000081.1:0-10480 GCA_047619685.1 Rhodothermales bacterium
AGCGTATTTTTCGCGCTCAACCTCGGCTTTTGTACTCCAGATTCCGGATTTGCCACCCTGTCTGAGGACCAATACGCCCAGATTATCTCTTCTCAGGCCTCGCGGTGAGCAGTTTCGGGATGAGAACTAGTGTAGTGCGCCGTTCTGTTTGGCACTTAAGCGTTGGCCTAAGTAGAATACGTTCTCCCAATTCTACTTCCGTGACCCTCAACAGGGGTGCGAAAGTGGAATTGCCGCCCGCGTTCCACTTCCGTGCGGGGAATTCGGCGGATTTGGTGGAATTGGGATACCTTATTCCACTCCGGCGCATCGAGCGTCCGCTTATGTGCACCTTCAGGCTGGGGCGATGTCCTCACGTCTGCTTGAGAGAACAAGCCCAAACAAGCTCCCTCAACTACGGCGCACTACGCTAGATCAACGTTATGCCTGAAGTCAATCCAGCGAAGACGATGCCCTTTGTGTCATCGGAAGACCTCAGCGAGTGGCTGGAAGCGAACCATGCCACTGAAAGCGAGCTTTGGGCAAAGGTGTTCAAAAAGAAGTCTGGGCTCCCGAGCGTAAACTGGAACGACATCGTGATCGAGACGCTGCGCTGGGGCTGGATCGACGGCGTCAAGAAGTCGCTGGACGATCAGTCGAGTCAATACGCCATTGCGTCTGGATTGATGACTGCGAAGAAGCCCGAGACCAGACAAGGGAGATTTGAAAAGTTTGTTGACATGCTAAATCGAGAAGAGAAGCCGGGGTTTGGCTTCAAAAAGAAGAAGGCATAGCAAGATCTTCAAATGGTGATCGTCGACCCCCGGGCCAGTTCCTCCCGAAGCCTGATCGATCTCCCTTTCGGCCGGATTCACTTCCTGAGCACCCGCCCCGCCCGTTCGTCTCGAAACACGTCACCGTCCATCGCGACCCGGCCGTTGACGATCACGTACGGTATCCCCGCGGGGTACTGGTGTGGCCGTTCAAATGTGGCACGGTCGGCGACCGAGTCCGGGTCGAAGACCACCAGATCTGCGAACCAGCCGGTGCGAATTTCGCCCCTGTCAACCAGGCCAAGCCGGCTGGCCGGCAAGCCCGTCATCTTGCGGATCGCGTCCGGTAGCGTCAGCACCCCCTCGTCCCGCACATAGTGGCCCAGGACCCGCGGAAACGTGCCGTACCAGCGGGGGTGGGGATGACCCTCACCGGGCTGGACGAGGCGTCCATCCGATGCGATCATGGTGAAAGGGTGCCGCATGATGGCGCGCACGTCCGCTTCCTCCATGGCGTGAAAAACGCAGCTCGCACCACCCCGGCGAACCGCCTCGATAACGAGCCACGCACCGGTTTCGGGCGTGGGGGGATGCCCCAGGCGCTCGGCCCAGTCGAACAGGGTCTTGCCCTCCAGAGACCGGTCCCACTCCACCAGGGCGAACTGCACGCGATGCAGGTCATTCCCGCCTCGGTCGTTGACAATGTTATAGGCGATGCCGGCCAAAATGGAATCGGCGAGGGAGGGGTCATCCATTCTGCCCAGGAGCGCCTCGTCGCCGCCGGCCATCGCCCATGCCGGGATGAGAATGGAAATGCCCGTGTAACTGGCGGTGTAGGGATACTGGTCGATCATGGCATCTGTGCCGGACGCGCGTGCCGAGTCGACCATCGCCAGAGTCCGGGACGACGCGCCCCACATCGGCTGTCCCACCACCTTGTGATGGGTGAGAACCACCGGAATATCTGCACGCCGTCCAATGTCCAGGGCCTCCGCAACGCCGTCCAGAAGGCCCAGACCCTCTTCCCGCAGATGAGATGTGTAGATGCCACCTCCAGCAGCCGCCACTTGGGACAACGAGATAACTTCGTCCACATCCGAGAAGGCTCCGGGGAGGTACTTCAGGCCGGTTGAGATACCCCACGCGCCCTCCTGCATCGACGTAGCCACCATATCCCGCATAAGGGACAATTCGCTTGCAGTCGGCGCGCGGTTGTCGAGTCCCATGACCTCGCGCCTGATGGTGTTGTGGCCGGCCAAAAACGCAACGTTAATGCCCGTCCCCATGGAGTCGGCACGATCCAGATAGGCGCCAAACGGCCATGGACCCCCTCCATCGGGGCCGCCGAGTGCCGTTGTCACTCCCTGCCTGACATGGCTCTCCGCCTCGGGAAGCCGGAAAAGCGGATCGAGATGTGTATGCAGGTCGACAAAACCCGGCGCCACCACGAGTCCGGTTGCGTCGATCACGCGCCTGGCCTCGGGGAGATTCGTCCCGACGTCCTCAAAAAGGGCAATCCGGTCTCCTCGGAGGCCGATGTCTGCTCTGATTCCGTCGGATCCCGTCCCGTCCAGAACGGTGCCGCCGACTATAAGAAGGTCGAAGGTCTCCGCTGGGCCGTTGCAAGCGGTCAGAGCGGCGAGACAGATCGCAATGAATGTGGCAGATCGCATATCAGGGTTCCTCTTGGGCCGGTTTCTTAAGCAGACTACCATCCGGCAGCCGGATGCCCGGAAGGTCCAGGCCCTCGCCAAGAGCCAGCAACTCCGAGCAAAGAGAGGATCGTTCCTCAATCAGTTCGCGAACCAGCGCCTGCCGACGGCGCCGCAAGACACGCACCCGCACCGCCCTGAATGTCTCTGCCGACAGCTCGGAGTATATCAGCGCTAGGTAGCCCCCGAACACCCCAATTGCGACGGTGAGAAGGACTACCAGGACCGCCAGGTCCGGCATCGCGGGAAACAGCGCACGGACCTGCTCGTGGGCAAACCAGGCCGCCACGGCGGCAATGGCCCACACCAGCGGAAAGAGGACTGCGCCACCCAGCAGCTTAACCGAGGCCTCATCCTTTCGCGCCTGGGACACTCTGCGGGTGAACCACTTCAGAAGGAAGTAGGGGCCCACGTTGATGAGGACGCCCAGGACAAGCACCGGAGGGAACAGCAAATAAACGGCAACCGCCTGGGCTAAAAACAGGGAAATAAGCAAGGGCGAGGCCATCCTGGACTTCACGGTCAGCTCATGATCATCCACGCCGAGCAGAATCAGCTTGCGGTCATATCTGGTCAGACGCCTTCGAAAGTCCGCCAGTCTTTCCGGGTCGGTGTCCTTTCGCGCCTGATATCCCTGCCAGATCCGCGAATATCCCAGCCGGCTTTCGGCAAGCGAGGGATCCCGATAGTCCATGCCGTTCCGATGGGCCAGATCCGCTCTCACCAGCTTGCGCGCCCGATTCATCAGGTGATGAATCTGCCAATCGTCGGTGGCGCCAATGACCACTGTCAGCTGCCTGTCGATTAGAGCGGTGAGCCCCTTCACGGCGTCGCGCAATGCGGAATGGTCATCGCCCGGATTCAGGTCCAGCTCTGGCGGAAGCTGCACGCAAGGTTGGAACGACACGAGCACGCGAGATCGGAAGACATTCTTGCGGTCGTAGTGCAGGCCAACAGGGATGACTATCGGCTCCGGAGAGTTCTCCGCATTCAGTGCACGCGCCCGGTAGTAAAGCCGGGCAGCACCGGTCTTGATCTCTGAGAGGTGCGGCAAGTCATGACTCAGACCCTCCGGAAACAGGGCTGAGAAAGAGCCTTGGGCGAGCTCGCGCGCGAGGCCATCCAGGCTGTTTTCGTTGGCGTTTTTCCTTTCGACACCAGAAAGCCGGCTTTCGTCTGATGCTCTGTAGATGGGGATCGTCCCCAGCCGCTTCAAGATCCGCCCTATGAGGGGCCACTCAAAAAGACCGTGGCGCGCCCCGAATACGATCCTGCCCGGAAAGTGCGCCATGATGAGCGCCGGATCTATCAGCCCATTTGGATGCCCCGCTATAAGCAGTCCTCCTCGGTCCGTAGGGAGATTCTCCAGCCCTTCGACCACGACTTCCCGGAAGAACAGCCGGATCATGACCCGCACCAGTCTCTGGCAGGCACGGTAAACGCCGTCGGTCTCGTTCGACATGGGTATTTGAATCGGCGTGGTGGGCTCTACAAGATCAACAATCCCGCGGATTCCCCCAAGTGCTGAATCTGCGTCGCTTTGGGGCCGCCCGGGCGGTGTCTGGCATGGATCCCGACGCCGTGGTTATCCTCATGCGCCCCTGGAGTCTAAACGACTCCGGGGATTCACAAATCGGCGAGGCCCCTCCAGGACATGATCGAGGTGAATGGACTGGTCTTCACGTACCCGGGCGCCAATGCTCCCGCCGTGAACGGCATCGACTTCTCCGTGGCCGACGGCGAAATCTTCGGCTTCCTGGGACCCAATGGCGCGGGAAAGAGCACGACTCAGAAAGTGCTCACTGGCCTTTTGCGGGCGTACCAGGGGAAAGTGGCGGTTCTGGGCCGCGATTCTCACGAGTGGGGCTCTGATCTCTACGAGCAGGTCGGGGTCGGCTTCGAGCTTCCCGTTCACTTTGGTCGGCTCACGGCACGCGAGAATCTGAATTACTTCGCCGCTCTCTACCAGGGGGAGACCGAGAACGTAGACGGCCTGCTGGAGAAGGTTGATTTGTTCGCTCACGCCGATGAGCGGGTGGACCGGTTCTCAAAGGGGATGCGCGTTCGATTGAGTTTTGCCCGGGCCATCCTTTGCAAGCCGCGGCTCCTCTTCCTGGACGAACCAACCACCGGCCTGGATCCACTCAGCGCCCGGCGCATCAAGGACCTGGTTCTGGAGCAGCGAGCAGGCGGGGCAACCGTCTTCCTGACCACGCACGACATGACCACGGCAGACGAGCTCTGCGATCGGGTGGCGTTTCTGATCGATGGTCGGATCGCCCTGATCGACGCGCCCCGGGAACTGAAAGTCCGATACGGTGAGCGCCGGGTCCGGGTGGAATACCAGGTGGGCGGCACCATCGAGGCGCGCGATTTCCCGATGGACGGTCTGGCGGACAATGACGCGTTCCTGTCGTCGCTGCGTGAGCCAACCCTCCAAACGGTGCATACCCTGGAGACTTCGCTGGAGAACATCTTTATCCGGGTCACGGGGCGAGAACTCTCGTGAGCCGACTCTCCAAGACGCTGCGGCTGGATGTCACGCTCCAGGTCCGCTACAAGGTGTACGCGATTGTCCTGGGTGCCGCATTGGCGTTGGGCCTTGCGTTGCGCGGAGTCGTCTCTCCAGAGCAGGTCCGCTTCTTCATGCCGGTGTTCGTGTTGTCCGGAGTGAGCCTGACCACGGTATTCCTTGTGGGTGTGCTCCTGCTGCTTGAAAGAGGGGAGGGCACGCTGAACGTGGTGATGGTTTCGCCTCTCCGCCCCCGTGAATACCTGGCCTCCAAACTCATTTCGGTCGCGGTCCTTGCGGTCATGGAGGCCACAATTTTCGCCGTTGCCGCATTTGGTTTCGGCTTCTCGGTTCTATGGCTGGTTTTGGCGATCATAATGCGGGCAGCGATGGGGGTTGCGGTTGGGGTTGCCATCGGGGTGAGATATCGCTCGATCACCCGCTTCCTCCTGCCGGGCATCCTGGCTTCGATCACGTTCGACATCCCCAACTTCTGGTACTTCGGGGTCTGGCCGGGCGCGGGCATGTATCTGTGGCCGTCCATGCCGCCGCTTCTTTTGGCGAAGGCGGCTTTCCTGCCTGTTGAGCCCTGGCATCTGGTTTACGCCTTCGGGTACGGCTCGGTGGTTATCGCGGCCGCGTGGTGGTGGGCGATGCGCTCCATTGATCGCTTCGTCGTCCGAGGGGAGATCGCGGCATGAGCACGCACATCCTCAAGGCCATCCGAGTACTCGCGCCCAACGATGCGCGCCTGATCTGGCGGGACGGATTCCTTTTGAGTTTCCTGGCCGTCGTCCTACCACTTGTGGCTTGGTGGCTGCACTGGCTGGTTCCGGTCGCTGCAGAGATTGTGGTCGATTTGGTCGATCTCCAACCTTACTACGGCCTGATCCTGGCGAATACGCTGGTGGCGGGAGAGCCGGTACTTCTGGGCTTCGTCATCGGCATTCTGTTCGTCGAGGAACGGGACGAAGGAACGCTTCTGGCGCTTCAGACCAGCCCGCTTTCGCTCCGCTTTTTTATGGGGTACCGGATAGTGACGGCGATGGTGCTGAATGTTCTCCTGACCGTTCTCGGCGTGGTACTCGCGGACCTGGTCTCCATTTCCTGGCCGGCGCTCCTGGCCTCGGCAGCCATCGCGTCACTCGCCGTGCCCACTGTGGCCCTGGTCTACGCGACCTTCATCAAGAACAAGGTCCAGGGTCTGATGCTCCTCAAGCCTGTTCAGATTTGGGGCGGGCTGCCGACCCTGTTTTTCTTCCTGCCTGCCACCTGGCAGTGGATTGCCAGTGTGTTCGGCCCCATCTATTACCCGATGCGTCTCTTCTGGAGCGCCACCGAGGGTGCGCCGGAATGGTGGTTGGTGGCACCTGGCGTGGCTATTCCTGGCTTGGCGATTCTTTGGCTGCTCCGGCGGTTCGAGCGGACGGTTTATGCGTGAGGGACTTGGTCATACCGCCATGCGATATGTGATCCCCGCTCTGGCTGGAACCACTCTGGTGGTTCTCATGACATTTATGTGTTCAGTCGGGATTCAGGAGGACGTTCTGGAGTCCGCATCGAAAGCCGTTAGCGACGGGGGACACGACTGGGCAGGCGTAGAGGTGGACGGCAGGTGGGTGGTGGTCACGGGCAGAGCTCCGAACCGGGAAGAACTCAACGCCGCATTGGTCTCCGCCGGGCTTCCCGATGCCGTAACCCGGGTATTCAATGGCGCAGGCGTGCGAGATTCGACGGAAGGCGAGACGCGGTAGCCGGGGCAATCTCGCGACCACGGAACAGACATCCGGCAGCTATCAGCGCTCCGCCACAATCAGGTCGAGCTCCAAATGCGAGGGCAGCCGTCCGGATCGATGGACGGTATGTGTTTGCGCCTGATAGTCTTCCGCCTGTGCCAGGAAGATATTCGGCACAAACGTCTGCGGGTTCCGGTCGTGCACCGGAAACCAGGTGCTCTGGACCTGCACCATGATCCGGTGCCCCGGCTTGAAGGTGTACGCCTGCGTGTGCATGTCGACGGTGAAAGCCGTCGGCGTGTTGGCCGGAAGGGGGGTCGCCACCTCGAACCCTTTCCAGTAGCGCCCGCGCATGATCTCTCCGGTCACCATCAGTTCGTGACCGCCCAGCCATGGCCGGCCAGAAATTGAATCCGGATACACATCGATCAGCTTCACCACCCAATCGGCGTCGGTCCCGGTTGTCGAGGCAAAGAGACGGGCCACCACGGCTCCCGCCAGCGTTACTTCGGTGGTCAATGGCTCTGTTTGATAGACGAGGACGTCGGGCCGACCATCAACAAAACGCTGATCCTCGGTCATCCACGGTCCCCAGCCGGACCCACGGGAGTCATAGGTCCACTCGATGGGGCGGTGGCGATACGGGACGGGGTGGTCCGGGTCGCTTACGAAGGCGTCCGCGCCATTGCCGGCAGGTGCCTCGAATGACAGACTCCCGTCTTCGCGAAAGTACAGGGAAGTTGTCTTGGCTTCGGCCGGCGGCCAGTGATCAAACTGCTTCCAGGTCTGGGCACCCGAATCGAACATGGTAGCTTCGGAGAAGCGGCCGTCGCCCTTGTCCTTGAGGTGGAAAGCAAACCACGGAGCCTCAATCTCGCGCCGATAGGTGTCGCTCGTAGCACTGCCCCACGGGACGATACCAAGCGAATCGCCCGAGTCCGAAAACCACTGGCCATGTTTCCAGGGACCCATGACGATGTGGTTGAATCCCGACCCGTCGTTTGTCTCCATGGCCTGGTAGGTGTGGGAGGGGCCCCACATGTCCTCTTGATCCCACCAGCCGCCTACGGTGAGCGTCGGGACCGGAGCCCGGGTCAGGCTCAAGGGCGTGGCTAGAGACTTCCACACATCGTCGTAGGTGGGATGCTCCACAAATTTTCGCCACGTAGGCCAGTCGTTCGCGCCCACTGCGGCGGCCAATTCTCCAAGCGTGGAAAAGGAGCGATACCAGTCGTACGTGTCAAACCGGCCGGGCGCCGGAACCACGCTCCCGTCCATGCTAGCCTCCATCTGCCACGCGTACTCCAATCCGTAGGACAGGCGGAAGGCCCCCTGGTGGAAGAAGTCGTCACCCATCCACCCGTCGCCCATGGTGGCCTGGGGGCTGAGCGCCTTGATGGCAGGATGGGGGCCATAGGCCGTAGCGTTAACCAGATACCCGGGGTAGGAAATGCCCAGTTGGCCTACCCGTCCATTGTTGTTCGGGACATTGGCGAGTAGCCATTCCACGGTATCGTACGTGTCCGATGCCTCGTCCATGCAGGTCTCATCTCTGACCTCACAGGCGGCCCGGTTCATCACGAACTCGCCTTCCGATTCGTAGCGCCCGCGGATGTCCTGAAAGGCGAAGATGTAGCCCTCTTTGATGAGTTCCTGGAATCCGTAGAGAATGCCGCCCGTGCCACCCCAGCCGTCAGTGCCGTACGGCGTTCGCGAGAGGAGGAAAGGGAGGGGCTCTGTTCCGGAATTCCTGGGGGTTAGCACTACGGTAAAGAGGTGCGTGCCGTCTCGCATCTCGATTCGGGCTTCCGTCCGGGAGAATAAATCATCCAGCCCCGGCTCGGTGGGCGGTGCCTGGCCGCATCCCGTCAGACCGACCAGAGCAAGGACGAGGGTGGCCCGCAGCGGGAAGTTGTAACAGTGCATGGTGGCTCGAGATTCCGTCACTTTCTGTCCCCGGGGTTTGACATTTTGTCGTTGAACATGTAAATGCAGTAAGACCAAATGTAACCACGATGCAATCGGCGATACCCCTCTTGCTCGGAGTTCTGTTGGTCGCGCTGCTGACTCTGGTGTGCTCCTGCCAGGTTGAGCGCGATGTTCTGGAAACAGCCCAGACTGCCCTGGGTGCGGGAGGTCACTCAGACTGGGCCTCCGCAACGGCCGTTGGCCGCTGGGTAACCGTCTCGGGCGTGGCCCCGGATCCCACATCCGCGAGCGCGGCGGGGGCTTCGATTCAGACCGGAGCGGTTCTGGGCACCGAAGCTGTCACCGAGGTGATGGACGCCACAACCCTGCGAGGGGCCACAAATGGGGACGTGGACCCGGTGAGATCGGGACTCGCGCGCTCGGACCTCTCCTGGGTAGACCTTGAGCGTGACGACAGCACGCTCAGGATGTCTGGCATTGCGTCGGTCGAGGCCGAGAAAGAACGTGCTTCCGAAATAGCCGTGCCGCCATGGCCGTGGGGGCCGGTGGACAACAGCATTGACGTAGCTGACTCAGAAGGGGGACAATCCGTCATTGCCCGTAGGGAGAGTCTGAACGCCCTTTTGGCAGAAGACAACGTCAATTTTGAGTTTGCCAGTGCCGCACTTTCCAGGGCCAGTCGCAGGCTGCTCAATCAGATGGCAGCCACGCTTTCCGGGTGTCCGACAACCCGTGTTCGGGTGGAGGCTCATAGTGACAATGTGGGCGATTCGACGGCTAACGTGACCCTCAGCCAAGCACGGGCCGAGTTTGTGATGAGATACCTGACATCTGCCGGGGTAGATGCACGCAGGCTCTCCGCACAGGGGTATGGCGAATCCCGACCGATTGCAAGCAATGAGACCGACGACGGTCGCGCCGAGAACCGCAGAGTCGAATTCAGAATCAGCCTCTAGCCATGCCCTATCTCCTCCTACAGATATTCCTGTGTCTCCTCATAGCGTTTCTGATCGGTTTGATCATTGGATGGTGGATAGCTCGGAATCGATTCCGAAGCAAACTCCAGGGACTGGAGAATGAGGTGGCCGAACTTCGCGCCGCGTTGGCCGCATGCCAGACGTCAAAGACTTCAGGCGCCCGCGGGTTGTCCGGGGCCACCGCAGGCGCGGCCGCAGGAGCAGCCACGGGTGGCGCTGTCGCGGCCGCCGCTATCCCGCTGGCGGCGCCAATCCCGTCCGCCGACCCCGATGATCTGAAAGTTATTTGGGGCATAGGACCCAAGATGGAAGAGCTACTGAAGGCTTCCGGCATCAATACCTTCAGGCAGGTCGCCGGGACTTCGGTCGCGCAGCTTCAGGAAATCGTGGCCGCGTACGGATCCAAACGACTTACCGATATTGCGAACGAAGAAGTCTGGCCGGAGCAGGCTGAAATGGCCGCGCGGGGCGATTGGGCAGCTCTGAAAGCCTACCAGGAGAAGCTCAGCTGGCGGGATGGTGGCGGGAAGCCGACGAGCTAGCGCATGTTCGAAAACGAGGTTCTCGTAGGAGTATTAGACCTGTTGGCGCGGTTCGGCGGGCGCCTCATTGCTTCGATTGTCATTCTGGTTATCGGGCTGTTTCTGGCACGTCGCGTCGCCAGACTGACCAAGGCTGCGTCCGGGCGGTGGAACTTGGACGAGACAGGCGTCCGGTTTATCGGAAACATCGTCTACTACCTGCTTGCGGCCATTGTCTCCCTCATCGCCATCAACAATCTCGGCATAGAGATTTCGGCGATATTGGCTGTTCTGGGGGCCGCAGGCCTCGCTGTGGGGCTCGCGCTCACGGGGGCCGTAAC
>JBLHLC010000082.1:0-10311 GCA_047619685.1 Rhodothermales bacterium
CAGTCGGTCTCGAGGGCGCCTCTGGACGAAGGGAGAGAGTAGCGGCAACCACCTGGATTTCGTTAGCGCCAAGGTTGATTGCGACGGCGACGCGCTGCTGATTCAAGCCTTGCCTCACGGCCCGACTTGTCACACGGGTTCAGATACGTGTTGGGGCGGCGAGCCCATACTCCCCGGCGCCGGCTTTCTGACCAAACTCGCGCGCATCATCGATGAGCGTGCCCGGGCGGACGCGGCGACCTCCTACACCAGGCGGTTACTGGACGAGGGTCCGAAGGGACCGGGGCAAAAGGTAGGCGAGGAGGCCGTTGAAACGGTGATTGCGGCCTTGGTGGAGACAGACTCGGACCTCATCGGAGAGGCATCCGACCTTGTTTTTCACTTGATGGTACTGCTGAAAAGTAGGGGCCTCACCCTGGACCACGTGGGCGATCGATTGCGGGCGCGCCACGAGGGGTCCTGACGCCGCCGTCTGCACCGACGGCAGCGCTGCTGTCAAGCGCCATGGAGCCGATTGCGATGAGGCCGCGGTGCCCCGCGGTTCAGGGGTGCGCCACTGCCAATTACCACAGGTGACGAACGGCTCGAGTTGCAGCCCCGACAGCTTGGCGGCGCGCGCTCTACATTTCCCGGAATCAACTCCCCAGATATGCGCCATCTCTACATCCTGACCGTCTTCTGTGCGGTAACCACGTTGTGTGAAGCTCAGTCGTCCGGCGTGCGCGGGTTCGTGACCGACGCAGAATCGGAAACGGCGCTTCAGGGGGCAACCGTCGTTTTGGCGACTGATTCCGGAACGCTTCTGGGCCAGGCGACGGATGGCGATGGTTTTTTCGTCTTCACAAGAGTCGAGCCGGGATCGTACGAACTGCGTGTTTCCTTTGTTGGCTACACCCTGCACACCGAGCGTTTGCAGTTGGCTGCAGAATCAACTTTGTCGGTGTCGATTGCACTTGTCGAGGCGCAGGGTGTCCTGGACGAGGCCTTCGTCATCGCAGAGGCCGAGAGTGGAATCGCGGCAGTGGCCGCGGGTCTGGAGACCATTCGGCCGGCCGACGTAGACCGTGTCCCGGTACCCGGCGTGTCGGGCGACCTTGCGGCGTACCTCCAAACCGTACCTGGCGTGGTGCTTCCGGGAGACCGCGGCGGACAGTTTCATGTTCGAGGAGGTGCCCCCGACCAGAATCTGGTGCTGCTGGACGGTATTCCTGTCTACGCTCCGCTGCACGTTCTCTCGTTCTTTTCGGCGTTCCCGGAAGAAATCATTGACGGTGCCGACCTCTACACAGGAGGCTTCGGAGCCGAGTATGGCGAACGGATGTCTTCTGTTCTGGACGTGACCGCCAGGAACGGAAACAAGCAGAATATCGCCGGGGCGGCATCGATTGCGCCGTTTCTGAGCGGTCTCCGTGTCGAAGGGCCCATTGTCCCGGGACGCGCTTCCTTTCTCCTGTCCGGCCGCAGGTCCCTCGTGGAGGAACTGACCCCCAACATCTTCGGGGAGCGCATGGGGTACAGCTTCGGCGACATGTTTGGCAAGGTGCACGCACTGATCGGGCGGCGTCAGAGCCTTTCGTTCACGGCTCTCCACACGTTCGATCGAGGAGACCTGGCGGGCACGCAGAAGACGTTCCAGGGAAATGCAATAGCGCTGGCGGCCACGGACTCAAATCAGATTGGCTGGACCAACACGGTCTTCGGCGGCAGGTATGAGATACTCCCCGGCCGGGTACCGGCAAAGGTGATGCTGACGGCCGGCTATTCCTCTGCGGACCAGGATTTTGGACCGGAAGACAACCCCGAGAAGACGTCCTCGCTTGAGAGCATTGATGTCCGGCTCGACGCGGTCTACTACCTGAGCGGACTGGATCTCGAACTGGGTGCGCTCTATCGCAGTACGGAAACGGGCTATTTGTTGGGAGGTCAGTTCGAGGCGGTGCCGAATCGCCAATCGGCCTCGATTTCGGAAGTGGCGGTTTGGACCGGATTTACCTGGAATACCTCGGCGCTGGAGGTGACACCCAGCGCGCGGATCTATTCCGTGCCCAGTATCGGTAAGACGGTGATTGAGCCCCGGATTCGGGCCAAGTTCGACCTGGCCGAGGGACACGTCCTGTCCGCATCATGGGGGCTGTACCACCAGGCGATCGTCGGCCTGAACGACGAACGGGACATCGGCAACGTATTCACTGCCTGGACACCGGTGGAAGATGGCGCCGAACTGCCCGAGGCCATGCACGCCATTCTTGGCTGGTCGGGCTCGCTCCCCCAGGGGCTTCGCCTGGCCATCGAGGGGTACTACAAATCCTACAAGTCTCTTCAGGTGCCCATTTTCAGTCCTTTCCCACGTTTTACCACCAGACTGGAAAACGCGGATGGCACTGCCATGGGAGCGGACATCCGTCTGGAAATCAGCCCGCGGGTCTTCGTCAAAGAGACGCTGATCAGCGGCAGTGTCAGCTACTCCCTGGGGAAGGTCGAGTACGAGACTGCTGGCGGACAAACGTACACGCCCGCCCACGACCGGCGACATTATGCGCAGGGAGTCTTGGCCGTTAGCAAGGGAGAAGTCAGCCTGACGGTGCAAGGTCAATACGGCTCGGGACTACCGTTTACCCCGTCAGCCGGATTCGACGAGTGGTACCTCTTTACCCCCGATGTTGATGTGGGGACTGATGCGGGAATCGACCGCATTCTGTACGCAGAACGCAACAGTGCTCGCCAGCCCACCTACGCTCGGGTCGATGTGTTCATTCAGCGCCGGATCGAGAAGGGGCGCTACGTCGCGACGCTTCGGGCCGGAGCCATCAATGTGCTCAACCGCGACAACCTGTTTTACTTCGACCTCTTCACCTTCCGACGGGTGGACCAGTTGCCGGTCGTACCGTCGGTCGGGATAAAGCTGGAGCTCCGCTAAGATCTCAGAGGTTATCGCTCAGGAGGCCGAAGGGAAGAGGGATGCGTCAATCCCCGGAATGATGCGAAGCGCGTTGCCGTAGTAGACGGCGCGGAGCACGTCGTCCGGAAGGTCGAGACCGTACATCCGCCAGAACGCGTGGTATTTCCTGTAATAGGGGAAGTACTCGTGGTCCGTCTCCAGAACCCGGAAGTAGGTATGAAACTCGACCGGGTTGTAGAAATCCTTGCCCATCAGGACTCTGTCCTTGTAGCGGATTAGCCAGTCCCGGGCGTATTTGGGCTGCCGCCCCAGTTCCTGAACGACGGCACCAATTTCGGTGTACACGTTCGGATTGGCATCCAGAAGTTGGGACAATTGCTCAAGATCACTGCCAAGCCAGCCCAAGTGGGCGGCGATGAACGTGGTCTCGGGATGATTGGCAAACATGGCGTGCTGCTCCCCGATGATCGTATCAAACGGGGGGAATTCGTCCGCCGGCCGGTATCGCCGCGGGCGGAGCCTCAGCTCAAGCCAGCGCTCGTTGTACTTGTTTCGAGGCTGCCAAAACAGGGCCGGGTCCGCGGTGTGAATGAGAACCGGCATGCCGCGCTCGCCGCAAAGAGCCCATATGGCATCCAGGCGCGGGTCATCTACAGCAACCCGGTTGCCATCCACATCCTTTACGTCCATGCCCAGGTTCTTATAGATCTTGAGGCCGCGGGCACCGGCGTCAAAATCCGCGGCGAGTTGGGCAACGGCGTTCTCCGTCCAGCCCGGGGCGCCCACCTTGTCAAATGTCACATTGGCGAAGGTTACAAAACGCGACGGCTGCCGACCTTCTGTGGCCTCGATAGCCTCCGCCAGTCGAGAGCCACTGGAACCACTGAGGTTAACGCTCACGGCCAGGTTCAGGGAGTCAAACTGGGCAATAAGCGTGTCCACCGCGCCGCCTGTGAACTGCGGGGCGCGGAACCAGTGACCATGGACGTCCACAAACGGGTATTTGGCCGTTGGTACCTCGAATCCCGGGACCCGCAGGGTTGAGACCGGGTCGTAATCCTCGATAGTCATGCCCTCCAACTGCTCAGGTTCTGCGGCCAGGTCTGGAGGGAGGATCCAGGGTGCCAGCTGCGGCGTGTTATCGGCGGTCCGTCCAGCTTGGTCCTCTGGTGTCGTCCCAGCCTCGGACGATGTGCACCCCGCCAGCACCGAAACGGCGAGCAGGGAAATTGTCAGTAGGGGGAGCGCTTTTCGGAGCATGGGTCCAGGGTGGTGTGGGCCCGTTGGATGCGGGCGGGGCTCGCAGGTTTCGTTCTCCGCGATTGGGAGACCCTGGATGGCGTCAGTCGGTCGGTATCAAGAGGCTCTGGAGTCGGATCCTGCCTGTATCCCCATCGTCAAACGGAGCTTTCAGGAGAACTATGCTGCCAGTTCCAGACACCCGGTTCATAATCGAATCCGAGTTCACCCCGACCGGTGACCAGCCGCGCGCCATCCAGGAATTGTTGGAGGGCATTGAGCGGGGCGACGCATATCAAACGCTGCTCGGCGCCACCGGGACAGGAAAGACGTTTACGATCTCAAACGTCATAGCGCAGTGCAATCGGCCGACGCTGGTGATGAGCCACAACAAGACGTTGGCCGCGCAGCTCTATGCCGAGCTCAAACAGTTCTTCCCTGAGAACGCCGTGGAGTTCTTTATCTCCTACTACGACTACTATCAGCCGGAGGCCTATATCGTCCACTCGGATACGTACATCGAGAAGGACATGTCGATCAACGACAGGATCGACCGGCTCCGGCTGCGGGCGACAAGCTCGCTGATTTCAGGCCGAAAAGACGTAATCGTGGTGGCCAGTGTCTCCTGCATCTACGGCCTGGGGTCGCCCGAGGAATACAAGTCCGAGATCGTTCAGATCACGCGCGCCCAACAACTGGAGCGAAACGCGCTGCTTCACCTGCTCATCGCCATTTTCTATAGCCGGAACGACGTGGAGTTTTCGCCTGGCACCTTCCGGGTCAGGGGCGATGTCGTAGAAGTTTTTCCTGCCTATCTGGAAGACAGGGCGTACAGGATTGCATTCTGGGGGGACGAGGTTGAGAAGATTTCCATTTTCGATCCGAAGACCGGGCAAGACCTCTCGGACGAGGCCTTCCTGACCATTTACCCCGCCAAAATATTCGTCACGCCAAAGGAGAAGATCAACGACGCCATCAAGTCCATTGAGACCGAGCTGAATTGGCGACTCGCGACTCTGCGGGAAAACGGTCAGATGCTGGAAGCGCATCGTTTGGAGCAGCGGACCCTGTTCGACATCGAGATGATGCGGGAGGTGGGATATTGCTCTGGAATAGAGAACTACTCCCGACACCTGACCGGCATGGCGCCGGGCGACCGGCCCTACTGTTTGCTGGACTACTTCCCGGACGACTATCTCATGGTGATCGACGAGAGCCACGCGACGCTTCCGCAGGTGAGGGCGATGTACAACGGAGACCGGGCGCGCAAGCTCAATCTGGTGGAGCACGGATTCCGGCTGCCCTCGGCGATGGACAATCGCCCCATGACCTTCGAGGAATTTGAGGCCAAGCAAAACCAGGTGATGTACGTGAGCGCCACGCCAGGCGATTTTGAGATGGAGCAGTGCGGCGGCGTTTTTGTGGAACAGATTATTCGCCCAACCGGCGTAGCGGACCCGGTTGTTGTTGTTCGGCCCTCAAAGGGGCAGATAGATGACCTCCTCCATGAAGTCAGGGAAGTCAGCAAAAACGGCGAGAGGACGCTGGTCACGACGCTTACCAAGAGGATGGCCGAGGACCTGTGCGACTATTTGTTGTCCTTCGGCGTGCAGGTTCGTTACCTCCACTCGGACATCGACTCACTCCAGAGGGTTGAAATTCTTCGGGATCTGCGGCTTGGCGTGTTTGATGTCCTGATAGGGGTCAACCTGCTTCGCGAGGGCCTGGACCTCCCGGAGGTGGCTCTCGTCGCCATTCTGGATGCCGACAAAGAGGGATTTCTGCGCTCGGATCGCTCGCTGATCCAGACGGCCGGCCGTGCCGCGCGAAACATCAACGGACGGATCATCATGTACGCCGACAAGATGACCGGCTCCATGGAGCGGATGATGGGGGAAACGGCTCGTCGGCGCGAGATTCAGTTGGCGTACAACGAGGAGCACGGAATCATCCCCTGGACGGTGACGAAGACAAAGGAGCAGATCATGCAAGGCACGATCATCGCCGAGGAGAAAGGCGACGAAAAAGGCCGCCCGTCCTACTACGTTGGCCCCGACGAAAGCGCAGTTGTTGCGGATCCACTCGTCAAGTACCTGGACGACGACCAAAAGCGAGAGATGGTTACGCAGGTGCGGAACGACATGCTGGAGGCGGCCGAGAACCTGCAGTTCGAAAAGGCAGCTCAATTGCGAGACAGCCTGAAGCAGTTGGAAGCGGCAATCAAACTTGGTGACGGGGGTAAGCGCCGCTAACCCCGGACACGGCAACAAACCGGGGGAGAAAGGGTCTAGGTGTGGCTGTCTATCCGGATAAAAACCTGTGTCTGTGACTCGAATTTCAAGAATCACCCTTCATCTCGGGGCCGTCTTCTTCGGTGCCTTCTTTTTTATGCTGCTCGCCGGATGCGGCGAGGAGGTGGAAGTTGTCGAGGAGTTGGATCTCTTCTACTTCGAGGGCATCGGAATCGGTCAAACGGGGGCAACTCGGGATACTACGGAGTGGGTGCTACGGGACTCGGTCTCCTGGGCAGCGGCGGCCCGGCAGTTTAAACCCCTCGCCCCCTTCAAGACGGTAGACTTCCGGCAATCGGTCGTGGTTGTCATCGGCATTCCAACCGAGTCTGGAGGCTATCACGTTGAAATCGAGTCCATCGAACGGACCGAAGAAGAGGGCGTCGTGATCAGTTACCTCTTTCAGGAGCCTGCCAGCGACTGCATCACGCTCACAGCCAACGCGCTACCGTTTCTGGCCGTTGCGGCGGCGCGCTTCGAAGACGAGCGGGTGACGTTCGAGCGGCGGGCGCAAAAATACGAGTGCACCTGGAAGCAGTAAGGCCTTAGGCCGCTGTTTCAACAGCCTCCTCAGGCCTCCTCGCTCTCCTCGGCCAGGGATTGCTCTATATCGGCGCCAGCAAGGACCGGGTCGTCAACGCGCTCGTCAACTTCGATGAGACCATCCCGCAAGCGAATGATTCTCCGCGCATGACGCGCGATGTCCTCTTCGTGCGTCACGACCAGGACCGTATTCCCTCGACGATAGAGCGCTTCGAAAAGCAGCATGATTTCGTCGCCGGTACGGGTGTCAAGGTTTCCCGTCGGCTCATCGGCCAGGAGAATGGAGGGATCGTTGACGATGGCGCGGGCGACCGCGACTCGCTGGCGCTGACCACCCGAAAGCTCGTTGGGCTTGTGCGTCATGCGATCGGCAAGTCCCACGTTGGCCAGAGCCTGCTCGGCCAGAACCCTGCGTTCCGCCCTTCGCTTACCCGAATAGATGAGCGGTAGCTCGACGTTCTGAAGACAGGTGACTCGAGGTAGCAGATTGAAAGTCTGGAAGACGAACCCGATTTCGCGGTTTCTCACCGAGGCAAGTTCGTCGTCGTCCATCTCACTGACCTGCTGTCCGTTGAGGACATACGAGCCATGACTTGGTGTGTCCAGGCAGCCGATGATGTTCATCATCGTTGACTTCCCCGATCCGGACGGGCCCATAATGGCCACGTATTCGTTCTTGTTGATCGTGAGATCGACACCGTCAAGCGCGCGTACGCGTTCGGTACCCATCTGGTAGATCTTCTTGACCCCGTTCAGTTGAATGATGGGGCTCTGATCGTTGGTCGTCATTTCGGGTCTCCGGTTGGGAGGTTGCTTAACCCCTATCAGTACCAAAGCGTGGGGTCTCTTCAGTGACGGCGTCGTCTGGCTTCAGCGTTCTGGAAACCGCACGGAACGGGCCGATGATGACGGTTTCTCCGCCCTCAAGGCCGGAGGTGATCTGAATATGTGTGTCGTCGGTGATGCCCGTCTCGACCTCAATCAGCTTGGCGACTCCGTCGACCACGACAAACACCACACGCCGGAGATCTTCCTCGTCCGGGATGTCCTCGGCGACAATTGTCGTGTCCCTTCCCGCCCCGCGAACCTTGGCGGCGTCGCGCTTGAGCGCATTGAAGTCACGAACGGTCACTGCCTGGATGGGCACGGCAACTACGTCTGCCACCGTTCTTGTAGAGACGTCCACCGTGCCACTCATCCCGGGACGGAAGTTGGGCACGGGTTCGGCGGTCCCTGAGACTTCTTCGGAGGCAGCGATGATTTGTCCGCCTGCCGCAGCGGCCCCGACGTTGTGCGGATCCAGGATGCGAATCTTGATTGGGAAGTTGGTGACCTGCTCCTGGGTCCCCGCGCCGGCTACCCGAGCCGAGTTGGCTATTTCAGTCACCGTGCCCCTGAAAATGCGACCGGGATAGGCGTCAATTTCAATGCCCGAGGAATCGCCGAGACTGATATTGACCACGTCATTCTCGTTGATGTCCACTTCAATTTCCATGGCATCCAATTTGGCGACGGCCATCATGAAAGTACCCGACATCTGGGTGGTCCCGACCACACGTTCTCCCAACTCAACGTTGAGCATGGAGACGGTGCCGTCCATGGGCGAAAAGATGGCCGTTTTTGCCAGTTGCTCCCTGGATTCGCGTAGACGCGCGTTTGCCGCAGCGGACGCGTATTGGGAAGCTTCCAGGCCTGCTCGTGCCGTTTCTTGGCGGTTCTGCGCGGTCTGGAAAACCGATTCAGATATAGCCCCAGCATCGAAAAGCGACTGCTGGCGCGCCAACTCAAGTTCAGCATTGAGTAGATCTGCCTTGCGCTGCGCAGAGTTTGCGCGAGACTGCATCAGGCTGGCCTCTGCCTGCTCCAACTGTGCCTGGTAGAAGTCCGGCTTGATGCGGGCCAATAACTGTCCCTTGGCGATATGATCTCCTTCCTTGATCGGAAGGTCTACGATCTCGCCAGAAACGTCAGGGCTGATCGTCACCTCAAGCTCAGGCTGCACACGCCCCGAGGCAGTCACGACCTGTGTCAGCGTTCTCCGAGAAGCCTGTTCCAGTTCGACTTCTATAGCCTTGTCGGATTTGCCGAGGAACGAACTGGCCGCCGCAGCCGCGAGGACCACAAGGACAAGGAGGACGCCAATAAAGATCAGAAGGCGACGGGTGGCGTTCTTTTTTTTCTTAGCCATGGGGAGGGTTTGACTGCAGTGTGGCCGCTTCGGGCCCTAGAACAGGGTTTCGGCGGGATTAAGCACGCCCTGGTAGTATTCGATCAGGCGATGCTGCAAATGGAACTGGTAGATGGCCTGCACACGGCCGCTCTCGGCGCTGACGAAATTCGCCCGGGCCTGGGACAACTCGACCAGTGTAGAGGAGGCAACGTCGTAGCGCGCCTGCTCGACTTCCAGCGCCTGACGTGCGGAGCGGACCTGCTTCTCGGTCACTTCAAGCCGTTTGACGGCGGTTTGATAGTCCAGGTAGGCCTGGCGCACATCCAGCGCAATGGAATTCTGGAGGTTCTCCATGTCCAGATTTGCATTGCTGAGCTGTATCTGGGCGCGCTCAACAGAGCTGCGGGTCTGGAACCGGTTGAAGATGGGGATACTTACGCTGATCCCAATGTTCTCGGATCGGTTGTCCGACAGTTGCGATCCAAATCCGGCCTTCATGCCCGTCAATGGATTCCGACCGAAGCTGGAGTAACTCGTGCCGTATCCGCCACTCATACTGACGCGGGGCATGCTGGAAGACTTGGCGATGGTGATGCCCGCCTCGGCAGCCTGTATGGAGTACTCCTGAGCACTCAGGTCGGGACGCGCCTCGTAGGCAGCGCGCAGAAGATCGTCGGGGTTGTACGTTCTGGCCGCGAGAGAAATCTGATCCGAAGAGGGCGCAGCAAAGCTGTACGCGCTGAGAGGATCCAATTGCAGGGTCGAGATGAGGCGGGTTTCGCTGAGTTGCAGCGCGCGCTGAGCCGTCAGAAGTGTGGCCTCCGCATTTGCGGCGGACGCTTCCTGTGCGTACTGGTCTGAAATCGGGCGCTGGCCAACCCGGACGAATTCAACGATTCGCTCAAGTTGTTTCACCTGTGACGCAAGGTCCTCTTCGCGGATTCGGATCTGCTCCTGATCCAGGATGACCTGCAGATACTGGGAGATCACCGTGAAGACGACGGTCTGCTCACTGCGGGAGTAGGCAGCCTCCTGCGCCGCAAGGTTGCTCCGCGCCTGGTCGATCCCGGAGACAATCGAGAACCCGTTGAACAGCGTTACCGACGAACTGGCGTTAAGCGAGAAACGGTCGCTGGAGGTCGTCTGCAGGGTACCGGTGGTCTGGTCAA
>JBLHLC010000083.1:0-9642 GCA_047619685.1 Rhodothermales bacterium
CCTGAATCTCTCCTCTTCGGCTTCGGAGGTCTCCACAAACCCGCCTGAAATCACACCACTTGCAATGATTGTTCGGATCCACCGAGGCGCCAAATGACCCTTGCTTGGCGAGGTTCAAATACCCTCCCAACAGTTCGCCGATCTCATCCCGCGAGGGAGGCCGGCCGTACGTCGTCCGGCCAGCCGTGTCTCCGGAGACGAACAGATACCCGGACTCGTCCACCGCTTCGCCCCGCATGTCTTCGTATGCGTAGGCGTATAACACCCACTGAAGCCGTTTTCCGGAGTCCAGAAGGTCTTTCTCATTGTAGTCGTCGGACCGACCCGTCTTGTAGTCCGTGATGACGAGACCCCTGGGCGTGCGTTCCACCACGTCAATCCGGCCCCGAAGGAGGATCGAGGTGTCCCCCAGTGCAAGCCGGAAGTCTCCCGTGTGGTCCTGATCCCCTTCGGCCCGCCAGGGCATCATTCCGAATCCGAGTTCGGCCGTTACCACCTCCCTCTCGGGGGCCGTGACGACCTGAGCGATGCGCGCCAGCTCCCTCATGCGCGCGCGCCACACGTATTCGCTCGGTGGCTCGTTTGCCTTTCGGAACGCCTTGAAAGCGCCAACCAGTAGTGACTCCAGGCGTCCCGTATCCGTAGGCGCAGCGGCCCCTTCCATCACCTCATGATTGAATGTCGACAGGGCATCGTGAACCAGGCTTCCGTTCTCCAGTGGCGTCATCCACTGCCCGGGCCTCCGCTCTTCGAGCACCGGAATCCCAAGAATTTGCTTTTGGAAGAACTGGAACGGACACGTGGCCAGCACCTGGAGCTTGGACGGTGAGAGCGGCTCTCCCAGCGCACTCGTGACCGTCTCTCTGACGCCCACAAACCCGTCGTATCCCGTGAAATCGGTCGAGGCCCGCTCTGCGGCCGCATGTCGCCCCCGGGCCATCGCGGGGAAGAAGCGGTCCAGCAACTGAGTACCCAGGGCAGTGGTTCGGTATTCCAGGACGGCCTTCGCCGCGCCCTCTGCCTGAGCGGGTCGGGCCTGACGGGCCCTACCGTGCTCGGCCTCCAACTCGATGAAGGTAGAGGCCGGACCCGCGCTGGAGTCGTCTGCGATGCGCCCCTCGGCCACCACGACGCATGCCGTGCCGGATGTTCGCGCCAGGGCCTGACGTAGTGCATGTCTCCGCCGCTCGACCCGTTCCTCCGACGTGAGCGGACCCGAAATCCGCTGGTAGGCTTCGCAGAAATCATCGGGCAGGAACACATCCTCGACCGGCGATGGCAGGAAATTGCCGCTATCCAGCCCAACCACAAACAGATTTTCGCGGCCGGCCAGCCCCGCAGAATCAAGGGGTACGATGTGGAGCGCCCCGGGCGCATCCACGCGCGCGTGCACAATAATGGTGGGAAGCCAATCTCGAAATCTCCCCACCAGATGGGCCGAAGGATGGGCCGAATCGGGTCCTTCCTCAATCTGCGCCAGCCGCGAAATCATCTCTGCCCGTCCCTTGCCCGCGGTGGACTCCAGGTCTTCGGTCTCGGGGACCAACGTCTCGACGAACTTGCGAAGGCGTTCCGCGAAGCCGCGAAGGGTTTCGTCCGGCACCGGCACATAATCAAAAAGCCGGTCTACCGCGCGTTCCGCTTTTTGAAGGCTCTTAATGCGCTGCCGTGCCCCCTGCTGACGCTCGGTGCCCTCAGCCTGGTCGGCTTCCGCCTGAGCCAGCCGCCGCAGGCCCTGGAACGCGCGGCGGTACAGGAGGCGGCTCCCCACCACATGGACCTCAATCAGGTTCGAGATGACGCGTTGCGCAGGGACCGAGTCCGGCAGTTTGACGAAGCCGCTCCGCAGGAGTCGAACCAGCGCCGTCGAGTCCTGGCCTGCTGCCAGCCACTCCAGAAACAGGCGCATGGCCTGACCCACCGGCAGATCCGACAGCGGGGTGCCAGCCGCACTCGTGGCCGCCATCCCGCGACTGGCCGTTTCGCCCAGGAACATCGGCAAATAGGGCGTATGCCTCGGGTACGCTATCTCAACGGTGTCCAGAGGCAGGCCGCGGGTTTGCACTTCGTCCAGTACGAAACGGGCCTCATCTTCTACGGCGGGGACCCGGACCAGATCTATGGTGGCCGCTTTGCGGGCGGGTTCCGCTACGAATGCCCACTCCGCAAACGCAGTCCCGGCGGTGCCAGCCGCCTGGGCCGTCTCCGAACCCACCACCACATGCGACTCCACCTTGAGGGCCATGGCCTCCAGGAAAATCCGCGCGGATTCGGAGATCGGCGTTTCGCCCATCACCATCAGAAGCGTGGGAGTCTGGACCTTGCCCAGGGCAAACTCCGCTCGGACGAAGCGCTCGGCCTCGTCCGTCGTGCCTGTGGAATACAGCCACTTCAGATACGCGTCATAGACCTCCGAGACATTCCTGCCCAGCTTTCTTGGGATCTGCGCCTTGTACTCGTCCGGCGCCAAGCCGGAAAGCCGCATCGCCCGAATACTCTTGGCCAACTGCTGACCAGACCACCCGAGGGCTTCGAGCTTCCGGAAATTGAATGTCCGCAGCAATGCATCCAGGCCCAGGACCTGATTCATGTCGCGAAGGGGGGTCACCGCCTGGGCGGGAAACGCCTCCTCCAGTACCATGTCGGCCAGTTTTCCCGGAGTGAGGGCCTGAAGCCCCAGCGTGGCGATACCTCGCCGTGCCCAGGACGTCACAATTTTGCGGCCGGCCTGCGGAGAGGGAACGACCAGGATCTTCGGGGCCGGGCCGGAGGCGGCAAGGACCTCTTTTAGCGAATCTGACAACTAATCTGACAATGTGGAGCGGGAACGTAAGGGAATAGTACGACCGCCCTGTGACAGTCAAGTGTCACAGCGTACTTGTCCACAGAAAACGGCGGGTATACCGAAGCATACCCGCCCTTCCCTTGAGCCTCAAGCCCCCGCCCCAGAGGCCTTTACTTCAGAAGCAGCATGGTCTTGGTCTGATTCACGCTTCCCGCCGTGATCCTGTAGAGGTAGGTCCCGCTGGGGACCAGATTCCCGGCCAGGTCCCGACCGTCCCACTGCGCGGTATAGGATCCGGCTGGCTGCGTCTGGTTTACCAGCGTCCTGACCTCCCGACCCAACATGTCGAAAATCACCAGGTTTACGTTCTCTCCCGCCGGCAGGGTATACCCGATCGTGGTGGATGGATTGAACGGGTTGGGGTAGTTCTGTGACAGTTGGAAGGCCTCGGGCTGCTCCGTCTCCGGCGCCGTCCTGAGCGAGCGGGACTGAGAGGCAAGGCCTCCGAAATAGTCGGAGTGCATGCCGCTCTCAACCGCCGCGGCTTCGCCGTCCGTCAGGGACTCATTGAAGTAGTGGAATGCGGCGATTGAACCTGACCAGTAGTAGCCGGCACTGCCAGATCCCACCCGATCATGGAACCGGGTCGCATTCCACATCCCCCCCAGCCCGACTTTCCCGGAGTGGGCGGACAGGATGCCGGCACCACCTACCTCGCCGATACTGGCACCGTTCACGCGGCCGGAAAGCGTACCGGACTCTCCATCCAGTCTCAGGACTATCGTGTACAGGGTGTACGGATCGACGGAGGTTGAAACCACCACGGGTCCCCACGCTCCCATTCCGCCGTCACTCGGGAGATTCCACGCGGCCAGGTAGAGTTCTTCCTCAAAGACGTAGATGGAGATTCCCCGGGAACCGCCGCCTTCCTCAAAAATGACCTCTCGCTCCCAGGTATCTGGCCCCGTTTCCGCGACCACTGCGATGGTTTTCCCGTCGTAGGGCCCGCCCAGGTTGATATCGGCGTGGTTGTCCAGTTTGAGGTAGTCGTTCGAACCGTCGAACACCAGCGCGGGTGCATCGCCGATCCATCCCGTCAGGAGCATCGGTTGGCGGGATCCTCCCTGGAACGCATCATGCCCGTTTCCCGAAGCGTCTGCCCACGTGGCGATGAACTCTCCGTCCGACTCGATGAGATCGGTGGCGTCTAGAGCGATGAGCGCCACTGGCGCAGGGTCAGGTGTGGGATCCGGCGTTGGATCTGGCGTTGGATCTGGCGTTGGGTCGGGTGTGGGATCGGGCGCAGGGTCCGTTCCCCCGCCATCACCGACCGTGAGTCCGACCGGTACATCCAGCCGCAAGGAGCCGTCCGTGCTGGCGATCGTCACGGTGCCCTGGTACGCGCCAGCGGCCAGCCCAGTGGTATTGATGGTCACCTCCAGCGTGACCTGCCCGCCCTGGCCGATGGATCCGGTGGACGGCGTAACGGTCAACCAGGGACCACTTATTCCATTGGTAAGGTGTGCCATCACACCCTGGAGGTAGGTCTTGAGATCGGACGTCGACAGAAGACCAGCCGAGAACGAGGCTCCCATGGACCGGTAGGTGCCGCCGTCCATGGTGACGCCCACGTCGTAGCCGGAGCTCGTGTTTCGGAGCACCGTCACGCCGCCTCCCGATGCACTCAGGTGGTCCACGTAGTCAGCGGCGTTGAAGTCCGTCGTGTAGGCCCAGTTGGCGCCCTCCGTCCACGTGCCACTGACACCGGATACCGTCCCCAGGTCGTTTTGCCCGTCGTCGGTGCCGTTGATGCCGAAATAGCCGTGTACAGAGCGCGCGGTGTCGTACGCCCAGGTGTCGCCACCCTCCATGTACAAGTTGCCACCTGCGTCCAGATAGGCGGACAACTGGTCTCCCTCGCCGGCCGTCAGCGCGTGGTTCTCCGGGTACATACCCAGTGTTACAAAAACCGCGTCATAGACGGCAAGGTCGGCGATTGCTCCGAGGGCCGAGGCGTAGTCCACCTGATGCCCAAGCGCCGTCAAGCCGTCTCGTACGGCTTCGCCACTTCCCGGACTGCTGTCTGGATCCCATACCAGAACGGATCCGCCGGAGAGCATGACGATGGGGTCTGAATACTCCTTAAAGAGACGACCAGCTTCCTTACGGGCTCGCTCGCCGATGGCGACTTCCCGGCGGGGTTGGAATGCGGTTGTGGAACGTTCACTCGCAGTTGCGCTGAAGGAGACTGATCCGGTCCCGGTATTCGAGATGACCAGGCTGAGGCTCGCGCTCGACTCCGCCGCTACCGTTGCGGAGAGCGACGTCGGATTCGCGGCAATGGACGGGCCGGAGAGCGTAGTGCCGCTGACGCCACTGGAAATTGGCCCCAGGTTGTTCTTCTCGTCCGCGGCCCGCATGGCCACATAGTAGGTGGTGGTGCTCTGCAGGCCCGTCAGGGTAAACCGTTCGGTTGTGCCGGCAGTTTGTGGCGTGGGAGGCGAGGAGACAACCGTGGCGGCGTCAAAATCCGTGATGGGCGACGTGCTATAGCGGATGTCGTACCGCGCGGCGCGGCCTGTCGAGCCGTCGTCGCCGGTTGCCGTCCACTCCAGGTCCATGCTCGCAAACGAGGTGCCGGATACCGAAAGTCCGGTGATGGCCCCTGGCGCCGTGTTGTCTGGTGCAGGGGGCACGGCGGCGGTGAGCGCGGCGAGCGCGTTCAGGCGGCCACTCCCCATCTGCCCGACCCGGCTCGGGTTCAGGCTGTCGATATTGTCGGCCGAATTCTCCAGAATCTGCCGGACCTGCGCCGCGGTCATCCCCGGCGCGTAACTGGCAATCAGAGCAGCCACTCCGGCCACGTGCGGGCATGCCATGGAGGTGCCGTCGTACGAATCGTACCCACCGATCACCGTGCTGATGATTCCAACACCCGGTGCGGTTATGTCCACGTAGTTGCCGTAGTTGGACCAACTCGGAAGCTGGTCGCCCTGGTCTGAGGCAGATACGGCCATCACCGGTCCGTACGATGCGGGGTAGCCCCAGGACGGATCATTGGTACCATCGTTGCCGGCGGCGAAAACGACCAGTCCGCCCTGCATCGGCGCACCAGCGCCTCCGGCATTGGCGATGAAATAGTCGATTGCGTCTTCGATGAGGTTGCTTGTGTCGCCACCGCCCCAACTATTGGACGAAATCACCGCGCCGTTGTCGGCCGCGTAGACGAAGGCATTCGCGATGATGTTATCGACCGCGTTCTCGAAAATTTTGAGCGGCATTATGCGCGCGCCGCCGCCGTTGAACCCACCCGCTATGCCGGAGACGCCGACGCCGTTGTTCGTGGCAGCCGCGATGGTTCCGGCGGTGTGAGAGCCGTGACCGTCCTCGTCGTTTGGATTGTTGTCGCCGTCCGAGAAGTCCCAGCCGTTGATATCGTCCACGAAGCCGTTGTTGTCATCGTCAATACCGTTTCCCGCAACCTCGCCGGGGTTCACCCAGAGGTTTGGAGCCAGGTCTGGATGGTCCAGATCGGCGCCAGAGTCCAGAATGGCGACAATCACATCGGGCGATCCTGTGGTCAACTCCCATGCCTCGGGCAGGTCGATGTCCGCGTCGGAAGTACTGTTGTACTGCCACTGATTGGAGTAGGACGGGTCGTTCGGGACCTGGACGCGGCTGCGGGACGAACTGCTGGATGATGCGACGCCTGACGGGCTGGACGAACTGCCCGTCCCAGCCGTTTTTGCCGTCGTTGTCGTGGGCCGGTCGAGCATCCGACGGCTTGCGACGCGCTCCGCCTTCTCCACGTTGCGATCCAGTTGATACAATCCAACGAGATTATCAATGGCGTCTTTGCTCTCAGAAGTCACCAGATACCAGCGATGAAGGCCGAACTCCCGGTGCCGAGCCTCGAACTTGCCGGCGTCGGAAAACACGCGCTCCATGCCGACCACCTGCGTGGTCTTGTGAAGTTCGTCAACCGAGGCCAGGCCAGTCCGCACTCCCTCCTTGGTCGCGATGATTCGTGTGGCTCGGTCCGCTTCCGGGGTGAGCTTGATCATGAAGCTGCGACTGCTACTCGACGTCGCCGGCGAGGTCGAGCGTTGAGCGACGACGGGCCGGACGCTGGCTGCGCTCAAGGCAATTCCGGTTATGGCAAAAAGAACCCAAACGCGGAGAATATGATGGCTGGTTGATCGCATGGCTGGTCAGAGCTAATGAAGTTGCTCAAAACCTACCTGAAGCCCCCCAGGGCCACATCAGGCCGGAGTGCGAAACCACGCCGTTCCCGGGTACCAGTCTATGCCTGTCCGATAGTCGGAGGGTGTCGTACTAAAGTACTAGCGGCCTCCTAAGGCGCCGACAGGCCCCTGCGCCAGGCCCATGCCGCGGCCTGCACGCGATTCTTGACGCCCAGCTTGGAGAAAATGCTGTAGCAGTGGCTTTTTACGGTGCTTTCGGAGATAAACAGGCGCTCGCCGATCTCGCTGTTGTCGTGCCCGTTGGCCACCAGGCCAAGGACCTCGCGCTCCCTTTCGCTCAGCCCCTCCAACTCGTCGGCGTCTCCCCCTTTTGCGCGCTTGCGCATGAGTCTGGCGGCGATCCGTCGGCTTAACCACCCGTCCTCCCCGCTCGCCACACCGCGCACGGCATCGGCGATGGTCTCGGGGACCTCGTCCTTGACCAGGTAGCCCGCCGCCCCGCTTTCGAGGAGACCAAAAACGTACTGCTCGTCGTCGTGCGCACTGAGGGCCAGGATTCTGACATTCGATTCACTGGCTACGAGCTTTCGCGCCACCTCAATACCGGCCATCCCGGGCATTTCGACGTCCAGCAGCAGGACGTCCGGCGCGTACTTTTCGACGGCGGCAAGCGCCTCCATGCCGTTCGCGGCCTCGGCCACGACTTCGATGCCGTCCGCTTTTTCCAGGACACCGCGAATACCCGCACGGATCAGCGGGTGGTCATCGGCCAGAACAACACGTATGGATTTGGTGGCACTCATGCGGTGGGTTCCTGGAAAGCAGACGGGACACGATAGGCGATCGAAGTCCCGCGCCCGGGTGCGGAAGTTACGGACATCGTCCCTTCCAGAGCCGTGGCGCGTTCATTCGCCCCCATCAGCCCGAAATGCTGCTCCGACGCCAGGCCAGACCAGTCGGCCGGTACGTCGAAACCCGGGCCAGTGTCGGTAATCTGGAGTTCTGTGTGCTCGTCGGAGATCGTCAAACGAACGGTTGCCACACAGGGCCGCGCGTGTCGGATGATGTTGCTCATGGCCTCCTGATACATCCGGAACAATCCCAGCCTGACGCGCGCCGAAAGCAGGCGCTTTTCGGTTGGGAGGAACAGCTCCAGCGAGAGGTCCTGGTACGTATCCAGCAGACGTTCCGCGTGGGATCGAATGGCCGATGACAAACCGAAGTGTACAAGGGCGGGCGGGCGGAGATCGCCGCAAATGGCGCGGAGTTCGCCCATGGCATCGCCCACGGCTGCCCTGACTCCCGCCAGGGCCGGGCCGCCAGGCTCGTCCACGTGCCCGTTCAGCGCCTGCAACTGAAAGCCCGAAAGCTGGAGTTGCTGGATGGGCCCGTCGTGGAGTTCGCGAGCCAGGTGAACCCGCTCCTCCTCCAGCCGGTCGTTGATGCGGCGCTGGACCATGATGCGCTGATCCCGCTCCTGGAGTCCGCTCCGGATTCGCCATCTGACGGCCGCCGTCACCATGCCGACGATCATGAGGCCGGCCAAAAACCGGAACCACGCGCGTTGCCAGAAAGGCGGAACGATGTCGATCCTCACGGAGGTGACCGCGGGATTCCAGGTGCCTTCGCTATTGGTGCCCCGAACGCTGAAGGTGTACACCCCCGGTGCCAGATTATTGTAGGATTGATAACGACGTGAACCGGCCTGCGTCCAATCCCCGTCGCCCGGATCCAGGCGATAGGCGAACCGGTTGGCGCCGGGGCGGCGGTAGTCCATCGACGCGTAGGCAAACGTGAGGTAGTTCTGGTCGTGCCGAAACCTGAGCGACGCGCCATCGGCCAGATCGGAGGCCACTTCCTGGTTGAATACCTCCACCGCGGTAATGACAATCGGTGCCGCGTATGCCCGGAACGCCGCTTCGCCCTCGACAACGCGGGTTATCCCCTCGATCCCCCCGAACAGGAGCGTTCCGTCCGAGGCCCGGGCGTATGCCCCGTGGTTGTACTCGAAACCGGGCAAACCATCGACCATACCGAACGCCCGTATATCCTGCGTAACGGGGTCCATGGCGGCCAGGCCCCGATTCGTGCTCATCCAGACGGTACCCTCATCATCTGCCTGGACCGCGTACACCACGTCGTCGGGAAGACCCGACAAATGATTGAACCGTTCGAATCGAGCCTCCTCTCCCGGCTCCGGCAGAATCCGCAGATGGTGCAACCCGAGTCCCGTCGCGGCCCAGAGACCGCCGGCATGGTCTGGCGAGACCTGCATGATTTGGGTTTGGGGAAGCCCGTCTGGTCGCTGAGGGTCTGGACGGATGATGTGGGTCTGTCCTGATTGGGGGTCGAATCGGACCAGGCCGGCTTCGGCTCCGACCCACAGGCGGCCGTCTATCTCGGTGATGGACAGTGCATTGTTCACCGCGTCTGCCGAGTCTGGAGAAAGCAGGAATTCGGTAAACGCGTCTGCGGCCGGCTCGTATCGAACCAGACCTTGGCCCAGCGTGGCCATCCAGATTGTACTGTCGGCGGTCTCCAGGAGGTCCATCACGCCCATCGCCCGGAATCCCGGCCGCGAACCCGGCGCAATCCGGGTGAATAGGTCGGTGTCCGGGTCCCACCGCGCAATGCCCTCGCCATCCATGCCCA
>JBLHLC010000084.1:0-9140 GCA_047619685.1 Rhodothermales bacterium
CTTCGCCAGCACCGTCATCTACACGGTTGTGTTCTGGAATGTCAGCCTGGTGATGGAGTCTGCGCTGAACGTCTTTTATATGGCCATGGCCGTCTACGGCTGGTGGGAGTGGACCAGAGGCGGGTCCGGTGATACCGGCGTTGATATCCATAGGTGGCAGGGGATGACGCACCTCAAGGCGGTGGCGTCGATAATGCTGTTGACCGCCATCGTCGGCTGGCTCCTCACCGGAACGCAGGCCGCCCGGCCTTTCGTAGACTCATTCACCACCGTCGCCAGTGTCATCACCACGTTCATGGTGGCCCGGAAGGTGCTCGAGAACTGGCTCTACTGGATTGTCATCGATGCCGTTTCGATCTGGCTGTATTTGGACCGGGGCCTACAATCCACGGCTGTCCTGTTCGTCCTGTACGTGGTACTCGCTGTGGTTGGGTATTTTGGATGGCGAAAACGATGCGCACCCACGGCCTCCTTAGGAGGCTAGTCCGTCGGAGGCCGGTTGCGACCCTGCTTGGTGTCGCCGCGGGCCTTCTTGGCCTTCAGACGCCGCTCCTTGGAGGCCCTGGTGGGCCGGGTTTTCTTTCGGCGACGAGGCGGGGAAGCGGCCTCCTGGATCATCTGTACCAGCCTGTCAATCCCGTCCTGCTTGTTGCGCTCCTGAGTCCGGTGACGCCGAGCCGTGAGGATCAGGACTCCGTCGTTGGTCATCCGGCTGCCAGCCAGCTTGATGAGCCGCTGGCGCACGCCTTCCGGGAGCGCGTCCGACCCGTTCACGTCGAAGCGAACCTGTACCGCCGTCGAAACCTTGTTGACGTTCTGTCCCCCGGGTCCAGAGGCGCGGATGAAGTCGAACTGGAGCTCGGATTCCGACAGAGAGATGGATGGCGAGACGCGGATCACGGAGCGAGGATAACGTTGAGGGCGTGAAAGTGGCCATAAAATATCGTATAAGTAGCTATCTACTCCATTACGTCATGGCTCTGGTACTCGCATTTCTATCATTGCTCCTCCCGCTTCAGACCGGTCAAAGCACCGATCCGCCCGGTTATATCCACGGGAGACGGATTCTGGTTTCCACCAGTCAACGAGGCGTAGAGCGCCAACAGGCCTCCTCTACGCGACTGGAGTCTCTGGAGAGTATTCGGTCGCCATCGACCGCCCGTACGGTCCCGACGGGACTTCCCATGGATCCGTTCTGGCCCACAAGCGTGGCTCAGAAAAGGACATATCAGGCGCCGAGTCGGAGACTCGTGGCAAACAATACCGGTTTTGTACGGCCGCCGCCGGGGTACCGGCCGGTGCAGTCGGACATGCGCACGGTAAACATTGCGCGAGCTGAGGCGGCGCGCAGGATTGCCCAGGCTGATGCTGCGCGGCCGAGCATGGCGCAGGTTGAGGCGGCGCGTGCGAGCGCCGCGACCGCGGAGCCAGCGCGTGCGAGTCCCGCGACAGCGGAGCCCATGCGCACGAATGACGGGCGAGCGGAGGCGATGCAGGCGATCGCTGATCAAGCGAATGCTGTGCGTGCGCTACGGGCTTCCCGCGCGGAGGAGGCTCAGCGCCGATTAGCCGCGTCGACCACCGCTGACGAGGTCGGCCGTCGGGTGGTGGAGAGGCGCATAGAGCCGATCTATCCCGGCGCGGCAACCCGATCGTTTGAGATCAATAGCGTCGATGACGTGGGAGGCCTACCCAGCGTCTACCAAACCCCTGCCGAACCCCGCAGAATGCTGCCGGATGACGGAGACGTTCCGCTTCGCATCATCCATGGGGGGGATTTTCTGGTCTACTACTCTGCGGGAATGCCAGTCTACCTGCGCTACAAAAATCCTGCGAGTCCCATGGCATGCGCCCTTGAGTATGACGCGGGAATCAACGGGCACAGGAGCGAGGTCAGCTTGGGATCCAGTTGGCTCTATGGGCCAGAGTTCGGGAGGATAGGCCTGAGCCAGCGGACAGAAAACAATCTCAGATTGGACCTCACCCAAGTCACGATCCCGGGCTGTGTCCTGGGCTCTCCGTCATGGACTCAGATCGATCGAGTCTGGACTCTTGACAAAGGGTCGAGGGGCAATTAGGCTCCGCGAAGCTACTCGCAGGCCGCGAGGATCGCGCCGGATGTAGCCGCCGCCGACAGGACGAGCGCGTCCCCGTCAGATTCCAGAACCTGGCCCGTCAGAAGGTCTCGAAAGCACCCGCTTGGCGTGGTGATGCGGGCACCGTCATCGTTGCCCCAGCCGTCCGGCGGGACCCGAACTTCTGCCGGGCTGCTCCCGGCATTCAAGACCACCAGAATGCGCTCGGCATCGGTCCACCGCTCGAAGGCGAACACCCGGTTTGCATCGTCCGCCACGAGCGTGCGGTATTCACCGGTTTGTAGCGCCTCGTGCGCGGTGCGAATCTGAACCAGCGCGCGGTAGTGTTCCAGAAGGTCTTGGTTGATTGCGACCACATCTGGCCTGCGGGTTGATTGATCGGGGTTATACACCTCGTCCTGATACTCGATATCGGGCCACAGCATCGGCTTTCGGTCATCGGGGTCGTTCGCCCCCCACATGCCGACTTCGTCTCCGTAGTAGATCATTGGAGCCCCTACGTAGGTCATTTGCAGGACAGCAAACAGCTTCTGCAACTGAATGTCGTCCGGCGTCGGCTTGGTGACGTCGTAGTCCCTGTTTTCTGACTTTGAGAGTCCGAAATAGGACCCCCAATCACGAAAATTGCCGATACCCCGGTTCCGAATGTGTGATCCGATGCGATTGGCGTCGTGGCTGCCAAACAGGTTCTGTGACACGGCGGCCACGCCCTTGGGATACAACCCGCGCAGTTCCTCCAGCTTGGCGTCGAACTGCGAGGCCGTGATGCGGTTTTCGCCGGGGTTGAACAGGAACTCCGCCGCGGTGAACGCAAAGTTGTAGTTCATCTCGCCGTCGAACTCATCGCCCATCATATACGGCTGAACATCCTCCGGGGGAGCGACAATCTCGGCGGTCAGGTAGGCCTCCGGGTTGATGGACTTGACGTGCGTCCGGAATTTCTTCCAGAACGGGTGTCCCACGTCCCAGGCCACGTCGAGGCGCCATCCGTCGATGCCATGCTCGATGCCGGCCCCCATTGGATTCATCCACCGGTCGACGGCCGCAAAAATGTACTCCCGCGGCCCTTCCACGATGCCGCCTTCATCCTCCTGAAACGCCGGTAGAGAGGCGACGCCAACCCAGCCCTCGTAGTCGAACTCGGTACCTGCCGCTGGGTCATCCCAGGCGTTCACCATAAACCAGTCGGCGAACGCGGACTGTTGTTGATTCGCCACGACGTCCTGGAAGGCAAAACTGCCGATGCCCATGTGGTTGAAGACGCCGTCGAAGATCACCCGCATCCCCCGCTCGTGGGCCAGCGAGATCAGATCAAGCGCCAGTTCGTCGGCCGAAGTCCAGGCCCAATCGGTGGGATCCAGCGGGTTTTCGCCAGCAATGAGGGCCCGGTCTCCCTCCGGGTCCGGCCCGAAGTTGGGGTCGATGTGGTGATAGCTTTTTGCATCGTACTTGTGCAGGGACGGCGAGTCAAACACCGGGTTGAGATACAGCGCGTTTACGCCGAGCGAATCCAGATAGGGGAGTTTGTCGATGACGCCCTGCAGGTCACCGCCGTACCGTCTTCTCAGCAGGTGTCTCCAGAGTTGCCTGTCTCCGTTCTGTTGCTCGTAGTCCTGGAGTTCGAACCAGTCTGAGCCCCAGGGGTGCACGCGCCATGCGACCGGTGGCTCCTGGGGGTCAGACCCCAAAAGCGTCTCAATGGTCGGGTCATTGGTGGGGTCGCCGTTTCGGAATCGCTCCGGAAAGACCTGGTACCAAACCGCGGACTTGGCCCACTGCGGGACAAATTCCTCGCCCGGCGACTCTGGTGCCTGCGAGGTGCAACGAGACATGCCCAAAAGCACCACGAACAGAAGCGGTAGTCGGCCAGAAAATGGTCTGGAAGCGAATGTTGGCATTGGGGCGTCCGTGATTGGTGCACTTTCGGAAAGTAACGTAGATGTCAGGCCTCCGCCGCCGTAATCTCCAAGACCACTTCGTCCTCGGGTCATGCGACATCTGATTACCGTTCTCCTTCTTCTGGCCATTGCGACCAGCACAACGCCTGCACTGGCGCAGCCGGCCGAATCACTCCTGGTACCCTTTTCCTGGAGAAACATCGGTCCGGCCAACATGATGGGGCGCATATCCGCGGTGGATGGATACGACCAGGATTGGCGTGTCTTTCTGGTGGGTGCCGCATCGGGCGGCGTCTGGAAGACCACAAACGGCGGGACAACCTTCGAGCCGATTTTCGACGACTACGGCAGCCAGTCCATCGGAGACGTGGCGTTCTTCCAGGCAGACACGTCCGTGGTCTGGGTCGGTACTGGCGAGGCTACCAACAGGAACTCAGTGGGCTGGGGAGACGGCGTCTACAAGTCATCGGATGGCGGGGCCACTTTCCGCAACATGGGTCTGAAGGAAAGCTACCAAATCTCGGAAATAGCCACCCATCCCACCGATCCGGATGTGGTGTACGTGGCGGCGGTCGGCCACCTGTTTGACTACTCCGGCGACCGGGGACTCTACAAGACCACCGACGGCGGGCAGACGTGGACCAAACTGACCGTCGGCCTCCCGGACAACGGACGCCTGGGCGCGACCGTCGTGGCCGTAGATCCCCACAATCCCGAGGTCGTCTACGCCGGGCTCTACGACCGGCGCAGGCAGCCCCACATTATGCAAAGCGGGGGTCCTGGCGGGGGGCTTTTCAAGTCAACCGATGCTGGAGCCTCGTGGGTCCGTCTGACCGAGGGACTCCCGTCCGGTGACCTGGGTCAAATCGATATCGACATCTATCCGCCCGACCCCAACACGCTCGTAGCCTTCGTGGAGGCCTCCGAGGACCTTCCGGCCGGCGGACCGCAGTCCGGTGTCTACCGCTCGGACGACGCGGGGGCAACGTGGCGATTTGTGCGGCTGAATTTCTCCCGGCCCACCTACCATGGTCGCGTGAGGATTGACCCCACCAACCCGGACAACATCTTCGTCATCTCGCGGTCTTTCGCCTTTTCCAGAGATGGTGGCGAGACCTTCACCACCGGCCAGCCGTGGCGCGTGGACGGGGGCGATGATCACGACCTCTGGATCAGTCCACAGGACGGACGCGTGATCGTGATGGCTACCGACCAGGGTGCGCGCATTTCTTTGGACGGCGGCGAAAGCGCCTTCATGCTCAATAACATGGCCATCGGCCAGTTTTACGCCATTGGAGCGGATATGCGGGATCCGTACTGGGTCTATGGGGGGCTTCAGGATAACGGGGGCTGGGCCATTCCGAGCAACAGCCGATCAACTCAGGGCATCCTGACGGACCATGCCTTCGAGGTAAACGGTGGCGACGGCTTCCACATGCAGGTGGACCCGGATAACTGGCGGACGGTCTACACCACGGTGCATGTGGGGTACTTCGGGCGGTTCGACCCTGTGACCCGCCGGAAGGTCATCATCACACCGGCGCCCGACCGCATCGTGAATTACCGGGAGGTGTACGATCCCGGCTTCGGGGAGAAGCAGATCGATTACACCATCAACCCCGGCAACTACTGGCTTGGTTTCGACGGGCCGACCGGCGACCTCAACGGTTCGGTCTTGCCCCCGCAGTTCCGGTTCAACTGGAACAGCCCGCTGGTGTTGTCTCCGTCCAATGGGCGGACGGTCTATGTGGGGGGCAACTATCTCTTTCGGTCGGTGGATGCCGGAGATACCTGGCGGATCATCAGCCCGGACCTGACGCAGAACGATCCAGCTACCAGGAATCCCTCCGACAGCGGGGGCCTGACCAAGGACGTGACCGGCGCCGAGAACCATCACACCATTTATACCATCGATGAGTCGGCGTTGGACCCGGCCGTCGTCTGGGTGGGCACCGACGACGGCCTGGTGCAGGTGACCCGGGACGGGGGAGCGACCTGGAAGGAGGTGGGAGCCAACCTCCCCGGCAGTCAGGGCCGAATCTGGGTCAGCCGGGTCGAGGCGTCCCGGCACGACAAGGCCACGGCCTATGTGACGTTGGACGGCCATTGGACCGGCGATACAGCGCCGTACGTTTTCAGAACAAGGGACTTTGGGCGGAGCTGGGAGGGCATCGCCAGCGGACTTCCGTCGCAGACGCCCGCCGGTAGCGTCCACACGATCGTGGAGGACCCGGTGAACCCGAACCTGCTGTACGTCGGGACCGAGTTCGGCGTCCACCTGAGCATGGATGGCGGCATCAGTTGGCATCCGTTCATGAATGGGCTCCCGCCGGTTGCGGTGCATGACCTGGTGCTTCATCCCCGGGACAATGACCTGATTGCGGGCACGCATGGGCGCAGCATCTGGATTGCCGATGACCTTTCGGCGCTGCAGCAGCTAGCGGAGACCTCCATGAGCGCCCACGTGTTCTCGGGTCGTCCCGGCACGCGCTGGCAGGATCACGGCAAGGGTCGGATTCAGACCTACTTCAAGTTCCGTGGCGCCAATCCTTCATCCGGAGCCACAGTCAGGTTCTTTCTGGCCGAGACGCCGCCGGACTCCGCGGCGACCGTGACCATTGAGGATCCCGCCAGCGGCCGTACGGAGACGCTCAAGGCCGTAGCGCTGGCAGGCATCAATTCGATACGCTGGAACATGGCTTTTTCTCCGACTACCGACGAACTGGAGGCGCAACAGGAGCGCCTGATTGACATCGCCGCGGGTGTCAGGGAGGCCGTCGCAACGACTCAGGATGACCGTGCGCTTTGGCACATGCGGCGGGACCTCCTGGCCCCCCATCGCTCTCCATCGACGTACGATGACCAGGATTATCCCGACTCCGGTGACCGGGCCATTCTGCTGGCCCACCTGGCTGGCATCGAGGGACAAATCGGGGGGGGCAGGGAGTTGGCGACAACTGAACGGAGCACGCTCGCAGTTGATGGCGTACAGCTTCGTAGTCGGAGACCGGACGTTCCAGGGCTTCTTCGGAGATGAGCTGAGGCCCCAGGACGCCCCGGCAGGCCGTTACCGGGTGAGGCTCCACGCCGGTGCAGCGGAGGCCACGGGCTGGGTGGGCGTCCGCGAGGATCCGGGCAGCTGATGGGAGTACCCGCCCAGCAAGGCAGATAACGAGACTTCACCTATTTCAGACAAACATGTCGTAAATAGGATTATATATTCTGACTGAGCAATCCACACGCCTACCATGCGCATTTTCCTTCTGGTCAGTTTGTTAGTCACCACGGCGGGGCCGGGACTCGCCCAGCAGGCAGCCACTGACTTTTTCTCCGCCATCAGAAGCGGGTCCGTCACCGGCAATCTTCGCCTTCGCCACGAAATGGTGTCTGAGGACGGGAAGGACGAAAACGCCCAGGCGATGACCTTTCGAACCATGCTGGGCTATCGGACGGCGTCGTTTCGTTCGCTGGCCGCGTATGTCGAAATGGAGGCGGTCGCTGACATTATCGAGGACTACAACAACGCGGGAGCAGGGAGCCTGGGCAACGGTAAAACTGACTACCCCGTCGTCGCCGACCCGGGCATGGCAGAGGTCAATCAGGCGTATCTACGGTGGGCCACTAGCGGCACCGCCGTCACGGTGGGCCGCCAGGAAATTGTCACCGGCGACTCCCGGTTCGTGGGCAATGTGGGCTGGCGTCAGAACCACCAGAGTTATGACGCCATCAGGGTGACCAGCAAGGTGCTTGACCGCGTCGATGTCAGCTACGCCTACGTGAATAGGGCGCATCGCATTTTTGGGAGCGATGCGGTCATGAAGAGCCACCTGGCCTCGGTGGCCATTCCGGTTCAGGATATCGCCAGAGTCCGGGCCTACGCCACGCTACTCGATTACGACGGGCACGCGGGCTCCGCCCAGACGTTTGGCGCAGAGGTGACCGGCTCGGTCAGTGCGGGAGACGCCATGAAATTGTCTTTCGAAGCCGAATACGCCAACCAGCAGGACGCCTTCGACAATCCCGCCAAGTTGGACGCCAGCTACACCAACTTCGCGGTAGGTGCGGCTCGGCAGGGTTTTTCCCTGAACATCGCCCAGGAAACGCTGGGCGGAAGCACGGCGGACGGCGCCTTTTCAACCCCGCTTGCGACATTGCACAAATTCAACGGATGGGCCGATCGCTTTTTGGGGACGCCAGCGAATGGCCTTGTGGACCGGCTCGTTTCAGTGGGCTACTCCAAAGGCATTCTGGGAGTCATCGCCGCCTATCACGACTACTCCAGCGATTCCGGGTCGATAGACTATGGGTCAGAGATTGATATCCAGCTGACCTACGCCGTCTCCGAAAAGCCGGCGCTTGGCGTGAAGCTGGCGCGCTACCTGGCGGACGCACATTCCTCCGACATCACCAAGGTCTGGCTGTGGACGTCGCTGGGCTTCTGAGCTGAATGCCCGGGTTTTGAGTGTACGGAGGCGGGATAGCCACGGCGCAGGTTCATATGTTTCTGCCCCGACATTGAGCCCGACCATGCGCACTTCCAGACTCTTCCTCGTCCTGTTCCTGGCTTCGCTGGGCCAAACGGCATCCGCACAGATTCCAACCCCGGAGTCTGTCCTGGGCTTTGCAGTCGGCGCCGATTTCGAGCTCGCCACCTACGAGCAATCCCTGGCGTATTTCCAGCAATTGGACGCCGCCAGTGACAGGCTGGAGCTCCGGGAGGTGGGTACCACCAGCTTTGGACGGCCCTGGCACATCGCGCTGATCTCATCGGCAGACAACCTGGCGCAGGTCGACAAGTACCGGGATATCGCCCGGCGGCTCGCGTACCCGGCAAAGGGCATGACGGACGACGATGCGCGCGCGCTGGCCAGGGAAGGAAAGGCCATCGTGCATATCGATGGGGGGCTGCACGCCACGGAGGTGGCCCACGCGCAGCACGCCATCCAACTGGCCTATGACTTGGTGACCGGGGACGACGATCCGGAGATCGCCGCCATCCTCGATGAGGTCATTCTGGTACTCTGGTTCTCCATCAATCCGGACGGCCAGACCATGGTTTCGGATTGGTACTACTCCAATCTGGGTACGCCGTACGAAGTCTCAGGGACGCCCTTTCTGTACCAGAAGTACGTCGGGCACGACAACA
>JBLHLC010000085.1:0-7526 GCA_047619685.1 Rhodothermales bacterium
GGATTCCTTATTCCACTCCGGCGCATCGAGCGTCCGCTTATGTCCACCTTCAGGCTGGGGCGATGTCCTCGCGTCTGCTTGAGAGAACAAGCCCAAACAAGCTCCCTCAACTACGACGCACTACACTAGAACGGTTTGTAGAGGGCCAGGTAGGCGGCGATCACGCCCAACAGGATGGCGCCGAAAAGCCAGACACGCGCTTTTTCGGGGGCCTTTCTGATGGCCAACGGCGAGATGGAAATCAGCACCCAGATGACCAGCTTCACCCAAACCCAGATGGGCCACGCCCCCATCAAATCAAGTTTGGCCAACATGCCAAAGCCACCGAGCAGTAGCAGAAACGCTCCTATGCCATGCATGATGCCATGGGCCTTTTTCCAGGAATTCTGATCCATTCCAGTGGCGACAACTGAGCCACCGATCTGCGCGAAAATCAGAAAAATGCCAAGCAGATGGAGGAGCTTGTAAAACGCGAAAGGCATGTTATTGGAATTGGTTAGAGGACAGGGCTGGTTCCGGTGTCGAACAATCTAAGCACTAACCGGCGTGGACAGCACCAAGCCCGTCGCAACGAGAGCCCATACTCTCATCCAGGCGCGGGTCAGCCGCTTCATCCCTTCATGGTGCGGTGGGCGGCTGCAACCACGGCGGGAACGGTAAATCCAAACTTTTCGAACAGCGTCTCGGCGGGGGCCGAAGCGCCGTAATGATTAATGGCCACACTTTCACCCTGGAAACCCAGGTATCGCTCCCAGCCCATGGTAATACCGGCTTCAACAGACACACGAGCAGTCACGGAGGCGGGCAGAACCGACTCGCGATAGCTTGCATCCTGTCGCTCGAACCGTTCCCAGCAGGGCATACTGACGACGCGGGCCGCGACGCCTTGGGCCGATAACTCCTGGGCTGCGTCCACAGCCAGATAAAGCTCGGATCCCGTGCCCATCAGAATGACGTCCGGTGTACCCTCACAGTCCTGAACCACGTACGCTCCACGAAGCACGCCTTCGCGGCCCCCGGATTCGCTCCCCGGCAACTGCCTGAGCGTCTGGCGCGACAGCGCAAAGGCCGTCGGTCCGTCATGCCGCGTGAGTGCGGCCTCCCACGCAGCCACGGTCTCGGCGGCATCGGCAGGACGGATGACGTCGAGTCCGGGAATGCTCCTCAGGGCCATCATGTGCTCGACCGGCTGGTGGGTCGGGCCGTCTTCGCCAAGGCCGATGGAATCATGGGTAAAGACATAGACAACCGGGAGGCCCATCAGCGCACTCAGTCGGATGGATGGCCGCATGTAGTCGCTGAATACCAGAAAGGTGGCGTTGTACGCCCGAAGGCCGCCATGCAGAACCATCCCGTTGCAGATTCCGCCCATGGCATGCTCGCGGACGCCGAAGTAGAAATATCCTCCACCGGGCGTGTCGGCCTGCTGACCGTCCCTTCCGGGGACAAACGTCAGATTTGAGCCGGCAAGATCGGCCGAGCCACCGATTACGTTTGCCAGCTTGGGACCTATGGCGGCCAGCACCTGTCCGCTCGCCTTTCTGGTGGCCATGTCGTCTCCCACCTTGTAGACGGGAAGCGCATCCTCCCAGCCCTCGGCCAGTTCGCCCGACATCCATGATTCAAGTTCGGCAGCCAGTTCCGGATGGGCGGCTTTGTACGCCTCCATGTCCGTCTCCCACGCAGCGAACCGGGCGGCGCCGGCACTTGCCACGGTGTTTGTGTGATCATAGACGGCCTGCGGCACGTGGAAGGTTGCCGCTTCGGGCCAACCCAGGGCTCGTTTGGTGGCCGCGACCTCATCCACGCCCAGCGGAGAACCGTGAGACGCCGCGGTATCCTGCTTTTTCGGACTTCCGTATCCGATGTGGGTCTTGACGGCTATAAGTGACGGTCGCGCGTTTTCGGCTTTTGCCTGCGCCAGCGCATCATCAACGGCCTCCAGGTCGTTTCCGTCTTCTACCTGGCGGACATGCCAGCCGTAGGCTTCAAACCGCGCTCCGACGTTCTCGGTAAAGGCAAGGTCGGTTGACCCGTCTATCGAGATGCCGTTGTCGTCGTAAAGGAAAATGAGCTTGCCCAGGCCGAGATGCCCAGCCAAAGATGCTGCCTCGTGGCTGATGCCCTCCATGAGGTCACCGTCAGACACAATCCCGTAGGTATGGTGGTCAACCACCGTGTGCCCCGGCTGATTGAACCTGGCGGCCAGGTACCGCTCTGCGATGGCCATACCAACCGCGTTCGCAAATCCCTGGCCCAGCGGGCCCGTCGTGGTCTCCACACCCTCCGTCACGAAGTTTTCGGGATGCCCCGGCGTCTTGCTTCCCCACTGGCGAAACTGCTCCAGGTCGGACATCTGCAAGTCGTACCCAAAGAGATGCATCAGCGAGTACAACAACATCGACCCGTGGCCGGCAGACAGGACAAACCGGTCGCGATCGTACCAATCCGGCCTGGACGCATCATGCTTCAGATGCCTGCTCCAGAGGGTGTACGCCATGGCTGCCGTCCCCATCGGCATCCCCGGATGGCCGCTGTTGGCTTTCTGGACCGCGTCCACGGCCAGGAACCGGATGGCGTTTACGGTCAACTCGTCCAGGTCGGACATAACGGGGGCAGTGTCGAGTTCCATCGGCGGACGGTTATGGCCCGGGAGACCGGGACTTGCACGGAGAGATTGGCCGCAGGTGCGGTGCACAAAGTTACGATGCCCCGGATCGCGTTTCCGATGAGGCTCCGAATTGTGGAAAACCTGCTGAGCCAGTCACTGCAGAACCGGCCATGACGCCGCTGGCGCCCGAAAGGCCTAGTCGGTCGGTGCCGCGGCGGTAATCATCTCCTGAAGGCAGGACACCGTTTTGGAGGCTGATGCGATGATCCGGCCGTTGATCATCACGGTGGGTACACCACTGACGCCAAGGCCACTTATCTGCTGACGCCGGCTGATTATGGACGCCTGGTTCAGTCCCCGGCTCACCCGAGTCGCGAATACCTGGGGGTCGATACCCATCGTGCCAGCCATAGTGGCCAACTCCGCCACTGAGAGGCCACCAGCCTTCTGATTGGCAAACTGGGCGTCGACCATTTCAGAGAACTTCCCGTCTTGCGCGGCCACGTAGAGGGCTTCGATCTGGGGCATTGACTGCGGAAACACAATAAATGGCAGCATGAAGAACTGAGCCTGCTCGCCGTGGGTCTCGATCACCCGCTTCATGATCGGATGCATCGTCCGGCAATGGGGGCAATTGGGATCGAAGAACTCAAGGACCTGAACGCCAGAGGACGCCGTGCCTTCAAACGGGTCCGAGAAGTTGACCAACTGCTCGTATTCGGCTACCGCCGGCACCGCAGGATCATAGAGACATTCCGCAGACGCGCGAGGAGCGGGCGCGGAGTTCGGAATTGCCGTCGCGGCCGTCGCGGCCGGCGCGGGTGGCGCGGGTGGCGCGGGTGGCGCGGCATCGACGGTTTCGCTTTGCTCCGGACTCGGCTCAGCAACTGCCAACTGCGAGAAGTAGGAGACGTCCACCAGTGCCACGATAAGCGTGGCAATGGCCAGCCCGATATAGAATTTTTTCCCCTGCATATCTACGATTCCGTTGGTTTTCTAAAAGCGTCCAGGCTGACCAGAACAGTCAGGACAGCCACAATCCCTGCCGAAATGAGGCAGAGTTTACAAAAGGCTCCAATCTGCACCGCCTGGACGTAGACCAGATACAGGGAGTACGCGAAGCCCGCGTAAACCATGCCGTGTCGGACGCGTCGGGCAAGGACGGACATCCGGCCGCCCAGCGCAACGACGTAGGACAACACAGAGAGTCCCACATAAAAAAGCAGCCCCCAGATGGCGTTGGAGACACCCAGCAGCTTTCCGGCGTCGCTTTGGATCACGGCCTCGCATTCCACTACGGGAGTCGGATCCGAAAACCCGAAACAACCACGATCAAACCCGCGGTCCATCATCAGCCAAAGGTGGACCACGACGAGAATGCCAACAAGGGCGGTCGCGTATATGGTCCGGTCTAGTGTCTCTCGCTTCATAGTACTCGTCTTGGGAGGCTCGTTGCTCTGCCGCGATCAACCGGAGCAGCCATCTATTGATCCGGTTCCCGGTTGATCCAGGGGGCATTGATACCCGCTGCGCCCCGTTGTACCTTTTCGGCATGTCGAACACTTTCTCAAATACGATCAACTGGTGGTGGTCCAAGCCTGCGGGCCGACCCGGCGCCTGATCGTTGATCAGATGTTCGTGTTAAAGGTCCGCACCCCTGGTGACGGGCCTTTTTTGGTTTTACGCTTTCCCTGTTTCTCTCCGTATTCCGACCATGCATTTTGACGAACTCAAGGCAATCGTTGAGGCCGAAAGGCAGAGCGGCGAATCGCACCTGATAGTTCCGATGTATCGCCGGGTCAGCGCAGATTTGCTCACGCCGGTTTCCGCCTATCTGGCCCTTCGAGACGGTGCGGATTATGCCTTCCTGCTCGAGAGCGTCGAGGGTGGCGAAAAACTCGCCCGGTACTCCTTCCTGGGCCGGGATCCCTACCGGGTCATCCGCGGGCAAGGCCGGACCGTCCGAGTTCTGGACACGGCAAGCGGCGAGGAAAAAGAGGAAGAAGCCAGCATTTTTGATGTCCTCCGCAGGGAAACCAGCCGGTACAAGGAGGTCCGCATTCCCGGCCTGCCACGACTGAGCGTGGGCGCCGTTGGCTACGCGGCCTACGACACGGTGCGCCTGCTTGAACGGCTGCCCAATGCGCCGCCGGACGACCTGAATGTCCCAGATGCCATCTGGTGCCTCTACGACACGGTCGCCGCGTTCGATCATGTGAAGCACCAGCTCGTCCTGATTTCGGGCGTCTTCATCCGGCCGGACAGTGACCTGGAAGAGGTCCACGCCCAGGCCTTCGAGCGCATCGACCGCCTGGCTGCGCTGTTGACGCGGCGGCCCGGCCGCCCGGCCGCGCCCGTCAAATTGACCGGCGAGATGACCTCGAATTTCAGAAGAGAGGACTTCGAGGCCGCGGTGGTAACGGCCAAAGAACACATCTTCGAGGGAGACATTTTCCAGGTCGTCCTGTCGCAGCGATTCAAGCTTCCCTTCCACGGCGACAGGTTCAATCTCTACCGGGCGCTGAGGCAGGTGAATCCGTCGCCCTACCTGTTCTATCTGGACTTCCAGGACTTCGCGTTGATTGGATCATCCCCAGAAGTCCTCGTCAGGGTCGAAAGCGGCCGGGCCGAATTACTTCCGATTGCCGGGACACGGCCCCGTGGCGAGACCGAGGATGCCGATTTGGCCTTCGAGAAGGATCTCCTGGCGGACCCCAAGGAACGCGCCGAACACCTCATGTTGGTGGACCTGGGGCGCAACGACCTCGGCCGGGTCTGCGCTTACGGCACCGTTCAGGTAGAACGGTACGCCTACATCGAGCGCTATTCGCATGTGATGCATATTGTGTCCTCGGTCAGCGGCACCCTGGCAGAAGACAGCGGAGCCATCGAAGCCCTGGAGGCATGTTTTCCAGCCGGGACGGTCAGCGGATCCCCAAAGGTGCGAGCCATGGAGATCATTGACGATCTGGAGCCGACCCGGCGAGGCCCCTATGCGGGGGCGGTTGGATATCTTGATTTTTCGGGTAATCTGGACACTTGCATCACTATTCGGACCATGGTTGTCCGGGACGATGCGATCTTCGTTCAGGCTGGCGCGGGAATCGTGGCCGACAGCGACCCCGCATCCGAATACGAAGAGACGCTAAACAAGGCTCGCGCGCTGAAACAGGCCATCCATCTGGCGGCCGGAGAACTCCTCTAGACTTGAACAATCATGGGAATCAAGGACCTAATCCTCAATAAAGGCTGGGCTGGTCGAACCATCGACCGCGCGGAGACCACCGAACGCGTGAACCCATTGATTAAGGAGCTGACCGGGCTCATGCATTTCTACGAAGACGCAGCTAGCCGACTCGACGCCCCGGGCGCTGAGACCGTGCACGAGAGCCTCCGCTTCGTGCGCGGAGATATCGGAAAGCTGTGCGAGACCGTGTATAGCGCCGGAGGCGTCGCGTACAGCGGAACGGACATTGAGCCGGGCGAACTCAAGCTGAGTGCGTCGTTCCTGGAAGAACTCGCCGACCGCGAACGGGCGTTCTGTGCCGCCTGCCTTGAGGAAGGCGAGGTGGAACACCAGATGCGCACCCGTGCGATCATCGGCGCCGCTGCCGCCAATGGTGAGGCTCGACTGAAAATGTTGCGGACGCTCGGCGGCCGTTGACCCCATCTCCCAGACCATGCCTACTGCGTTGAACCCCTCCAAGGATGCCTCCACGGGCCCGGCCCCGGGCGCGACGCCGGCTTCCGCCCCGGGCGCGGCTTCGGCCCCGGGCGCGAGAAACCCGGCGTTTCCGCCCGTGATTGTCTCCGGCATCCAGCCTTCGGGGATCCTGCACATTGGCAACTACTTCGGGGCCCTCCGGCAGCACATTGCGCTCCACCGTGACCAGGAGGCGTACTACTTCATCGTGAACTACCACGCGATGACGACGCTGCACGACCCCCAGGCGCTCAGGCAGTACTCCCTGGATGTTGCGCTGGACTACCTCGCGCTGGGCTTCGACCCCGCCAGGGCCGCCCTTTTCCTCCAGTCCGACGTCCCGGCCGTCAATGAACTGGCCTGGATTTTTTATACGCTGACGCCCGTATCCCAGTTGGAGAAGGCCGTCGCCTTCAAGGACAAGGTGGCACAGGGACTCGCGGCCAACGCCGGGCTCTTCAACTACCCGGTGCTGCAGGCTGCCGATATCCTGATCTATGGTGGCACCTTGGTGCCGGTGGGTCAGGATCAGAAGCAGAACGTGGAAATCACCCGCGACCTTGCGCAACGATTCAACGGGACCTTTTGCCCGGCCGATCCTGTGCTCCCGGTACCCGAGCCGTACATCCTCTCCGACGTCGCGGTTGTCCCGGGCGTGGACGGCCGCAAGATGTCCAAGAGTTACGGCAACACCATCGGAATTTTCGACGAGGGCAAGGTGCTCAAGCAGAAAATCATGAGCATCGTGACGGATTCCACGCCGCTGGAAGCCCCCAAGGATCCCGATACCTGCAACGTATTCTCCCTCATCAAGCTTTTTGCTGATGACGCCACCCGTGACCGGATCGCGGATTCCTATCGGGCGGGTGGGTACGGGTTTGGCCACGCCAAGAAGGAACTCCTGGGTCTGATGACCGACTATTTTGCGGACGCTCGGGACAAACGGCGAGAGCTGGTGCAGCGACCGGACTTCGTCACCGATGTGCTTAGCGACGGTGGCAGGCGGGGCCGCGAAAAAGCGGCAGAGACCATGGAGCGGGTGCGATCGGCGGTTGGCCTGATCACGACGACCTGAGTCGGCCATGATCCTCGTCATAGACAACTACGACTCCTTCACCTACAACCTGGTCCACATGGTTGCGGGCGGAGGCCAGGAGGTGCGGGTGGTGAGGAACGACGCCCTGACCCTGGACGAGGTCCTTGCACTGAACC
>JBLHLC010000086.1:0-7495 GCA_047619685.1 Rhodothermales bacterium
GGGGACACTAATCGGGGGTTTCCCGTGACTTGGCCTCGTGGGCATCCAGATCGTCCTCGAGTAGAATCCTGACTCCGGGCGTGCGTGTGTCCTCAAACTGGCCGTTGCGGACAGCCCAGAAGAATCCGCCGACGGCCGTGGCCGCCAACAGGATGGCGAGGGGGACCAGAATGAGCAGGACGTTCATCAGGCCGCTCGGCGCTGGGCATTAACGGGCAGTGTGAGGGGCGGGGTCGCGGTTGACTTCCAACTACCAAACGGCCGCAAACTGAGAGAGAAGGCCACCACCGCCAGAGAACTGACCGGCATGGCGATGGCAGCTACAAGGGGGGTTACCAAACCGGCCAGAGCCGCTGCCGCGGCCACCAGATTGTAGCCAAGCGAAAAGATGAGATTGCGGCGAATGGTCTGCATTGTCCTCTCCGCGCCCTCTCGTAGCATGCGGACCGCATCGAGGCCGTGGCGGGTAATCACGATATCGGATGAGAACCTGTTGGACTGCTGTCCCGAGTCCATAGCGATGCCGACATCGGCCTGCGACAGCGCGGGCGCGTCGTTGATTCCGTCACCGACCATCACGACGGTATGGCCTTCGGCCTGAAGCGACTCAATCAGGCGCCTCTTCTTCTCGGGCGACGCATCACCAATGACGTCTTCCTGGAGGAATCCAAGCGATTCTCCGACAGATTGTGCCGCCCCAGCGTGATCGCCGGAAAGGAGTACCGTTCGAATGTTTCGGGCACGCACCCAGTCCAATACGCCCTGGGTCTCGGGCCTGATTTCGTCGCCGAGGCCGACCAGCGTCGCGACGATCCCGTCTATCGCGATGGCAACGGGTGTCAGCCGTTCGGCGGCCATTTGTGGGGCATGGGCCAGGAGATTGTCCTGATCCCGGGCATCCTTGGCAACCCAGGCCGGAGATCCCACCCTGATCAATCTGCCCTCTACCCTTCCCTCGACACCATATCCGGGACTGAGAACAACGTGGGTGGCGTCCAGATGGGTGCGGGTTGCCGCATCCCGAATAGCAGCGGCCAGCGGGTGTTGGACCCCCCGTTCTACAGCTGCCGCCAGCGACAAGCCTGATTGGGAGCCAAGGATGGAGACGGGAGCTGGACTACCCGCGGTCAAGGTCCCCGTCTTGTCGAGAACGACAACGGTTGCGTCCCGAAGCAGTTGTAGCGCCGACGGATTCCGGAGGAAAAGCCCCTTTCGCGCAGCGCGTCCCGAGGCGACAGTCATCGCCAGGGGTGTGGCCATGCCCAGGGCACACGGACATGTGATGACCAGAAGTGCGACCACGTTTGCGACCGCCACTTCCGGCGAAATCACCATCCAGAAGAGGCCGCTGAGAACGGCCAGAGACAGTACCGTGGCCACGAAAGGACCGGCGAGCCGATCGGCTAGCTGCAAAATTGGCGCCTTTTGTCCGGGAGCGGCTGCCTGCAGGAGATTTCCGAGTCGCGTAGCGTCGCCGACTGCCGTCACACGGCAAGTGATCAGCCCCGATATGTTGATCGTGCCCGCAAGCACTCTGGACCCGGGGCGGAGTCGGACCGGGTCGGCCTCTCCGGTCATCGCAGACTGATCGACCGATGAGGAGCCGCTGACCACGGAGCCATCCACGGGGATAACCTCTCCCGGGCCAACCACCACACGCATTTCTTGAGTGACGTAGTGCGCGGGGATTTCCTGGCTTGAGCCATCATCGTCCATGACCTTCGCCATGGTTGGCAGGATGGCCAGGAGTCTGTCGGCGGATTCCGAAGCCAGTCGGCGGCTTCGCGCCTGCAACCAACGCGCCGTCAGAAGTGCCGCGACCAACAGGGTAATGGAATCAAACCAGATGTCTCCCGAGCCCTGAATCGTAGCTATCGCTGAGTCTGCGAACCCCACGGTCAGCCCGAGCGCAATGGGCGTATCCATATCCAGATGGCGAATGGTTCGACCGCTGACGGCACGCCGAATAGACCAAATTGCGCGCTGGAAAAACACGCGCCCGGCAACGGCGAGTGCAGGCACAGCAAGTAGCAGGCTCAACCATCGTCCCGCCGCGAAAAGGACGGGGTCATCGGCGCCAAGACCCGCATAGAATGACAGCGCCAGGAGCATGGTGTTCGCGGCGAGTGCCCAGGCAAGACCCACACGAAACAGCAGGCGGCGCTCGGCAGCCGCCGCATGCGTGATGCCGACAGAAACGGGATAAGGCGTGTACCCAAACCGCCCAAGCCATGTCCCAATCGTCCCAAGGCTGACTTTGCGAGGGTCCCAAGTCAACGAGAGTCTGGCGCGAGAAAGGTCCAGACGAGATACACTTACGCCCGAGATATCGTGGGCCGCCCTTTCGGCCAGCCAAACACACGCCGCGCAATGCACGCCATCCAGATAGAGCTCTGTCCGCCTGCTCCCATCGGCCAGGAGCACGCTGTTTGCGTCCAGAAATACCGGCGAGTCCAACTCGCGCAGCAGGTGAGGCAACGCCCCGCGTGTAGCGGGAACCGGCTCGGAGCCCCCTGCGCCGCTAAGCCGGTAGTAGGTATCCGCGAGGCCCGCACCGTGTAGCATCCCATGGACGGACGCGCATGCGTTGCAGCAGAACCGGTCGTCCACCACGTGGCGGCCAAGGGGGAGTGTGCAGTGTGCACAGGTCATCGCTGGGAGGACGGAGGCGTCTGCTGCGGAAGATCCTCCTGGACGACAATCTGCGCGCCGCCGTCTGAATAGGCGAAGTAGACTATTGCTGCACCCGTTCCAAAACTCGCCAGGAGCAGGGAAATGACGAAGAGCGGCCAGCCGATATGCGGAGGGATTTTGAACATGAGTCGACTCACTTGTTGGGTCCGAGAAGCAAAAATGACGTGAGCTGGGTAGAGCCGTCCAAGTAGTGGAGCACAAAGTCCGCTTCGGCCTTTCCGCCAACAAGGACCTCCTCAGGAACGGTGATCCACACCTCCAGTCGTTCCATTTGCCCGTCTTCGAGCGGAACGGGCATGGCTCCAACCGCGCTAAGCTGGGCGCCCTCAGGGCGAGTCACCTCGACCCAAAAACTGGATGGTGCCCCCGTCTGATTCCTGACCCGAAACCGGAGCCTGTTGGCGACCAGATCGCCCGGCAGCATGGAATAGGGTTCTCCTACCGCCCTGCCGATGTTCACGTCGAATGCAGACCTGGAGGCCACGACAACAGTGAACGCGCTCGCTGCCATCAGAAACAGGACAGCGTACAGCACGGTTCTTGGTCGGACCACGCGCGTTCGACCGCCAGCGAGCGCTTTCTCGGAGGTGTAGTCTATCAGACCGCGGGGCTTGTCTATGCGGTCCATGATGGCGTCACATGCGTCAATGCACTGGGTGCAAGCGATGCACTCCATCTGGAGACCGTCACGAATATCAATCCCCGTCGGGCATGTTCGCACACAGGCGCCACAGTCAACGCAATCGCCCAAAGGAGGCGTCGCCCCCGCGGCTTGAAGGCTTGCTGCCGCCTTGGTGCGTCTGCCGCGGGGCTCTCCACGGACCGGGTCATAGGAAACGATGAGCGAGTCGGGGTCAAGAAGAACCGACTGCATCCGGGCATAGGGGCACGTAATGGTGCACATCTGCTCCCGAAAGATCCCGAAATCAAAAAGGATCAGTCCCGTTGTAGCCGCCATCAGAACAAAAAAGCCCCAGTGCTCTTCCGGGGGGCCGGTCATCCAGGCAATCAGGTGGTTCCAGCCCACGAAGTACGCCACGAAGGTGTGGGCAAGGACTGCAGACACCACAGTAAAGGCAACCCACTTCAGGGTCTTGCGCCGGACCTTGTCCAGACTGACGCCAGCCTCATCGCGACGCTTTCGGACGTGCTCCTTGCCCTCAAGAAAGCGCTCAATGGGCCTGAATACGAACTCGAGGTAGACCGTCTGCGGGCACCCCCATCCACACCAGACACGCCCCAGCAGGGCCGTGAACAGCACGACCAGCGCGATTATCCCGATCAGGAAAACCATCAGGATGAGCGTGTCCGTAGGGTAGAACACGAGACCAAAAAAGGCGAACTCCCGGTGGATGAAATCCAACAGGACCGCCGGATGGCCGCCCATCTGGACGACAGGCAGGGCCAGGTACAGTGCAACCAGCGACCACGCCACCACCCTGCGCTGGCTCAGGAAGCGCCCCGGACTCAGCGTGGGGTAGACCCAGCGCCGTTTTCCATCGCTGGTCATGGTGGTGAGGACCGCTTCTGGTGACTCCAGAATGTCGGGGACTCCGTTCACGCGCCGCCACCGGCGGAGTCTGCGTCGAGCGCCTCAGCCGCTTCCGAGCCCTCGGTCAGTGTCCCCTGGGGGGCTTTGGCATTTGACGGATCGGTCCCCTCAAGTGAGCGAACAAAAGCCACGAGTTGTGCCCTCTTCTCCGCGGACAAGATGGAGCCCCAGGGCGCCATCCCTTTCTCGATAACGCCGTCCGTGATGACGTTGAAGAAATCCACGTTTGTGCCGCCGTGGATCCAATAGGCGTCCGTGAGATTGGGGCCGATCTGGCCCTGGCCAGCGGCACCATGACAGGCGGCGCAGTTGGCCGCGAACACTCCCGCGCCCGCTGCAATCTGATCCGGATCGGCGACAATGTCAGCCAGGTTTTCTGGGCTCGCGTCGAACGAGGGGTTGGCGGCGGCGAAGGCCTGCCGAACCTCGAGAATCTCCGCCTGCCCACGCGCCAAATCCTGCTGGTAGGTGGGGATCACGTCCAGGTAGTGGACACCAACTATGTAGAGGGGTGTCCAGATGATCGTAGCCCACAGGATCCAGAGCCACCAGCCGGGCATCGGATTATCGTACTCGCGGATTCCGTCGTAATTGTGGCCCTGGATGACGACGTCTTCCCTGGATTCAGTTTGGTTGTCCATCGGTTCAGGAATGATGGGTTGGAAGGGCATCGTCGGCATCGGTCAGCGGCATGTTCTTGGCGGCTGACCGGTCACCCGGTCGCATGGTGAATGCATAAACCAAAATCGCCAGGAAGGCCACGACGAAGGCCAAAAGGCCTACTTGAGCCAGTATGCCCGTATCTATCGAACTCAGCAGGTCGCGCACCATCAGCGTCCTCCAACTGTTTGAACCAGGGAGTTGTCCGTCGGCACCTGACCATAGCCAGCCTCCCGAATGTCTTTTCCCAAACGCTGCAGGAACGCGATGACTGCAATCACTTCCTTGTCCTCGAGGGTCGTTGATCCACCATCAGCAGCAATTCGGGCCGCGATTTTGGAAGCCTGAGCGCGTGCGGATGCCAAGGCGCCGGCAATGTCGGCCTCGGAATAGGGCGTGCCGAGCATCGCGAGCCTGGAGAGCTTCGTCTGGATGTTGTCCAGGTTGAGCGTGCGCGACAGAAGCCAGTCATAGGGAGGCATCAGCGAGCGGGGACTCGTGGACCGGGGATCCTCGAAGTGACGCGCGTGCCAACTGTCCGGGTACTTTCCTCCGACGCGGGACAGATCCGGACCCGTCCGTTTGGACCCCCAGAGGAACGGACGCTCGTAAATCGTTTCGCCGGCCCGACCATACGGTCCATAGCGCTCCAACTCATGCCGGAAGGGTCTGACCATTTGGGAGTGACAACCCACGCAACCTTCGCGGATGTAGATGTCCCGACCCGTCAACTCGAGTGGGCTGAATGGTGTGACGGTGGAGATTGTGGGCACATTCCCCTCAATCAACACCATCGGGATGAACTCGGCAGCGCCACCGATCAGAATCGAGATGGTGACCAGAATCGTGAAAACGAGAGGCCAGCCTTCCAGGGTGCGGTGGCGGCCTTGGGTGGTTCCTTGCTTGCTCATGCGGACACCTCCTTCGGGCTTGCGAACGCCGGGTCAGGCAGTTCCTTTGGAGCAGTACGAATGGTTCGGTACATGTTGTAGAGCAGCATCATCATCCCGGACAGATACATCAGGCCGCCCACAAGGCGCACCCAATACATCGGAACGATCTGGATGACGGTCTCCATAAAGTCTGGATACAGCAGGTTGCCGGCCGAGTCGAACGCGCGCCACATCAGGCCCTGGGTGACACCGGCCGCATACATGGACATCACATAAAGCAGCATGCCGATCGTGCCGACCCAGAAATGGGCGTTGGCCAGCCGGTCACTCCAGAGGGGCGTTCGCCAGAGCCTGGGCAGCAGCCAGTAGATCATGCCGAAGGTCATGAAGCCGTTCCAGCCCATCGCGCCGGCATGCACATGTCCGATTGTCCAGTCTGTGTAGTGGCTGAGCGCGTTGACGGATTTGATGGAGAGCAGGGGCCCTTCAAAAGTCGACATCCCGTAGAACGTGATTCCGATGACGAACATTTTCAGGACGACGTTATCTCTCAGCTTGTGCCAGGCGCCGCGAAGCGTAAACAGGCCGTTGATCATCCCACCCCAGCTGGGCATCCACAACATGATGGAGAAGACCATCCCGACGGTCACGGCCCATTCAGGCACCGCGGTGTAGTTCAGATGGTGAGGGCCCGCCCAGATGTAGAGAAACACCAGGCTCCAGAAGTGCACGATGGAGAGCCGGTACGAAAAAACGGGCCTTTCGGCGGCTTTCGGAAGGAAGTAGTACATCAGGCCTAGGAAGGGCGTGGTGAGGAAAAACGCCACAGCGTTGTGCCCGTACCACCATTGGACCAGCGCGTCCTGAACACCCGAGTAGACTGGGTAACTCTGCGTAAAGCTGACGGGGATGGCCAAGCTGTTTCCGATATGCAGCACAGCTATCGTGATAATGGTGGCGATGTAAAACCATAACGCCACGTACATGTGTTTCTCGCGTCGCCTGGCCAGCGTGGTGAAGAAGTTGACCGCGAAAATGACCCAGACCACGGCGATAGCCAGGTCGATAGGCCATTCTAGTTCGGCGTACTCCTTGGAGGTCGTCATGCCCAGCGGCAGGCTGATCGCGGCGGAAACGATGATGGCCTGCCATCCCCAAAAGTGGACCCGACTCAGGGAGTCGAAGGCCATCCGGGCCTTGCAGAGTCGCTGCGTGGAATAGTAGATGGCCGCAAAAATGGCGTTGCCGGCAAACGCAAATATGACGGCGTTGGTGTGCAGGGGCCGCAGCCTGCCGAAAGTCAGGTAGGGACCCAAATTCGCCTGCCAAAAGGGCATTTGGAGCGCTATGAGGGCTCCCACCAGCATACCGACCAGGCCCCATATTGCGGTGGCGAGGACAAACATTCGGACGATCTGCTCATCGTAGCGATAGACCTCCACGGTTGGATCGTGGGTCAGGTCCTCCGCCGAGGCCGAGGCTAGTTGCATGGGGTTCTGGAGTTGGGGAACGGGCTGCGTGTCGAGCAGAAGGCTCGATGACCCAAAATCCGTCGTACTCCCTAGTCTGGTTCTCATCCCGAAACTGCTCACCGCGAGGCCTGAGAAGAGATAATCTGGGCGTATTGGTCCTCAGACAGGGTGGCAAATCCGGAATCTGGAGTACAAAAGCCGAGGTTGAGCGCGAAAAATACGCT
>JBLHLC010000087.1:0-7495 GCA_047619685.1 Rhodothermales bacterium
GGCGAAAAACGCCCATGGTCCAATGCCACCCCCAGTAAGCGCGGAACGGTTTTGCTTGGTACCAGGGCATGTAGTGGGCCAGAAAGAGGGGGGCCTCCTGCGCGTGTATGGGTTGTGCCGCTACCCCAAGTCCGAGTAGCATTAGGAGCAGAAGTAGACTTCGTCCTGAGCGATTCCACATGGCTCGTTTTGTTTGGAACAGGGAAAGTACGACGGCGGGTGGCGCGGTTCTGATGCAGAAGGCTCTATCCGTCCCAGCCCTCGGGCGTCACCATCACGCCGTTCTCCCGTAGGCAACGATGGACCCTATCCTAATTCTCATGCGCAAGCTCCTGATTACTGTCGCATTATTGATTGCGGCCTTCATTCTGCCCGGTTTCATTGGCACACTGTTCGGGATCGCCGGCGGCGCGGTCGGCGCATCCTACCTTTTTTCGGCACCGAGAGCGCAGCGTCTGCTGAAGTGGAGTGCGGAAAAATATGTGGCCGACGAATCCAGGCGTGACAAAGTGAAAGACTGGATCAATACCGACTCAAATTGAACCCTTGGTCTGCAAGCCCAGCCAGCCTCCGAGCGCCCCTGCAATGATGCGGCCCAGGTTTGAAACCACAAAGATCATCTCGAAGCCCGAGCCGCCCGCGATGAGAAGGACAACGTCTATCAAGGCGACGGTAGGGGTGGCGTCCTTTTCGGAAATCCGCCCAAGACGTCCCGAAATATAATTCGTCTCGAAGGCGTTGTGCGCTTATTCTCTTCGCGACCAAACTCTCCATCCCAACTCGGCCGCTATGGTGCGAACCGTCTTTTCCTCGCTCTCTCTAATCACGAGCCTCCTTCTCATAACGGCTTGCGCGGATGCCATGCAAGGCGGGGCCGCAGACCAGTCAAGCAACCAGGATGCACCGGCCTTCGAGAGCCTGTTTGATGGCGAGACCCTTGCGGGCTGGAGAGTCAACGAGGGCACCGGGTTTATAGAAAGTTCGGACCGATGGACCGTCGAAGGCGGGGTCATCCGGGGGCGGTTCTTGAACTACTTCGATGCTCGGGAGAAAGACGAAAACACAGATCGGCCCGTCAACACCTGGCTTGTGTCCGATCGCACGTATTCCGACTTCATCCTTCGATTCAACTTCCGTATCGACGCAGGTAATTCGGGGTTCACGTACCGGAGCATAATCGGCGCCGAGGCGCTCGATTCACCTGAGGTAGACCTGGACACCGGCGAGACGACCGGGCAGATCTACGATACGCGCACAATCAACGGGGGATACGTAAACACGGACTACCTGACCACCGTCGATCCTGATTTGCTGGCCAGTGCGTATATCCCCGATGCGTTCAATCAGATGGAACTGCGGGTACTTGGCCCGAACGTCAAAACCATCCTGAATGGGGCCCTTCTGAGCGATTACGACCATGATCCGGACACGCCCGCCGGCCGTCCGGAGGGCTTCATCGCCATGGAACTCCACGGAAGCACCATCGCGAACTTCAAGGACATTGAGATCCACGAGTACAAGTAGGCCTCGACCGAACGGCTGACCGATCATGACACGCGTGTTAGTAGTCGGCTCAAGCTGTTCGGGGAAAAGCACGTTTGCCGCCGGCCTCTCGGAAGTGCTTTCGATTCCACACATTGAGCTGGATGCGCTGCATCATCTCGAAGACTGGGTCCCCCGGCCAATCGATGAATTCAGGCAACTCACAGACGCAGCGACTGACGGATCGGATTGGATTGTGGACGGAAACTACTCGGGGCTCCGCGAAACGGTGTGGCCCAAGGCGACCCACCTGATCTGGCTCAACTACTCGTTTCCGTTGGTCCTCTACCGGGGCCTCAAGCGAACAATCAAGCGTGTGGTGACTCAGGAAGAGCTCTATTCCGGAAACAGGGAATCCTTTCGTCAATCTTTCCTGAGCAGCGATTCTGTCCTGCTCTACATGATCACTCATTTTGGCCACAGGAGAAGGCAATATCGCAGGGTCTTTGATGGCGATGGTCCCTGGAACATGATCATGGTGGAATTGCGATCGCCAAAGGCCGCCCGCGCATTTCTCGCCGAGGCAGCCCGGGGGTTAGGGGCTGGATTCGCGCCCGGCAACTTCCCTCCCAACGGGTCCTGAGGCCGCTCCAATGCCTTTCACTCCATTTCATCTCGGGATAGGCGCTCTCGCCAAGGCAATCGGAAACCGAAGATTCAGCTTTATGGTCTTCGGCGGCTCGCAGGTGCTGATGGACATCGAACCGGGCGTCCGCATGATTCAAGGCGCCGCGGTGCTTCACGGTCCGTCCCACACGCTTGTTGGTGCCGTGATTATCGGCTTTGTGGCAGGGGTTATCGGAAAGCCCGTTACCGAGTTCGTATTCAGGATTTTCCGGGCGAAGGACCCGTCAGTGGCTTGGACGGCCTCCTTTGTAGCGGCATTCACAGGTACGCTGTCCCATATCGTTCTGGACGCAACCATGCACTTTGACATGAAACCATGGAGTCCGATAACGAGCGAAAACGGCCTTCTGGGATCGATTCCGCTCGGGACACTCCACCTGACGCTGCTTTTGTTCGGGGTGATCGGCGGCCTGTTTGTCTTAATCCGGGCAGTCATGGACCGTCCGGCCTGAATGAACACGTGCCCCCGGCGGAGACGTTTGCGAGTTTCTCCAAATCACAGTCCGACGATCCTACCTGCTCGCCAACGCCGATCTCGACCTTGCTGGCATCCGGTTTCCGAACCCGTTTGTCAGCGGGCTCAGGTTCAGTATCGCCACCGGCCTCCATGTCATTGCGGCTCACACCAGGCGTCACCTTTTGCAGGCTTGGCGCGTCCGGCGGTCCCTGGAGCATCGCGATCAAGATGAGGTCGGACCAGCGTCATTTTGACCCGGAGGCAACTACGTTCCGAGAACGTGTCCAATAATCCGTCACCCGCGCGTCATTGGGTATAGAACGAGACCATCGTCCAATCAAACTCAGAAACGTTATGCCCAAGTATCTATGTATGCAGCGCAGCCTTCCAGGCGGAGAGAACCAGAAGCCTTCGCCGGCCCAGATGCAGGAGATGTACGCCCAGTTTGGCGCGTGGCAGCAAAAATTCTCCGAAAACCTCGTCGACGTGGGGGGAAGACTTGGAGCAGGGAAACTGGTCACTTCCAGGGACTCGGACGGCCCGTTTGTGGAGGTTGAGGAGCTCATCGGAGGCTACATGATTGTCTCAGCAGACAGTCTAGATGGAGCGATCGAGGTGGCCCAGGAATGCCCAGGACTCGTGCGTCCCGGCTCGGGCGTTGAAGTCATCGAAATCCACGGCCCTTGACCAGTCCGGAGCTGGTTGATGACTTCTTCCGGCACAAGTACGGTCGTTTGGTAGCGACATTGTCTCGCCGGGTCGGCGTGAAACATGTCGAGGCGGTAGAGGATGCGGTCCAGGGCGCGTTGATGACGGCCTTCGAGTCCTGGCCCACGGTCGGTCTCCTCGAGAGCCCTTCGGTGTGGCTTTTCCGGGTTGCCCACAACCGCCTCCTGGACGAATTGCGGCAACAAAATCGACGCCAAGGGCTGTTGGAGAAGCGCGCTCGGGAACGCATGGCGGACCCAGATGGCGGTCCTGCGCAAGTCCATGACGAGCAGATGGAGCAGGACCTCCTCGGAATGCTTTTCGTCTGCTGCGACGAAGCTATCCCGCAGGAGTCAGCACTCGTGCTGGCTCTCAAAACGCTCTGTGGCTTCGACGTGCGAGAGATCAGCTTTCGGTTGTTCATCACCGAAGCCAACGTCTACAAGACTCCTCACACGCCGAAACCGACATCCGCCGAAATCCTCGGCGTCGTGAAGGACTTCCATTTCGCGGGCATTCACCAGAACATCGAGCCCCTTGTCATGATGCCGCTCGGCCAGCAGACGGGAGGGACGGTTGTCGCGCGGGTCCAAACCGGCCGTGTATCCGATGCCATCCGGGCGGCCGAAGCCGTGTGGGCTTCCGTGTATCCAGACTACCCGTCCACGTACTCCTTCATGGACGAGGAATTCCAGCAGATCTATGAAAGTGACCGGGCAACCGGCAAGGTCATCAACATCTTCGCCTCGCTGGCAATCCTGATTGCTTGCCTTGGGCTCTTCGGCCTCGTCAGCTTTTCGACGACACAGCGCACCAAGGAGATCGGCGTCAGAAAAGCGCTGGGAGCGTCGTCCCCGTCCGTCGTCATGCTCCTGATCCTGGACTTTGCGCGGTGGGTGGTGCTGGCCAACCTCATTGCACTGCCTCTGGCGTGGGTGGTGTCCTCCCGCTGGTTATCGGGCTTCGCCTATCACGTTGAGGTAGATCTGGTTGTGCTGGGAATTGCTTCTCTGGCGACCCTGGCCATTGCGGTGCTGACAGTTGTCCTCCAGTCTTGGAAAACCGCCAACATGAACCCTGTGATGGCCCTGCGACACGAGTAGGCTCAAAAGGTTGGGCCCGAGCCCAAACCATCCGATGGTCTGAGGTGTCACTTACGTAATGACATAAGCTCAGACACGTAGAGGCATGCTCCGTTCGTACATCACCATTGCTCTGAAGGTCGTTCGGAAGAATGCACTGTACTCGTTCGTCAAGATTTTCGGCCTGGCGACTGGGCTTGCGGCGTTCTTCCTGGCAACCGGGCGACGGCCCTCACTGAACCCGCGTCCATTCTTGTCACGCCCGCCCTGGCCCAGCGCCTCTTCGGCGACGCGGATCCCATGGGGCAGTCCGTCGAGTTCTCGTATTACGATACGGAGCTGTCCCTTACGGTGACCGGAGTGGTGGCAGCCCCGCCTTCGAACTCGCATTTCTCGTTCGACTTTATAGTCCCCATGGCCACCGACGAGGGCCATGCGCACGGTCTGGCAGAGAACCGGTGGGGGAGCAATTCCTGGTACACCTATGCCAAACTGAAGCCCGGGGCAGATCCCATCGACTTCGCGGAACGGGTCGCAGAATTGGGACACCGCCACCTGTCGGACGCGGAATGGTATCGCGATAATCCGGACCGCCGCACCGACTACTACCCGCAGGCGCTGACCGACATACATCTGCGTTCGCACATCAATTTCGAAATTGCGCCCACCGGAGACATCCGGTACGTACTGCTATTTGGGCTCATCGCGCTTGCGATCCTGTTCACCGCCAGCGTGAACTATATGAACCTGTCCACAGCCAGGGCCTCGACCAGGGCCAAGGAGATCGGAATCAGGAAGGCGTCCGGAGCCGACAGATCACAGTTGATGGGCCAGTTCCTCGGCGAGTCGGTGGTGGTGACTCTTTTTGCTCTCGTCCTGGCGGTCGCGTTTGTGGCGCTGACTCAGGGTCTCTTCCAGACGCTGGTCGGAAGGGAGATACCGGGCCGCTTTCTTTTCGACGCGAAAGCCATTGGCGGTGGGCTCCTGATTGGCATGTTCGTGGGCGTGCTGTCGGGGAGCTACCCGGCGCTTGTTATGTGGCGTTTTCGCCCGGTCGATGTGTTGAAGGGAAACGTTCCTCGCCCGGGTGGCCGTCCCACCCTCAGAAATGGTCTGGTCGTGGTCCAATTTTCGGTGGGGGTCATACTGATCTTCGCGACCATCGTCGTTGGACGCCAACTCAACTTCATGGGCACGGCCGAGACCGGAATTGAGCGGGACCAGGTGGTGGCCATCCGAGTGCGCGACCGTTGGCCAGCGCTTTCCGGTGAACTCAGCGCTGTGCCGGCGGTCCTGGCCGTCTCGTCGTCCAGCTCGTTGCCGACCCAAATCAATTCTCAGAACGGCGTTGAGGACTGGACAGCGCACGAAGAGGGACAGTCGCTTCCGATCTACACCGCCTTCGTCAACTTTGGCTACGAAGACCTGCTGGGGCTGGAGCTGGTCGAGGGACGCGGCTTCTCGGAAGAATTTGCGGACGAACGAGTCGGACTCCTGATCAACGAGACGGCCCGGAAGGCCCTCGGCTGGGAGACGGCGGTAGGGAAGACCATTGATTTGGATGACCGGGGCACCGAAGTCGTCGGCGTCCTGAAGGACTTTCACTTCCACTCCTTCCGCCAGGAAATTGCGCCGTTGGCACTGGGCCTGAGGACGAGTCGCATCACGCGCATCCTCCTCAAGATTGGGCCAGAGGCTATGCCTGAGACCATCGCAGGCATCGGCGGGGTGATGGAGCGGTTCTCTCCAGACTATCCGTTTGAGTACGAATTCCTGGACGACGCATACGACCAAATGTATCAGTCGGACAGGCAGTTGGCGTCCATTTTCAGGGCTTTCACGGCCATCGCCCTTCTGATCGCCTGTCTGGGCCTATTTGGAATGGCGGCCTTCATGGCGCAACTCCGGACCAAAGAAATCGGTGTGCGCAAAGTGTTGGGCGCCAGCCTCGGGAGCATCATGGTGATGATGTCGCGAGACCTGGGCCGGCTCGTGGTGGTGGCCGTCTTCATCGGCGGACCGCTTGCATACTTCGGCATGCAACGCTGGTTGGATGGGTTTGCCTACCGCATAGAGCCCGGGTGGTCGGTCTTTGCCATGACGGCCGGCTCGGCGCTCCTGGTTGCCTGGTTGACGGTGGCGTGGCAGTCATTCCGCGCGGCGCTTACCGACCCGGTTCGTTCGTTAAGGCAGGAGTAAACCCAGCGAGATTCGTACATTTGCCCCGAAACGATTAGGGTGGGTGACTGATGGAATCATCGAACGGCGCATTCAAGAAGCGCGGCGTGGACTACAAGGTCCCGGAGGAGATGTACACGCTCACGGGCGACTACTACCACTCGCAGGATATCTACGCGCAGGAGTTGGAAAAAATCTTCTACCGGCGCTGGCAACTGGCCTGTCGGGCGGAACAACTCCCCGAAGTGGGGGACTATCTGGTTGTGCCGGTCGGCGAGGAGAGCATCATCGTCTCGCGCACAAAGACGGGAGACATCCGCGCGCACTTCAACGTGTGCCGGCATCGAGGCACGCGCATCTGCATGGAAAAGGAGGGGCACTTCCAGAATGGCATCATCCAGTGTCCTTACCACGCCTGGCAGTATGACCTGGACGGAAAGCTGAAGGGGGCCCCGTTCATGCGTGATGTACCCGGATTCGACAAAGCCGATTACGGCCTCTACCCGGTAAACGTCCGGGAGTGGGGCGGCTTCGTGTTCATCAACCTGTCCGAGACCCCGGCGCCGTTCGAAGATGAAATGGGCGCCCTGATTGGCCGGTTTGAGGCATGGCGTTTACCAGACCTCCGCATCGCGCATCACATTCCCTACCGGCTGAAGTGCAACTGGAAGCTCATCCTCCAGAACTATCAGGAGTGTTACCACTGCCCGGGCGTGCACCCGCTTCTGGCGGACTTGACGCCGTTCCAGGGCGCGGTTCATGATTGTATGGAGGGCGCGGTCATAGGCGGCTTCATGACCATGACAAAGGAAGGCGGGAGTATGACAATGGATGGTCTGGCTGCGGCCCCGCCGGTGTGCGATGTGGCCGGCGATGATCTCCAGCGCGTCCACTACTACTC
>JBLHLC010000088.1:0-7473 GCA_047619685.1 Rhodothermales bacterium
GGCACCCGATGACGATCTCGGTCAAGTCGTTGTCCGAGGGCTGGTTGAAGCCGGCCATTTTCCCGAAGCCCGCCTCCACAAGCGCCCGGTATACGTCTTCCTCAATGGCCTCCGCGGTCTTTCCCGCCTTTATGGTCCGGCGCACCACGGCACGCGCCTCCAGCCCACGATCGAAAGCATTCTGAATTCCGGCAGGCGCTGACGTCTCCCCTTCCCGAAGCACGTAGGCGATGCGCTTCATGTCGGTGTGGAAATTCATGAGGCCCACTCCCCAGTCGATCATCAGCAAGTCTCCCCGCTGAATGATGCGGTCGGAAGAGGTCGCTTCGACGCCGTCCGGACCCGTGATGTAGACGGATGGAAACCCGAAGGAAGTCCCAAGCCCGTTCTCGAACTGCTGCTCTGTCATCCACCAGGCCACGTCCTCCAGGGTGGTCACGCCGGGCGTGATGATCTCGTTGGAGAAAGCGCGCTCGGCAATCTGACGCGAGAACTCGCCCGCCTCGCCGAACGCGATGATCTCGGTTGCCACGCGCCGGGACCGGAAGTCGGACACGAGTTTCTCGGCGGAGACGAGACGACCGGCCAGGTCCTGGCCCAGGACCTCTACAAGCTCCTGATAGCCGGAATGGGTCAAACCGTCCGCGCCACCAATCGCCTGCGATGTGTTGATCCCAATCCGCGCTGGATCACGCTCGGTCACGAACTCCGCCAGTTCGCCGCTTCCACCGAAGTAATCGTATGCGTCTCCCTCCTTAAGGAGGTAACCGGAGACCCCGAGAGCCGCCCTTTCGACACGACCATCTCCGGGATCCGAGAACACGTAGTAGCTCGTGCCCCCGGTATATCCGCCTCCCAAATCGGCCCAGAGGGGGTCATTGTTGCCCTCGCGATTCATCACGATCCACATGTCGATGCCGTTCTCCCGCATCGCTTCGGGGAGGACGAGGTCAAACTTGTCGCGGCGGATTTGATTCATCATTTCCCATCGGCGGCGAGCCTCCTGGGCCGTGCTCTCCAATGCGGTGGATCCGAGGATGATGACAAGAAACAGTAGGGATCTCATGGCTGAAGGCGGCTATCTTTGGACCTCGAAACCTACCGAATCGATGAAGAACCTGCTTCTCTCTTTTGCCCTCGCGGCCTTACTCCTGGCTGGCTGCAGCGCCTCCAAATCCGTAACGACACCTGCAACCTCACAGGAACGCCCCGCCAAGGCCGGAAAGAGCGAAAGTCCGTTTGAGAAATATTCCGATGTGGTCACCAAAGAAGCGGTAACGGACCAGGGTCTGTTTGACGTGCATCGCGTGGACACGGACTACTTCTTTGAAATCCCGGACGACATGCTGGGGCGGGAAATGCTTCTGGTCAGCCGGATTGCCAAGACGCCAGCCAACCTGTCCGGGTTCACGAACGGCGGCAGCAAGGTCCACGAGGCCGTCGTGCGATTCGAGCGGATGGGCAACAGGCTCCTTCTTCGCCGCATGGCCTATACGAGCGTGGCGCCGGACTCCCTCCCCGTGTCACTTTCTGTGGCCGCCAACAACTTTGAGCCGATCCTGATGGCATTCGACATCGAGGCACTCTCCGAGGACTCCATGGGGACGGTGATCAAGGTGAACGCGCTCTTCGAAACTGACGTCCCTGCCCTTTCGGGCCTGTCAAGTCGACAACGGACGGAGTTCAAGGTTCGCCGGCTGGATGGAGACAGGTCCTTCATTGACGAGGCCAAGAGTTTCCCGCAGAACGTGAACGTCCGGCACACGATGACTTTCGATGCCACCGAGCCACCCTCAAACCGGGACGCGGGGACCATCTCCATGCAGATGTACCAGTCCATGATATTGTTGCCGGAGCCGATGCCGACCCGCGTCGCGGACGAACGCGTAGGCTTCTTCACGGTCCGGCAGTTGGACTTCAGCCTTCCTGAGCTCAAATCGGCGGAACGCGCCTATATCAGGAGGTGGCGGCTGGAACCGTCCGACCCCGCGGCCTATCAGCGCGGTGAGCTGGTGGAGCCCGTCAAACCCATCGTCTACTACCTGGACCCGGGAACGCCTACCAGGTGGAGGCCCTACTTCTGCGCGGGAGTGGAGGACTGGAACCGCGCCTTCGAAGCGGCCGGGTTCAAGAACGCCATCCAGTGCAACGAGGCGCCCGAGGACGACCCGGATTTCGATCCTGAGGACGTGCGCTACTCCACGGTTCGGTATGTGGCCAATACGACTCGCAATGCCGTCGGTCCGAGCGTCTCGGACCCAAGAACCGGCGAGATCATCGAAAGCGACATCATCTGGTACCACAACCACATGCGGTCCTATCGCAACCGTCTGATGATCGAGACCGGGGCCGCGAATCCGGCCGCCCGATCCCTGAACACGGAGGAAGGACTGATCGGCGAGACCATGCGACAGGTCATCGCCCACGAAATTGGCCACGCACTCGGGCTGCCGCACAACATGATTGCGAGTTCGAGCTTTCCGGTTGATTCGCTTCGGTCGCCGACCTTCACGTCCGCGTACGGCGTCGCGCCCACGATCATGGACTATACGCGGCAGAATTACATCGCGCAGCCGGGCGACGGCGTGACCAGGTTTGTGCGGATGGTCGGGCCCTACGACGACTACGTCATCAACTGGGGCTACCGCTGGTACCCGAACGTCACCCATCCCGATCAGGAGAAGTCCATCCTGGATGCCCTGATTCTCGAGAAGGCGGACGACAAGATGTACCGATTCCTGACGAGTACGCCCTACACGCCCGAAGCGCAGACCGAAGACATGGGCGACGACCCCGTCAAGGCCTCGGGATATGCGGTTGCAAACCTCAAACGGGTGGCCCCGAACCTCATTGAGTGGACCTCGACCGATGGGCAACCCTACGCGGATCTTCAGGAACTGTACGGCGAGTTACTGGGCCAGTGGTCCCGGTACATGAACCATGTCGTGACCCTGACCGGCGGGCTCTACGTGAATCCCAAGGCCACCGATCAGGCGGGGCCCGTCTATGAAGTGGTCCCGCGCGCCAGGCAGGAGGCCGCGCTGGCATTCCTTTCGGACCACGTATTCACCACGCCTACCTGGCTATTGGATCCCTCCCTTCTCAGGAGGATCGAGCCTGCAGGCGCGGTGGATCGGATGCGCGGCCGGCAGGCGGCGATCGTCAACAACCTGCTCAACTCTGCCAGACTTCAGAGGATGATCGAGGCCGAGACCATCGACGGCGCTGGTTATCCGGCCATGGCGTTCATGGATGACCTCAGGTCCTACGTCTTTTCCGAACTGAACGGAAACCGTCCGGTTATCGACACCTACCGGCGCGCCCTCCAGCGTGCATACGTGGAGCGTATGGCCTACCTGATGACTGATGCTGCCAACTCGACGGCATCGTTCTACGGGACCGCGGTGGATGTCAGCCAATCGGACATCGGGGCGATGGTTCGGGGTCAACTAAGCGAACTTCGGGAGCAGGCCGCCCTGGTTCGTGTGTCGGTGCGAGACCGCGCCACGCAGTATCACCTGGACGACCTGGCCAAACGAATCGACGACATCCTGGACGCCGAAGACTAGCCAGTCGGGAGCGCGGGGGAAGCGGTTCCAAAACCCTCACACGTTCTTGGGAGAACCGTCTAGGCGCAAGGCCTGTTGCAGCGGCCCCCAGATGCCTCGCACTCCATCATGCCGACACAGCTTCGCCTTGCCATTCAGAAATCCGGACGCCTTTCGGACGATTCGATTGACCTGCTCCACGCCTGTGGGATCCAGTTTTCTCATCCGAAGGGCAAACTGAGGGCGGTCTCGCACAACTTCCCGGTCGAGATCCTTTACCTGAGAGACGACGACATCCCCGGATACGTAGCCGACGGTGTTGCCGACATTGGGATCGTGGGCCAAAACGTGGTGCTGGAGAAGGGTCACGCTGTGGACGAGTTCAGGAAACTCGGCTTCGGGCGGTGCCGCCTGGCCATCGCCCTCCCGCGGGGTGCCCGGTACGATGGGCTACAAAGCCTCGCCGGGAAACACATAGCGACCTCATACCCGAATCTGCTAGCCAAGCATCTCAGTGAAGCGGGCGTGGAAGCCTCGATCCACGAGATCAGTGGTTCCGTTGAAATTGCCCCGGGGATCGGACTGGCCGACGGCATCTGCGACCTGGTCTCGACCGGGTCCACCCTGTTGAGCAATGGCCTCCGCGAGGTGGACACCATCCTTCGCTCGGAGGCTGTGCTGGTCTCCAACAAGGATTTGGACGCCGAAAAAAGGGCACTGCTGGATCAGATTGGCTTCCGCATGGATGCGGTCATGCGCGGGCGTGGGGCGCGGTACATCCTCCTCAACGCGCCGAATGGCTCGTTGGACCTGATCAAGAGCCTGCTTCCCGGAATGCGCAGCCCGACCATATTGCCGCTGGCCGAACCAGGCTGGAGTTCCGTACACAGTGTTATCCGGGAAGACGACTTCTGGGTCGTGGTGGACCAACTACGGGAAGCTGGCGCGGAAGGCATGCTGGTTGTACCCATCGAAAAAATGGTACTCTGATGCGCGTTATCGTTCAGCCCGCCCGCGCAACTTGGTCAGACCTGGTCACGCGGCCGACAACGGCCCTGGAAGATGCTGTCGAGGCCATCCGTCCGCTGGTTGAGGAGGTGGCGCGTCGAGGCGACGAGGCCGTCAGGAACCTTACCCAGCGTTTCGACGGTGTTGAACTCGATGCGCTTCAGGTATCGGACCAGGACATTGCGGCTGCGGCCAGCCTGGTATCGGACGAACTGAAGGAGGCCATCCGAACGGCCATTACCAACCTGGAGACCTTCCACAAACCGCAGCTCGAACCCACTCGTCGCATCGAAACGACCCCCGGCGTGACCTGCTGGCGCAAGAGCATACCCATCCAGTCGGTCGGGCTGTACGTGCCTGGCGGGACGGCGCCCCTGTTCTCGACGGTATTGATGCTTGGCGTGCCTGCGCGGGTGGCGGGATGCCCAAACATTATTCTCTGCACGCCGCCTCGCCATGACGGGAGCGTGCACCCCGCTATTTTGTTTGCGGCGGCAGAGGTTGGGATCAGGACCATTTTCCGCGTGGGCGGCCCCCAGGCCATCGCGGCCATGACGTATGGCACCGAAACGATCCCCAAGGTGGACAAGATTCTGGGGCCGGGGAATCAGTATGTGACCGCGGCCAAACAATGGGCCGCGCTCTTGGGGGTCGGTGTAGATATGCCGGCTGGCCCGAGCGAAGTGGCCATTCTGGCGGACCACTCTGCCGACCCTGCATTTGTGGCGGCAGACATGCTGTCGCAGGCAGAACATGGCCCTGACAGCCAGGTTTTTGTGGTAGTGACCGACCCGGCGCTGGCTGAACCCATCCAAGCCCATCTGGACGAGCAGTTGGCAGAACTGCCCCGGGCCGACGTCGCCCGTCTAGCGCTGGGGAACAGCGTACTCGCCGTGGTGGAGGACCGTGAGGAAGCGCTCGACCTCATCAATTTTTACGCGCCCGAGCATCTGATCCTGGCTGTAGCCGATCCGGGTACGGCCGCGAACGGCGTTGTCCACGCCGGGTCTGTTTTTCTTGGCCACATGACCCCCGAATCTGCGGGCGACTACGCGTCGGGGACCAACCACACGCTTCCCACGGGAGGCGCCGCGAGGGCCTTTTCCGGTGTCAGCGTCGATTCCTTCGTCCGCAAGACCACATTTCAGGAGATCACCGAAGAAGGCCTCCGCCGCCTGGGTCCGACGGTTGCCCTGATGGCGTCCGCCGAAGACCTGGACGGGCACGCGTTGGCTGTTACGCGCAGGCTGGAGTCTTTGGGAGCCCGCCCTGCACTGGGCCGGCGGGTCGCGAAAGTCTCAAGACAGACGTCCGAGACAGACATTTTCGTTCGGATGGATCTGGACGGGTCCGGCCGGGGAATCATCGATACGGGCCTGGGCTTCTTCGACCACATGCTTATGCAGATCGCGAAGCACGGTGGCGTGGACCTCGAGGTCAGAGTTCGCGGTGATCTCCATGTCGATGAGCACCATACGGTGGAAGACACGGCCATTGCACTGGGGACGGTACTCCGGAAGGCGCTGGGCGACAAACGGGGCATTGAGCGCTATGCCTTTCTTCTCCCCATGGACGAAGCGCTTGCCCACATCGCCCTGGACCTGGGTGGCCGGAGCCACCTGGTTTGGGACGTTCCGTTCACCCGCGACGTCGTCGGGGATGTGCCCACGGAACTCTGGCCTCACTTCTTCAAGAGCCTTTGTGATGCCGCGGCCTGCAACCTGAACGTGAAAGCCTCCGGAGAAAACGACCACCATGTCATCGAGGCGGTCTTCAAAGGACTGGCGCGGTGCCTGCGGGACGCGGTTCGCCAGGGCTCGGGGGATTCCATTCCCAGCACCAAGGGCACACTTTGAGGCTGGCCGTAATCAGATACAATGCGGGCAATATCCGTAGCGTGACGCACGCCCTGCGGCGGTTGGGCGTCGAGCCGGAGATCACGGATGACCCCGCCAGTATCCGCAGCGCAGACCGCGTCATTTTTCCCGGTGTGGGCGAGGCCTCGACTGCTATGGCCTACCTCCGTGAACGCGGCCTCGATACACTCATTACGTCTCTGGAGCAGCCTGTCCTGGGTATCTGCCTGGGCCTGCAGCTCATGTGCGATGAGTCTGAGGAGAACGATTCCAAGTGCATGGGCATCTTTCCCGAGACCGTCCGGCTGTTTCCACCTGTTGAGAAAGTCCCCCACATGGGTTGGAACAGCGTAAACCAACTCCGCGGCCCCCTTTTTGAGGGCATCGATCCCGGTTCCTACGTCTATTTTGTGCACGGCTATTACGCCGCCACAGGGCCGCACACGACGGCCGTGACCGATTACATCCTACCCTTCAGCGCCGGACTCTCGGATAGAAACTTCCATTCGGTGCAGTTCCATCCCGAAAAGAGTGGCGATGTGGGAGCCGCCATCCTGAAGAACTTCCTCGCAATCTGACACCATGTCCTATACCCTCGTCGGAAAACAAGTACGCGTCCATCTCTACAGCAGAGAGGGCATTGCACTCGGTACCGTGTCTGGTAGAGTGGCGGACTATGCGCCCAAGGTTGACGTGGGGCCCGGCATGAAGAAGGATCTGGTGTACGTGGTGGGTATTGAGACCGGCGACCCCGAGGTGCCCTACACCAACAGTTCAGGGGAAGAAAACGAGTCCTGGTTTGCCGTCCAGGATATCGAGGTGATCGACGAGGACAAGCCGAGACTCTTCAGCAACTAAAGGGCTTGTCGTGATCGCGGAAAGCAAGTAGGTTTGGGCATCAAAACCAGCCTTGCACCCTGATGCCCCGCCTCCCTCTGTTTCTGTTCGCTTTCTTGTTGTTCGTGCCTTGCGTGAGCGCACAGCGCACGCCGCAGAACCTCCAGGTCTTTCCGAAAGACACGCCGCGGTCTGAACTCATCCCGTTCATGCGGCAGTTTTCG
>JBLHLC010000089.1:0-7193 GCA_047619685.1 Rhodothermales bacterium
GGACGTCATCGGCCGGGCCAAGGAGATCCTGCTTCACCTGGAGGGCCAACACCTTCAGCTGGCTCAGGCTGCCGGTGGAGGATTGGGGGAAGGAGCGGGAGAACGCCCGGACGGGACCAAATACCCGGCCTTTCCCGCAATCGCAAGCCACATTCGCGACCCCTCGCAGATGTCACTGTTTGAGGCACGGGATCCCGCTCGGGACGCCGTCGTGGACCAGCTCCGCGGTCTGAAGCCCGAGCAAATGACGCCACTGGATGCGCTCGTCATGTTGTCCGAAATGAAGTCTAAGCTCGACCCCTGATCATGCTCCATCCTTTCCTTGGCCTTTCACCGACCGTCCCCGAGTCCGCCTTTATTGCCCCTTCGGCCGATGTCATCGGAGATGTGATCCTGGGCGAATCCTGCAGCGTCTGGTTTAACGCCACCATTCGGGGTGACGTCAACTGGATCCGTATTGGAGCCAGGACCAACGTCCAGGACAACGCGGTCGTGCACGTGACGCACAAGACCTCTCCCACGCGCATCGGGGAGGATGTGACCATCGGACACAGTGCCATCGTCCATGGCTGCACGATCGGAGACCGCGTCCTGGTTGGTATCGGGTCCGTCATCCTGGATCACGCCGAAATAGGAGAGGACTCCCTCATCGGTGCCAAAGCGATGGTTACCGGAGGCATCAAGATTCCTCCGCGGTCCCTGGTCCTTGGCAGTCCGGCCCGCGTGGTTCGCGAGTTGACCGATGCAGAGGTTGCCAAGGTGGCGTACTACGCGGCCAACTACGTCAGATACGCCCGGATATTCCGAGGCGAGGAGACGCCGGATACCAACCCGTACTATGACAGGGAGTCGGCTCCCGGGTTGTGAGCGTCTGAGGCAGCCTTGCCTTCGCGGACGAGCCGGCCTTTCCACCGGGTTCTGCGAGAAAAGGGGATGGTCAGGGGAATCACCGCACCATACACCGCGATCACCGCGTCATGGACCGGAATCCAGGCTATCGGCAGTGAGACTCCCAGCCGCTTCGCCACGGCCGCTGCGAGGATGCCCTGGACCAGCCAACGAGCCAGGATAATTGACAGCCCAAGGACGGGCTGGATAAACAGGAGGACCCACGGTATTCCGTAAGCCAATGCGGATCCAAGGAGGATAGCCACGTTCACAGGGGCGCCGTCTGCGGCTCCAATGGCCCAACGGCGGCGCTGTCGGAAGAGCCCGGTCAGCGATCGAAGCGGCTCTGTCCAATTCAGGAGCGCCGGGTCCATTTCCACGGCGGTAGTCTCGGTCACGCCCACTTCCCGAAACAGGACGTAGTCTTCCGTCAGACTGGTCGCGCCAAATTCAAACCCACCAATGCGCTCCAGCGCGTCTCGCCGGAAAGCCATGTTGTTGCCCATGGCTGTGAGCGGGTGGCCAGCGTCTGACAAGGCAGAAGCCGTAGCCAGAAGAATGCTCCAGTCCAATGCCTCCACAGCGGCAATGCCGCTTCCTTCGTGACGGATCATAGTACATCCTGCGATGGCCCCCAGCGGGCCCTTTCCTGCCAGCGCGGGTTTGGGACGACTGCCTTGGCCCGCCAGCGTGGCCGCCATGCTCTCAGCCCAGACTGGAGGTGGCCGGCAGTCGGCATCCGTCGTCAGGATTGTGGTGGCCGATGTGCTCTCCAGGCCCGCCTGCAGCGCGATCGCCTTGCCCGGCCCGCCGGAAACGACGGTCAGCCGGCCGTCGAATCGTTCCCCCCAGGACTCCACGATGGATCGTGTCGCGTCTGTAGAGCCGTCGTCAATAACCACCACCTGAAGTGGGTCGGTCTGCGTCAGCAAGGCCTGAAGACAGGCCTCAATGTTGGTTTCTTCGTTGCGCGCGGCCACCAGACAGACCACGTCCCCCGAAGAATGCTCGGCGGTGCCTGGGGGTATTCCGACCTTCTTGCCAGCCGCAGACGGCTGCCGCACTCTCCCGATGACCCAGAGGCCAAACAGAAGATGCAGGAGAGCCGGTATGGCCACGAGGGCGATCATCCTTCGGGCGGGTCGGCGTCAGCCGTTGGGCGAGATAACAGCGTCATCGGACGGCTGGAAACCAGCCCGACAACCGTTGGGTTATCTGGAAGCTCGTTGCAATAAAACCCTCGGCCGAGATCCCCAGGGTCGCGGCCAGCAGCACGTGCCCCGACTTCCGCGCCACAAGCTGGGAGCCAATCGCGAAGGTTGGCTCCAGGGGGACGCCGGATCCAAAGCTCTGGCGATCAGGTGCCCACGCTACCCGCGGGGAAAAATCGCTGAACAGGTCGTTGTATACCTGGGAAAGGCCCACGTGGACAATGCCCTCGTAGACGTGGCTTTTAAGGATCTCCAACACTGGATGCACATAGGTGGCGCCCAGAACAATGCGGTCGTTGCCGTAGAAACGGAATCTGTCCCACCCTGGAGCCAGGGCGTCGTCCAGTTTCGGGAGGAGATAAAAAGGTACTTCTCCGGACTGCGTCAGCGTGTGGTCCACCAGGATCCGGGCCGTGACCCTGCCGCGGTTGGGCAGCAGCCATGTCCGGTCGGCAAAAACTCCCGCGACCGCCTGCCGGACTCCTTGCGGTGCCCGGCGAATGTCCAGATGCGCTTGAAGTAGGGTTTGCGGGGAGACTGACCAACCCAAATCCAGGCCCATGCCCACAGTCATGGAGGTCCCCGCCGCCACAAGGCCGTCGAGGTGCGTGAGCGTGCGGCCTGACGGTTCTCCGCCGTGGGCATTCCCGAAACCAACCACCCGGTCCAGACGTGCCAAAACACGCGGCTGCACCCAGGTCCCTCCCGGCAAGCTGAACGCACGCCGGATCTCGCCGCTCAATTCCACGCGATTGAGGTCCCGCTTGAAGGAAGGTCTTGAAGACGGGCCCCTCCCATAAAACCCTTCCTGAACATGCCGGTATCCCTTGAGGGTGGCCATCCATCCGGACCAACCCACGGAGGGACTGTCTGAGGCCCAAGCGACGCTACCGGACTGTCGAAACTGCTGAAGGCGGAGGCGTGAACGTGACCTGTCGCCGGACCGCAGCAGGTTTTGCCCGTTGATTCCCAATCCCGCGCCGAAGCCGGCAGACGGCGAATAGAAGTAGTGGGGTTTGAGTACGGGGTACCAGAAGAACGAGTCTTGGGCGCGCGCGCCAGAGGCTGCGAACGTGAGGATTAGCAGGAAGGCGAGGCAGATGCGCAAGATTCGGGACAGTATTGCTGAGGCGAGGCGTATTTTAGCGCCCACGCGATCGGCGGAGTGTGAAAACCTTGAAGCGAACGATGAGAATTCTGGTTGTTGGAAGCGGTGGCAGGGAGCACGCCATCACATGGGCGCTCTCCAGGAGCGAAGGCGCACACGAGCTGTTTGTCGCGCCGGGGAATCCGGGGACGGAGTCCCTTGCGTCCAACGTCAACATCCAGGCGGACGACATCGAGGGCCTCGTCCGCTTCGCGAAGGAATCGGATATCGGACTCTGTATTGTCGGGCCGGAGGTCCCTCTGGTCGAGGGGCTCGCCGACAGACTTGTCGCAGAGGGGATTCCCGTTGTGGGGCCGTCGGCGGCGGCGGCCAGGCTTGAGGGCAGCAAGGCGTTCTCCAAGGCATTCATGTCGCGCCACGGAATTCCGACCGCCGCGTACCGGACGTTTGCGTCGGGTGAGTATGCGTCTGCGCTTGCCTACGTGCGTGCAGAAGGCGCACCCATTGTCATCAAGGCAAGTGGTCTGGCGGCAGGGAAGGGAGCCGTTGTTTGCCTGACGTTGGCCGAGGCCGAGGAAGCCCTTGACGCCATGATGCGGCGCGAGGCCTTTGGAGCCGCGTCGGACACGGTGGTGGTGGAAGCATTCATGGAAGGGGAAGAAGCCAGCATCTTTGCGCTGTGCGACGGGACCGATTATGTCCTCCTCTCACCGGCGCAGGACCACAAGCGAATTGGCGAGGGCGATACCGGCCCGAACACGGGAGGAATGGGCGCCTACTGTCCCGCCCCTGTGATGACCCCCGAATTGATGAGACAGGCGTGCGCCGATGTCATTGAGCCTACGCTGAAGGGCATGGCTGCCGAGGGCGCGCCGTATGCGGGAATCCTGTACGTGGGCCTCATGATGACGCCCCAGGGTCCGGCCGTCGTGGAATACAATTGCAGGCTTGGAGACCCTGAAACCCAGGCTGTCCTGATGCTTCTGGAGTCGGATGCAGTCGATCTGTTTTATGCGGCTGCCACCCAGGCGCTGGCCGGGTTCAAGGTGGGGCTTTCCAGCGACGCCGCGGCGTGTGTGGTCCTGGCGTCCGACGGGTATCCGGGAGCCTATCCCAAGGGACGTCTGATTACAGGAATTGAAGACGCTTCGGGCGCCGGTGCCGTGGTGTTTCACGCGGGTACCAGACAGGCAGCCGGGGGTATCGAGACTTCGGGTGGTCGCGTCCTGTCCGTCGCAGCCACAGGACAGGATCTCTCCGCCGCTTTGGAAACCTGCTACCGGGCTGTGTCAAAGATCCACTTTGACGGCATGCAGTATCGCCGCGACATCGGTCAGAAAGGTCTCGCCCGACTCGAGTCCGCATGATTGCCCTGGTTCTGGCACTGGTCGGCGTGCAGGCGGTCCCGGACTCGCTCGGGGCAGTCCTGCCTCCCGCGCATCTGGGGCCGGAGTCGGAAGTTGTGGCGGTGTTCAGGGACGCGGTCTCCGTGTCGGCAGGTCTCGACGGGTCGGTCTACGTGGTTGAAGCCGCCGATCACACACTGGTCCAAATATCCCCGTCCGGAGTTCGGAGCATCGTTGCGTTGTCAGGGCTCCGCCCGAATGCAGTCGACGCCTCGTCGGGATTGCACTTTGTGATCGCGGATGCCCAGAATGGGCACGTCAGCCGGATTGGGCGGGCGGGTGATCTGATCATGCAGATAGTGGTGACCTCGAAGGCCGGCGATGATCTCTCCGAGGACCCGGGGTTTGTGAGTCGTTCCGGACTGCCAGGGGCAGGAGAAGGGGCAGGGACTCCGCTGGACGTGACGCAGACGGCCTCGGGGAGCATTGTGGCGATTGAGTCTACGCGCGAAAATATCCTGTTCTGGGATGAGTCGGGCCGCTCCGTTCGCTTGGTCAGGTCCTTCGAGGGGATTCCCCTGCAGCCTCGGCATCTGGCCTCGTCCGGTGCGAACGTTCTCGTAGCGGATGCCGGAATGCCGGGCGTATTCGTGTACGATGGGTTCGGCACGGCCGCAGGCAGATTCGCGCAGGACCTGGGCGTGATTCAGGCTGTGGCCGCCAGTCCGTCCGATATCTGGGTTGTCTCAGGCGGCTTTCTGGCCCGTCTGAACACCAACGGGCAGGTGATGACGGTCACCGAGCTGGATATCGAGGGCGCGGTGGTCGACATGGCCGCCACTTCGCAAGACCTCTTTCTGTTGACTTCCAGGCGGCTTATGCGCCTGCCCGTGACTCCGCGATGAGGTCGGCAATGGCGGACTCGCGCCGTTCGAGTTTGCCCTGCGCGGCATAAAGCGTCCCTTCGGCTTGACGGTCGGAGCACTCGGCTGCTCCCAGCGGGCAGCGTTGGCAGGTCACGTTGACGGTTTCGGTGGCCAGGGACGGATCATTTGTGAACGCAACCACGTCCCGGAATCGTTCATCTATGCGGAATCCCAGGGTTACGCACGAGTAGGCGGCGCTTGACAATTGAAGGGGGCGCGCCACCGAGATGACAAAGAACTCGTCGTCACTTCCCACAAAACGCGACCGTTGGGCATAAGCCCGGGTTTTTCGTTCTCCGGCGGCCAGTTTCCCCAGTAGGCGCATGCCGGCCCATCGGCTACAGTAGTCTTCGTCAAGCCAGAAACCCTGTGGGAGTGGCAGTTCGGAGCGATTGAACACCTTGTTGAGGCGTGTCTCCCCGGAACGCTGGTTGTGGTTCAACCGGGTGAAGAACATATCCTGGAATCCCAGAAGCCCAGGCAACAGCTGGCCTACGCGATAGAAAAACATCTCTGGCGTCGCCTCGAATCTCTCCATCAGCTCCAGAAAGGCCAGGCTTGACCAGCGCGGATTCCTGAAAAAGACGGTCAATGCGTCCGTCAACTCGTCGCGATCAATGAGTATCGCGCCCGCGAAGTAGGACGCCTTGAAGTTGTTCAGGACCTGCTCGAATGATGTGACTTTCAGCCAGGAAGACGTTGTTGCACGCTCGCCAAGCCCCATCACGTGGTAGGCCAACTCACGGCCAAGCACGAATGCCTGCTGTGGCGGAAGTAGGTGAGGGTTGACAAACAGCGTCGGTTTGTCTCCCTCGGCCAAGACAGATCGCAAGTCTCTGAGCTCGGGTCGCTCTGCCAAGCGCGTCCAATCCAGCGTATAGCCATGGACGCGTTCCAACGTTTGAGTCAGTATCCCAACCGCATCCTTGTCAAGAGCCTCCGCTCCGGTCTGGGAGCGGAAACCCGCCGCGGCATCCTCGATGTCCGCGAAGTAGTTGTCGTGCATCAGCTGGTACGACCTCAGCGCGGCAAACAGGAAATGCTCCACCCGCATGTCATACATCTGCCCAATCTCAAGGAGCGTCCGGACCAGAGCCCCAGCCTTGGAAGGGTCCTCGGAGAAGAGGCTGAAGAGGTCCTGTGCTTCCAGGCCGAAAACTTCAAACGGAAATTCCGAGAACAGGGGAGAGCGCAGCGTCTTTGTGAGCGGATCCAGGTGATCCTCGACGCGCACGGAGACCAATTCGTCGTAGTCAATCCCCAGCGCTCCAGACAGGCCCAACAGCTTTTCGGGCTTGGGGTACTTCTTGCCTTTCTCTATCTCGCTGAGGTATGAAATGGACAGGCCCGCTTTCGCCGCCAATTCCTTAAGAGACCAACCGGCAGCCTGCCTCATTGCCTTGACCTTTAGGCCGAGGATAAAACGCAGATGGTCTTCGCTGACAGGCAAGGCATTCCTCGAATATTTCGCTGCTGGCGAATTTAGCGGCCGCTACCCGCATGAGCCAGCGAAATTTCGCTTTCGAGCGCAGTTTTCTGGTTCTCTTGAACGGCCTCTTTCCGTATCATTCCCAAATCGGTCGGAAAACGGCCCGGATCTTGACTGAATGTGGCCGTTCTCCCCACGGCATTTTGCATGCGCATCGCTCTCTTTGGTCCTCCTGGCGCGGGAAAAGGCACACAGGCCTCCATTCTCGCTGACACCTGCGGACTC
>JBLHLC010000090.1:0-6958 GCA_047619685.1 Rhodothermales bacterium
GACAAGGGTGCGGACAGGCTCACCTTTCCATCCTTCGGGCCGGAGCGGGAGATTGACTATTTTGCGTTCACACCGGGCAGCGGCCTTCGCGTGGTGAATCAGTATTTGATCGATGAGCCGGTCATCTCCGATCACAGGCCACTCGTCGTGGAGTTGGTCTGGGAGAACCCACCAAACCCTTCAGAGCACTGACCATGGATTCACGCGGCGTCACTTCCTTGTTAACCCTGGTCCCCCTCTGCTTTCTTATGACCGCTTGTACGGGGACCCGGCCCTCCAATCTGGGCATTGAGTCGGATCACCTTTCCGCGTGCCCCTCAACGCCCAACTGTGTCTCTTCCGATGCGGCCCGAGAGGCTCAGCGGGTGGATGGACTGGCCTATTCAGGACCTTCGCCCGCAGCCTGGCTTGCGGTGCGCGAGGCCGTACTCGAACTGCCGCGCACCAAGATCACGGACGAGGAGGAAGGGTACCTCCGCGCGGAGTCGACGAGCTTCTTCTTTCGTTTTGTAGACGACCTGGAGCTTCATCACAGGCCCTCGCTGGGCATCATCGCCGTACGTTCTGCCTCCCGAATTGGACGCAAGGACTTTGGCGTCAACCGTGAACGTGTGGAGCAACTCCGGGACCTTCTGTCGTCAAAACTCGGGAGCAACCGGCCATGACCAGCATTGCCGGATGAGATCCGCATGAGATCCGCAGACGACCAGCACGTGCTGGTCTCCTACCTGACGCTTCGGCGCGTGGTGGGCGCGTTGGGGGTTCTGCTGCCCGTCGCACTGGTCGTGGGAAACCGTCTGCTGGGCGGAATCGGCCTGGAATACTCCATCAGCGATTACTACGGGACGCCCGTGCGGGACGTGTTCGTGGGTGTCCTCTTCGCCATCGGTTGGTTTTTGTTCTCGTACCGCGGATACGAACGCGCCGATGACATCGCGGGAGATCTGGCCTGGTTGTTTGCGATGGGCGTAGCGCTATTCCCCACAACCAGCCAAGACCCCACCGTCCGTCTGCTCCATTTCGTTTCTGCAGGGCTGCTGTTCGGGGTGCTGGCCTACTTCGCGCTGTTTCTGTTCACCAAAAGCAGTCCTGGGATTCAGCCCACCAGGGCCAAGCGCATTCGCAACAAGATCTACCGGATCTGCGGGGTGACCATGCTGCTGTGCATTGCCGGAATCGGTGTGTTTCAAGGGTGGTTCGCCGACTCCGAGATTGCTACGGCCCACCCCGTGTTCTGGCTTGAGTCCCTTGCGCTTTGGGCCTTCGGCTGGTCCTGGTTTGTCAAGGGCGAGACGCTGGTCAAAGACCGCAATGTGCCGTGGCAGCCGCTCGGTGAGATCGAGTAGCCAAGGCTCCTGAAGCGAGGGCCGCTAGCGTAGTGCGCAGTAGTTGAGGGAGCTTGTTTGGGCTTGTTCTCTCAAGCAGACGTGAGGACATCGCCCCAGCCTGAAGGTTGACATAAGCGGACACTCGATGCGCCGGAGTGGAATAATGGATCCCAATTCCACCAAATCCCAAGATTCGACCGCACGGAAGTCGACCACGGGCGGCAATTCCACTTTCGCACCCATGTTGCCGGGTCACGGAAGTAGAATTGGGAGAACGTATTCCACTTAGGCCAACGCTTAAGTGCCAAACAGAACGGCGCACCTACGCTAGCGGACCGGCAGCACTTCAAGAACCCGCACGCCCGAATCCTCGATCGGGTAGCCGTCCGCGACCCGAATCGTCTGCTCCCTGCCGGTCAGCAGATCTCGGACCCGGATCTCCTCAGGCCAGCGCCAGGCGAGTTCCGAGAGTTCAATAGTACGCTGCATCTCCAGCCCGTTGACAAGGACCAGGATGGTCTGATCGTCGGTGATTCGAAGGTACTTGTAGGTATCCCCCCTCCAGTCCGTCGGATAGTGAACGAGTGCCCCCTGGCGCAGGGCCGGGTTGTCTCTTCGGGCATGAAGGAGACCGCGCGTAAAGTTGAACATGGCATTCTCCTCCTCCGTCCTTCCAGCGGCACCGAAGACGCTCCGCTCATCGCCCGGAAATCCGCCTGGCATATCCGCGCGCAGTTCCACGTGGCTGGCTCCTCCCATCATGCCGAGTTCAGTGCCATAGAGCAACTGGGGAATCCCGCGCGAGGTCAGAAGCACGGCCAGCATCTGGCGAACGCGTAACGGGTGCCCCTTGGCCTCGAAAATGGCTCTGGACACATCGTGGTTGTCAAAAAACGTCAGGATGTTGTCCGGATCGCTGTACAGAAAATCCTGCGCGAACACCGTGTAGATCTGCTTCAGCGTACCCTCCCCCCGCACGTACTTGCGCATGGCCTCCATGAGCGCGAAGTCCATTACCGAGGGGAGATTGGTCTCGAAGTCACGCTTGATTTTGCTCTCGGCCTGAAACATGGCCAGATAACCCGGCGCGTCCTCCCAAATCTCGCCCACGATATTCAAGTCCGGAAATTCCTCCAGAAGAACCTTGGCCCATCGTGCCATAAAGGCCTGGTCCGGGTAGGGATAGGTGTCCTCCCTGATGCCATCCAAGCCGCTGAACTCAAGCCACCAGAGGGTATTCTGGATGCGGTAGGTGGCCACGAAAGGGTCCCGCTGATTCAGGTCTGGCATGCCGGGCACAAACCAGAATCCCCGCAGCAGTTCGGCCGAATGCGGGTCCGCGTAAGGGTCTGTCGGTGCCAGTTTGTAGTGGGCGCCTGGCGTCTGGGCGGTCCCGTTGATCCAGCTGGCCGCAGGCAAGTCCGACATCCATGAGTGGTTGATGCCGATGTGGTTGTTGACGTGGTCGAAAATCACCTTCAGCCCGCGAGCGTGAGCCTCGTCCACGAACCGCCTGTAGTCCGCATTGGACCCAAAACGCGCATCGATTTTGTAGAGATCGGTTGCCGCATACCCGTGGTAGCTGCTGCGCCCGTTGTTCTCCAGGACGGGATTCAGCCAGAGGGTCGTGACACCAAGATCCTCCAGATAGTCCAGGTGATCGATGATTCCCTGGAGGTCTCCGCCGTGGCGCATGCCGGGCTTAGTGGGGTCGTATTCTTCCCGGAGTCCGTCCACGGAATCATTGGACCTGTCCCCATTGGCGAAGCGGTCCGGCGTGATCAGGTATACCACGTCGTCCTTGCTGAACCCCTGATTGCGGCCTGCAAGCGGAGCCCGGGTTCGGATCTCGTAGTCTACTCTAACGCTGCCCCCGGCGGTGCGGAGGTTCAGCGCATAGGTACCGGGCTCCAGGTCCGCCGGCACCCGGAAGTCCACGAAACCATAGGACGTACTCTCCAGCGTGTGGACACCAGTAACGGTAAGAGCCGGGTCTTCGAAGGAGGCCGTCAGTCCGCCCAGATTTTCCCCATATATCATCAACTGCAGCTCATCCCACTGCATCCCAACCCACCAGTTGGGCGGTTCCACCTTGTCCACGGAGGGTGCCTGCGCCATCGCGGGAGCGGCCAGCAGAAGGGTTAGAACGAGCGTGGAGAACCGGGACAGGAACGTGGCGGGCATGGCATCCTGAATTGGGGGAGGCGGTGCAACTCGCTACCCTTTAGTTTGGGTCCGAACGACCATTCTGCCAGCTCCCATGCCGATTGAACTGCCTGATGACGCCCGCGCCGAAGCCATCAGCTCCATCAAAGAGTACACGCGAGAGAATTTCGACGAGCCCCTCGGGGACCTGGCCTCCGGCTTTCTCCTGGACTTCTTCCTGGCGGACATCGGGCCGTCCATCTACAACAAGGCCGTTGCCGAGGCGGCAGAGAGGATGCAGGCAAAGGTCATGGACGTAGAGGTCGAGGTTCACGAGCCCGAGTTCACCTATTGGAAGAACCTCAAGAAGCGATGACGGCCGGACGCTCTGGTGCCGGCGATGGCAATGGCGCTGGCGGCGCCGGCGCCGGCGTGTCGGGGGACCGCCCGCTGGCCGTCATAACGGGTGCCTCCAGCGGCATCGGCGCGGCATCCGCCCGGGCTCTGGCCGGAGCCGGCTACCGCGTCGTCCTGGTGGCGCGCTCGCCCGAGAAGCTCCGCGCGGTGGCGGATGAGATCGGGCCCTTCGCGCATGTCGAGGCGTGCGACGCTTCCGACGGCCCGGCCGTGCTTGCCATGGTGGCCCGGGTTGGCGAACAGTTTGGCACCCCTCACCTGCTGGTGAACTCGGCCGGACTGGGCGCCTGGAAACGGATAGAGGAAACCACGCCCGAAGAAGGGCTGGAAATGCTGAAGGCGCCCTACCTGGCCGCCTTCAACATGACCCACGCGGTGATGTCCGGCATGCTGGCCCTGAAGCGCGGTGTGATCATCCACGTAGGATCTCCTGCGTCGATGTCTCCCTGGCCTGCGAGCGTGGGCTACGCGGCCTCTCGGGCGGCCCTTCGCGGCATGCACCAAGCGTTGTGCGCCGACCTCCACGGCAGCGGCGTCCACAGCTGCCACGTGGTCTTCGGTCGGGTCGAGAGCCCCTACTTTGCCAACAACGAACACGCGGCTGACCGCGTGCCCGGCATCGGTGCCGTGATCCGGACCATCACCCCGGAGGAGTGTGGTGCGGTCATCCTCAGAACGGCCCTGCGTCCGCGCCGCGAAGTGCGGTATCCGTTCGCACTTCGCTCGATGTATTGGCTCAACGCCGTCGCTCCCGGCCTTCTCCGGTGGTTGCTCAGGACTACCGGTTACCAGCACCAAGGCGACTAAATCGCCCGTTGAGCTACCGCAGGCTCACCTCCGTTTCGACGCTGCCGCCCTTCTTGGTGGCGTAGCCCACCTGAACGTCGCCCGAACCGCGAACCAGGTACTCGATCGTCCGCGTCGTATGGCCGGGGTGGCCGTTGCGCACCATGATGCGCTTGAGGTCGTGCTGATCAATCAAGTCGGTGGCTCCCGGAATGTGTTTGTTCGGGACCCAACCTGCTGATATCACCTGGACGTTTCGCCCCGAAAGGGTCAGAAGATCGGGGTCGACCACCTGATTCTCGGCCCCCCGGGCGGTAATGGTCGGCGTGAGTTTGGTGTTCTCGATATCCACGCGCACGCGGAAGACATCCCCTGAGACCTTCTCAACGCTAGTCTCTCCCATCCGCATCTGCGGCATTTCGTCCGCCTGGTAAAGCGTGAACGCCATGTTGCGATGGCTCAACTCCTCGTTCATGAACCGGGGCGGAATGCGTCCGCGCATCTTGTCCCAGCCGCCCATCTCGACCTCGCCATACTGGGGGTGGTCGTATGGCGCCCATTCGGAGTATTGGCTGCCGAACTCCAGGTAGTCGTCGAAGAAGAAGCTGCCTTTCTGCCCGGCGATGGGGCTGTCCGGATCTTCCTGCTGCTTCTTCAGGGCCGGGCTGTTGAAGTACTGGCCGCCGTTCCAGAGTTCATTGGAAAACGACACCATGCCGAGTCCGTCGTTGGTCCAGTCGATGAACCCGCCGTGGACCGTGTAGAGTCCGCTCCAGATCACGATATAGTCGTAGTACGGTAGCATCCGCTCGCCAGTCTTTCCGAGCACGTCGTACAGCGCAATGTCCTCGCGTGGATACCGTCCCTGCCACTCGGCGCCGGGCCCGCGCAAGATCATGCCGCCAGAGTTGTGATAGGATTGGACGCCTGCAATGTTGGGGTGGGACACCAGGAAATCATTGATGACCCGGGCCGTTGGAAGCTGAAACGGATAGTCCATCGATCCGCCCTGGATGTAGTTGGGCTGCCAGTCCGCCGCCCAATTCCTATTGGGGTCGTACCCGCCGGGGCCGTCCTCGTTGACCCGGCCGTCGCCATCATTGTCGATGCCTTCGCGACCCAGGAGAATCCAATCGCCCTTCTCGCCAGCAGGCACAGTCTCCATGATGCGAGGATCGTCATGGCTGATCCGATGGGTACCCTCTCCAGGGACGTACTTCCGGATGCTGTCCACAATGCCGTTGCCGTTCAGATCGTCCGGGCCATCCTCTTCGTAGAGGCCATCGTTGTCTGAGTCCACCGGGACGTGGCCCGTCCTCGAATCCGAGCCACTGTTCTCGAAGAAGAACTGGCGGCCGTCAGGATTCACCGTCGGCAGCAGGTAGAACACGCGCTCATCCACGAGGCGCGTCACCATATCGATCTTGCCGTAGTTCTCCATCAGGTACCAGATGGTGTACAGGCTTACCTCCGCTCCCTGGATCTCGTTGCCGTGGACGTTGGCCTCGATGTACATGGCGGCTTTGCTCATCTCCGGCCCCGTCTTGGGGTTGTTGATGGTCATCACCATAATGTCACGGCCGCCGAAGCTCTGACCCAGTGACGAGTAGGTCAGGAACTCGGGAAACGCCTTCTCAAGGCGGAGCAGGTCCACCTTGAGCTCGTCGTAGTCATGCCAGCGGTTGAAGTCCAACCGGATCTTGTGCTGGGGATCGGAAGCCTTTTGTGCGATGGCCGCCGGAGCAAGGAAAAAGGCCGCGAGGGCAAGTACAATAATCTGTTTCATAACGCTTGAGTGGCTTTGGATTGGCTGGACGAGGTTGGTCTGCATCACTGCAGCCTCAGCCTTACCGTTTCACTTCCACCTTTCTGGGACACCACACGCAGTTCAATTTCGCTGCCCGTTCGGCCTTGGATAATCCACTCGAATGACTGCCGTCTTCCGGAGCCGTCGGTTGCCTGAAAGAAGCTTGTTTTTGCCGAACCCGAGAGCAGGTCATCTGGCTCGATGCCCAACTGGACCATGGTTGGCCTCACGGACCGGGCGCGGACGCCCTGAGCGGAAGCGGTCGGAAGGAATCCCGCGTTCTCGACCTCTGCCGTGATCCGGAAGATGCCGCCGCCTTCGTTTACCACCTCGGTCTCAGCTATCTGGACGTCCGCAAACAGCGACGCCAGGTAGGTCATGAACTCCGCCTGCTTCGGCGCCAGCTCCTGAATCACCGTCATGGGAGGGTTGACTGCTTCGTAGGGCTTGAAGCCCCCGATCTCCACTTCGCCGA
>JBLHLC010000091.1:0-6861 GCA_047619685.1 Rhodothermales bacterium
TGCGCTGTTCGAGTTGCGCGTACCCTTTGCGCCATTCGGCTTCCCGGGTCATGTGTGGACGATCGCCTTCGGCGTGAATCGACTTCAGCGGATGCGTATACAGGAGCTGCCGGATCCCGCGAAATCTCGGACTGGCCTCGGCGTGAGCAGCCAGGACATCACCAACCGCCTCGCCCAGCCCAAGGTCTGCGTGACCAACAATCCCCATCAATTTTGGATCATTCCTGCTCTCGAGCCAGACGGTCTCCCCGACGGGCCCCAGCGGGCCCTTCGCGGTCCATGCGGCTTCGACGTGTACGTACCCTTGAACCCGGCCAGCAGAATCGACCTCGAAGTCCGACTCCAGATAATCTGCAAGCGCATAATCCGGCTTGCCGTAGAACATGAGTGCCGGCTTGGGGAACAGCCTCCGTGCTCCCCACATGAGGGTACCGCGATGCCACCCCAGAAGCTTGACCAGGGCGGACCCCGGTCGTGGCGTCCTTCGCTGATCCCACAGGTGAACATGGGCGTCAATGATGGGCGTACTCTCCATTAGATCAGTCTGCGCCGAGAATAAATGTGATCGCCTTGCTGTGACCACGGTTTGCGGCGGCATCCAGGGCCTCATGAGCTTAGGCAAGACATAGAGAGAGCGCAAGGCTGTCCCCTCAGCATCGCAGGAGGAAGCAGTCGTTCCCCGAACGGCGCAGGAAAGAGCGCCAGCGGCCGCGCATCAGAGCTCGAAATGGGTTGTGATCTGGCCGGGATCGCTCAGCAGGTCGGATGTGCCTAGCCGGAGTGGGAAAGTGATCAGATCGAAGAAAGCGGGTTCGGCAAAGTGAACAACCTCGTTGCACACGCGCTCTTCGTACTGCACCACGGTGCTACTTTCGGAGAAACGCACCGCCTCATCGACAAAAGGAAACTCGGCTTTTAGCTGTGGGCCAAGAGGCATCGGCGAGATGCCCCACTCTTGCCGGTCGTCATTCACGACGCGCGTGCTGTAGGCCCGATAGATCCGGTCCGCGTTGTCGTGGAAGCTGTCGAACCCATAGCCGTAGTTGAGCCAGGCTACGTTGAGCGGTGAAGCCGGGGAGTGATAGCACCACCTGGATCCAGTACCATCTCCGTGGGTGCCTCGCGCCGCAGAGCGTCCGGCGCGATCACAGTTACAGGGCGTGTTCTCAAAAACATAAAATACGGGCAGGAGGGCGAAATTGGACCGTTTCTCCTTGAGATCGCCCGGAATCAGTCGCGGTCGTTATTTAGATTGATTCTAAATAAGAATAGCCGCCTAGATGACCACTGGCAGTAATCCGAGGGACCCCTGATGGAGCTCGATTATCTGAATCTGTTTGCCGTGCTCTTGGCGGCCTGGCTGGCCGGCTGGCTGGCCTCGCACCTCGGCTTTCCGGCGGTCCTCGGAGAACTTATCGCCGGCGTAGTTCTGGGCCCACCGATGCTCGGACTCCTGCACGGGACTGAAGCGCTCTACGTGTTGGCGGAGCTCGGCGTCCTTCTCATGATGCTCCATGTCGGCATGGAGATCGACCTGCGCTCTCTCAAACGGGCCTCATGGGCCGGACTTCTGGCGGCGATAGGTGGCTTCTTTATCCCATTCGGTCTTGGCTATTTCGCCGTGATTGGCTTCGGGGGGACCCACGTAGCCGGACTCTTCGTGGGCATCGCAGCCGGCAGTACCTGCCTGGCTGTCAATTCCAGGATTCTCCTGGACCTGAGGATCTTGGACACCAGGATTTCCCACGTCATGATGGTGGGCGCGCTTGTGGCAGACATTCTGTCTCTACTGGTGTTTTCGGCTGTGATCGGAATCGTGCAGGTTGGAGGTCTCGCCATGGACGATCTCCTTCTGCTAACCCTCAAGGCGGGTGCCTTCTTTGCCGTGACGGCCCTGCTTGGAATGAAGCTGTTTCCCTATCTCGGCCGCCTGCTTGCCGGGTCGGGCCTGACTGGGCGGACCTTCAACTTCACTCTGCTACTCATCATCGCGGTGCTCTTCGGCGAGCTTGCCGAGATTGCGGGACTGCACGCGATTATTGGCGCGTTTATCGCCGGCTTATTCATCCGCGAAAACGTGCTTGGACTGACCCTGTCTCGGGCGCTGCGAGGCGCGGTTCGGGATACATCAATCGGCCTTCTGACGCCCATCTTCTTCGTCACAGCGGGCTTCGGAGTCTCATTCGGCGTCTTTGACGAGTATCTCGGACTATTTCTGGTCGTTTTCGCGGTTGCGATGGTCGGGAAAATTCTCGGAACAGCTCTCTTCTACCTGCCCAGCGGCCACGGCTGGCGCGAAGGCCTCGTTATCGGTGCCGGACTGAATGGACGGGGCGGAGTCGATATCGTCCTCATCGGAATCGCGCTTGAAATGGGGATCATTGAACAGGACACGTTCTCGATCATGATTTTCATGGCCCTTTTGACGACGGCCGCTGTTCCGGTGCTGCTCAAGAGCGGGGTCCGCTGGTTGCAGCGGCGCGGCGCGCTGGAACGGTCAGGCTTGGAAAGGGACGGCGTAGTCATTGTGGGTGCCGGGCCCCTCGCCCGCTGGCTTGCGCGGGCCCTGGGCCGGACACAGCCAGTAACCCTCGTGGACACCAACGAGCGCCACTGCATGGTCGCCAAGTCGGAAGGGCTAACCGTCGTCTACGGCAGCGCGCTCCGAGAGCAGATCCTGGGTGAGGCAAAGGCTGCACAGGCGACAACACTGATCGCCATGACTCCGAACGCAGAGGTGAATACGCTCGTGGCCCAGGCGGCCCGATCCGTTTTCAGGATCCCAGACGTCTACCTGGTCCAGAGCGGATCAGAATTGAGCGAACAAGCCTTGCTGAGGGGGCATATAGGGGCAGACGCCCTCTTTGCGAGCACTGTTGATCTTGGTGAGTGGGACCACCGTATCAGCCATGGCAAGACGACGCATTCGTCAGTGAGGGTCGAACGGACTGAGGATGCCGCATCCTATGTCTCCAGGCTCCAAGAGGGTCGCCCGTGCCTCGTATTGGCTGTTTTGCGCGGCAATGAAGCTTGGCCGCTTCACGAGCGCACGGAACTGGTCGAAGGAGACGAGGCTATCCTTATTACTGCAAAACCGGTCGCCATCCAGCGGGACCGTTTTGACAAGATCGTCGCAGAATGTCCCATTCTTGACTTGAAGCAGCTTAACTCAGCGGAGGACTTCTTCGACCTCGTTGCAGGCCTGTTGGCTGACAAGGTGGATATGGAACAGGAATCGCTTGCGAGGATGTTCCTCCGGGGCGAAGCCTGGAGCAGCACCGTGGTTGCACCCGGGATTGCGATCCCTCACATCTTGCTCATGGGTCGGCACCCGTTCCAGTTCGTGGTAGCCAGAAGTATTAAAGGCATCCATTTCCCTGGTCAAGACGACAAGGTTCATATCATTTTCGTTCTGGTGAGTACGAAGGACGATAGGAATTTCCATCTCCGTGCACTTTCGGCGATCGCCCAAATTGCGCAGGATGAAGCCTTTCAGGAAAGCTGGATGACCGCCGAGTCTCCAGAAGCCCTGCGAAAACTCATCCTTGATGCCGATCGGCGACGCGTGCCCCAGGAGCGTCCTCCGTCAACTGGATCCATCAAAAGACACTGAATTTTGTGATCGTCATCTTCGCGACCTCGCTCCCTTTCTTAGACGAAATGGTGGCCCTCTTCGCCGTGAGCGTTGTCATCGCTTACGTCTGCTACGGGCTACGCCTGGTGCAAATCGCTAAACAGTATGGAACCGAGGTGACGGGGGTCGACAGCGCAACCAAACTGGATGCGCTCAGAGCTGTGGGTTTCGACCATGTAATCGATTATCAGACCGATGACTTTACGCGGAATGGACAGCGATACGACTTGATACTCGACACCAAGACCAACCGCTCGCCATGGAGGTATTTGGGGTCGCTCAATCCCGGCGGCCGGTACGTAACCGTTGGAGGTCGACTGTCGCGGTTGCTGCAAACCGTCGTCCTCGGCCCGCTCATCGCCAGGGTCAGTGGAAAACGAGTACGACTTGTTGCCCTGGAAACCAACAAGAACTTGGAGTACGTGAGCGACCTGTTTGACACAGGCGGGCTTAAGTGTGTGATCGATGGACCGTACCCGTTGAACAACGTCTCGAAGGCCGTACAGTGGTTCGGAGATGCAAAACACATCGGTAAGGTCGTGATTACTGTTGCGTCGCAGGGACCTGAACGAGAGTTGACCGCGGCCTCGTGATGGACGTCTGTGCAAGACCTGGTAAGACTATCCGAGTGCCTGGATAACCAGTCCATGTTGCGGATTGCTTTGCAACCGCAAATCGCCCAACCGTTATGCAGCGCGACCGAAACGCAATGCATTATCGCGGTATGAAAATCTCAGCACAACGCCTAAGTCTATGAAATACCGCGTCCTGATCGAGCAAGACGAAGATGGTGTCTTCGTGGCCACGGTCCCCTCTCTCCCGGGCTGTATCGCCGACGGCCCAACGCGGGAGGCCACCCTAGAGAGCGTGCGACAGGCCATCGCTCTGTACATCGAAAGTCTGGAGGAGCACGGAGACCCAATTCCTCCGCCCATTTCCGAGGAACTGGTCGAGGTGTAGAATGAGCCGTCTTCCCGTCGTTTCGGGCCGAGATATCGTGGCGGCATTCGGCAAGCTCGACTATCATTCGAGAAGCGGGCTTGACTGTAGGTGAGTTCACGGCACTGCTATGAGCACGCTAGATCGAGGCGCGACCTCAGAGCGGCGGTGCATGAGCTTCTCCCCACGGTGATTCTCTTTACCCCCATTGTCAGCCCGGATCTGGACGCAGTGGCGTGTAGTGCCTGTTCTTAACGAGCTGGCGTCCGGCGATCGTGAGGTAGTTACGCAGCATGGTCAAACTCCAGGTCTCCCCGCCTTATGGCATCACTATCTACTTCGCCGCCGGGTTCGGTGAGAATCCGTGGGTCGGAGTGGCATTTCCGCTCCAGACACGCTCGTAACCGAGCGGCCCGAAGAAGTCCATGAGAGCGGTGAGTTCCCCCTCGACATAGAAGAACGGGCGGTGCTGTGAGATGGTTAATGCAAGGCCCTTCAGCACTTCCATCTCCTGCCCCTCGACGTCAATCTTGATCAGACCGACCCAGTCTTCCATGAGAAATTTATCCAATGGGACAACTTGGACCTCAGCGCCCGGGACAACGTGGGTCATTCCTTCGCCAGATCCTTCCTCCATGCTGCAAAAGCCCTCGGAAGCACCGGCGGCGGCCATGAGTCGTGTGACGCGCTCGCCCGCGAGATTCAGCCTCATGTTCCGATCCAGAGCCATGAACGACGGGAGGTTCGGCTCCATCGCCAGGACGGGGGCCTTCAGTGCCATCGCGAACCAGATAGAGTGATTCCCGCGCTGGGCCCCGATGTCATAGACGATGCCAACATCTTGTCCCTGAAACCTCTTGTAGGCGTCATCCAGGAGGCCGTTGGCTTGCCCCTCGTAGAACACACCATGTGCCCAGAAATTCTGAATGTGCTGACCCGCGTCCTGAACCTCGACAATCGCCTCAATTCCGGAGTATGGACAGGAGATCTTCATTTCAGGTTCTCTGGCTGTGGCTCACCGTGCAAGGTAGAACATTTCCCCTCGAGCTGCCGATCTATGCCGCCTGGCTGACGTTTGCTACAAAGTGTCCAGACTGGTCGCGGACAACCCGTCCGGAGTTCATGAGGACACTGGCGGCCCGCTGGTGACGCTCCTGGAGGCGGTCGATCCAGCCGGTGTTTAGCAGGGTCGCGAACAGGTGGTCGGCTTCGACGTCCGTCATCTGTCCGTTCTCATACCGAACCAGATTGCGTGCGTTGTCGTGGATAGAGTGGCTGAGCTCGAAGCTGGAAAGGGATTTCATGGCTTTGCTGCAATGATGCAAGCCACATGCCGCAAAGGGTGTGCCTACGCCGCCAGCGGTTAGATTCCAGGCGGGAACGCTACCTTCGGTCAACCATTTTGAGAAGAGCGATGCACGTTGTTTTGGGAGGAGTCCTTGCGCTCGGCCTCGCCGGGCTGACCGTCGGCTGTGCCGATCGGGCAGAGACGCCGGCCGAGGGCCCGGCCGCCGAGGCAAGCACCAACGTTCCATCATCTTCGTGGGCGCTCCCCGGCTGGAGACAGACCCCTGCCGAGCAACCAGCTGGTTACGAGGGCCCGGTCCAGTGGGACGAGTACCTTCAAGGCCGAAGCGTCACGGGGGACTTCAACGGTGACGGCGCGGAGGACACGGCCATTTTGTTCGAGCGGGATCCGGCAGACGATATCCTGGAATCTATGTACGGCGACCGAGCAGAGGCCGCCAAGGGGTTTGTCCTCGAGTTTGGACTGGTTGCGTTCCTGTCGTCCGCCTCGGGTGAGATGCAACCGGTTGAGATCACATCCCGAGTAGGCGGAATTGGCCTGTATGGCCTGGACATGCGGCTGGGAGGGGACGGCACAGAGGACGCGATCGACTTGATAAAGTATGACTCGTCCAATTTCCTTTACCGTTGGAACGGAGCCACGTCGGCCTTCGATGAGGTGCCCGAAGGGGACTAGGAGTGTCTGACGCCCTTGATGTTGGCTTGACAGGCCGGAGCCGTCCGTTATCGGACATGCCCTGAGCGGCTGCGGTCACCCTCGGACGCGGAAAAGGGATAAAAACGGGCTTTGGACGCTTTTTGGGGAGGTGGCACGGGCCTTGCAAACCTCTAGTCTGTTAGAAATCAACCTCCCTGCCGTGCTACGAAACTACTTTGTTGTCGCCTTGAGATCGATGCGACACCACCCCGCATTTGCTGCGATCAACATCGTTGGCCTTTCGGTCAGCATGGCGGTCGGCCTTGTCTTGATTCTGTTTCTT
>JBLHLC010000092.1:0-6764 GCA_047619685.1 Rhodothermales bacterium
GGGCGGGTCATCCAGCCTGGAGACTTTATCCAGACGGACTTCGGAATCATGGCCCATAACATGTGGGTGACCGACATCCAGCGTTTTGCCTATGTGCTCGCTCCCGGCGAGTCCGAGGCGCCGGCCGAGGCTCTTGCCAAGTGGGAGGCCGCCGTTGCCGGCAGTCGTGCCGCTTTCAACGCCATGGCACCTGGCGCGTTTGGCTCCGAGGTAGACCGCGCGCAGCGGCTGGTCATGGAAGAGGCAGGTTCAATCCCTGTGATGTGGGGTACCGGGCACCCAGTGGGCTATTGGGCGCACGACGTCGGACCCAGACTGGGTGGGGGAGTCCAGGGACGCGTGTTGGACCGATCGCCTCAGAACGAACTCCGCCCAGGGATGACCTTTGCCTTCGATGGATTCCATTCGTGGCCGCTGCCGGACGGGGCGACGAAGACCCTCTCTGTGGAAGAGATGGTGGTCATTACAGAGACCGGAGCCGAATTCCTGACCCCCCCTCAGGAGGATCTGATTCTGATTCCCTCGCGCTAGCGAAGTGCGCCGTTCTGTTTGGCACTTAAGCGTTGGCCTAAGTAGAATACGTTCTCCCAATTCCACTTCCGTGCGGGGGATCCCGGGTGCGAAAGTGGAATTGCCGCCCGTGTTCCGCTTCCGTGTGGTCAATTCGGCGGATTTGGTGGAATTGGGATCCCTTATTCCACTCCGGCGCATCGAGCGTCCGCTTATGTCCACCTTCAGGCTGGGGCGATGTCTCCCGTCTGCTTGAGAGAACAAGCCCAAACAAGCTCCCTCAACTACGACGCACTACACTGATGAAGCACCAGAAAGATCACGAAATCTACTACGAACCTCCCTCCCACCCTTGAGTTGTACCGCCCGGAGAGGTGGCAGAGTGGTCGAATGCACTGGTCTTGAAAACCAGCGTGCCGCAAGGTACCGTGGGTTCGAATCCCACCCTCTCCGCAAAAACACCCCCCGCACCCAGTGCGGCAAGCGAAGTCCGGGTGAGCCGAGCTTGCTCGAGCGAGCCAAGGACAGAGCGCTGGAGGATCGCAAAGCGATCCGGGGGTGTTTTTGCGCGACCACCCCCAAAGGATATGCGAGCCCGCAAAGCGGGCGAAGCAAATCCCACCCGAAGGCCCGCCCGAAGTAAGCGGCAGCAAAGTCCGTTGAGCCGAGCCTCAGCCCCCCACAGGGTATGCGAGCCCGCAAAGCGGGCGATGCAAATCCCGCCCTACAGTTGGCGCAGGCGGAATTTGCCTGCGTACGAAGACCTGTAATTAGTCAAGATATCGAGGCACTGTGGTAACGAAAACCGTAGTCACATCAGAGGCAAACCCACCTAGCGATACGCCCCTCGTCCTTCTGACGGGAGCAACCGGGTATGTAGGCGGACGTCTCCTCAAGTCGCTCGAAAGTCAGGGTTACCGCCTCCGTTGCCTCGCGAGGCGCCCGGCTGTGCTCAAGGCGAAAGTCCGTCCATCAACGGAGGTTTTGGAGGGCGACGTTCTGGAACCGAATAGCCTAGAAACCGCGCTGCGCGGTGTCACCGTTGCCTACTATCTGATCCACTCCATGGGGTCTACGGGATCGTTCGAGCAGGCTGACCGGGAGGCGGCTCAAAATTTCGGCGAAGCGGCGAGAGCAGCGGGTGTGGGTCGCATCATTTATCTCGGTGGCCTGGGCGATGCTGAGGAGGAGCTTTCCGCCCATCTACGCAGTCGACACGAGGTCGGGGAGGTGCTCCGTGAGTCGGGTGTGCCGGTGATCGAGTTCCGCGCTTCGATAATCATCGGTTCAGGCAGCCTTTCGTTTGAGATGATTCGCTCGCTGGTGGAGCGGCTGCCCGTTATGGTTACGCCTAAGTGGGTCAAGGTCCCCGCACAGCCCATCGCGATCGACGACGTACTCGAGTACCTAGTCCAGGCGCTACATATTCCAGCGCCCCGGTCTCGGATCTACGAAATCGGCGGGGCGGATCAGGTCTCCTACGCTGAGATTATGCTCACGTACGCCCGGCAGCGCGGGATCAACCTGCGTATGATTTCAGTGCCGGTCCTTACGCCGTACGTATCGAGTCTTTGGCTCGGCCTCATCACGCCGCTGTATGCGCGGATCGGCCGTAAGCTCATCGAGAGCATCATCCACAGCACCGTGGTAAAGGACACATCTGCGCTGGAGAGGTTTCGGTTCAGGCCGATGGGTATCTACAATGCGATTCAGCACGCAATCGCGAGCGACGAACGCGAGTTTGCAGAAACGCGATGGTCGGACGCCCTGTCGTCATCAGGCGCTCTGCCAGCATGGGGCGGCGTGGAGTTTGGTACGCGCCTGGTGGATTCGCGGACCCTTGTGGTAGCTACCACGCCGGACGCTGCCTTTGAACCGGTCCTGCGCATTGGCGGCAAAACAGGTTGGTATGCGTGGAACTGGCTTTGGTGGATGCGCGGTAACCTCGACATGCTCTTTGGGGGTGTCGGCATGAGACGGGGCCGGCGTTCCGACACGAGCCTCAGCGTGGGAGACACCGTGGACTTCTGGCGCGTGGAGAAGGTCGAGACGAACCTGCTGCGGCTCAAGGCCGAAATGAGATTGCCGGGACGGGCGTGGCTGGAGTTTGAGGTTACTGGCACAGGATCGTCGGCCACCATCCGACAGACGGCAACGTTCGATCCAGTCGGCCTTCTGGGAAGGGCCTATTGGTATGCACTCTATCCGCTCCACCAACTGGTGTTTGGCGGCATGCTGCGAGGAATTGCGCGCGCGGCTCTGCGGAAAAGGTAGTCCGGGCCTACCGAACCACCTGCAGCGTTCTCGACAACTGACCCTGCGGCGTGGCAAGCCGGTAGATGTAAACACCCGCGCCGAGATTTCGCCCATCGACCTCGATTTCGTGATGCCCCGGACTCCGAACCCCGTCCGCCAGGATCGCGACGCGACGCCCCAACATGTCAACCAGTTCGACCCGCACGCTTGAGGCGACCGGTAGGCTGAATCGAATGGTGCTTACCTGAGAAAAGGATTTGGGTAAGTAGGCTCCAGCGCGAATTCCACCTGAGGACTTGCCTCCGCAGTCTCTACGGCCGTCGCATCAATCGAAAATGTCCCGACTTCGGAGAGTTGACCCGCACCGTCGCGAACGGTCCACGTGTAGACTCCTTCATGTTGCAGGTCTGCCGTGAAGCCTGACCGGCGGGTCTCAAGAATCTCCGTCTGCGGTCCGCTAATAGAGAGGAGGGCTTCATCATCTCGCATCCACCGCCAGTGGAAGTCAACCAGACCCGGCTTTCGGGTCGCGCCATCCGCCGGAGCACTGGCAATCGGCGGCGACACACGTTCTGTAGTGATGCGAAATACGGTGCCTCGCTCAGGCATCTCCTGATCGTATACGCCGGTGCCAACGTCTCCACCGTTCCAATTGAAAAAGACCAGATCCTCAAGGAGTAGCCTATCGGTCGCGGTCTGCGGATCGACTCCCGCCAGCGCCAAAGACTCCCACTCCCGGTATCCGATATCCCCGGGTTGTTGGTTCACGGGTCTATACAACGAAAAGGGGTCGGTCTGGGGATCGTCCTCGCCGCCGGATGCCTCGTGATCGACCGCGCGCAGGCCCCAACCGTCCGCCTCCGGGTCGTGTCCAACGACTATCAACAGGAAGTCGTCGGACGGATCTTCGGGGGAGTCCTCTCCGATGTTCCACGCTTCGAAAGGCAGGTCTTCCGGCTGAACTCCTCCGCCCACATCCCCGAAGAGGTCGTAGTTGATGCTGGTGCCAGTAAAGCGCAACTCGATGTCGTCCGGTAGGATCGACCAGTCCGGGAGGCTGTGCTCAACAAAATCGTCAAAGGTTGTACGGGTGCCGTTTCCGGCAGAGTGAATCATCCACCGCCCTTCTCCAACCTGCTGCTCAGGTCCGGGCCTCATCGGGCCTGGGAATCCCCGGAAGTCGGCGGCCGCTCCCGTTAGGACCGCTCCCTGCGCATTTGCGACGGTCAGAAATCCTGAAATCCCGGTCACACCGGCGAAGGAGGTTTCGCCGGTGGCAAACGTATGCAGGGCCGACACGAGAATCGGTCGCCCAGTCGGCGCCTGAATGAGGTGGCCGGTCGGGACAATTTGCTCAGGTGTCAAACCATCGACGCGGGCGGCGGCTTCCTTCAGTAGGCGAACGGAGTCCAGGTGGTCCGTCCCACGAGCGTACAGAACTGCGAAGTACAGCTCGTCTTCTTCGCCCGGCTCCAGAGTGAACGGCCCTGACGAGAGTATGAACTGCCTGTCCGCCGGGTGCGTAGCCACGCCTCCACCGATGTCTAGTTCGGACCAGAAATGTGGCGGCATGCCCGTATACATGAAGGTGGTTGGAGTACCTGTTGTGTCGCGACTGTCCCCGCCGTAAGTGACCTGCGCGCCCAGGGAATCATAAAAACTGGTAGGCCGACGAGCCTGCAGGATCCCATAGGCCCGACTAGCGAAGTTGGCATCCCACGGCCCACTCTGAACAAAGGAAGTCATGGCAAGACGCTCGCCTGGCTCATCCACTACTCCATCGAAATCATTGTCAACTCCGTCAGGGGTGGCTCGTGGGCCGTGGATGACTCGAAACCCGACCGATGGCGGTGCTTCGCCGTACTCCCTGTCGTCATTATCTGCGTTGCACGCATAGGCGAGACTCAGGAGGGAATCGCCACCCACATAGTCGTCGTCGAAACCTCCGAGGTCCGGGTCCACGAAGAGGCCGATTTAGGCATCCTTTATGGCGACTGTGTCGCGGTTGATGAACCGGTAGTGGTAGAAGGTGGCGTTGTCAATGACCGGGTCGTCACTTGCGGCGGCGAACGCCAAGCCGTGAACCTCTAGGCCCAGGGGAGCTGTATCAAAGCGTCTATGAGCGTTCCCAACGTCGTTCATTACCCAGTACACGGTCTCGTTCCCGTATATGGCCGGCCTGTCACCGTTGGCAAGGTCGTAGTTGTCGAAGACTCCGTCTCCGTCGACGACGGGCGCCCCGATTTCCCATGGCCAAGACAACACGCCTGCCGAAGGCGGGAGTCCCTGGTCGAGGGCACGGATGTCGCGCGGGGCCACCCGGTAAATCCGATCGGCATCCTTACAGTCGCCCCCATCCGTCGCCTGCCCGACGGTGCCCGACCAGAATTCCCACGGCCCGTATTCAGAGCCGGCAACACGCAGTTCCCCGTTGACCCGCCCTCCGATCCAGAGGCTCGCTGCAAAAAGGGGACTCAAGCCACTGCCAGCTGGCACTTCGTAAACGCCCGGGCCGCTGTTCCAAAACAGTCCGCCGTTGTTTAGAATGCGAGCCTTGACGTTGTTGCCATGCAGGATCGTTTCCGCGCTGGAGGGCTCGCAGGTGCCGACACCTGTCCCCGCCCATTGAGCGCGGACGGGACCCGCTGAAGAGCCCAACAGAAGAACTACGATCGGGAGGTAGCGCAAACTCATCCGTGCGCGTCCACCAACCCCTCGGTCATCGCGGCCTTGGCCACGCGGTTTGACAGGACAGCTCCACAAGGGAGAGCCAGCTCTCAGGCGAGGGATTCAGACATTCTCAGGCTGGCTCCCTCTCCAGCATGCCCTCGAGCGCCGGTGCAAGCGCCTCGCGAGAAAGCGGGCCGGGCATGTAGAACCAGATCTCGCCCTTTCGGGTGATGAGGTACGTGGTGGGTACGGCCGTCGTCCCTTCGTAGCTGTCGTAGACCGTCATGTCATCGTGTACGAGCGGATAGTTCGCCCCGAACTCGGCTGCAAAATCAGCAATGGCGTCAAAGCCGCCACTGTCTATGGACACGCCAATAAACTGGACGCCGCGGGGCCCGAACTCATTCTGCATGCCCACAAAGGCGGGCATCTCGTCGCGGCAAGGACCGCACCAGGTAGCCCAGAAGTTCAGTACGACGATCTTCCCACGGTAGTCCGATAGCGACAGTTCACCGCCCCCCAGCGCTGGAAGCGTGAAGTCAGGGGCCGGTTGCATCCGACCGTCCTGCCAGTAGCCGGACATTACGTCTACCTTGTCGCCGTCCCAATCTACCAGTAGCGCGAACATCGCTATGCCCGCGAGAACCACTCCCGCCAATCTGATTTTGCCGCTCATGCCATCCAGGATTTTTGGACCTGAAGATACCCAGCGAGCCGCGACGATTCCGAATTGAAGCTGGCCCCTGTGTCCGTGATCCCGCTGCAATCCAGCCCACCGGCCGCCCCCTTCGAAATCTCTTCGTGTAACCCGGCGACAGATTTGGCCGTAAGGTTCTCAAAATGCGGAGATTCTGTCACAGGATCCCCCCCCTGCAACCACTCGAAAAAGCCTGCGTGTACAGCGCCTTACTGCGTTCCGAAGCTTGGAATGCTCCGCAAACGTCCCAGGACAACTTCATGGCCATGCGCTTTCGCATTCTCTCTCTCGCACTGATCGGGCTGCTGATCGTCCCCTCCTCTTCCGCGCAGTCGGTAATCTCTTTTGACGATGCGGTGCAAGTCGCCCTGGAGCAGAACGTGACCCTTCGGCGCGCCCGCAATAACGTGGACCTGCAGTCATCGAGCCTCACTCAGTCGAAGGCACAGCGACTCCCCAATTTCAACCTGAGCAGCAACACCGGCCGAAACTGGGGTCTTCAGTTTGACCAGACCACCGGTACCCTGCAGACGACCTCCAGCGACCGTTTCTCGCTTAACGCCAGTTCGTCGGTAACGCTGTTCAACGGGTTCTCGATTGTCTCCGGGATCGACCAGGCGCGGAGCAACCT
>JBLHLC010000093.1:0-5901 GCA_047619685.1 Rhodothermales bacterium
AAGCGCCGGTGAGGGAGGAATGTCGAAATTCCTCGCGTGCATATATGTTGGAAATGTGGACTTCCACCACGGGGATATCGACGGCTGCAATAGCGTCCCTGAGTGCGACAGATGTATGGCTGTAGCCTGCAGGGTTGAAGACGATCCCATCCAGACCGCTGTCCGCTGCCCCATGAATCAGATCAATCAGAGCCCCTTCCAGGTTACTCTGTTCAAACCGGAGGTTGACGCCCGGAAAGTCAAGCCTGAGCGTTCGCTCCAGATCCCGCAGAGATCCGGCGCCATAGATATCGGTCTCTCTCGTGCCCAAGAGGTTGAGATTTGGACCGTTCAGAATGAGGATTTCCATCGATACAGAAGGGTTGTCACCCAAAATAAGGAACGGCGCATGGCAAGAGTCGGTTGGAGGCGGCCCGATGACCCCCCAATAGCAAGGATGAGCAAACACGGCCGCGTTCTGGTAGCCATGAGTGGAGGAGTTGATTCCTCCGTGGCCGCTGTTCTCTTAAAAGAACAGGGCTATGAAGTGGTGGGCATAACCATGAAGACGTGGGACTACGCACAGTCCGCGCCGTCTTCGACCGGCAAACAGATAGGCTGCTGTACGCTGGAGTCCATGAATGACGCCCGCGCGGTGGGCATGAAGCATGATTTCACCCACTTCATCATCGACATCCGCGAGGAGTTTGGCGATTGGGTCATCGACAAGTTCACCGAGGAGTATCTCTCCGGTCGTACGCCCAATCCGTGCGTCCTGTGCAACACGTACATCAAGTGGGCCGCCCTCATGCGACGGGCAGACGCCCTGGATTGCGCGTTCATAGCGACGGGTCACTACGCACGTGTGCGGCACGACAAGGAGCTCAATCGCGAGGTCTTGATGCGCGGCATTGACTCCAACAAGGATCAGAGTTACGCGTTGTGGGGCGTCTCACAGGAGCACTTCGCAAGAACCATTCTCCCGCTGGGCACCTACCGAAAGCCAAAGATCAGGGAGATGGCGACGGAGTTCGGCCTTCTGGAGGTCGCCAACAAGCCGGATTCCTACGAGATCTGCTTCGTTCCGGACAATGACTACCGTCGTTTCCTCCGGGACCGGGTGCCGGATCTGGACGATCGGATTGGTCAGGGTCCGATGGTGCACGTGGATGGCACGGACCTGGGCAAACACGAAGGATATCCCTACTACACCATAGGCCAGCGTCACGGGTTGGGTTTGGCACTAGGCTACCCAGCCTACGTCACCCGGATTGATGCAGACACCAACACGGTCACTGTGGGCCCGCTGGAGGCCTTGGCCAGGCACAAACTTTCGGCGGACGGACTCAATCTGATCAAGTATCCGGAGTTGGTAGGGACGCACCATGCCGCCGCCAAGGTGCGTTACAAGGACGTGGGGGCGCCCTGCCTCTTGACGCAGTTGGACGCCGACAAGGTGGATGTGGAATTCCTGGTTCCGCGCAACGCCATCACACCCGGTCAGGCTGTGGTGATGTACGAGGACGACGACGTCCTGGGCGGGGCATGGATCCGGCGGGTAGAGGAGCCAGAGGTGCACTAAGGGCTACCTCTGGGTCAATACACTACGGGCGCCTCCGGTCCTTATGCCTTTCAGGTCGACGGCTCGGACTTCCGGTTCTTGACGATCGAAAAGGCCATTTCCAGTGCCTGTTCGGCATTCAAACGCGGATCCACGTGAGAGCGATAGGCGCGCGAGAGGTCTGACTCGGTCAATCCGCCGGATCCCCCGATACATTCGGTGACATTCTCCCCGGTCAGTTCGAAGTGCACTCCGCCCAATATGGAGTCGTAGCGGTCATGGATAGCGAAGACCTGCTCAAGCTCGCCCAGGACGTTTTCGAACCGCCGCGTCTTGAGCCCATCCTGGGTAACCTCCGTGTTGCCGTGCATCGGGTCGCAGCTCCACAACACCGTGCGGCCCGTTGACTGGACAGCCGCGATCAATCGAGGAAGCGCATCCGACGCCCGGTCCACACCAAAGCGTGTAATCAGCGACAGCCTGCCCGCCTCGTGATCCGGGTCCAGGGAATTCAATAATCGCTTGAGCGTGGACGGCTCTGTGTCCGGCCCAACCTTGATCCCCAGGGGATTGCGAATGCCCGCAGCATAGGTGACGTGCGCCCCGGAAGGCTCCGACGTGCGCAGGCCGATCCAGGGAAAATGCGTGGACAGGTTGTACGTGCCGCCGGACGGGACCTGACGCGTGAGGGCCTGCTCGTAGGGCAAAAGGAGGGCTTCGTGGGATGTGTAGAAATCCACCCGTTCCACATCGCCCAATGTTGTGTTGGAGACCGTTTCCATGAAGCGAAGCGCACCCGTGATGCCGTCCACTATCTCCTGGTATTCGCGTTTCAATCCCGAGGGCTCGACGAAGCCCAGATCCCAGTTCTGGGGGTGGTGGAGATCCGCGAATCCACCGTCCACCAGGGCGCGTACAAAATTGAGCGTCATGGCCGAGTTGCCATAGGCCTCAAGCATGCGGCGAGGATCAGGCAAACGAGCGAGGACGTCGGCTTCCGGTCCGTTAATAATGTCTCCGCGGTAACTCTTCAGCTCGACGCCGTCGATGATCTCGGTATCCTCAGACCGGGGCTTGGCGTATTGTCCCGCAAATCGTCCCACGCGGATCACAGGAAGGCGAAGTCCGTGAATGAGCACGAGACTCATCTGCAGGAGGATTTTCAGCCGGCCCAGGATTACATCCGCCCGGCATTCGTCGAATCGCTCGGCACAGTCGCCGCCTTGGAGTAGGAATTGCTTTCCCGTGGCGGCCTTCGCAAGCAGACCTCTGAGGCGGTCCACCTCCCAAGAGGTCACAAGGGGGGGGCGTCTGGACAGATCGGCCGCGATGTCGTCCAGCAGGTTCTGATCCGGATAATCCGGCTGCTGGAGGGCTGGGAGGAGGTCGGCCATGATGGAAGAGGAAGACGATGGGAAGGGCGCTCGCCTCCGAACGCCACGGGACAGGCGTCGTTTCCTCCGGTCGAAAGGGCACCAACGGCTACCCCCGAGAACAGCATTCCGGATGTGGCGTAGGTCTGCCTCGCAACAGATCACACCGCCTCAGCAATGCGTCGCTTCCCCTTACTTATTGTCATTCTACTCCTCGCTGGCTGCGACTCCGGGTCCGGCTCCAACGAAATACCGCAGTATTATCAGGCCCAACTGCTCCTGGACGGCCTGAAGGGCCTGGGCGGGGGAGCTCGCTACGAAGCCTGGGCGCTCATTGCTGCGGAATGGCAGTCCGTAGCGGTGTTCAACTTCGACCAGAATGACCGACTCGTGGATCTGAACGGGAGGCTGGTCGCGAACACCTTTATCACGGAGGTCGATATGGAGCCTGCCACGGAGGTCCTGGTCACCATCGAGGATCGCCGGGACGCAGATCTGGAACCGTCAGACACCCAGGTATTGCGGGGGGAGGTGAACGGAAGCCTGACCACGCTGTCGTTTGTGGAAGCCGTTGGCGATTTTTCGGGTGCCGCGGCGAGTTACACCATTGGGACTCCCACTGACTTAGACACGGGGAATGAAGCATTTGGTGTCTGGCTGGGCACGCCAGGGACGTACACCCCAACCATGACGGCTCCAAATCCAGGGGAAGGGTGGCAGTTCGAACTGTGGATTGAGTTGACCTCCGGGACCTGGTCGCTTGGCAAGTTCGACGATCCAGCGGGTCGCGATATTGGCCACCCATTCAGCGATATGCTGGAACTGTTCCAGGTGCCCGGAGAAGACCTTCTTGTCAATCCCCCTGCTGGCGAGACTTTCCCTCTGGCCGTGGCTGGACACACCATATTTGTAACGCTCGAGCCCAATCCTGACGACTTTGGCGTGACTCCTTACGGGATCCGTCTACTGGAGGCCGATATCGCGCCGTCTGCCGCTCCGGGATCGGGATTTCCGATGACCAATGTGGGGTCCTATCCAAGCGGAACCGTACAATTCCGTTAAGCCGGAGCTAGTCCGCCGTAGAGGGCACCAAACTTCTTGCGGGCATAGCGGAGCCAGGGCGCGGCGTCCAGGCCCGAGCCCGTGGAGTCCTCCAGGATTTGGATGGCGGTCTTCCTGCGCCCGTGCTGGTGCACATTTTCGCGGAGCCATCCGAGAATGACATCGAAACGGCCTTCGGCAATGTGCTCACCTAGCGAGCCGCAATCACGTTCCATGGCCTCCCACAACTGGGCCGACATGAGATTACCCAGCGAGTAGGTCGGGAAATACCCAAATGTCCCCAGGGACCAGTGGATGTCCTGCAGGCACCCGTCCGCATCGGTTTCAGGAGCCACGCCCAGATATTCCATCATACGCGCGTTCCAGGCGTCCGGAAGGTCCGCCGCGCCCACTTCTCCGGACAACATGGCCCGCTCCAACTCAAAGCGAACCATGATGTGCAGGTTGTAGGTGACTTCGTCCGCTTCGATACGCACCAGGGAAGGCTTTACGCTATTGACTGCGCCATAGAACGCCTCTGCAGAGACCCCGGCCAGCGCAGCCGGAAACATGCCCTGGACAACAGGGAAGTAGCGGTCCCAGAACGGCCTGCTTCGGCCTACGAGATTCTCCCACAGGCGGGACTGCGACTCATGCATCCCGAGAGAAGTGCCGTCACAAAGCGGGGACCCGTCCAATGCCGGGTTCACCCCCTGCTCGTACATGGCGTGTCCCGCCTCGTGGAGACTGCCAAAAAAGGCTGGCGAAAACTGGTGCGAGTGCACCCTTGTGGTCAAACGGGAATCCGTGACTGAAAAGGTCGTCGAAAACGGGTGAGCGGAGTGGTCCTGCCTGCCTCGGGCAAAGTCGTACCCCAGATCCGTCATCACGCGGACTCCAAGGTCCCACTGCCGGTCTTCCGGGAAATACCGGGACAGTATCGAGTCGTCTATTTCCGGGCGACGGGCGATTTCTCCCACCAGCGACACCAGCTCCTTGCGCAAGGAGCTGAAGACATCGGAAACCTCTGACGTCCGCATTCCGGGTTCAAATTCGTCCAGGAGGGCGTCGTAGGGCTCGTCCTGGTAACCGAGGGCTTCTGCCTTCCGAAGGTTGCAGTCGATGACCGCCTCAAGGTGGGGTTGGAAGACCGAGAAGTTGTCCGTCTCCCTGGCGGTTTTCCATCCCTCCCGGGCCATTCCAGTGACCCGGGCAAACTCGCCGACCAGCTCGGCCGGAATCCGGACTGCCTGCTCGTAGTCACGTCTGGCCACGCGCAGCAGATCCCTGTCTACCTCCGACTCCGGCTCAGCCTTTTCCAGCAGCGTGCCCGTCTCCTCCGACGTGTGCAACTCGTGTGCGAACTGGCTGATGGTCGAAACCTGGCGCGAGCGGGCCTCCGTTCCGGCGTCTGGCATCTGGGTTTCCTGGTCCCATTCCAGAATGGCCGAGGCCGTCTGGAGGTCAGAGATGCGGGAAAGGCGTTCGCGTAGTTGTTCGAGGGCTGAGGGCATGCGTGCTATGCGGTGTCTGGCTGGAGTCGGAGGCCGCGCGGCACGAGTACCTTTTCGAGCAGGTCGAAGGCAATCTGGGCGGCGAGGGCGAGAAGCGCCGCAGGCACGGCTCCTTCGAGAATGAGTTCCACGTCGTTCAGGCGGATGCCCGTGAGAATGGGCTGTCCATATCCGCCCGCGCCTATCAAGGCGCCCAGCGTGGCTGTACCAACGTTGATCACCGCGGCAGTCTTGATACCGGCCAGAATGGACTGGGAGGCGAGCGGCAACTCTATTCGGCGAAGCCGGGTCCACCACCCAAGTCCCAGGGCACTCGCAGACTCGCGAAGAGGAAGTGGAATGCCGGTGAGCCCGGTGTGGGTGTTACGGACGATGGGAAGGAGGCTGTACAGGAAAAGAGCCACCACCGCCGGCGGCCCTCCGATTCCGAGTA
>JBLHLC010000094.1:0-5443 GCA_047619685.1 Rhodothermales bacterium
TGTATAAGGGCGCCATGGAGCCGGATGACCTCCTGGGCGATGGGGCGGCGCTGAAAATGGCCACGCAGGGCTACGGCGTGGGCAACTGGTACCTGTTACAGGGACAGGCTGAACACGCCGCCGAGATCTTTGAGGGTGTTCTGGCCACCGGGTATTGGCCGGCCTTCGGATATATCGCCGCCGAAGCGGACCTGGCGCGCCTGGAGGGCTACTCCCCAGTCGCGAAACAATAAAACAGGCCGTCTCCGCCGGTGCCGCGAAGGTTTTCCAGCCCGCACCCGCGCGACGGATGGGCAGAATTCCACGACGTCGGATTGGCACCGCCGCCCTGGCGGTCGTGGTGACCGACCTCGCCGCTGCCGTCTTCCGCTGAGCTCGTCCAGTCTCCGCAGGTGTGGTCACCATCCTCAGCACCGAAGGACGTCCCGTCCAGATTTGACCCGGTCAGTATGTCGTGACGGTTGGGAGAGTCTCCCCTTCCATTCACAACGGCGCCGTTTTCGTCCAACTGCGTCTCTTTGGTAAGGTTGTTCTCACCGTGGAGGTTGGCCACATCCGAGGCCACCATCGCGCCGGCAGCATTATGCCAGGGTCCGCTTCCAATCCGGTCGCGCGCGTGGCCACGTGCGGTACTGAGGTAGGCGCGCCATGTCTGGCTGGCCGCACCTGCGGCGTCAGCCAACGTGGCGCAATAGGCGTCCGCTCCCGCCAGTCCGCCCAGGTCCGCTCCATTTCCGGGGTTGACGCTGGTCAGGAAGAAGGTCATATCTGGGGCCGAGTCCGTTGAGGCGGACTTGGGGGTGCTGCAGCCCATCAGCAGAAGAGCAGCAAGGGGGGCAAAACGTAGCATAGGAGTGGAGACGTGGTTAGGTCCCCTAATATCAGCCGAAACTGATACCCTGCGCCAGTGGCAATTCCGTGCTCCAGTTTACCGTGTTGGTCTGGCGGCGCATATACACCTTCCATGCGTCCGATCCGGACTCGCGCCCTCCGCCCGTTTCCTTCTCGCCACCGAACGCCCCACCAATCTCAGCGCCTGAGGTGCCGATGTTGATGTTGGCGATTCCGCAGTCGCTTCCACGGTGTGAAAGGAAGTACTCCGCCTCGCGCACGTGGTCCGTGAAGATGGCTGACGAAAGTCCTTGGGGGACGCCGTTGTGCAGATCCAGGGCCTCCTGCAACTCGTCGACCGCCTCGCGTGGAGTTGATTCCGCGTTGCCGTAGCCGATCAGGTAAAGAATCGGACCGAACGTCTCGTTCTGGACGATCTGGAAGTGATTCTGAGCGGTGGCCAAACATGGCGTCACATAGAGCCCGCCGGGGTATTCGGGGCCCTCAAGAAGCTCACCACCGTAGATAATCTCGCCTCCTTCCACCACGACTGCCTCCTTGGCCCGCATGAGGTCATCCACGGCTCGCTGATTGACCAGCGGGCCCATGAGTGTCTTCGGGTCGCTGGGGTCGCCAATCGGAATGCCGTGGTATGCCTTGACCAGTCGGTCCTGCAACTCCTGGCGCATGGACTCGTGGACGATGATTCGGCGTGTCGAGGTGCACCGCTGCCCTGCCGTGCCGACCGATCCAAACAAGATGGCTGGCAGCACCAGGTCCATGTTGGCGTGGGGCGTGACGATGATGGCGTTGTTGCCGCCCAACTCAAGAATCGACCGACCCAAACGCTGTCCAACCACCTGACCTACGCGGTGGCCCATCCGGCAGCTACCCGTGGCAGAGACCAGCGGAATCCGCCTGTCCGCCAGCATCGGCTCGCCTACCGTCGGCACGTCGCCCATCGCCAGCGAGAAAATAGCCGGATCCATGTCGTTGTCGCGGCAGACCTTCTCTGCAATCTTGATGCACGCAATGGCCGTAAGCGGCGTCTGCTCGGACGGCTTCCAGATGGTCGTGTCGCCGCAGACGGCTGCCAGCGCCGAATTCCAGGCCCAGACTGCTACCGGGAAGTTGAATGCGCTGATGATGCCAACCACACCCAGGGGATGCCACTGCTCGCGCATATGGTGATCCTGGCGCTCAGACGGCATGGTGAGACCGTACAACTGGCGCGAAAGACCAGTTGCGAAGTCGCAGATGTCAATCATTTCCTGCACTTCGCCCTCACCCTCGGAGGCAATCTTGCCCATCTCCAGGGTCACTAGAGCTCCGAGTTCCTTCTTGTTGGCGCGAAGGGCATCGCCCAACTGGCGTACAACTTCGCCGCGTCTGGGCCCGGGGACCTTTCGCCAGGATGCGAAAGCTTCCTGCGCCCGGACCACGATGGAGTCATACTCCTCAGCCGTGACCTGACGAACGGAGGCAATGTGCGACCCGTCAATCGGTGTGGTGACGTCCAGTTCAGGACCGGATCCGATCCACTCCCCGTTGAACCCACCCGGGTTCATTTCAGTGATTCCAAGCGACTCAAGAAATGCGCGCGCGGCGGCTGTAGCTTCCATCGTTTTCATAATGCTTATTCAGGCTCGAAAAGTTACGGAACCGCTTCCGGAGGTCGCGCCAAGGCTTCGTGCAGATTGTCTGTTATTCCCTTGAACACCGTCGGGGTTTCTGCATACGACGGCCTACCGATTAATCTCCAGTCAGTCCAAACTCCATCATGCCTCGATCTCTTCTGTTGGCGGCAGCCCTGCTTGTTACAACGCCATTATTTGCCCAGACCTTTCAGACCGAAGATCCGGTAATCCGCGATATGTGGCGGGTTGGTGTGGAAGAATCTCAAACCCGCCAGCTTGCCCATGTGCTGATGGATCAGATCGGGCCACGGCTTGCCGGCTCGGAAGGCCTCGAGGCGGCTCAGGACTGGTTGCTTGAGACGTACGATTCCTGGGGCATTGAGGCCGAGAAACAGGAAATCGGGACATGGATGCGCTGGAAGCCCGGCTCGCTCCACATCGACATGGTCTCGCCCCGAGTAACGAGTTTGGAGGCCGAAATCAAGGCATGGAGCCCGGGTACCAATGGCCCGGTCCGCGGAACGGTAGTGCTTCTCCCTGCCATCGGCGAGGACACGGAAGCCTGGTTGGCCGGCATCAAGGGCAAATTCGTGATGATCTCCGCACCGGAGGAAATGTGCCGGGCAAAGCAGGAGTTGGAGGCACTCGCGTCCCCCGGCACCATTGAACGCCTTGCCGAGCGCAAGCTTGTGACCGAGAGAGAGGCGGAGCGGCGCATGCTGGCTTTGACCGGACCTGTCAACCCGCGGGAAATCGCGAACCTGACCGCCGCGGTACTAGACAAAGCCGGAGCGGCTGGCACCATTGAGTCACGCTGGTCCGGCGGCTGGGGCGTCAACAAGGTCTTCGGTACCAACAACACGCGCGCAGTAGCCATCGATGTCTCCTGCGAGGACTACGGCCTCATGTACCGGCTGATCTCCGGTGGCGATGAAGTGGAAATTGAGGTTGACGCGCAGGCCGAACTGCAGGGCGAGGTACCCCAGTTCAATGTGGTCGCGCAGCTGACCGGTACCGAACTCCCCAACGAGTACGTGCTGCTTGGTGCCCACCTGGACTCGTGGCACGCGGCCACCGGCGCAACAGACAATGGCACCGGGAGCATCACCATGCTGGAGGCCATGCGCATCCTGAAGGCCACCTACCCCAACCCTCGCCGGACCATTCTTGTGGGGCACTGGGCCAACGAGGAGGCCGGGCTCATTGGATCATCAGCTTTCCGCGAGGACCACCCGGAGATGCTGGATGGCATCCAGGCGGCCTTCAACCAGGACAACGGCACCTGGGCTTTTGAACGAATTGAAGGACAGGGATTTGCGGACGCGGCATCGCACATCCCTGCGTGGGCGGCCGCCATGCCGAAGGATTTTTCGGACCGCATCCTGCTCGAAATGCCCGGTCCGCAGGCCAACAGCGGATCAGATCATTCATCGTTCGTTTGTGCCGGTATCCCCAGTTTCCGACTGCAATCCCCGTACAACGAATACAGGCAGTACACCTGGCATACCAACCGGGACACCTACGACAAGATTGTTTTCGACGACCTGGCCGACAACGCCACGGTCGCGGCCATGATGGCTTACATGGCCTCCGAGGACCCCACGCGCGTGGGTCGAGAAAAGGCAACACTCCCGCAGGTCCGAGGACCCGCTCGCAGTTGGCCGGAATGCCGGCCGGCCCGGCGAACCAGCGGGCGGTGACGAGCCACCCACTCGACCAGCAAGCGTGGGCTGGACAGGTTCTGAGCATTTTTATCGCCCCTGAGCGAGGCGTACCCATGGAGACGCGGAAAGAGGCCCGCGCCGTACCTGGCCGCGGACTCGACGGCGACAGGTACTACTTCGGGGCCGGCTCGCTTTCGCGCTGGTCGGGCCACATGCGAGAGGTCACCCTTATCGCGGACGAGGCGTTGACCGAGATGGAAGCCGATGCCGGGATCGGTCTATCGGCCGCCGAAAGCCGACGCAACATCCTCGTATCGGGAGTCCCGCTGAATGACCTCGTCAAAGTGCCCTTCTTCGTTGGTGGGGTGGAAATGGAGGGCGTCCGCCTCTGCCAGCCGTGCAAGTATTTGGCCCGAAAGACCGGGAAGGATGTCCTGCCGGCCATGATCGGACGCGGTGGCCTTCGGGCGCGCATTCTCAGCGGGGGGATGATAAGGGTTGGTGATTCGGTGACGCCGAGTCCCGGGAGCGAAAGCCCTCGGCCCCTACCTTGACCCATGCCGCAACTTCCCATCTCTCTTGAAATGCTGGCGCTGGCCAGCCTGATCGTTTTCGTCGGGGCCATGGTCCAGGGGTCGATCGGCTTCGGGCTTGGGACGCTGGGCGTGCCCCTGCTCCTGCTCATCCACCCCCCGTTTGTCCCGGCGCCGATGTTGCTTCTGGCGTTCGTCCTGACGGTGACGGTCTTCCTCAAAGAGCGCAGATCGGTCTCTGGCTTCGAAATTGGATGGGGCGTGGTGGGCCGACTTGCTGGGGCATTTCTGGGGGCCCTTGTTGTGGGGTTGGTGTCCCAGGACACGCTGACGCTCATCGCCGCCAGCCTGGTTTTCGTTGCCCTGGCTCTTGTGCAATCCGGACTGACTGTCCCGATCACAAGACTCAACCTTGTCGCCGCCGGCACGCTCTCGGGGTTTATGGGAACGGCCTCGTCCATAGGCGGACCGCCGATGGGCCTGATGTACGCCGGGCAGAAGGGCCCGAAGGTTCGCGGAACCTTGTCGGGGATTTTCGTGGCCGGCACGCTCTCCGCCTTGTTTGCACTCTGGACGGTCGGAAAGTTCGGAGTCGAAGAGGTCAAGCTTGGCGCCATCCTGCTCCCGGCCGTACTCCTGGGGATTGTGGCTTCGCGCTACACCGCCAAGTATCTGGACGGCGGGTTCCTGAAGCCGGCAATCATGCTGGTGTCAGGTGCGGCGGCCAGCATCATCCTGGTGCGGCACTTCTTTTAGAAGGCCGGTGAACAAGTGCCGC
>JBLHLC010000095.1:0-5170 GCA_047619685.1 Rhodothermales bacterium
CTGACCGTGCTCCGCCTCGCTCTGGACAAACTGCCTGCGTTCCCGGGAGGACCGGATGTGTCCAAGGGGCGCATTCAGATCGGGGGGCGCATGGACGACATAGAACTGGCCTGGGACGCCGCCAAGTACGGCGAACTTCCTCAGAAGCCGCTGCTCACCTGCACCATCCCGACCGCGTTGGACGGCAGTCTCGCCCCGGCCGGACACCATGTGATGGTGGTCCACGCCCAGTTCACGCCGCACGATTTGAGGGGCAGTGATTGGGCCGACGAGCGGGAAGCGTTCGGAGACCGCGTCGTCGGCATGCTGGACGCCTGCGCGCCGGGGCTCGCCAAGAGTGTGTTACACCGACAGATAGCTTCGCCTGCCGATATCGCTGAGGAGTTTGGGCTGTCTGGCGGGTGTGTGCATCATGCCGACCTGGCGCTGGATCAATTGCTTTATATGCGGCCTATTCCGGGATGGTACGGGTACCGGATGCCCATCGAGGGGCTGTACTTGTGCGGGCCGGGCACCCATCCGGGTGGTGCGGGCACGGGGTTGTCAGGGCGGAACGCGGCGAAGCAGATTCTGGCAGACATCAAGGGGTAACAGCACTAGCCAGACTTCCGAATCGACTCCCAAAATTCTCGCGGGGTCATGGCTTTGATTTGAGACAGCTTGTCACGGACGTCGAGAATATCCTTGTCTCCAGTGACCAATACCTCTGCCTTTCCCTCAATAGCCGCAGCAACCACAAAGCGGTCGTCTCGATCTCGAATGACCTCAAGGTGCGACGGGACTGGCACCTCTCCCACGATATCGTGCAAGCGCAGTTCTTCCATGAAGTCTGCCACGATGGGTTTGGGGATTCCAAATCGCTCCGTCAGGACGCGCTCAAACTCACCGAGCACTTTATCCGACAACACAACATCGTGTTCTGCAAGAACATGGCGAAAGACGTCTGGGGAAAGGCCACGAGCTGAGTAGGCGCTAATCAAAACGTTTGTATCGAAGGAGACTCTCAAGAGACTTCCTTGAATACATCCTCATCCGTCAAGAAACCGCGCGCCTCGGCAAATGGCATCGCTGTTTCACGGTGCGTCTCGAAAGCAAGAATGGCGAGCTGCCGCTTTAGAGCGCCACGTATGATGTCAGAACGAGAAACACCGGTCTTCCTGGAGACAGACTCCAGGCGTTTCTGAAGAGACTCGTCAAGCCGTACTGTGATCGCTGAGTTCATGGCACTGCGGATTGTATTACGTTGTAATACATTCAAAATCTCGCTCTGTTTCGACACAAAGAGAATGGAAAACCCTCACAACATCTCAATTCCGGACACGCACATATGTTAGACATATTTGTGCCCTTGCGAGTTTCCCTCTTGTTTCCGATTTAGGTGGATAGACATTAAACCCCACATGCAATGAACCCAGCACTCACACACGGCGCCTTCAGCTGGTCAGAGTTGATGACCTCTGACGCCGCCAAGGCCAACGCCTTCTACGAGAAAATATTTGGGTGGGCCACTCAGACGATGCCTATGCCGCAAGGCAACTACTTCGTTCAGATGAACGGCGAGCTTCCGGTGGCCGGCATCATGGACCTCCCGCAAGAGGGCATGCCGACCGCGTGGATGTACTACGTCACGGTCGATAGCGTTGATGAGACGTTGGAAAAGGTCGTTTCTCTCGGGGCGCAGATCGTCATGCCTCCCATGGACATTGCCACCGTTGGCCGAATGGCTGTGATCCAGGACCCACAGGGCGCCTACCTCACGGTGATTACCTATGAGCCGATGCCCGAGGGCACGGATCCCAACTGCGTCAACTTCGCGGACGCCTTTACCAAGGCCGGCTCGTTCAGCTGGTTTTCGCTCCAGACAACCGATGTAAAAGCCGCATGCGACTTCTATTCGGCTGCCTTCGGTTGGACCTACCAGGTGATGGAAATGCCAATGGGCCCATACCACTCCATCATGGTCGGAGAGGTCGGAGTCGGCGGCATCATTCCTTTGGCCCAGGAGGGCATTCCGCCACATTGGAGTTCCTTCGTCACGGTTGACGATGCGGACGCGATCTCCGCGGCCGCAGCCGCGGAGGGCGGAGCCGTGATCGTTCCGCCGATGGACATCCAGCCGGTCGGCCGGTTCTCGATGATTCAGGATCCCACGGGTGGGATGCTGAACGTGATCAAGTACGTGCCGATGGAGCAGCCAGCGTAGCACCTGCGCGACATTGAGAACGGGCGCCACTTCGATGACTTCGAAGTGGCGCCCTTCACGTATAAGTCAGGACCGAACGGTGAGCCAGCCTTCTAGAGCGCGGCGTTTCGCTGTTGACCGAACTTGAATTCCTTGGGCGGCTGGGTGCCAATCAGGTGCTCCACAAAGTAGTCCCAGCGCCTGCGCATCCAGTAGTCGCGGGGTGTCAGGCCGTGGCCGCTGTTCGGGAAGATGAGCATATCAAAGTCCTTCCCTGCATTCATGAGGGCCTCGGCCAGAACCATGGTGTTGTTCACCGGCACGTTGCCGTCCAGCGCTCCGTGACCCAGTAAGAGCTTGCCCTTGAGGTTCTCGACCAGATGGCGGTTGGCCTGATTGTCGTAGGTCGTGCTGCCGTCGGGATTTGTCGTCAGCATGCCCTGCCACTTCTCGCCCCAGTCGTCCTCGTAGGTGGCCTGGTCGTGGTTGCCTGAACCGGACACAGCCACTTTGTAGAAATCAGGATACCGGAGGATACCCGCTGTCGAGGCAAATCCGCCGCCGGAGCCGCCCCAGATGCCCACGCGGTTGATGTCCATCCCTGGATTCCGCTCCGCCAACTGCTGGATTCCGCCAATCTGCTCTGGCAGGCCGTTGTCTCCCATGTTGCCGTAGTAGGCCGCGTGGAAGGACTTGGAGCGCATCGGAGAACCGAAGCCGTCCAGTTCAACGACGTAGAAACCCAACTCCGCCAACGCCTGATGGTCGCGGCGCGCCGGGGAGAAACTCCGGCTCCCCACGCTTCCGGACTGCGGTCCCGGATACAGGTAATTGATGATCGGATATTTCTTGGACGGGTCCAGATTGGCGGGCTCGTAGAGGAGGCCGTGAATGTCGGTTACTCCGTCTCTGGCCTTCGTCACGAACGAAATGGGCGGCCGCCAGCCGGAGGCCACGAGCTGCGAGATGTCGGCCGTCTCCAGCTTCACCGTTTCGCCGCTCAGGTCCCGCAGGACCGTTACCGGAGGCTCCGCCGGGGTGGAATAACTGTCGACGAAGTACTCCCAGGACGGCGAAAACGTGATGGTGTGGTTGGCGTTTTCCGGACTGTGCAGCGTCAGGCCGGTGCCGTCCAGATTCACGCTGTACAGGTACTGGAAGTAGGGATCCCCTTCCTCTCGGCCTACGCCCAGGAAGTAGATCTTCCGGTTCTCCTTGTCCACCCGAAGGACGCGCGCCACATTCCAGTCACCGCTCGTGATCGGATATTTGTAGTCGCCGGTGGCCAGATCATACATGTAGAGGTGGCCCCAGTTGGACCGCTCCGAGAACCAGATCGCTTCCCCGGAGTCGTGGAGTACACGCCATGCTTCATTGGTTAGCCCTCCCTCGAAGAACGTATCGACCTCCTCGTGGAGCACCATGCGGACCGCGCCGTCTTCCGGATTTGCGATGCGAAGCCACGTCTGCTGGTGGTCCCGCGAGTTGGACAGGAACGCCAGCGCCTGGCTGTCTGCCGACCACTGCACGTCCAGGAAATTGCCGCCCACGCCACTACCCGCGATGTGGTCGCTGGTGCTGGAACGATGCATATCGGGGGGCATCTGGAGCCGCACCACTTTGGCTTCGTCCACATCAATGATCACCCGCTCGATTCGGAAAATGAGCGAGTCGCCGGGCAGTGGGTATTTCCAGGCCTGCAGCTCCGGATGTCCGGGGACGTTGTTGAACATGTACATCATCCCGACGCCGCGGCCGTCGTGCTGGAACGTCGCAATCGTCTTGGAATCCGGTGACCAAGTGAGAACGGGGCGGTCGTTTCGGGTCCAGCCTGCGTTGTTGGTGGCGTATCCGAAGTCCTCAATTCCGTCCCAGGTCAGCTGCTTCTCTTCCTTGGACTCGGTGTCCCGGACCCAGAGATTGAGGTCTCGAATGAACGCCTCCTGGCTACCGTCGGGAGAGATAGCGGGGTTTGGGCCGCCCCTGAATCGTCCAAATGCCGCTGGGGCGGGTCTTCCACCGACTCGTTCAGCTGTGCATCGATAGCGCTGGATGTCACAGGTAAAACTGTTTGGGCGCGCGGTGAACGTGATCGTGTTCTCCGAGTCGCCGTACTCAAAAGAGGTGAAAGGCAACGCAAGCGCCGAGTACGAGGTATCCGCAACCGCGGAAATGGCCGATGCCAACCGGGCGTGATCAAATGCGCGCCTCCTGGAGCCGTCGGCCGGATTCACTATCACGAACTCCTGCCCTTCGGGAGTCGAGTTCACGTACCAAAAACGGTCTCCCGAGAGCCAATTGGGCCGGACCGATGCCCGGAATACCAAGGGGGAGGAATAGTTCGAAAGGCGTAATTCAGCCCTGGCGTAGTCCTCGGCCGTAACCGTGGATCGTTGGGCGGACGCGGGCAGCACCAGAAATACTGCGAGCAGAAAGAAGAGACGGGACATGGTGGCTCCTGATGAACGTGTTCTGTCAGGCGCAATGTCGGAAAATGAAGGCAAGAAAACCCCTTGGCCCAGGATTCTGCGATCCCTCTCTGGATCTACTCCGCCAGGGCCTTCAGCACCTCACGGTCCAGCGCGTAGAGGATGTCTTCCTGCGGCGCATAACGCCCCCGGTCGAACCTTCGTGAGCCCGTACCAAGCTGCATTTGCTCGCAGACCGCCCAATCCTGCTTGTTGGTCATGTCCCAGAAATCAATGGCGGACTGGAATCGCTCCATCTTCGCCGTGTCTTTCATCACGTCGGGATGGAGCAGGAAGTAACAATCGTTGGTGATCTCATCGACGCTGACAGGCCGGATGAGGTGGTACAGGACGAAATCCGGATGCGGCGAAAGAAGGAGATTGGGGTAGACGGAGTAGTAGTGGACGCGCTGGAGATCATCGCCGGCCACATCGCACACCGGCGGGGCCGCAGCCAGACCATCCATTGTCATACTCCCGCCTTCCTTTGTCATGGTCATGAAGCCGCCTATGACCGCGC
>JBLHLC010000096.1:0-5148 GCA_047619685.1 Rhodothermales bacterium
GGACGGACCGGCGGAGTACGAGATGATCGTAGGTTCGCCCAACGTGTTTGCGGGTGCCCGGGTTGAGGGCATTGACAGATCCTTCCAGAAGTCGTTCACGGCTGTGGCATCGGTGCCCGGGCAGCCCCTGGCCACACAGACCGAATGGGTCATCGTCCAGGGCGCGCGCGCGCGCACCGGGACCTTCATTACCGTACCATCCGAACCGATTCCGCTATTTGCGCTGCACGATCCACCGGGGGATAACTCCTACAGCTACATTGCAAAGGGATCGTCGATGTGCACGGGGATGGACTTCAGCGACACCTATTCGCTGGTCACCAGTGGAGAGCAGAAGACCCTCTTCGGACTGAGCTTTATTGCGGGTACGGCCTTTGGAGGTCTCTTCGCCACGGAGACCAAGTTTTTTGGCGGAGTCACCGCCGGCCTCAGCGGCACCACCGATTCCAATACCACAGAGAATGGGTTCAGTCTCTGCATGACGACGGAAGAGACGTTTTCCACCTCGGCCGATCCGGCATTTGTGGGTCCGGACGCGGACGTCTTCGTCGGAATTGGTCTCAACTTTACGTTCTCTGAGGCGGATAGACTCAGCGTGACGGAACAGTGCCAGTTGTCGGTAGACGACATTCTCGGGGTCGGAATCGACGTGGATGACCCGATTGCAACCACGTATCACTTTACTCGCGGACTGCTGCGGGATACGATGATTCCGCAGTTGCGGGAAAACGCGGAACGTGAAACGGGCGCTGCCAAGACGGAGCAGGAGAATGCTATTCGTCGGTTCGAGCAGCTTCTGGAGTACGACGCGGCGCTCGGTCAGGACGAAGCCTTCAGTCTGCTGGAGAACCACTCCTTCTCAGCGGGTGCCGACGTAAACCAGTCGGTCACCTACGACAGCACGGGTTATAGGAACACCGGCGCACCGGAAGAACTGGTGTTTGCGATTGGAGCAGCGGGAGAAATCGACGGCACGGGCGTGAAGTCCGAGTTTTCGCTAAATGCCGTGAGGACTTACACCGAGAACAAGATTACGACAAACGGCGGAGGTTCGTCGTTTCAGGTCGGTTATGTACTCTCGGATGATGATCAGGGAGACTTCTTTACGGTCGACGTCGGTCAGTCGCAATGCGTGCTGACCGAACGGTCAACGGATGACTTCACAGTGGTCTGCGATAAACCGCTGCCCATCTCGAATCTGAGAAAGCCACCGTTCGCGCCAGGGGGAGAGTTGCTGTTCAAACTGCGCAGTGGCACGAGTTCGAACCCGTGGGAGCCGATCACGCAGAAACGCGACCTGGCGCTGCTCTCAATCAATCCGCCTGTTCGGGCGGACCTTGGACCGGATGAGCCTGCAGTGTTCACGCTCACGCTCACTAACGCCGGAGAGAGCCAGGAGGAACGGAGTTATGTGCTGCGGACGGCGCACACATCCAACCCAGGTGGGGCAGTCTTGTCGGCTCAAGGAAGCCCGATCCACGACGGACTGGAGTTCACTCTGGGTGCCCAGCAATCACAGGAGGTGACGCTATCTGTCGAGCGGGGTCCAAGCGTGTACAGCTACAAGGATCTCCAGGTGGACTTCTACCCGCCGGATGACGTTCAAAGCGCTGCGTCGAGTGCTTTGAAGGGTACGGTCACGTTCGACGTCGACTTCCTCGCGCCGTGTTCGGACATTTCCATTCAGCGACCGCGGCAGGACTGGAGGCTGAACGCGTCCACCATTCTACCCGGACTCGATATCATTCTGAATCAATTCACGATTCCGGTGTCGGAGGCTGACTCGGTAGGGACGCTTGGGCTCGAGTACCGCCGCCTTGGGGCTGGCGATCCGACCGGCAACGTCTGGCTGCCAGCTGTCAAGACCGGTGTCAACCGGAGGTCACCGCTGGAATCGGATAGCCTGGCTGTCACTCGCACGGACTGGCAAAGCACGTGGGATCTGGCGACCGCTGGTGTTGCAGACGGTGAGTATGAAGTGCGCGCCTTCACCGAGTGCATCGTGGCCGGACCAGCCGGGAAGGTGTTCTCAGAATCATTGCGCGGCATCGTCGATACGAAGGCGCCCAAAGTGCTCGGCTCAGCCGAACCGGGTGACCGTGTGCTTGCCCTTGGCGATAACATCGAAATCACTTTCGACGAGGAGCTAGGCTGCAGCAGCATTACGGCGGGCACCAACGTTACGCTGGTGTATGGCGACGGGGCAGAGCAGGGCAATCCGATCGGCATAGAGACGGTTTGCGATGGCCGAAGGGTCGTGATCGATCTCGATCCGAATGGTGCGTTGACCTGGCCCGACCTAGAGGGTCGCCTGTTAAAGGCGCGATTCGACCGGACAGTTACCGACGTACTGGGCAACCCCCTGGGCGAGGATATAGAATGGAGCTTCACCGTCCGCCGCAGCGCGGTCGCATGGAATCCGTCGGCCCTCGTCGCCGAGGTGCCGTACAGGGCTTTTGTGACCCTGAGTTCTGATCTGGTGAACGGCCGTGCTGAAGAGGCTGGATACACGCTGTCAGGCAACCTGCTGGCGTTCTCGCCCCAATCGGGGATCTTGGAAGCGGGCGGAAAACAAGCCATAGAGTTCGTCCTGGATGGGTCCCTTGCGCCCGGCGTCCATACCGGCGAGATACACGCTGCGGTGGTCGTCGGTGGCGAGACGCTCGACATTGTGCTGCCGGTCAGTATCACCGTCTCCGATTTCCAGCAGCAGGCCATTTCGCTTGCGCAGGGTTGGACATGGTTCTCGACCAACCGCGTGCCGTCTACTACCCAGCCGGACAGCGTGTTGTCTTCGCTGAATGCCAGTGGCGGAGACCTGATCAAGAGCCAAACAGCCTTCGATCTGTATGATTTTGGGTCGGGAAGTTGGGTTGGCTCGCTGGGTTCGATCGAAAATGGCAAGGCCTATCAGATCAAGCTCGGCCGTGCGGCAACGCTCGTTGTCGCGGGGACCGAAATCGATCCGGCATCACCGATCAGCGTGACTCCGGGATGGAACTGGATCGGCTACCTGCCGCAGGTCAAGCAAGGCCTCCGTGACGCCCTCAACTCCTTGTCGCCGTCCGGCGCTGTGGCGTCAGAGGGATATCTTGGCGACCTGATAAAAAGCCAGTATGGCTTTGCCCAGTTCGATGGCACAAACTGGAGCGGCTCGCTTACGGAGATGGAGCCCGGCCTTGGGTACATGCTTCGTAGCAGGAGCGGTGGGACGCTGACGTATCCGACGCCTGCAGAGGCAGCCGCAAAGCTTCTGGCAGGGAATAACAAGGAGGACGGCAAGAGCCTGCCAGTTACTACCGGTGGTTTGGGGATGGAATCAGGCGGAGCAGCTGCCGGTTGGTCTCCAAACACCTCGCGGACCCTTGAAGTCGACGAGTTGCCATTGACGACTGCCGCGAGCCCGATGAGCCGGTCGGACGCGGAGCGTCTGACGGAGGAATCGGCCACTAGAAAGCTAACCGTACAGCATGCCTTCTCGATGACACTGACGGGACAAGTCATGCTTGACGGTGAGTCGCTGGTCAATTCCGCGTCTGAATTGCGGGCCGTGGTCGGCGATGAAATCGTCGGCCAAGCGAACCTGCAGTTTGTCGAAAGCCTGCAGGCGTACCGGGTCTTCCTGATGGTATACGGTGAGGAAGGCGATGGGGTAGAGTTGGAGGTCTTCGATGCGGCGACTGAAACCGCCTATCGGGTCGGAGAGCCGCTGACCTTTGCGGCCGATGCTATGTTCGGCTCACCACAGAATCCCGTGCTGCTGGAGGCGGAAACGGAAGCGTACAAGGCGGCAAGGGCTGCGGCCGAGCTGCCAGAGAGGTTTGAACTGATTCAGAATTATCCAAATCCGTTCAACCCCCAGACGACGATTCGTTTTGGACTTCCTGTCGATGGAGAGGTCACCCTCGAAGTATTTGATGTGCTAGGTCGACGTGTGGCATCGCTGCTCGAGCGGGACCCATATACCGCCGGCTGGCATCAGATCGTATTCGACGCAAGGCAACTGGCGTCCGCGAGCTACTTCTACCGAATCTCTACGTCGTCGAAGTCCATCGTCAAGCGCATGGTGGTACTCAAGTAGATGAAGGTCAAGAACCCCGTCATCGTCAGGCATCGACTCCTGACGGTATTCCTCACACTTGGAACGCTTGCGAACGCAAACGCACAGCCAGACTGGTCGGTAAATACAGCGGCCTTTCAGTCCAGTCTGGCAGCGACCGTGTCGGTCTCGGTGGCGGGGCAGACGACCGTGGGTGCGGCCGACCGGTTGGCCGCGTTTGTGGGCGAGGAGATACGCGGGGTTGCGCCCCCTACCGAGGTGAGCGGCGAGTTCCTCTTCTTCCTACTTGTCTATGCGGATGGGTCGGGCGAGAGCGTGACCTTTCGTTACTACGATGCTTCCAACGATCGGATTTGCGAGGTGACGGAGACCATAGAGTTCGTGCCGAACGCAATATTGGGTGGGCTCTCGATCCCGCTTGAATTGACCGGCTCGTGTGTGAGCGCGACGTTGATGGACGCGGCCAGTTTGCCCCAGTCGTTTCATGTTTCCGGCGTATATCCCAATCCGGCGACGAACGCAATCAACGTCGTCGTTGAATCCGGAAACGCCGCAGAAATGCGCTTGACGGTATTCGATCTGGTAGGGCGCGCGGTTATCAGCCGATCATCCCGCTTGCTCCAAGGCATAAATCGATTGGATGTGCCAACAACCGGACTCACCCCCGGTACGTATTTCGTGGTTTCAGAAACTAGTTCGGATCGACAGATTCGCAGCTTTGCTGTCGGAGCGCATTAATGCGAAAGTGTCTCGCCATTCTGGCCATTCTGACTAGCTCAGTATCCCCAAGGGCTGCCGATGCGCAGGTAGCTCCCGCAGACTCACTGGCGCTGGCGGCCCTATTCAACGCGACAGACGGGCCCAATTGGAATCGGAGCGATAACTGGCTGACCGGCAACGTGGACGATTGGTTCGGCGTCAGCACGGACGCAGGCCGTGTCTCGGGGGTCAATCTCCTGAATAACGGACTGACCGGTACGCTCTTCTTGGGACTCGGCGTCCTTACGGGCATGAGAAGCCTGGATCTCAGCCAGAACGCGCTGTCCGGTTCAATTCCGGCCGATCTAGGGAATCTGTCAAGTTTGACC
>JBLHLC010000097.1:0-4639 GCA_047619685.1 Rhodothermales bacterium
GCTCGGACGCGACATCCACATCGCTGGAGGGGCGTCCCGTAGTTCAACTCATCGGCGTGGGCGAAGAAGATCTCGGGCTTCCGTTTGCGGACGGCATCGACAACGATGATTCGAGCGTCAATCCTACCGCCAATTTTCCGTACCTGTCCGAAAGCGGATCTCCGACGGTCACGCAGGCCATGGTTGACGGGGCTGCAGCCGATCCCTACGGTCGCTATCGGGTCCCGGGTACCAATATTCTGCTGTACGCTCTGGGCGCAGAAGATCTTGGAAAAGCCTACGCGGACGGGATAGACAACGATGCCGACGGCGCGATTGACGAAGGTATCGACGAAGGCATCGACGAGATGATCGATGAAAGCCGGGCGGACGGAATCGACAACGATGGAGACTGGAACGCCCTCCAGGACGACAGGGGACTTGATGGCGTCGCCTACAACGCTGATACCGGCGACAGCGATGGTGTCCCGACCACCGGAGCCGGTACGGACTTCCCGGGAGAGAGAAACATCGACGTCACCGACATTTCGGAATCTGACCAGATTGGTATTACCAACGTTCAGATCATCCCGGCCTTTTCCCTGAACCTGAACTCGCAGTCTGACAGGTTCATCTTCAACTCCTTCATGGTCCCCGGCGACTTCGACGAAAACATCCCCGAGCCGGGCGAGAATGACCTTGTCGTCTCCAGCGGGCTATTCCCGCTGCAGGCAGGGCAGACCGAGCGAATCTCGCTGGCCATTGTGATGGGGCAGACCACCGAAGAAGTCCTGCAATCGCGCGACTATGCACTGCAGGCCTACCTGGAAGACTACCAGTTTGCACAAGCCCCCATCACCCCAGAACTACGTGCGGTTCAGGGAGACGGGCAAATCACGCTGTACTGGAATACGGAGTCAGAGGAATCCTTTGACCAATTTCTTGCGGGACTGGGCCGCAATCCCAACGACTTTGAGGGCTACCGGCTCTACCGTTCGACGGACCCTGCATTCCTGGACGCGCTGACTATCACGGACGGGTTTGGGAACCTACTCCTGCGCAAGCCGATCGCGCAGTTCGACAAGATCAACGGGTTCGAGGGCTTCCATCCGACGGCCGTGAACGGCGTCCAGTTCTACCTGGGCACCAACCGGCGTGACACGGGGGAGGATGCCCAGGGACTGAGGCATTCTTACGTAGACACCGACGTCACAAACGGGATCAATTATTTCTACGCGTTGACAGCCTACGACTTCGGATCGGCGATAGACAACATCCCGCCTACCGAGTCTCCGATTCGGATTCAGCGGCTCGCCGACGGCAGCATCATCACGGGCCCGAACGTGTTGCAGATCTCGCCAAGCGCAAGGGTTGGCGGATTCGTGGGAGCGGATGTTGTGGATCTAGCCCGGGTGCAAGGCGCGACCAGCAGCCGAATCGGATACGATATTCTGGATCCGACAGCCGTCAAGGATGGCCATCGATATAGGGTGATCTTCGAAGACACGCTGAAGTTGGGCTCGACTGTACTGCCGGATACACTGACTACGAAGAACTTCTCCCTCATCGACCTTACCGCCGCCGACACCGTGCTCGTGCGGTCCACGGCGTATCTGGAGGCGGAAGAATTCCCGGTTTACGACCGGTTTGATGAGCCTCTCGGGTTCCGGCTGTCCTTCTTCCTCGAGCCGTTTATCGTGCTGAACCAGTCGGTCTCCACGTGGAGCCGGACGGGGGTGTACCCTCCTTCTCTGGATCCGTACTTGTCTGCAGGCTTCCTGAAAGGCCTGAGAAACCCTGCCGACTACAGAGTTCGGGTGGTTGGCGATGGTCAGGGGCAATCCATTACCCTGCCGGTGGCTCGCAGACTGACACTCCCTGCGCGGCCTACCAATGTCGAGGTTGTCCGTGTGAATCCAGACGGGACGGAGACGCCGGTCGACTACGCGTTCTGGGATCTGACCGGAGACGATTTTGTGAGCTCTACGGACACGGGGCCCGCCAAATGGTCGGCGGATCCCGCTATCGGCGAAAGTGATCTTCTGATCTTGTTTGAGCCGCAAGTGGGTTCCGCGACGGGCACGCCGGTTGTGACGTGGCGGCTCGGGCTGAACTTTGTGTTCCAGGGCAATGGAGACCCCCAGCAGGGCGACGTTCTGGACGTGGTAACCCGGAAGCCATTCCTGGCAACGGATGCGTTTGAGTTCACGGTCAAGGGTCCGAGCGTGGATGCGGAGTTGGCGGCAAGCCTTCTGGACGAGATTCGTGTGGTACCCAATCCGTACGTCGTCACGAACTCCTTCGAGGCACTAAATCCGTTCTCGACCGGGCGTGGGCCAAGGGCTATCAAGTTCACCCACCTGCCGCCGAATGCCACGATTCGCATTTTCAGTGTGAGTGGTAAGCAGGTCCGGGTCATTCGGAGCGACGGAGGTAGCAACGAGGGGTTGACTGCCGCCGATCTCTTGAACGGGACGCTCGAATGGAATCTGGAAAGCGAGGATGGGCTGACGGTCTCGTACGGGATCTATCTCTACCACGTCGAGGCTCCCGGTATTGGGGAGAAGACGGGCACATTCGCAATCATCAAGTAGGGCGCACGTCATGATGACCAAATCAATTGCGTTGGCCACGTTTCTTGTGATGGCGGCTGCCCTTGTGGCTCCCGCACAGGCCCAGTTTGAAACCACCACCCGAACCGTCACAAAACGAGGAACCACGGCAGCGGACTTCCTGCAGATCCCGGTAGGGGCACGGGCCACCGCCATGGGGGGTGCGGTTACGGCTTCCATCGATGACGCGACAGCCATCTACTGGAATCCTGCCGGCATTGCCAACCTGGGCGGAGCCTTCTCGGCCGAGTATGCGCAGTGGCTGGCTGGCATCGACTTCAACTTCATGGCTGTGACGATGCCTTTGGCGGGAGGAACGGTTGGTTTTGCGGTGACGGCCATGCGCACTCCGGAGATGGAGGTGACCACCATCTCCCAACAAAATGGGACCGGAGAGAAATTCGACGCGGCCTCCTACGCCATTGCCCTGACCTACGCCAGGGCGCTTACCGACCGCTTCTCGATCGGTGGTTCGGTCAAGAGCATCCGCGAGCGAATCTGGACCTCAACTGCCTCCGGAACGGCCTTCGACGTCGGTACACAATTCGTCACGCCGTTTCGGGGCATCCGTCTGGGCGCTGCCATCACCAACTTCGGCACCAAGCTGCAGTTGTCCGGGGATGACTTGTTGGTCCGCGTGGACACGGATCCCGCCAACCGAGGCAACAACGAGAGCAACCGTGCGCTGCTAAAGACAGATGCTTTTGACCTTCCGCTGACCATGCGAATTGGCCTCGCCGGTGAAGTCTATCAATCGGCGTCCACGCGTGTTACACTTGCGGTGGAGGCCTTGAATCCCAATAACAGCGAGCAGTATCTCAACGTAGGTGCGGAGATAGGGCTTCTAGGAGACCTCGTGATGCTGCGAGGCGGCTACGCCGAGATCCTGGTGAAAGACCCTGTGCGGTCCTTCTCAGTCGGTGCTGGCCTGAACTACCGATTTGCACCTTTGAACATAGCCGTCAATTACGCCTTCGAGGCCCAGAACTTCTTCGAGGACGTGAACAGATTGACTCTAGCCGTCAGTTTTTGATGATCCTGGATCAGCAGCTGCTGGCACTTCAGATTATGGGACAACCATAAATATCCCCACGGCCGGCGCATTTTCGCCGGATTGAAACGAATACCACCCAACAACGGAGAAGCACTCCATGCACACAATTACAAACAGTTGCCGTTTGCTGCTGGTTGCCGTGTTCATGCTTGGCTTTGCGACCACTGCGACCGCGCAGCGGAATGTGAGCCTGAGACTGAATACGTCCACAGCACCTGATACACTCGACGCCCTGGACGAAATCCAGATCCGCGGCCAATTGGCCAGCGGCACCGCACTTCCGGACGGCGGCGTTATTGACTGGGGCGACACGACGACGCTGAAACCGGTAAACGTTGGCGGTGATTATTGGGAGCTCAACTTCCAGATTCCCGACAACGATGCCGCTCAGTTCAAGTTTTATTCGCAGCTTTTGGAAGACGCCGGGATCGGCGGCTGGGAAGACAACGATCCAAACTGGCCCATCGAAGCGGGCACGGGTGACGTAGATCTGGGCCTTCACTACTTCGTGAAGGGTCACAATCCTGCCTACGACTGGACGCCAATTGCACCTCCCCCAACTCCTGGAATGATCGCGGTTAACTACCGGACCTTCATGTGTACGGCAGATGCCAAGGCCGACGGCTACAACCCGCAGGACGGGTCTCAGGTCATCGGTGTCCGCGGCTCACCGGAGCAGGGTGTGATAGACTGGGGGGCAACCAATGTCACTCTTTCACGAGAAGGAGACCTGGGAACGCCTGGGTACGACATCTACTCTGGAACGGCGTACTACGCGGCAGACCAAATCGGCCAGACACAGGCCTACAAGTATGTGCTGGACACCCCGACAGGCACCGGATGGGAAGACTCCAATGACAGAACATTCACGATCCCCGCGGCGGATACGACGCTCCATTGGGAGTACTTCGGCAACGCTGCAGTTGATGACTGTTCTTCGACTCCGGAGACTTCCGTGGTCATCTTCTCCGTTGATCTGACGCCCCTCACCCTG
>JBLHLC010000098.1:0-4553 GCA_047619685.1 Rhodothermales bacterium
TTGAGGGCCGACCTGCAACGGCCCCCATCCCCAGCATGGTCTCGCCCGATTCAGAAAATTACTGGGCTGGGGCGCATCCATAGCAAGCCCCGGTTCAGGGAGTTGATGAACCGGGGCTCTTTCGACGGGACGCGAATGATCGGGGGTACGGGATTTACTCCGGGGCCTGCGGCCCCTTCGTGCGTCGCATGCGCTCGCTGTGCGAGCTTATTGCTCGGCTGAACCGCTACGGGTTCCAATCCCCCCATCCTTCAACATGGCGCGCCCCGATCCAGCTTGTGCTGAATCGGGGCGCTCAGTGTACCGCGTACGGGATTTGAACGAGCCGCAAGCCTTGGTTATCCACCGGCCCGAGTGTGGCTCTGGCAGCACGCTGGTGGAACTGACTTGGATGACTTGCTCGACATTGCCGACCTTGCCATAGCTCAAGACGTGGGGCTTGATATGGGCGGTGTCGGCGGCTGGATCGAGTGGAAAGGGCTTGAGACCTGCGACAAACGCTTCGTCGAAAGGGGTCAAGCATTGACGGCCTATCTCGTCGACTCCGGCACCCTGCCGTCAGCTACCGCACGACAATCTCAATTCGCGGAAGCCTTCAAAGACAGATGCCCTGCGGGATCCGACTCCCTTTCTGAATCCACATAACGGTTTGGCAATCAGCGGCGACCGAAGGGAGGCCGCTGCATTGACTGGTTATGAAGACAGCCTGATGTCTGGCGGTGGCCAGAAGTCGCCTTCAGGGTAACAGGTCAACTCGGAAGTCTCCAATGAGGGTACTGCGGTCCCGTCCGCAAAAAGGAGGCTAAAACGCAGACGGTACCGCACGGGTGCCGGGGTGACGTTCAAGTCCTCTGCGGGCAACACCTCCAGGAGTCGAGCATCGACCCGCGAAGCGGCGGTCCGTTCGGGATCTACCTCATAGGCCCAATTGCCGAAATCGGCAAAACGAAACCCCATCCAGGGCCGGACGGAGACTGAGTCTGGTAGAGTGTACAGGGCGAGGTCAGTCAGCTCAATGCTCCCACGGTTTAGACACTCCACGCGGAACGCGACGAAAGAAGAGCTTCCGATCTGGTGGTAGAATTGCGCATTGAATGCTAGAAAATCAGATACCTCGCTACCGCTGTAGGCATCCTTCTCGAAGAAGGGACCGGCAAGGATTTGATCTGAGTCCGGCGGCTCGGACGTCGATAAATCCAGCAGGACCTTGAGATCAATTTCCTGGTCACCCTCGTCTTCGCCGGTCGAGGTGGCTGGGCTGCAGGAACTAAGCGCGCAGGCTAGGATGATTGTGAGAGTTCGCACCGTGTGGGTCTATCTGAGTTGATGCGGCTTCATAACAGGTCATTTACCGGCAGCCCCAAGTCGAGGTCCTCCCTGATATCACGACTTGAGCCTCCGATCAGTTTAGGTCAAAGCCTGTTTGTGCCCAAACCATCAAGCTCGCACCCCGAGCGCGATCCACATATCGCCTCTCCGCATATCGTCCCTCGCGATATCACGCCACCAACGGGGCCAAGACGGGCACCCAAACAATTCGCTTCCCGCGTCTAGCAACCACCCGAATCGGGCACCCATAGGGATCCCCCCTCCCCCAACGCAAAAAACCCTCCCCACAACCCCCTGGCTGGCAGAGAGTTACGAGAAGGGCTTGCTTTTGTACCGCGTACGGGATTTGAACCCGTGTTACCGGCGTGAGAGGCCAGCGTCCTAGGCCCCTAGACGAACGCGGCGGGGCTACAACCGGTATTTTTCCGACTGTAGACGCCCTAACGCGCAAGATTTGGGGCTGTTTCCACCGCCGTCGGAGCGCCGGACGGACCAAGACATAGCCTGAGACTCGTTTCACGGAAACATCAACGTTCCAGGACTCCTTATTTAGATTCATTCTAAATAAGAGCGTACCTTTGCCGTCGCAAAGCTCACCCGTCCCAAGTCTTGATGCGCCGGTCGATTCTGTTTCTCCTATTGTCGTTCCTGGCACTCAAGGCTGTCGGCCAGATCAACGGCACGGTCAGTCATGGTATGACCGGTGCCGCAGTCGCCGGAGCGTCGGTTGTTGTCGCTGAAACTGGAGCAGGTACCAGCACCGACGCTGGCGGTCGATTCACAGTGGCGGGTCGGGGAACGATCACGCTGATTGTATCACATGTCGGCTTTTTGCCCGCCACCCGCGTGGTCTCCGCTTCAAACGCCGCCCGTCAGGATTTTGCGCTCCTTCCTGTCACGGTGGCGCTCGGCGAAGTACTGATCGAACAGGCCTCCATGACCGGTGGTCTCCTGGGACTTCGAGACGCTCCGGGCTCCACGCATCTGCTCACCACCCGGGCGCTCGCCAAGTTTGCCCAGACGGACGTCGGGCGGGCGCTGAGGTCGGTGCCCGGTGTCTCCATACAGGAGGAAGATGGATTTGGCCTGCGCCCCAACATCGGACTTCGAGGGTCGGGCTCCGACCGGAGCTCCAAGATCACGTTGATGGAGGACGGGGTTCTCGTTGCACCGGCACCCTATGCGGCGTCTGCCGCCTACTACTTCCCAACCATCGGGCGAATGTCCGGAATAGAGGTCGTCAAGGGATCCAGTCAGATTCGTTATGGCCCGTTCACGACTGGCGGCGCCATAAACCTGCTGTCCACACCCATCCCTACCAAGGCTTCGGGCCATCTGACGCTCCTGACCGGAGATTCAGCCAATCGCCTTGTGCATGCCTACGCAGGCAATGGCGGGGAGAGATTCGCGTTCCTGTTTGAAACTCACCACCAGCGCTCCAACGGCTTCAAGGAGTTGGACAACGGAGCCGGAACCGGATTCGACAAGAACGACTATCTGGGGAAGGTCCGCTTTTCGACACCCAAGGAAGCCCGCGTGCAGCAAAGTCTTCTCCTGAAGGTGTCCACGACCGATGAGGTCTCGGATGAGACCTACCTGGGGCTCACGTCGGGGGACTTCGGGGTGACCCCGTTGAGGCGTTACGCGGGCTCTCAGCAAGACAAGATGACCGCGTCCCAGACCCAGTTTCTTGCAAGGCACCGAATCGGGTCTCCAGACCGACTCCAGGCCGTTACCTCCCTCTATGCTACCCGATTCCACAGGAACTGGTACAAACTCGACAAGGTGACAACCCCTGCCGGTGTGGTCGGAATTGGCTCTCTCCTGGATGAGCCCGAGGCGTACGGCGCGGCCTACGCGCTTGTCTCCGGTTCATCCGATGAAGGCATTCTCTCGGTGAAGGCCAACAACCGGGACTATGCTTCGCGCGGGATTCAGTCAGATGCACGTGCGACCCTTGGTTCGCACGTGCTGGAACTCGGAATCCGGTATCACTATGACGAGATGGACCGCTTCCAGTGGGTAGACGACTACCGGATTCAGAACCAGTCAATGGCGCTCGTATCCCCCGGCACTCCTGGAACCGACTCCAACAGGATCGAATCGGCGCACGCCCTTGCCTCTTATGCCCAACTCCTCCTGACGTACGGTCACTTGACGGTACGCCCTGGCGTTCGCGTTGAAAACGTTTTGCAAGAGCGGGTCGACTTCGGCAAGGCGGATCCCGAGCGAGCGGGCTCGGCTCTCACCACAAGAAGCAACCGAACGTCGGCCGTGCTGCCTGGCCTGGCCCTGACATGGGCTTCCTCGCCGTATTGGACCGCCTTTTCCGGCGTGCACAAAGGGTTTGCGCCTCCGGGTATCACCGAAGGAGCGGAGCCCGAGTCGAGCCTCAACTACGAGTTGGGGTCGCGTTACAACAGGGGACCGGCAAGCCTGGAAAGCGTGGTCTTCGTAACCGACTACGGAAACCTGCTGGGGTCCGATCTGGCTGCAATTGGGGGTAGCGGCAGCACCGATCAATTCAACGGCGGGGCTGCCCTGGTCAAAGGCCTTGAACTGAGCGGCGGGTATAACCTGGGTGCTCTGACCGGATGGTCCTTTTCGCTGCCCGCTTCCTTTGCGTATACCTACACATCGGGCACGTTCTCCCGGGACTTCGAGTCATCCTTCGAGCCTTGGGGAGACGTCCTGAAGGGTGATGAACTGCCCTACCTGGCAAGGAATCAGCTCAACGCCGGTTTTGCGGTCGAAAAGGATTCGTGGGAGGTGTCCCTCTCCCTCTTCTGGATGGGGAGGATGAGAACGCGGGCAGGGCAGGGTCCCGATGACGATGGCATTCGAAGCCACGTCACCATTGATCTCGCGCTCGATGTGTCTATCTCGCCAGGAGTCACCGCGTTTGCCGTGGCCCGCAATCTGACCGACGAGATCTACGTTGCGGCGCGGCGGCCCGCCGGACTTCGTCCCGGCATGCCCCGCTCCGTCATGGCAGGCCTGCGCGCCGAGTTCTAGGCAGACTCAGTTAACCATCGGACGCAAGAATTCTATCGCTCGGTCGAACGCGCCTGGCAACGTGATCGGGTTGTGCTCGCCGCCGTCGTAGAGGAATCCCTCAAAATCCGGCGCCCGCTTGCCGGCCGCGTCCATGGCCTCCATAAGCAGGTGGGCCTGGGTGACGGGGACTACGGTGTCCGCCTCGCCGTGGTGGGCCTGGGTCATTG
>JBLHLC010000099.1:0-4479 GCA_047619685.1 Rhodothermales bacterium
TCTGTTTCTGTTCGCTTTCTTGTTGTTCGTGCCTTGCGTGAGCGCACAGCGCACGCCGCAGAACCTCCAGGTCTTTCCGAAAGACACGCCGCGGTCTGAACTCATCCCGTTCATGCGGCAGTTTTCGTCTGCCACAGGTCTGCGATGCGAGGGGTGCCACTACGACCCGGTTGGCGAGGGAAGTTTTCAGGACATCGACTTTGCCAGCGACGAGAACCCGATGAAGGAAAAGGCTCGGTTCATGATTCGCATGACCCGGAACCTGAATGATTTCGTCCTGCCGATGGTGCCGAATCGCAGTGACATGAACATTGAGATCACCTGCAAGACGTGTCATCGGGGCCAGCAAAAGCCTTTGACGCTGGGCCAGGATCTCCTCCTGACCGTTCACTCGTCAGGAGTTGATTCGGCCGCGGCGCGCTACCGGCATCTGAGAGAAAACCTCGGAATGGCGGGAGCCTACGATTTCAGGGAGGGCGAGACCAATGACATCGGCAGCAAACTCATGGAGGCCGAGCGCTATGAGGACGCCATTGTCATCTACGAATTGAATGCCGAGTTCCATCCAGAGTCCGCCACCATTCAGGCGACCCTGGGACAGCTTTACGCCGAGACCGGAAACAAGGCGGCCGCGATCGCCGCATACGAGAAGGCGCTTGAATTGGGCGCTCCTGCTCGACGTATTCAGCCAGCATTGGAGGAACTCAAAGGCGAAGGCAACTAGGCCCGCCGGACCAGACGCCTTCCTAGACGCCGAACCAGTAGTTCAGCTTCAATATTAGCACGTTGTACGCGTCGGCGTTGAGGAGGGCCTCTGCGTCCCGGCGAAAGTCGAAGTCGCCGACGGCCACGCGGTCGCTCTGCTGGCGCTGCCAGACCAGAAACAGTGTCGAGCCCGGCCGATACTCCCACCGAAGAACGGCGTTGCCGATCAGCGAACGCACGTTGAAGTTTCGGTCTGACGTCGAGCCGTCGGCTGTGCCGTCCCGGTCAAAGTCGAAGAAACGCGTCCCGTCAGCGTCTACGCAGGTCCCCGCGCCCGAACAGCCCGCAGCAGTTGCAGCGCCCGCCTCAAAGGTGTCGAAGGAATAGCTCATGGGCTTGGTGAGCTGGCGGTAGTCCACATAATTCCCGGCCGAGAGCAGCGGCTGCGCGAATATCTGCAGGCTGAGCCTCGGATTGAGCGTGACACTCACACGGGCCTCAAGGCCAAATTCTTGCCGTTCCAGGACGCCGAAAATGTACCGGCGACCAAACGTCGATTCAAAAGACTCATCCGCGAGCGAAGTCACGTATTGAGCCCCTGTGTTGGAGCGCGTCCATTCGGGCTCCAGGCCGATTTCGACCCGCGGAGAGGGCCGATACTTGGCCCCAATCGAGAGCTTCAGTTGGTCCCCGGAATCCTGCCCCGCTACCTCGTAGTCGATCGAAGGCTCGATGCTGAACAGCTTCCTGGCGTCCGATTCAACCGTAACCTCGTAGGACTGGGATCCTGGCATTCTCAGAAGCGGGCCTCCTCGCGCTTGGGTTCGGCTGGTGAGTTCAGGCTTGAGGCTGATGCTGGATTCTATGCGCCAATAGTTGAGGAACTCGACTTCTGAGCGAAGGGTGGCGGAGCCGGAGACATGCGCGTCGGACCAACTCTTGCCAAACAGGGGGCCATCCAGAGCCTCGTGCATCCAGTTGTGAAAGCTGAAGAAGGAGACCGAGTAGTTTCTTAATACCTGGCCCGGGTCGATCTCCTTGTACGTCACACGCATTCCCCCATCCAGCCTTTCCAGTGTGTTGGAGAATCCAAGGTCATTGATTTCAAATCCCGGGGTGACCTGCGCGGCCCATACGGAGCCCGTCCAATGTTTGCCGCGCTGGCGCTCAAGGGTCATTCGCCAGTCCAGACCCGATAGATCCGTCCGCGTCGAGTCCAGGTCGAGTCGCGTGGCATCAGGGCGCTGGAAGTAGTGGTTGGACGAGCGTTGGATGCGAACCAGCGCCTCTTCATCGCCACTGACACGACTGCCGGCCGCATACCCATTGAACGACCACTCGCGATCGGCCCACTGGTGTTCCCAGTCGATACCCGCGTTCAGTGCCGTCGACGTCAGGAAGTCGAAGGCGCCGTCCTCGGGCAGATCGCGTTTCGCCGCCGTCCCGATAAATCCGACCGTGGACGCACCTCCATTGAAGTCCTGGCGCAGGCGAACCACGCCAAAGCCCGTTCGGGGCTCGACCGTGAATGCGCTGGTTGTGGCAGGGTAGTTGGTCTCAAGACCGGTGGGGTCGGAAGTGAACAGCGCGTTGCCGGTTTCTCTCTGCGTCAGGGCGGTCAACACGCCAACCGAAAGCCCCTTCGAAGTCCGGCCTGTAAGCTTTGCAGCAGCCTGAATGCTGGCTGCTTCCGGCTTTTCGAAGAACTCGGCGCCGTCCGGAGCCCGACCAGACGGTTCCCGTCCGATGCGCCTTGAGTAGAACAGATAGCTTCGTCCCGACAGCCTGAAATCGAAAATACGGGCGTCCTCTACAAAGAAGGGGCGCTGCTCGGGGAAGAAGGTCTCGAAGCCGGTAAGGTTGATCACGGCAGGGTCCGCCTCCACCTGTCCAAAATCGGGATTGAACGTGGCATCCAGATTGAACTGGGCGCCGAGTCCGTAACGGAAATCAAAGCCGACCTGGCTCCCGAAATCTGATCCGTCCTGAAAAGGATTACCCTCTTCTGCGGGCCCCGTCGCGGCTCGGGATAGCACATAGGGACGAACCTCTATTCTGCGGGCCGCGCGCTGGATCAGGACGTTCTCGAGGCGGCCGAACTGGCTTACGCGACCCTTCTGAAGCTGCGAAATGAGCGCGAACTGCGTCTCTTCGTTTGTTGATTTCTTATGCCTGACATAGTCTACTCCCCACGTTTGGGGGGCATCGGAAGCCACATACCGCATCTGGGAGAGCGGGATGCGCATCTCGACGCTCCAGCCCTCCTCATCGATGTGTATGGCCGATGTCCACACGGCATTCCAACTGGTGTCCAGTTCGCCGTCATCGAACATATATGCGTCCCACTGGACGTTGGCCGCGCTGACACGGAAGAGATACCCCGTCCGCAGGTCCAGATTCGTGTCGAATCCAACCACAAAATCATCGAACTGACCGCTTTCGTCCCGTCTCACCATCTGCTTTGCGATGGAGGACGGATCAGGGTCGTACATCCGCGCGCTCACGTAGACGGCCTGACCATCAAACACTACCCGGGCTTCGGTCTTGATAGTGGCAGGGTCCCCTTCGACCGGGAGCTGCTGCACAAAACCTGTAGCTATTTCTACGCCTTCCCAGCCGGCATCGTTCAGACGCCCATCTATGGTGATGTCGCCTTGAAGCGAACTCGCCCTGGCCGTAGGGACGCCTGTCTCAGCTGTTTGCCTGGCGTGTGCGAAGGTGGTAACGCCTAACAGAATAACGAAGAGGGGGAGGGCTCTTGCCGTCATGACTTACTTTTGTTGTTCGCCTTATTGTCGCTGGTGCCAGTTTGGATTCCATTGTGACAGAATGGGGATACCTTGCTTCTTCGCGGTTGACCAACCACTTTTCCTGGACTTATGAGACTCGTACTCCTTCTCGCCTTTCTCGTTGGCGGGTGCACTTCATCTCCGGAATTCGAAAGGCCATTCTCCGGGGATCCGTGGCCTGAAATCCGACAGGATCGAATCCACCGCCTCCTGCCAGCGGCGATGGACCGGGCTGGTGTAGACGCGTGGTTGACCGTCTGTCGCGAGAACAACAACGACCCGCTTGCACGCCATATCGGTTGCGAGAACGCTGGTGGGCAGGCCGTCTTTATGTTCTTCCGCATTCCGGAAGATGTGCGCCCCGTGGCCATTTCGCCTGCTGGCGAGGCTACATCTCTTGCGGAGCTCGGCACCCACGAGGTGTTCCAGATCGAGCGCGGCACGAGCGTCTGGTCCCATGTGGTCGCCCAACTCGAACGACATCAGACGCGCCGACTGGCTATCAATTCGGGAGGGCGAGCCGCGGCAGATGGTCTCTCCCGAGTCCAGTACGAGGCCCTGTCCAACGGGATCGGGCCCGATTGGATGAGCAAGGCCGTTTCGTCAGAAGAGTTGGTGACCGAGTGGCTCTCCGTGAAGACCACCGAAGAGGTGGAGATCATGCGACGGGCCGCCGACCTGACCTCGCAATGGGAGGTCGAAGCGTATGCCACGGTGATCCCCGGCGTCAGCACCGACCTCGATATCGCCGCTTTTCTGGAGGCCCGCATGGCAGAGGCGGGTGTCGGCGATGGCTGGTCCCCGGCTCAGAACCCTGCCGTCAATTCCGGGCAGGATAGAGGGCACTCGCACCCGACAGGGCGGGTCATCCAGCCTGGAGACTTTATCCAGACGGACTTCGGAATCATGGCCCATAACATGTGGGTGACCGACATCCAGCGTTTTGCCTATGTGCTCGCTCCCGGCGAGTCCGAGGCGCCGGCCG
>JBLHLC010000100.1:0-4293 GCA_047619685.1 Rhodothermales bacterium
GGTGCGGCCTGCGGCGGTGGTGCGGCCTGCGGCGGTGGTGCGGCCTGCGGCGGTGGTGCGGGCTTTGCTGAAGCCGGGTCCCCCGGTTTCGGGGCGTCCGCGGCCTCCACGGGTGCGGCAGGCGGAGCCTTGGCTGGCGCGGGTGGAACGCGGGGCTTTTCTCCAGCCACAACGGGGGCAGTGGCCGTTGCCCGTGTCTGAGTCTCAGCCGACTGGGCGGGCGGCATGCTCTTCGGCGCCGGGCCGGCAGCCGCGAGTGCGCTGATTTGACGCAGCGCTTCACGGAGGTCCGTAGTGGTAGGCATGGACGCCATCCTGATCAGCGCCAACTCGAGTCGCAGCCTGGGTTGGCGAGCCGTGCGAAGGCTGTCCATGGTTTGGTCGATGGTCGCAAGGAGCCGCAGGACCTGATTCTCAGAAAGGCTGCTGGCGACTGTCGCGTAGCGCCGCCGACTGGCCTCGGAGGCCTCGATCAACGACTGGTCCGGCATGGTCCGGGCCACGAGAATATTTCTGAGATGCTCGGCGAGGCCGTCCAGGAACTCCTGCAGGTCGTAGCCGCCGCTGACAATCCGGTCTACAAGGCCGAGCATCGCGGCAATGTCATTTGCCGCCACGTAGTCGGTGACTTCAAAGAAGAGTTCTTCTCCCACCACGCCCAACGCCTCGACCAGCTTGGACAGAACCAACTCAGAGCCGCACAGGGAAACAGCCTGGTCGAAAACTGACAATGCATCGCGGAGAGCGCCGTCTCCTTTGCGGGCAATCAGCATGAGCGATCCATCGTCGGTCGTGACGTTCTCGGAATCGCAGATGCTCTGAAGGCGGCCAACGATTTCCTGAACAGGGATCCGACGAAAATCGAACCGTTGGCACCGGGACTGAATGGTTGGGAGAACCTTGTGAGGCTCCGTCGTCGCGAAAATGAACAGGACGTGCGGCGGGGGCTCTTCGAGGGTCTTCAGCAGCGCATTGAACGCCTGGTTGGTCAACATGTGGACCTCATCCACGATGTAAACCTTCTTTCTATTCCCCTGGGGAGGGATGCGAACGGTCTCGCGAAGGTCCCGGACGTCGTCGACCTTGTTGTTCGATGCGGCGTCGATCTCGATGATGTTGAGATTCCGGCCTTGCTCAAAGGACACGCAGGAATCACAAACCCTGCAGGGCTCGGCGTTGTCCACCCGATCCTCTTGCGGGGTGGTGCAATTGATCGCCTTCGCCAGAATTCGGGCAGCCGTGGTCTTCCCCACTCCCCGAGGACCGGTGAAGAGATAAGCGTGCGCCAGGCGGTCAAGCCGGATAGCATTTTTCAGCGTGCCCGCGACATGCTCCTGGGCCACCAACTCGTTGAAGAGAAGGGGGCGGTACTTGCGGGCGGTAACGAGGAAGCGCTCCTCCGACATGGGGGCAGATCGGTTGGGAAAACATTCCAAACCGGAGGTTAGGGGGGCGGTTCCTCAGTCACTCATGCCCGGCCTCGCACAGTGGCCGTCTAACTCTCCTTCGGTGGCCGCAGAAAAACGCTGATCGCGGTCACAACGATGGTTTCAGTCACCAGCGCCCGGAATCGATCGACCTGGTTCCGGGTCATGCCGGCGCGAGAAAGCACCTCGAGTTCCGTCAGATCGGTTCGCGCGTCCACGAGCCACCGGTAGTCGGTCGGCGTGATGGCTCCGGAAGCCAGGAGACCGCTCCAACGCGCCAGATCGGTGGTCGAGTCTTCGATAAGCTCCTTCGCAGAAGCTCTGAGTGGCCCGGCGAATTCCTGCCAGTTCGCTCCGATGGCCACGGCGAGTGCTTTCAGCAGTCGCCTGAGAAACGTCTTGAGTGACTCTTCGGTCATCCAGGTCCTCCGATCTTCTGATTCTCAAGGTTTAACAATGCGTCGAATGCGCCACTGACAAGGCCACGGGCTTCAAGGATAAATGCGGGCTTGAGCGAGCCTTCCAGTTCCCATCGCCTGAAAAAACCCGCAAGGAGCTTGGATTCGGGGTCCAGCAGGCGGTCCCATAGGGCCACAGAAACCTGATTGTGCTGTCGGCTTTGAGCGCGATCGCGCTCCGTGGTCAGCTCCAGGACCAGCTTTTCGACAATCACCGCCGAACTCTCAAATGGCCGCTCGGCGAGCTCCATAAGGCGTACCGATTTGGACCTGAGGCGCGAAAGTTCTTGCGCGGCGTTCGGACTGAACGATGGTGCCAGGGACCGACAGGCGGAAATCCCGCAAAGGAAGCCCAGGGCAAAGAGAAAGGCTCGGCGATGTTGCATCGGAAACGCTGAGTGTGGCTATCGTATACAACGGGAAAACCAGGCAAAACACGTCAGTGTCGTTCACGCGAAAAATCATCCATGTGGATATGGACGCCTTCTATGCGTCCGTTGAGCAGCGGGACAATCCGTCTCTGAGGGGGAAACCGGTGGCCGTTGGCGGGATGCATCGCGGGGTGGTGGCGGCGGCCTCCTATGAGGCTCGGAAGTACGGCGTGCATTCGGCGATGCCGTCAAAAACGGCCGCCAGGAAGTGTCCCGGACTCATTTTCGTTAAACCCCGATTCGAAGTGTACCGGCAGGCGTCGGTAGCCATAAACGAGGTTTTCCGTTCCTACAGCGGGCTCGTCGAACCGCTATCGTTGGACGAGGCCTATCTGGACGTAACCGAACCCCTCAAGGGCCCCCCGTCGGCCACGCTGATTGCCAGGGCCATCAAGGAGGAGATCAAGGCCACGACAGGCCTGACGGCGTCGGCGGGCGTTTCCTACAACAAGTTTCTGGCGAAGGTCGCATCGGCTGCCGAGAAGCCCGACGGGCTCACGGTGATTACACCCGAGCAGGCGGCGGTATTCATCGATGCCCTGCCCATCGCCAAGTTCTTCGGTGTGGGCCCGGTTACCGCAAAAAAAATGCACGACGAAGGCATCAGGACAGGCGCGGACCTGAAGGCCTGGGACGAAGAGCGCCTGGTGAAACGGTTCGGTAGGTCAGGCAGGTATTACTACAGCGCTGCGAACGGCCTCGACGACAGGCCCGTTCGGTCCCAACGGGTCAGGAAATCTCTAGGAGCCGAGAGGACCTTCAACGAGGACATCAGCGAGCCGACCGTGATGATGGAGCGACTCACCGAGATCGCCGAGGAGGTAGCCCGCAGGCTGGGAAAGCGGTCGCTTTCTGGGCAAACGGTGACACTGAAAATCAAGGATCTCGAGTTTAACGTGACAACCCGGCAGACCACCTCTCGCGAGCCCGTTTGCAGTGCCGACGAGATCCTGCGCTGCGCCGAATGGCTTCTCTGGAATGCTCCTTCGCCTCCGGAAAAGCCGGTTCGACTCCTGGGCCTCACCGTCTCCAAGCTCCTCGAAGAGGCGGATCTTGTGGGGCGTCAGCTTTCTTTGCACCTGAGCTGGGACGAGGATCGCTCCTGAGGATCCCTTCGCAGAGATCGGAGCAGGGGCGTCAGCAGGCGCGGGATGTACGTCACCAGGAGGATGCTTGCACCAATAAAGAGAGTCAGAGCGGTCAGGTTGAGTTTGTCCAGTCCTTCCACAGTTCAGCCCCGATTGTTCTTGTGCAGCTTGGCTCTTGAACACCCAAGGATCGGGCCGCTCTCACCTTAAGAAATAAGGATCTGGCCTCGACCGGGGGTATCAGGCCGGGCCGCGGGTCTCCGTGGACGTTGGACCCGTCACTTCACTCGGGTGTAGTTGAGCTCCATTTCCTGGTAGCCGTCGGCTGACCCCATAGCCAGGTAGTACTTGAGTGCGTCATCACCGAGCCGGACAATCGTCAGCCCTCCAAAAAACAGCGTGTCCGCTTCTGCGCGGATCAGAGGGAAGGTCACGGATGCTTCTTTCTCCTCCCAGCCCTCGAACGACGGGGAAAAGTGCTTGACGCGCAACGAGGGCCTTCCGTCAGCAAGGTCAATCACCATGTGCTCGGACAGGACCACGCCGTCTTCTTCGACTATCCGGAAAAGGCCGTGCATCTGTCCCCCACCTGCACCGGTCCAGATTTCGTCAATAGACCCACCGAACCCTTCGCCCGTCCAGGTCCCGACCATCAAACTGAGGGCATCGAGCCCCATGCCCATTCCCGCAGTCGAGTCTGTCAGCGAAAGCGTGTGCTCGGTCTGCGGCGCCTGGGCCGCAACCGACAGAACCAGAAACAGGCTAGTGTAGTGCGTCGTAATTAAGGGATCTAATAAGGTGTTCGCCGGTTGCATTTGCTGATCTGTAACCGGAGATTCGAACATGCGCGTGGCCCCTGTCTTTTCTCTTTCCGACGAGGTCGCGGCGA
>JBLHLC010000101.1:0-3614 GCA_047619685.1 Rhodothermales bacterium
AATTCCTCATTGGCGTCCATGAACCGCTCCAGATTCGCCCAGTCTTGGGCTTCCACCTCAGACACCATAAGCGCGAGTCCGAAAGCGATGAGGGTTGAGAGTCTCGTCATGTTTGCTAGTGCGAGGAATCGTCGATCGGAGTCGGCATTCTGGCTCCGGATTCCGCGAGCCAGCTATCGAGACTCGCCTTCATTGAACGTGCCAGGTCCGGCATCTCAAGAGCCAGATCCCGAGACTCGCTAATATCGTCAGCGACGTTGTAGAGTTCGACAGAACCGTCGGCGTAAAACTCGATCAACTTGTAGTCACCCGCTCGAATGGCGCCGCCCAGTCGATTCTCCTGGTGAAACGCGTAGTTCGGATAGTGGAAGAAGATCGCATCCCGATTCAAGTCACCCGTTCCTTGCAGAAGCGGCATCAGGCTAACGCCGTCAAGCACCTGGCCCGTACCGGTTTTGATACCGGCGGCCTCAAGAATGGTTGGAAAGAAGTCCATACTGATCACCGGCTTGGACGACACGGTCCCCGGATCAACCTGACCCGGCCAACGCACGATCAGAGGGACACGTATCCCCCCTTCGTATAGATGCCCCTTGGCGGCCCGAAGCGGGCTGAGGTCCGTCACGCCACCGTATGCCCCATTATCGGAGGTGAAAATCACCAACGTCTCCTCGGCCAGATCCAATTCATCTAGGGCAGCGAGAACCGTCCCAATGGCCGAATCCATTGCCTCAATCATCGCGGCATAAGCGGTGCTTGACTCCAGGCCATCGCCCATATCGCGGAAACCCGGGCGGTTGGCGTATTTCGCAATCAGATCGGCAGGGGCCTGCATGGGCCAGTGGACCGTGTACGGCCACAAAGCGACGAAGAACGGGCCCTCGCGGTTCTCCCGCATGAACTCGATCGTATCGTCGGCAAGGCGATTGGTGAGGTAGTCCCCCTCCAGGCGGTCTTCAATCGCTGGATTTCGGTACGGATCGAAATAGCTGGGTGGCCCGCCAAAGCTGACGCCGCCCACATTAAGGTCAAAACCCTGATGCTCCGGCCTCCTGGAGGGCTCGACGGAGTCCATCTCGTCTTTCGTACCCGAGAGATGCCACTTCCCCAGGAACGCGGTTGCGTACCCGCTCTCGCCCAGCTGCTCGGCGATGGTGACGTGCTCCAGCGCCAGATGATTGTACATCTCGGCAGCTCGCATTGTGGCCTCCGGTGGCTGAAACTGAGCCTGATCCCCGGTGATGTGGTTTGTGATGGCCACGCGGGCGGGCGAAAGCCCTGTGATGACGGCCGCCCGCGTCGGCGAACACACCGGCGATGCGGCATACGCATCTGTAAAGCGCATCCCCTCTCTAGCCAGCCGATCTATGACCGGCGTCTCCAGCAGATCGTTTCCCTGAACGTGGAGGTCAGTCCACCCCAGATCGTCGATCATGATCAAGACAACATTCGGCGGCCTTTCGGGCTCCGGGGAAACCCCGCAACCCGAAAGGACCACCAAAAGAAGGATGGCGCACCTGCTCACCGGGTACGTCCTGGCCATTGCCTAGAAACTCCCTAGAGTGAAGGAAGCGATTGCCATCGTGTTGTCCCAGATAAAGTTGATGTTGCCCGCAGACTCCGTCATATCGCTGAACAAGATCGTAAACTGGTCCACGGCGAACGGGACGTCAGCACCCACTTGCATTGGCACACGAACGACGTCTTTGTCCTCCGTGTATCCGTAGGCGCCCCACAAGCCGTCTTCAGCGGGGTAGCCGGCGCTCGCCTTGTGATCGGAGATGACCAGAGTCCAACCTTCGGCGGACAGATCGATGAACATGGTGTGTGTGCCCGCCGGGACGGTGGTCTCACCAAAAATGAGATCGACCTCGGAAGTCAGCGTGGTCGAAGCGTTGGCTCCGGCTCGCCAAACTGGCGCTCCTGAGTTTGCGGCGACGCCGTATTCCTCACCGACGCCGAAAATGCCGCGGCGACCACGGAGGATCGGACGGCCGTAGTCCACAACGATCCACTTGCCAAAGCCCTCGCTGATCTGCGTAGAGGCTTCACCGCGTGGTGAACCAGGACGTTGGGCTGCAGCCGGCATGGCCGTGGCTACAATCACCAGGAAAAAGAAGATAAAAGCTAAAAAAGAGCGCACGGTTGGAGCGGTTTTGGTTGGAGTTGGCGGTCGTACACACAACGGCCCGAAGTGGTTCGTTGACGGTGGCGACTTCAGCAACTTACGCTCAGTCCAGCCCCAGCGCACTTCGCTGCCACTTATCGCGGTCGCTGGTGCGACGGAACGGGTCGATTGCCAAGAGGCCCGTGCGGCCGATGCTGCCTTCCAGGTAGCGCACCTCCGAGACCTTGGCGCGCACGGCGTCGTCCGGCTTGGGTGAAAAGCCAGCCTCCCGCATCATCAACATGCCCTTGGCCCGGATGGACAACTCCATCTCCAGGCGCACCAAACAAAGCATATCTACGATGATCGTTCCGGGGAAACGCGCCTGCAACTCACCCAGGTAATGACCCACACGCGTGTCCGCGATGCCCCCGGACTCAATGAGCCGCAGAAGCTCCTGGTCGGCGTCAAAGCCAGAAGTCATCCACTCCCGGGTGGCCGCCTCGCTGCGTTCAAACACAAAACTGACCAATAGCGGCAGTGTTACTGCGATGAGGGCGGTTGCCACCAGAGGCGGAAGGAGGAAATGGTTGTACGCAGAGTGAATCACAACTGCTGCCAGCAGCCCCGGAAACACCATCCAGGGTTTGAGAACCTCCCCACCCCAGTCCATGAGCAGCTTCGTCAGGATCGCCAGCACGGCCGTCGTACCCGCATGCATTATTGCCGTGCCGAATCCTCTCACCACCCATGTCAGGAGCGCAGCGTCTCGGGTGCCCAGGTAGAAGATGTTCTCGACGCAGGCGAAGCCCGTGCCAATGGCGAATCCATAGATGGCGGCGTCAACCAGAAAGCCCACCCGTTGTCTGGCCACGAGGCCGCCCAGGAGGATTCCCTTCAGCAACTCCTCAGCCAGAGGTGCCGGATAACGTCGAAGGCTTTCGTCCGACAGGCCGAAATAGCCTTGAATCCACGTGTTCACATAGAACGCGGCCGCCGCGGCAAGACAGCCCGCGCCAATGGCTGAGAGAAGCCCCCAGATCTGGACGAGCTTGAAGCTGTCCATCAATCGAAGCGCCGCCAGAAACAGCAGGACCGGCAGGAGGCTGAGCGCTATATGGACGGCGAACACAAGGGGAATCCGGTTGGAATGGGAGGCGTCCCCAAGCTAAAACACCTTGAGGGAAACCATACACTCGGTATTCTGAGGGCCGTCAACTTCGGCTGCGACCGCATAGCCAAACGAGACAGTAGAATTGAGGTGAGAGACGGTAACCAGCCGAAGGTCCAACTGCCCCCCAACGTTTCCGAATTTCCGGCGTGTGGCATCGTTGTCGACATCGGTCACGACCCCGGAGGCAAATAGAGACACGCTCGCCAATCTCAGGTAGAGACTCGGAACGCCGATGCTGCGGAAGCGGATCGGAGGCAGCACCAACTCCGCCTGGAATTTACCGAAGTTGGCCCCGCCAACCTAGTTGATCTCCAGGCCGGGGAAACTCTCGGA
>JBLHLC010000102.1:0-3185 GCA_047619685.1 Rhodothermales bacterium
ATTCCGTCTGCTATCTGAGGGATTTCCCGGATCATACCGAAGATCTCCTTCACCTTTTTCGACGCGCCCTCAAGCTGCTCCCCGTCCAGCACGAGCGAACTGTCAATGTCGAGGCGAGGCTCTGGATGGGTGATCGAGGCGGCGGCGCGGCGCGGCACCATTACAGCCCCGGCCAATAGCGCCAAGAACGTTCGTCTGCTCGTCATTTTTCAGTTACTGGCCGGGGTGATCATGACGTGGGCGCCCGCGGTACCGGGAAACATCAGCCAGGGTTGGACAGAGCCGTCTGGCGTGGTTGGGAGGCCAGAGGATTCAGCTGTCGCGTATGGCGTGTAGAGTACGTACCGGACGTACCCATTCTCCAGCTCCCCAGTGGCCGGGTCAAAGCTGTCGGCAGTCATCACATAGAGGCTGGCCTGCTTCTGGGGCATGGAGAGTTCGCCGGCATCCGCAGCCTCAAAGCGAAGTCTCCGGATCTCCACGCCGTCCGTCGTCCCCTGCGCACGTAGCGAGCGTCCCATGGCCATAAACGGATCCAGAGACGAATGATAACAGGCGACGCTCCACCCCTCGCGACCGGGATCATCGGCCAGACAAACCATCTCATTGGAGCCCGCCCTGAGATCCACAATATTGCCATCGGGATCGAACCCAAGCACGCGTGCTCCTTCCTGGAATTCGGCTGGCGCCGCCTGGACGGCGCCGGCAATCTGGTCGGCCGCATCAGTGACTTGGGCGGTCGTCGTGGTCGGGCCGCACTGAACGGACACGGCCGTCAACATGAGCGTCAGGACAGAGACACGGGCGCTCGTCAGAGACGCATTAGAGAAAAACATAGGTGCGACTGAAAATTTTGAATTACCTCGCGAGAGCACTGATTCCGTAACACGCGCACGGCCAATTGCGTTCCGGACCCGGATCGTCTGCCGCGCGGCGGCCAAGCGTATCCTGCCGGTCCGGACAGCCGGCCATTACCGTCCACCCTTCGCGTCTTCTTCAGCGTCTGCCTCCTTTTCGGCCGGTGCCTCCCAGAAGTCGGGATTGTCCGGCGCCTGGCCGGCCACGGCCTTCGTGTAGAGCGCCGCATTAAAGAGCACTTTGAAGGTCCCAAAGGGCTGCCCCCGCCATTGCGGACGCATACCCAGCAGCACAACGCGCCCATCCCCGTGCTTCACATCCAGAGCTGCCGCATATCCTTGGACATGCTCTTCGCCCAGAAAGTAGCCAGAAAGCAGGGGCGACCCCTGCGAAGGGTACTTGGCAAGCACGTGTCCCTCGAAATCATCCTCGACGGTGTAGACGGGGCTGGAGCCAATCATCACTTTGGCCCGCTCGGGCATACCGCTCATCACCGGATGCGATGGGTCGGTGTGGAGTTCGACAATGGCCCCGCCGGCAAAAAACTTGTCGGATTTCAATTCTTCGGTGACGTCCCGGACGGGCAGGTGCAGTTGCTCCACCGCGAACCCGGACGAACCGTTGATGGTGACCAGTGTGCCTCCCGCGCGTACAAAGGCATCCAACTCCCGGACGCCTTCGGCCCCGATGCCCCCCTCGTACTGGCCCCGAATCGAGCCGGTGGCGTACCCGTCCATGATGGTTCGGCTACGTATGTCTGCGATCATGATGACATCGTACCGCTCGTTGAGGTCGCCGGCGCGGACGTCGGCGTTGTACAGATTCGTGTGTTCGATGCCGTACATCTCCAGAACCCAGCGTGTCCACCCTTCATCCATGCTGGCCTGCCAGGGCCGATAGAGCCCGATCCTGGGTTGGCGCACGGTTGCTCCTGACGATGACCCCCGGGAGGCCTTGAGGGCGTATTTGTCGGCGAGGTTCTGCTGGGAAGACGCAGACAGTCCCGAAACGGACCATGCCCCGCCTGATGCTCCTGCGGCCTCACCGTAGCGGACCGTGGCGCCCTGCCGCCATGCATCCGCCAGCGCCCGGTAGGAATTGTTCTGCGCAGGATCCAGCCAGAGGGCGTTTCCGGAGCCAGAGACGGAACCGGCCGGGGGCACAATGGCGCGAGCCACCGGATGGCTGTCGAAGCCGGCACCGGGCGGGGTATCCCACGATTGTGCGTCGGCGGTGTCGGCCCAATCGACCGGCGTGGCGGAAAGAGGCGAAACGGCATTCCGCACCGAAGCGTCAAGTGGGGACCGTGCCTCGACGACCCGGACATCAAACTGGTACGGAAGCGTCCATCCCGACACATCGTACGGCTGCTCGGGCGGGCCTTCGGGATACTCCCGCAAATCCGGGTACTCCTGCACCGCAAACAGCTGACGCACAAAATTGGCGTTGGGCTGGTCCATCAGGATCACCCAGGTACCGGGCGGATGAGACACGCCGTCTACGGTCACCGCCTCCGACAATTGACCCACATCGATTCCGTTGAACGCGAGGCGCCGCAGCATTTCCACCGCGGCGACCGGATCCCGCTGGTCCTGCCCGATAAAGAACGCATAGGGCGGGCTCTCCGTGAACTCATGCGTAACGTCGCGGGCCGCCTGGTAGCGGTTGTACAGGAGATCGTACCGGTATTTCGCGGCGACGTCCAGCACCGACACCGACGCGGTCAGCATGTAGTTGACGGCATCGCCAATCCGCCACCATCCCCCCTGCCATGGGCTGGCATAAAGCGATTGCGGCCGCAGGTCGCGTGCGCGCTGCGGGAAGTCGCCGATGGTGTAGAAGTGCGGCGTCGCGTAGCGGTACAGGGCCGTCTCGGTGAGGAAGGACGCCACGTTGTGGAAGCTGTTGGCGTGGTCCATGAAGCCCGGATACCAGTTGTCGAACCCGGTGCCCATGTGGACCGCACCTTTTTGTCCGCGCTCCTCGAGCGCCTGCGCCATGGACATCCCGATGAGGTTGACGGTGCGCCACATCAGCGGGTGCACATTGGGGCTGATGGGCTCCGCAAACGGCGGAATCCAGATACGCGTCGGGAATGGCGAACTCTGGTGGTGGTTGTAGACGATCTGCGGCTCCCAGTCCCGGTCCACGCGGGTGACCACGCGCGACTCGATCTGGTTGATCATGTAGCCATCGCGGTTGTTGTCGTGCCCGACGTACTTCTGGTACAGAAAGGGCGTCCCTGAGACTTCGTACGGCGTACCCAGATTGGAGTAGTACCAATCCGAAACCATGGTCTGGCCGTCCGGATTGATGGAGAACCAGAG
>JBLHLC010000103.1:0-3048 GCA_047619685.1 Rhodothermales bacterium
TTTGTGCAAGAGCGGGTAGAGCTTGCTGTTGGACCACTGAACCTGCCCGTCAGCGAGCATCTTGGCCCGGTAGGTAATCTGAAATCCGTACATGGGCCCCTCGGCAAGCATGGACAGGATGAGCGGTTTGAGTGCCGCGCTAACCAGCGGTTTGGATAACATGTCGAGACCCGGTAGGTCGAGTTTTGATATACACTATGTCAAAAAACGTAATAGTGAATCAAAGGTTACGCTACACGCACAAATCGACATGGAAACGAATCAGCGTCCGAGCTCTACAGCCCGGAGCCTATCCAATAGTGTCGTCCAAATCAGCCCGCCCATTCAGGCGCTCAAATATCAACGAAAGCCCTCGCGAGACATTGTCATAGCTACCAGAACGGGTGAGCTCTCTTAACATCTGCTCATTCAACCCGCCGGGCGTGGCATGCTCGATAGTAATCTCTTCGAAGCCTTCGCCACGGACTTTGAGCCCCGTATCAGCTATCGAATGAAACATGGCCGCCACGTACGAATCAGCATCTTCTGCTGGCACGCCTCTATCTCTCAACCAATTCGCCACGCTGCCCAATAGTCCGAAATAGGGTGCCAGCATGGACGTAGTTGCCCACAGAGCGTGGAACTGGTCGGCGGTTTCAGCCCGGATAATGGTACCGATACCACCGAATACCTTTTCCACTTCCGTGTCTGCGGGAAAAATCAGCACGGGCCCCAGACATCTTGCCGACGGGGGAAGTGGAATCATGCGGACAATCTTTCTTACAGGTCCAATGAGACCCTGAAGAATGGGAGCCGTGTAGGTTGGGACAAAGCTTACAACCGTGATGTCCTCAGGAAAAACAAGCGCTCCCAACACCTGATCTGCAATCTGGGGCCTGATCGACAGACATACCGTCTTGCAGGCGTCGATGACGGCCTGATTGCTCTTTGCGACTTTGACTTGAGGGTATTTGGACGCAAGGCCGGCTGCACGCACGGCATTTCTGGGCGAGACGACGACTGTTTCCGGGGCATTGGTCGAAGCCAGTAAGCCGGTGATAACAGCTTCCGCGATGACTCCCGTTCCGATGAATCCGAGATCAGCCACCGAGCGCCACCGACAATTCGGCGGCGGTCTTGCGCACCAGGCTTCCCAGTTCGAGCAACCTGCCCTCGTCCATCCGCTCAGTTGGACCGCCCAGGCTGATAGCCGCTACGGGACTGGTCCCTGGCCCCATGACAACCACGCCAACCGCGCTGTATCCCCCCTCCAATTCCTCCTGAGTCAAAGCAATACCTCTCTCTGCGGCCAGCCTGCAGGCGGAAATAAAATCGTCGTCCCCAACCAGCGTCGCTGGGGTAAGGCGCCGCCGGGGGTTGCGAGATCGCCTCAACAGTTCGTGTTCTGTCAACGTGGACAAATACGCCTTTCCGGTAGAAGTAGCATACATGGGCCACTGCGTGCCGACCTCGACGTGGGCCCCAACCAACTGGCGGCCCCGCACCTCGTCGAGGATGAGCATGTTCTCCCCGACCGGAATCTCCAGTGTTGCCGTCTCACCGCTCTCGTTCGCCATATGCTCCAGGAACTGCCGCGCCACGGCCCTCAGGTTGCTCCCTGCAAGCGCCTGAGCGCCAAGGGTCACAACAGCCGACCCCAGCCGGAATCCCGCGCCATCCCGCGCCACGAGTCCCTCAAATTCGAGGGCAGCAAGCATCCGGTGCACGGTTGGTTTGGACAGGCCAACCGATACCGCCAGGTCCGCCAGCGTGCCCGGCTCCGAACCGGCTGCAACAGCCTTCAATAACCTGACTGCCCGGACGATGGCCTGAGTCCCGGGCGGCGCCTCCAAAGCTGCCGTGGCACCTGCGTGCCCGGTATCGGACCCAGGATTGGTCACGCCCGCATCCGTTCCGGCCTCCAGAACGGCATTTTTGCGATACGCGCGGCAACCTTCTTTCGCTGAAAATCAACCGTGATCTCCATCTCCACCTGGGTTCCGGGCTTTGAATAGCGGGAGTCGATCGTCGCCAGTCCGATGTACTTCTTGAGCATGGTCGACCAGACCTTCGTCGTAACCCGTCCGACGTGCTTCCCACCCGCGTACACAGGCACAGGTTCGCGGCAGGGCATCATCGGCAAGTCAGGCATGAGTCCCGCCGCGCCGTAGGCTGCCTCAAGAGGAGCCCAGGCAACCTCGATTCCCACCACCGACTGCTTGGGCCCGCTGAGTTTCTCCGCTTGCAGGGCGGCCTTGCCGTTGAACGGCTCCTCCTTGTCCAGTTTGACAGCCCAGCCAAGGCCAAGCTCGTAGGGCGACAACTTGTGATGTGCCAGATGCGCCACCTCAGAACTCACATAATCGACCCCGATAAGGACGAATCCTGCCTCGATTCGGGCGATGTCCATGGCGGCAAGCCCGCAGGGCGTCACATGGAAGGGCGCGCCTCCCTCGATGACCGCATCCCAGACGCGGAGCGCGTGTTGGGCTGGCAACCAAATCTCGAAGCCAAGGTCGCCGGTGTAGCCCGTTCGCGAGACGGTAACAGGAACGCCGTCTATCTCGCCCTCGGCGAATCGGAAGAACTTCAGGTCTTCGACGGGGACTGTCGACACGGCCTGGAGCGCCTTCCGCGCATTGGGTCCCTGAAGGGCCAGCGCCACGATATCGTCTGTTCGGTCGGTGATTGTGACATCATAGCCCACCGCGTTGCGGCTGATCCAGCCCAGGGAGGGCTCAGCCGAGCATACCTGATAGGCATTCTCTCCCAACCGAAACACGGTGCCCTCCTGCCTGACCTTCCCGTCCGAATCGCACCACGGCGTGTACACGACACGCCCGACCACAACCTTCGACAGGTTCTGGGTAAACACGCGGTTCATCACCGCTGTCGCATCCGGACCCGTGACCCAGCATTTGAAAAGAGGCGACACGTCGATGAGAGCCGCAGCGTGTCTGATGGCCGCGTATTCGGGGGCGGCGAACTCGTTGTACGAGCTGGCTACCGCAAAGCCTGACCACTGCCTCCAGTCGTGACTGTGACAGAGTGCCGCGGTGCGGTCATGAA